>JBMTJI010000006.1:0-79109 GCA_049438185.1 Candidatus Poseidoniaceae archaeon
AACACTTGACCCAATTCCTGTTGAGTATTGATTGCGAATATCCTAAATCATAGCCGTTGTTAGGTTAAGCATGGTCGAAGGTTTGCCAACAGAAAATCCCATCATGGAGTTTCTCCAAAAAACCAAAACACAAATTGCAGAACTCTCGAAGAGAGCCGCAAATGCAACAAAATCTGGCATAGAGTCGACAACAGGTGCGATTCAGAATAAGGTTGTTGAAACAAAAGAGCGTTCAAAGATGAAAAAAGAGGCCAAGATGGAAGCTATCAAATCTGATTTGAAAGATGAGGGATACATCGACAACGCTCCACCAATGATGATTTTACCCGAAGTTGATGCACAGCAGTTTGAATTATTGAATTCCCAAAACGAGGCACAGATTCAGATCGTTGAGGAAATGGTTCGTCTCAGTGAACGCATTGATATGATTGAGCGACGACTTACAAAATTAGGAACTGCGGTTACAAAGGATATGCCACTTTCAACGTTGGAGGATATAGAACCAGATGAACAACCTGAGCGTAGAGAAGTTCGAAGTGGGAACGTATTGATTGAGGTTCTCAACATTATGGGTGCTTCGCTCCTACTCTTGGTTTCCTTGTTCTCTGCTGATGGTTATCTTCGAGACAATGAAATTCTTCTGCTTGACACGTACGAGCCAAGTATCCTCCTATGGACAATCGGTGTATTTTCTTGGTCGATGTTTCTCTTCCTCAGAATGGCTCGTGTCGGTACGGTTCTTGCGGTTCCATTACTCTATCGAATTCAAATCTCATTGGCCATTGCAATGGCTGCAATGATGGGAATGCTTCTTTCAGAGGAATCGCTCTCAACGATATCGAGTGCTTGGGTATGGACAACTGTCCTCGCTTCAGCTGCAATCATTGGCGTGAGCATGATTACATCTGCATGGCGTATGACAAAGCAGATGGTTGGCATTAAGGAGACCAACGAAGTCATCGATTGATGGCTTCAGAATCTTTCGAAAGATCTCGAGTGATGTTCTTTTGGTGCGATTCGAGGGTTCCTCCACCAATCTCAAGAAGTTTCGAATCGCGCCATAAACGCTCAACGTGATATTCTGCAACGTATCCATAACCACCCATGACCTGAATGGCTGCATCTGCAATTTCCTTTGCAGCTGTTGTTGCAAACAGTTTGACTCCATCAGAATCGAGACGTTGACCAGATGTTCCAAGTTGGATGTTGTTGGCTGTATCGTAAACGTATGCACGCATGGCTCGGTACTTTGCCCAGGATTCTCCGATGTGACGCTGCATTTGTCCAAAGGAGCGGATTTGAACGCCGAATGCTTCGCGTTCTGACGCATACTTATTCATTTCATGAAGACAACGTCGAGCGATTCCAACAGACATGCCCGCAAGTGTGAGGCGTTCAATCTCGAGATTCCCCATCATGTGGATCATGGAGCCCCCCTCTTCACCAACGAGATTTGCTGCAGGAACGACGCAGTCATCAAAGACAAGTTCAGCCGTGTTGGATGCACGCATTCCTGTCTTGTCGAAGATTTTCTGTCCAACGCTGAATCCTGTCATGCCTTTCTCGACGAGGAACGTTGAAAGTTTGACACGCCCTTCATCGTCATATCCTGTTCGAGCATAGACCCAAACGATGTCCGCAGGTGTGCCTTGATCGTCAATGCAACCGTTGGTAATCCACATCTTTCGACCGTTGAGAACCCAGTCACCATTTGCGTTCTTTTCTGCGGTTGTTGACAATCCAAGAACGTCTGTACCTGCATCCGGTTCTGACATTGCCATTGCTCCAATCCATTCCCCAGAGCAAACCTTTGGAAGAATTCGCATCTTCTGTTCTTCCGAACCATTGTAAGCAAGATTGTTGACAAAGAGCATTGAGTGCGCTAAGTAAGCAAGTCCAAACCCAGCATCGGAGTAGGAAAGTTCCTCATGAGCGATGGTTGCTGCAACCGCATCCAGCCCCGCTCCACCGTATTTTTCTGGCACTGTGATTCCAAGAAGACCAAGTTCGCCAAGTTCTCTGAACAGTTCGATGTTGAATTGTTCTATCTTATCGTATTCATGCGCTTGCGGTTCTACGAATTCTTGAACAAAATCACGAATCATTTCACGAAGCATTTGATGCTCTTCGCTTGGATTTGCAAGGTCAATCATGGTCTCACCCAACCCT
This sequence comes from Candidatus Poseidoniaceae archaeon, assembly GCA_049438185.1. Taxonomy (GTDB): domain Archaea; phylum Thermoplasmatota; class Poseidoniia; order Poseidoniales; family Poseidoniaceae; genus MGIIa-L2. The sequence goes on from JBMTJI010000006.1 coordinate 2,170, forward strand.
CCGCAGGGTTGTCCCTTTTTGACGGTTAGTCTCAAGTTCGGGGAAGTCGGATGCTTCTCTTTCTTTTCTCGTGTCCAACCGACGGGCGACCTCGTGTTTGGGGTGGTGCGCGGGAAGTTCGCTTGACTTTGCGCACCTTTCGGGTTTGAAGTGGGATCTTTCGAGCCCGCTGACCAACATGACGCATTGGTGATTGTTCAATGGCTTGATTTGGTGTCTCAAGTCCGATCTCAGCAAGAAGGTTAGAGGCTGCAGATTTGTGTGTCATACCACTGCGTGCATCGTCGACAATTCGTGATGCTAATGCCGAAAAGGATGAATCTTGGATGGGCTGATGTTCAACTTTTTCTCGCTCTTCTCGTAGGTGTTCGGCCATGAGTGCTCGGAGCATTGCTCCGTTTAGTGCATCCTGCTTTCGCTCAATCATATGCATCCCATCCAAAACGAATTTTGTCTTTTCACATATGAAGATTCGGACGTTAATGAGGCTCTATACGAGGATTTTATTCCTCTTGATCGCCAAGCCGAGCCTCGAGAAAGGCATTGAAATCTTCTTCAGTTTCGAATTCAATGACAATGGGTGAGATGGTTTCACAATCTTGGCATTGGTATTGTTGTCCAGTCATGAAACCCATGTAAGGATAAATGCGGATGCTAAGGCAGGTTGAACAAGCCATGAATGCCATGTTAAAACCAACGACAGGGGGTTTATCACCTCTCGTTAGTACTCACGAACTAAACATCTCTATTAGGCGCAGGTCAAGTGGTAGGCTATGGATGAGACAATTGGTTTCAGAACTCGTCTTGTATCCATGATTCTACGATTGATGACGTTAACACTGATTGCCGTTGCACTGTACATCTCAGTTGAGGGTATCTTCGTCGTATTGCTGCTTTTTGTCCTCGTTGTACCGTTCGAGAAGCTCTTTCCTCGACACAAAGGTCAGAAGATTCGACGCCCGCACCTCGATACCGATGTTGGCTACGCCCTTGCCTCTCCTTTGCTCGGTCTACTGGCCGGATTTGTTGCTGTAATCGTAGGAATTCTCAGTCTTGCTTGGATACCTGGTTTGCTTCTTCGACCATATGTCGATCAAATCCCTGAGCAATACATGCCCTTGATTGGTATTCTTTTGTTCGATATGCTGGTGTATTGGACGCATCGATTTTATCATGAAATACCAGTCCTTTGGAAGTTCCATGCTATTCATCACTCGACAGAACATTTGGATTGGGCAAGTGGATTCCGTGGGCACCCATTGGACGGTACAATCCTCGCACCTGCATTCGTGTTTTTGGTGTCTGCAGGATTTTCGTTTGAATTAACAGGGGCTCTCGCAGCAGCTCAATTGATTCTTGGCCTGTTTTTGCATGCGAATGTTCGCTGGAGATTGAAATGGTTGCATCGTCTCATCATTACACCAGAATTTCACCATTGGCATCACACGAACGAGCGCGATGCTATTTGGACGAATTACTCAACGTTTCTACCCATTTGGGATCAATTGTTTGGAACCTACTTCATGCCCCAAAAGAGGAGGCCTGAGACCTACGGCGTCAATGAAGACATTCCTCAGGGTATGTTGAGACAGTTACGCTATCCTTTGAAAAATTGGAAAAACCCTCTGTGGTATGTCTTTCATCCCTTTCAAAGCATCAAGCGTGCGTTCAAGTTCGCATGGATGATTTTGAAGGCGATGCAAAAATCAATGTTCAGGAAACGAGGCTCAAAGCCGTGGGATGTGTATCCAAACAATCCGCCCTAGAACAGTGTTGTTTGCACTGAAATTGATTTTTGCTGTTTTTTTGCATAATGGCGTTTCCAGATGAGCTCAAGGGCTGCTTGTTCCGCTGATTTCAACGCAGCTTGCACGGTTCCAATTGGTTCCGCCCACGCATCGCCTGCAAACGTGATTCGATCATCATCGATGGCCTTTGGTTGACTTGTTGGTCGAGAAAATCTCCATCGATGGGCATGGTGTACAGCAGATTCCAACCAATCTTGATCTACAGATTGAATCTCTTGACGAATCAAATCTGTTACTTCATCTCTGGATTTTTCAAGGTGTTTTTTGCTCCACTTGTTCTCCATCTGAACAATAAGGACATTGGATTCTTCATGGTCAATTCCTTTTCGAATTAAATCTATAGAATCTGACGTATAACCGAGTAATCTCGTTGTTACTGGACTTCTTCCCGTACAAATCAGTGTCCAATTGGAGATGTAGGGATGTTCTTTCCATTCGGATGGCACACGGCCTTCCATCAGTTTGTACAATTGAGGGATTGGACACGTCAATATGACCGCTTCTGCTTCCCATGTGAATCCTTTCTCATCTTCGAGAAGGACGTGATCTGATTTTGATTCGATGGAAACAATTCGTGTATCACAACGTACATCAGTCCCATCGAGCATCTCGGTGATGGACAAGTCAGCATAGAGTTCTCCATCGAGTGCATCACAACCGTGATTGTATGCTCCAGTTTCTCTGCGCTTGGTTGATGTTCGACCTCCTGGTATGGTTCCTTTGTCGAGTACGAGAACATCGTAACCATAGTTGGTCAGTATTTGGGCTGCACGTGCACCAGCAAATCCAGCACCTACAATCACAAAGGGACGTTCTTGCTGGTAAGCAAGACGCGTGACATGTCGTTCGTATGTTTCCATGTCCAGTCGTGATTGATGGGTTTCCAATTCACGTTTTCGTACCACGCCCATGACCGGTAGTGGTGGAAGGAAAGCCCGATCGAACAGACCATGGCACCAATGAATCCCAGCAATCGAAGAAGGGTCTCTACCGTCGAGGGCAAATTTATCGTTCAAATGTTGTCCAATGTTGAGAGAATCCTCCATAGCCGGTGTCCAATGTGGTGTTGCTTTACCCCATGTCATGCGCAGATTGTTGTGCAGTTCGCCATGTCGATACAGAGATGTCTGGCATAAATTCCAGAGGTGATTTGGAGAATTCCCGAGTTCAAACCCTTCTTTCGAAAGGAGCGTTGTGCGAACATCATCTGAAGTATCTCGCCACGATTCCAATGCCCAGTTCGGCAAATTGTGCGATCCATACGGTTCCTCTTTCGAGTAGACATGATGCCAAGCGTGTTCTCGGAAGATCAACAATTCATCAAGGAATTTTTCAGCCGCCTTTGTGCCAACTTCGTGTGCCTCGCGCACGATTTTCATTACCGAAATCATACCATAATGGATGGCCATGGAAAGTCTGGAAACGCCTTCAGGGTCAGCAGCATTGTTGCGTCTGCGAGCGTAACCAGACAATCTGTTTGAAAGGAAGTCTTGCCAACGGTTCAAAGCTGCACGCTCTCCTCCTCGCTGTTCCCAAACAGGGTGTACCGACATGTCAATGTTGCACGTACGCAACAATGCTAATCGTTGATTTGGAGACGATAGTGTAGCGATGTCGACCGGATTGAAGGGAAGTTTTCCGTGCCATGATTGTGGGGCTTCGATGTCAAGAATTGGCCAAGATGCACCAACTCTGCGTTTCCTCAATTTTTTCGTTGCATCTCGATAACGGAAGGGTCTGTCAACAGATTTTCCAAAAACAGGCATAGGAACAACACAATGGCAATCAATCTCAATCACAGGGCATTGTGCTTCTGATGCGATTCGATGAACCCAGTGTTTCCATGGTGGTAGAGGAAACAAGTCGGTAATGATGAGGCTGGCAGTCGTAGCGAATTCCTTCATGATCGATGGCCGATGGCCTTCTCTGGCAACATGCAAGACATAATCGATACCAAGTTGCTGACAGCCATGATGCATGTCGATTGCAGCATCAAAGAGGATGTTGTGATGACGGGCGTTGGCATGTGGGTATCGTTCATCGATTCCTTGGTAGACGAGCAAAGCCCGATTGAATTGTGCAGCGATGATTCGCCCAGCATCAAGAGCAGGATTCTCATGCGTACGCAAGGATGACTTGAGCCATACGACAACAGGTCCTTGACCGTTCAGTTCGTTGTTCGAATTTGCCAATTTACATCGCTCGGAGAGATGCTCTGGCAAATCGAACATGACTCCAACACCGCCTGTTGGTAAATATACTCCTGTTTGAATACAATCTCAAAACTATGATTAAATGTCTCGCCCTAAGCCGTATATGGGCAAGAAAACATTCCTCGTCACGGGTGCATCAAAGGGCATTGGTCGTGCTATTTCTCTGTCGTTAGCAAACGATGACGTACGTGTTATTCTTCTTTCACGTCCGTCTGATGAACTCGATGCTGCATGTGCTCAAATCCAAGCCATATCTTCCTCTTCGTTTTCGATTGAATGCGATCTTGGAAGTTCCGAATCCATCGATGCTGCTCTTAAGTCCATGGAGCATTTGGAAATTCTTGATGGGATTGTTCACAATGCGGGAACGATTACGCCAATTCAGCCTATGTCTGATGCGGATGATGCATCTTGGGAACGAAACATCAACGTCAACATTACTGGTGTTCAAAGGCTCACAAGAGGTCTGTATTCGAAAATGAAAGCATCAGAGCATTGTCGGGTGACGACGATCTCGAGTGGTGCAGCGCTACGTCCGCTTCATTCGTGGTCAGCGTATTGCATTTCAAAGGCTGGACTTGATATGTGGTCGAGATGTTTGGCAGAAGAAGGAGCAAAGGATGGAATCACCTCGATTGCCATCGCCCCTGGTATTGTGAACACTGATATGCAACTCGAAATTCGCTCATCGAGTCCTGAGGATTTTCCCTTGGTTGAATCATTTGTAGGGTATCATCGCGATGGAGATTTGACCAATCCAGATGATGTTGCAGCAAAACTTCATGCTCTGATTACAGGTCATTCGTTCGAACAATCCGGTCATCGTTTTGACGTTCGAGAACTGTGAAATCCGAACATAGAGAACCGAACTGTCATAAGCCACCACCACAGCGTCGGTTCATGCCAGGAACCGACCGTGTAGAAATTCGAACCCTCAAAGTTGGACGATTTTGTGTTGTGGACGATGAAGCTTACAAGATTTTGAGCATCTCCAAGTCCAAGCCTGGAAAGCACGGCTCTGCAAAGGCGCGTCTTGAGTTGGTCAACATCTTCAGCGATAAGAAAATCTCACACGTAGGAACAGTTACTGATTCCATCAGCGTGCCAATGATTGAGAAGGGAACCGCCATGGTCACCCACATCGATGGTGTAGAAGTTCACGCAATGAACATGCGTGACCATTCGATGATGATCCTTCCTTTGGAAACCGAGATGAACATCGAGGCTGGGAAAGAGATCATGTGGATGGAGGCCCTTGGCCGCTACAAGATCATCCGTGATCATTGAAATCCAAGAGATTTTGCAGCCGAGATAATCATCTCTTCGTGGCTTTTCGAGACCCATCCTGTCTTTTCGATGGTGTTTGAGCAATCGTAATGATTCGTGGTTCCAAGTCCACGTGTAACGAGGCGTGCTTCTTTGATGAAGATCGCCATCAACTTGACAACCGTGTTTGGAAGTGCCCAAGTGCGAACTTTGTACCCATTTGATTTCAAGTGCCCAGCGATTTCAGGCATGGTGATTGGCGTTGAGGCCATCATCAATCGTTCACCATTCAATTCACTTCGCTCTAATGCTTCAGCATGCATCCAAGCAACATCTCGAACATCAACAGGTGCGAAACTAATCTTTGGGAATCCAGGATATGAACTTTGAACGATCGATTCAATGATTCTCAAACTTGTCCCAGATGTTCCGCTGTGGAGTGGTCCGAAAATGACATTCGGATTGACGGTTGTCAACTCAACACCTTCGTGTGTTGATGCGAATTCCCTCGCTGCCTGTTCTGCTAATGTTTTGCTTTTCGTATAAGCGGAAATATCCTTGTTCAAATCGGTCCAATCTCGTTCTGTATAGGTTTGATTTTTTGTTGTTGGAGTTGCACCAGATATGGCTGCAGTTGAAGATGTAATCACAAACTTACGTATTCCTGATTCATACGCTACTCGTAAAACTCGGAGTGTTCCATCTCTTGCTGGTCGAATCAACTCCATCTCATCCTTTGGTTCATAGGCAGAGAATGGGGATGCAGTATGAATGACAGCATCGATACCTTCCATTGCTTCCTTCCACCCCGCATCGTCTGTAAGATCAAGCGTGCAGAGTTCGAAGTTTTGACCTGCGGAGAACGCATCGAGAATCTGGGGGTAATTTTTCTCATCTGTTCTCGTCGTACCACGAACGTTGTATCCACGTGAGAGGAATTCTTGTACCACTTGTCGTCCAAGAAAACCCGTACATCCTGTAACGAGAAGAGTAGGGTATTCCTTGCTCATACCGTTTGCTAAGAGTTACATGGTTTGAAGATTTGTTAACACCAGTCAAACGAAGAAACATCAGAACCATGCAGGTGCTGTTTTCATAAACCAAGTCGAGCATGGTAGGCCAGGGATACCATGAGCGAAATGGCCATTTCAGACAACATGCATACAGCAAAAGACATGATTTCATCGATGAGCGATGATGACCAAAAAGCAATCAAGGGATGGTATTTCTTTGATTGGGCAAACCAAGCATACGCTCTTACCGTGATGACCGTTATTGCTCCAGCATTGATGGCTAATTTGTACAACAAGGCTACTGGTACGCAATCTGGAGATTCATTTTACGCAACGGTGTTGACCATTTCGATGCTCTTTGTTGTCCTTACAGCCCCCGCTCTCGGGGTGATTGCTGATAAGATGCCTATCAAGAAGAAATTGCTCAAATGGTATACTGCAGCAGGTATCATCTTCTGTGCCCTGATGGGAGCAGCACCGTATTTTGGCTCGGACGGTTACATTATTCTCGCCATGATGTTCACGATCGGTACGATTGGGTTTACCGGTGGTAACGTCATTTACTACTCCTTCATGCCGTATCTCGGTTCTCGAGATGAACAGGACAAATTGTCGACATGGGGTTACATCTACGGATTTGCTGGAGGTTCACTCCTCCTTGTGTTCCATCTGATTCTCCTTCTTGGACCTTTTAATTGGGATACTGATTTCAAACTCGCCGTCATTTTCGTCACCTCGGCATTGTGGTGGTGGGGCTTCGGTGCACTTATTTTCAAATGGACTCCTGAACCAGATATTCCAACGGAAATGGAATGGCATAAACTTGGCAAAAACAACGTTGCTCGTGTCGTGAGCGCAACAAAGATTGCCTATGGTCAAGTGTTCCAAACGGCAAAGGAAATTCGTAAATTCAAGGTACTCGCCTTTTTCCTCATTGCGTATTTGTTGTTCTACGACGGTGTCAACACCATTGCAAGCATGGCAAGTGCCTTTGGCGAGTCGGTTTTGAGAATCGATCCGAGCATGAACATCATGCTGTTGTTAACCGTTAACATCGTTGCCGTTCCAATGACATTCGTCTTTGGGAAACTCGCTGCAAAGAAAGGAACCAAGTTTGCTTTGATGGTAGCTTTGCTCATCTATTGTGCAGTGTCAGTTACTGCTGCTGGCTTTGCTCCGCTTGAACTCGAAGGCCAGGATGATGCAGAGCGCTATGATTTCCAATTTGAATGGAATGATGAATCTGGCATGTACGAGATGACAACCCTTTACGATCGAGGCTATGAAGGCTGGATTGGAGAGGATTCAGAAGGAGATGCAGCCTTCCGAGATAACTTCCAAGCCCATTTCCCCGATACTGATTATTCGGTTGAAGAGGCAGGAGATAGTACGCTTGGCAAAGGTCTTGTCGTCTGTTTGTTCATCTTGGCCATGGTTGGTCTGCTTGGATTTGGAATCAAGTTCATACAGGATAAAGAGATGGGGATTATCGGATTGTTTGCAGCGTTTTTGCTCGTCGGAGCCGGTGTATTTGGAGCATCTTTCCTCGCAGACCAAGCAACTGTTGAAGAGAAAGATGTCAAATCGATTTCCGAAGAAGATGCTGTTGCACTAGTCAACGCCTTTGACAACACAAGCGACCACCGATTCTCAATCATCGTCCTCGGAGGAAATGAAACAATTGCGGGCTCGGATGAAATCGGTGATCGTCATCCAACCATGCTTGACCAAGGCGGGATGGTCGATGGCTGGGCAGAACTTATGCGTGATAATGTTTGGAAACCTCTCAACCTTGGTGTTTCACTGCAGTGGATTATTCTCGGAATGTTCGTGGGTTGTGCAATGGGATCTGCAGGTGCACAAGCACGGTCGATGTTTTCCATGCTAACTCCGAAATCTCGAGCATCTGAGTTCTATGGGTTCTTTGGTTTCCTTGGAAAATCGGCTGCCATGATCGGAACAGCATTGTATGCAATCGCAAGTACAACATTCGATAGTCGTGTTGCGATTTTGTCCATCACGATTGTTATTCTTGCAGGTACCTACCTCACCAGTCGGGTTGACCTCGAGGAAGGAATCCGTGTTGCAGAAGAAGAGGACGCACGTGCTGAAGCTGCAGCGAAGAGCGATGCATGATGGGTGAACGCCATGCGTGGCTTCACACAGATACAAGCCGTGCTTTCTATCGTGATGATTCTCCTCATGGGAGTCGTGTGGGGTTTACCCATTGCCCCAGCGATCTACGTTTTTGATTGGATGACATCCTTTGGTCCGGGTGACAAGAGTTGGCTAGATTTGTTCGTAATTGGCTTCTCAGCCTCAATTGCATTTTTGGCATGGGGTATGTTTCTCTTGCTTCTTTCAGGAACCTTGCAGGCTATCATCCGACTCCGAATCAAGGATCGAATAGTAGCGCCTTTAGCCTCCATGACAACCATCCGTTGGGCGATTTGTGGTCAACTTCATCGTTCGACTCAACCGTTCTTGAACCATATTGTTCCGTCGTTTTTCGCGAATGCATACTATCGTTTGGCTGGATGCAAAATTGGAAAGAATGTGAACATCAATTCTTCCACAATCAACGATCCTTCATTGGTTGAGTTGGGCGACAATGTCGTCGTCGGCGGAGGTGCAACCATCAATGGACACCTTGTCGAGAATGGTAATATTGTGCTTGAGAAGGTCATCGTTGGAGCGAATTCTACCGTTGGTGGTGCAACCATGGTTGGTCCCGGTTCTCGAATTGGAGAGAATTGCATCTTAGGTAGTCGGGCTGTACTTCCGAAGCGGAAGATCATTCCAGATGGCGAAGTTTGGGCGGGAATCCCCGCACGCTTCATCAAACATTCTCAATCGGACTCATCCAAGTGATGCACGTACGTAGGAATGCCTCGTTGATGTGCTTCATCTGCGACCACCTTTGTCCACTTGCTACCTTCGCTAAGGAATGCAAGGACGTGTGTTGCTGCTTCGAGGAGTTTTTTGGTCAATTCCAATGGTGCCTCATCTCGTCCAGAATCTTCGAGTCCTGGTCGTGGATTGTCCCAGAATTCATTGAACATGATGAACTCGATGTGATTGTTGGTTGCCCAGCGTTCCGCAAGATAATCAACACCACTAGCCCCGCCAACAATTATTAGATCAGGATAGCCCTCAATTTCAATCCATTGATCCAGAATTTCTTCGATAACAGAGTAGTCGTAGAACCGACTTGAACCAGCAATAACGAGGTTGATGATTCGACCGTCGTTGTTCAAATCTTGTGCCCCAAGTCGCAAAAGTTTCGCCTCGCCTGTTGCCCCGCTCATGTGGTACTATCACAATCCGTACGAATAAACCCTACGTTTTGTGAGCGTATTCGAAATTCCCGAGGGCAACTGTATTCAAGTGCCCGCGTCACCAGCATTCTATTGGGAGTGGACACTATGGACGAGAAATCTTCTTCGGATTCAACAGTTCAACGCTCAGCATACCGTCAGCCGGTCACTGCAAAGGGACTCAAAGCGATTGAGGACGGGACATTGACTTGGCTTGATGACGAGATGTACAACAACCTGAACACAGGTGTTTTGGAACAATATCTCGAAGAGAAAAACCTCGATGAATCCTTCGAAGTATCGCATTGGTCTCCATCCAAAGTCATGATCGGAATTGCCATTGGTGCTATCTTCTCCGGTGTTACTGCATATATTGGACTGAAACTCGGACTTGCTATCTCCGCAGCATGGTACATTGCGTACTTGTTGGGTATGGCACTCAAGTGGTCACCTTCCGAAGTGAACATTGCGACTTCTGCGACAACAGGTGCGACCCACGCATCCACGGGGTTCATTTTCACCTTCCCTGCAATCTTCTTGTTAGCATCGAAAGCTCAGTATTCACTTGCCGATGGTCCGTTAATCACACTGGAGGATGGTGAAGCGTTCAGGCTTGCTTTCATTGCCATTGTCGCATCCATGTTCGCAGGTTTCCTTGGAGTGATGTATTTTATCATCTTTCGACGTGTTTGGCTGGTTGAGGATCCTCTCCCACTACCTGGATTTGAAGCAACTTTGAAGATGCTAGATATTGCTTCTGACGTCAATACAGGTGCTGTCGAACACGCTCGTGAGTCACTGAAAACCATCGGGTTATGGACTGGAATCACGATGATTGGAATGTTCCTCATCGAATATCCCTTGATTTGGCTTTCCGATAAGAAACTCTCCGTTATGGATTATCTTGCAGAAACGTTACATGTCGGTGATGTTGGACTCGCCTCGTTTTACAGTGCAGGAAAAATCCACCAACCATCTGGAATCTATGAAGATGGTTCGTCGAAAAAGTACACACAATGGTCAGAAGACAGCGCATGGAATCCTTTTGCTTACACCTATGTTGGTGTTGCATTGACACCTTCCATGTTCGCCATTGGTTGGTTCATGAAAACACGTGTAGCGTTTTTGGTTAACCTCGGTACACTTGTCGGTTGGTTCTTCCTTGTTCCGCTTGCAGTGTTTGCAAATTTCCCTGTCTATGATGCAACCATGCAAGCCAACGTACCTATCCAAGCCTATGCGAGTGAAGGAGGTCAAGCCCTGCAGATGATCGCCTTTTCAAAGACGGTTCGAACCATTGCTATCGGTTCCATCGTCGGTGGTGGTATGTTTGGTCTGGCGAAAATGTGGCGAACGTTTGCGAACATCTTCAAGGACATTGGTGCAGCCTTCAAAGGGGAAGGTTCGCAAGAATACATGGAAGGTAAAGGCTGGTACGAATGGCCGCTTATGCACATTCCAATCTTCATGGGACTGACCTTCCTCTCCATGATTCTCATCTTCTGGGTTGGTGGTTTCCCGATCGCCGCTGCAGTCATCTTTGCAACAGTCCTGATCATGACAACGTTCCTCTTGGGAGCGATTGCTGTACGTGTTATGGGTGAGACGGGTATTGAACCGGTTTCAGGAACCTCGTTCATTGTCCTGCTCATGCTTCTAGGTATCTTCCTCAACTTCGATTCGGCTCTTGGACTGAATAAGCAAGATGCCGTCCTCCTCGGACTTGTTGGAACAACCGTTTTCGGATCAGCAATTTCAATGTCTGGAACGGTTATTGGAGACTACAAGAACAGCCTCTACATCGGTAACCGTCCGTACCACATTTCGAAAGGGAACATCATGGGTGTTGTCCCCGGAGCAATCATTGGTGCTGCCGTTGCTATCTTCCTCTCAATTCAGCTTGCTGAGGGTCGAATTGATTTGATTGCTCCACAAGCAAACGCCTTCGCAACCTTTTCGGTTATTTTCGCTGAAGGCCAAGGTGACTTGTACCTTCTCGGACTTGGCTTCCTCTTGGGAATGTTTGTTGAATGGGTTACTGGTATGGGTACTTCTTTCGGTCTTGGTATGTACCTCGACGTTCCACATACGCTCCCAATGCTCATCGGTGGATACAGTCGTGACAAGTGGGAAGAGAAGAAACTCAAGCCAAAGATTGAGGCGATCAAGGCTGAGGAAGGAGCAACAGCTGCTGAGAAGAAGCGTGCGTTGATTCTCCTCAGCACCTTCATGGTCGCTGCTGGTCTCTTGACCGGTGAGGCATTCTTCGGAACGGAATCCAGTATTCTCTCATTCATTGACACACTTGTGCCAGATCCGAACAGTTCGGGATGGTACATTGGTCGAATGGCAGGATTCATTGGACTCAACGTTGGAATCGGATGGATCATCTATGCTCTCTTCAAGCGAGCAGGTGTTATCGGTGCTCCACCGGTTATGGATGCTGAATTGGTCAACGAGTCGTGACCGTCATGAGCAGCGGCACAGTCCCAGCACATGTCTGGCTGGTTCTCGGTGTTGCGATCTGCGGTGTTTCGAGTGCAGGTGCGATCTTTACACATGTTGACGAAATACCGCCCCTGTTGCGTGCTTCATGGCGTTTACAACTGACGGCTTTGATTCTTGCACCCCTAGCATTTTGGCAATTCAACCAAATTGATTCGGAGATTCAGTCGAAATTGTTTGATTTGTCCACGGCAAAAATCATTGTGGCAAGTGGAATCTTCTTGGCATTGCATTTTGGTTTCTGGGTAACTTCACTTGACTATACGTCCCTAACACACTCTCTATTGTTTGTAACGGCACATCCTCTCGTTATTTTGATAGGAATGTTCGTCTTTGTTCGGAAACCAAATCGATTGGAATTGGTTGGAGGAATTGCTGCATTCACAGGTGCAGCCATTTCAATGCTGGATGCTGGAGATGTCCAAGGTGACCGTTCTGTGACCTTCTTCGGCGATCAATTGGCCTTTTTCGGTGCAGTTTTTGTTGTAGGTTACATCGTCTGTGGCCGGATTCTCCGGGAATGGATGCCACTGTTTCTGTATGCCTTCCCCGTGACACTTATCGGAGGTCTTCTCCTTGTTCCCGCCTCATATCTTCTTGAATCGGATTACTCCAATTTTGGAGCGTTTGGATACCTGGGTCATGAAACGCTGGTTTGGTTTGTACTCCTTGCGTTCATCGCTGGAATTCTTGGCCACACTGGTTTGAACTATTGTCTGAAATATGTTTCTCCGCTGTTGATTTCGATCAGCGTAACGCTCGAACCAGTGCTTGGTTCACTCATCGGTTGGATGTTTTTCTCGACAGGAATCCCAGGTATGTGGACATGGATTGGTGGTCCCATCCTGATGCTTGGTATCATTTCCATTGTGTATGGAGAACACCTAACGAATCAAACATTACTTGATAACAAAGGTCATGGAGAGGCGTTTGAATGATGGAAGAAAAATGGGTTCTCTTGACCAACGATGATGGAATTGAAGCCCCGGGCTTCGAACTTCTTGTCAAAGCTATGAACAAGGCAGGAATTCCAATCATTGCTTTTGCACCATCAGGGAACAAATCTGCCTGCAGTATGCAATTGAATCTCGGAACACCGATCGATCTTCACAATCGAAATGAATTGATTCACAAGTGGAGACTTGATGAATCGATTGGCGTTCATTTGTTTGCACTTGACGGTACACCATGTGACACGATGATTGTTGCTCTTGATGGAGGCCTCAATCATGTACTTCCAGAGATTCAACCCTCGCTCGTTCTTTCGGGGGTCAATCTCGGACCAAATCTTTCTCAGGATTCGTATCACAGTGGGACGATGGGTGCTGCCCGTGAAGCGGGTTTGTATGGCATTCCAGCGATTGCAAGTTCCTATACTTCATTTGACCCCGAAGGGATGCATGTTGGTATTGATGCGACTGTTGAACTTGTTCAACGTGTTCTACCTCTCGTTCCAAAAGTACCGCAGAACCTTTGTCGTCCTCACATTGATGCTCGTTCAAAACACGTCTCATCATGGCCAAATCCTGCAGTCGAACGTTCACAACGTGAAGCAGATCAACAACTCATGAGCGCATTCCATCATGGAGAACTCATGCTGAATCTGAACGTTCCTCCAGAATGGAATGGTGCCTACCAAACAACCCGATTGGGAATGCGATGGTACCGAAATGCCGTTCAATTCGGAAAGGGTAAAGCAGGTTCAGTTGAATCGACCTTCACCATTGGAGCGGCTTATATCGATACGGAAACAGTCGACAATGGGGATTGTGATTCGGTCGCATCTGGTTATGCAAGTATTTCCTCACTTCCAACGTGGCCACAGACGCATCCGCTTGCACTTGATGACGAATTACTCGCACATGCACTTCGTGCTGACGAGACAGGACATCCGACTTGGTTCAGAGGTTGAGTTGAACGCCCTCATCAAGCAGGAAATGACAAATCGCTATTGCATGATGTCCTTGCAGCCAAGTTGTTCCGAGCGACCTGGCAATGCCTGCATCCACATCTAACGGCTGATCGTCCGAGAGTAAGAAGGCTATCGAATCTTCATTCGGTGTTGATTGGATTGGAATTGCGCTTTCTTGTTTCCAGAGACGCTCAGCATCTGCATCGAGTCGTATCAATGTCGAATCCTTCCATTCAGCAATCGTATGGGACAGTTTACCGCCTCCATCGTAAAGACCCGGCGTACGCTCAACCCAGTGACCAATCGCTGGCAGAGGCTCTCGAATGGCTTTGGCAATCAGTCCAGCAACGCTTCGCTCCTCAGCATGAAAACCTCGAAGCTCGGAACCAACAAATTTCAATCGACGTTGCGCCCCTGGACCTCCTTGAAGATGGAGGACAACTTCCACATCCTCCCGTAGCCCATGCGAAGTCAACAAGGCGGACATAACGGCACGAATGAGCACATCCATTCGACCAGCACCTCCTGCAAGGTCGTTCAGGGGTAATTTCCCTTTGCTCATCGCTCGATGGCCAATGACAGCAAAACGTCGCACATCAATCGCCTCGCTCGATGATGATCCGTAGTGCATCATTGAGGTCATCCTGTGTCTCAAGGACAAAATGACTTCCTTGCTTATCGACAAGGTATCCTCGAGGTTTTGATTGGTCACCAAGATCTTCCAATCGGTTTGCAACTACAGCGGTCATTTCAGAATGTTCGATTTGAGCAGTTGCCCGATGAATTAAATCGCGTTGCTTGATTCCAGTTTCTAATTTGAATCCAATTCGTGTTGAACCTCGAACCTTTTCCTTCAATTCTTGAATGTGTTTTGCACCTTCAACGAGATTGACTTGCAGCGGTCCTTGTTGACTAGCCAACTTTCCTTCAGCAGGTGCTTCAACAACGTAATCAAGCACAGCAGCGGCATGAACCCATGCTTGAATCTCATCGTTTGCAAGCGCTTTCAGTTCTGAAAGCATTTCATCAGGCTGTTCTGCTTTGATGCAAAGGGGTAACCATGGTGGCTGGGCAATACTTGTTCTTCCAACAACACATGTCACATCGTGTCCGTATCGGTACAACTCATCTGCAAGAGCGTAACCTGTTGCTCCTGAGCTAGTGTTCTGCACACCACGTACATCATCGATTGGCGAGTAAGTTCCTCCAAGTGTAATCACGACATTCTTTCGATACGACAATTTTGAATTGATTCCATGAGCAAACCTGGCAACGATGTGTTCGTGACTCGGTGTCTTTCGCTTTCCTTCTTCTAGGTCGCCCCACATCACATCAATGCCTTCCTCGCGCAAACGGTCAACGATGTCATCGGTGACTGGATCATCGGCGAGGTCTGCATGCATGCTTGGAACCATCAGTACGTGGGTGTTTCGTGAACGTGCCGCGCTGAGTGCCATTAACAGTGGTCCTTGCTGCATGCCATGCAGGTGAGCAGCAATTGTGTTCCGAGTTGCAGGCGCTACAAGAATTGCATCAACATCCTCAAGTTGTTTCATGTCACCATCCCAATCGGTGATGACCTGGCATTGGCTTGCCCATTCAATGGCGAGTGGCGTAATGACACGTCGTGCACTTTCCGTCATGATCACCAGCATCTCCGCCCCATGCCTTCGCATTTCACGTAGAAGTCGTACCGAATCAACTGCTGCGATTCCACCTGTGACGCCAACAAGTATACGCTTGCCAGCAAGGCTGGAGCCACGTATTTCTACGTCGGTATCACGGACGCTCATGCCCTTGCGAATGTATTGACCATCAAGACATCTTCGCTGTTCACAAGCCTTCATGAGCGGGTGATGATTCGACGATGTATGGCAGGGAATCGAGGAGACGATATTGTCCTTGCTGGTTCGGGAGGACAGCGTGCCTCAGCAACGCTTTCAGCCATCTTCGATCAAACCCATCGTAGCACATCCCTTATCTTAGCGATTGATAGCCTGATCATCGTTCTGTTAGCATTTGAATTTTCAACAATCGCACAGGTCTATTTCGGACGTGGTGCAATACTCATCTGGGCTATACCTTTGTTCATAACGACATCAACATGGTTCTCGTATCGTTCTCGACGAAGTTGGGCATACTGGCCTGCAGCACTCATCATCGCCTTTGCATCGGTCATTTTCTTCCTGTTCTTCTTGGTCAATTTGTTCGCAGTCATTTCAGGTGCAGCGGGTGGTCTTCTGTTTATGCTCATCATGGGTTATGCAGCATACAGTTCATTTCAACGTGTTCGATATCATTTCTCTCCTCTCTATAGACAAGGCTATACAACATTTATTCCAACGCCTGAAGCCGATCTCGAGGATGGAGAAATGTTAGCTGCTTGTCCAAGTTGTATGGCAGTTCTCGCCATCCGACCCGATCTTCTCTCGCCTTCGGATTCATGTCCACACTGCAACAAACCACTTGTGAGTAAGGAACTTGCAAAACGTCATGGTTGGGAAGAGGAATAAGCCTCAACTCGAACAAGAAAGCATCGAGCATCCAACACGATGTCGTGCCCATTCAGGTCGTTTCTGGAACCATTGTTCCTCATGTTCCATTTGTTCCTTGTATGGCTTCTTGAGTAATTCGTATAGTGATTCAGCAATCGAATAATCCCCTTTCTCTGCTGCATCGATAGCAAGTTGTGCCATCCAGTTACGGAGGACAAACTTTGGATTTGAAGCGAGCATTGCTTCTCGATTTGGTTGACCGTTTGTTCGATCCCACCATTTTTGCAACCACTGATTCCATTCATCACGTGGAATGGTTGTTGGATCATAAAATGCAAACGCGAGGTGTTCGATGACTGGTTCTTCAAGCGTTGAGAGTAATCTGAAGAAAATAGTCATGTCCGTTTCGACCAACTGAAGGTTTGCGGTGAGTTCCTTAACAAGAAGTTCATCACCTTCCAAGAATTCATCGAAACCAAGTTTCCTCGACCACATGCTATTGTTTGCGCCCTCATATGCGCTGTAATAAGCGTCAAGACATTCGTACAATCGCTCCGGCTCTTCCATAAGAGGGGAAATCGATTCCAACAAACGAGCGAAATTCCAGGCACCTATCTGTGCCTGTTGGCCAAATCTGTACCTTCCTGTTCGTGCGTCAGTTGTATTTGGAGTCCAATTTGGATTAAAATCTTCAATCCAACCGTACGGACCATAATCGATGGTCAACCCATGGATGGACATGTTGTCGGTGTTCATGACACCATGGACAAATCCGACCCGCATCCATTCCGATATCATGTGGGCGGTTTCTTCACCAACGTGCTTCAACCAATTCACCAAACCTTCATCACTGGTGGTCGTGTGATTTGGGAAGTGTTGTTTGACTGAAAAATCTACCAAGGTTCGCAGCGTGCTGACATCACCATTCATTGAATGGATTTGGTAGGAACCAAAACGAAGAAAACTCGGAGCGATTCGACAGACGATGGCTCCTTGTTCCGGAGCAGGATTCCCATCGTACATGACATCTCGAACCACATCCTCTCCAGTTGTGACAAGCGAGAGTGCCCGCGTGGTTGGGATTCCAAGATGATGCATTGCTTCGCTGCACAAAAACTCACGAATCGAGGATCGCAGTACAGCTTTGCCATCTGCAAATCGCGAGTATGGTGTTATCCCCGGTCCTTTCAATTGCAACTCAAGACGTTGCTTTCCAGTGTCCACCTCTCCTAATGTAATTGCACGTCCATCTCCAAGTTGATTGGCCCAATTACCGAATTGATGTCCACCATACCGTTGTGCATAAGGATCCATTCCTTCAACGATTCGATTCCCGCCAAGAATGTCCGATGCATCAGGATTGACGTTCAATTCCGTCGCCATCTCTTTGGACCACAGACGAAGAACTGGATCTGGAACCTGAGTAGGTTGAACACGAGACCAACATGCATGAGGAACTTGCCTTGGCTTTCCACCAATTTCTTGATCGCCAGGTGTACCCTGCAAAAAGTGATTGAACCACTTCAGTTCCGTAAACGAATCGGTTCCCACATGTGTTTCAGAAGGCGATGCCTATTGAACTTGATTCAAATCCTAGTTGTTTGATTCTTTCTGAATACAACCAGCATGGCTAGGGTCATGACAACGATTGTTGACAACACCCCAACCCCTGGAGTCGATTCACTCTCTTGTTTTGTTTGATGCTCTTCAATAGGGACGGTTTTGACCGCTTCTGTATAGACCCCATCCAAACACGTACCGTCACCAACGATTAATTCCGATTGATTAGAGGATAACACAACGGCCGTACTCGGATCGGAATTCAAATCCTCTTTCTCGTATAATGTAGTCTCAATGGAATAACATCCACGGTTCATAGACAGCATCAAATCGTATTGTTCACCACTCGATTGAATGTCTTCCCACCACCATATTCCATTCCATTCACCACTACTGATGTTCTTGGCAACGATAATGGCAGTGTAGACCGTACCTTGGGCAAGATCCTTCACTTCGGATTGGTACGCATACGTCCATGATGCATCCAAATCATCAGGTGTGTTTGTAGGGCGGAGATGGTTCAATTGAATCTCTTCATCAACGTCGATAACAGGCGGATTGTATTCTCTCCATAACCAAACCATGTTGCTTTCATGGCGACGAGTGTCCTCTCCAACGAGGACACTACCATCATCAAGGACAACGAGATTATCTGGTCCAGCAAGGTTGTTCATGTCACATTGGTATTGATTTGAGGAGATGTATGGTCCTCCGATGATGGCGGGGTGAATCCTGTTAACATTCCACAATTCGTTCATCGTCATCTGGTAGACGATCCCGCAAAGGTTGTCTGAAACATCGATATCACCTTGTCCGTCGGTCATTGCATTGTCGATACTGGACATGGCGAGGTAAAGATTGTCCGGAGCGTTTTGATTAAAACCGACCCCTTCCATTTTGTTCCACTCATCAGTAGCTCCTATTGCTGCAGCCGCTTTACGGGTTTCAAGGAAAGCTACACGGTCATCCAAGGCATAACCAATGGTCCCATCGTTGTTCAAATCTTGATTTAGATAATCCTCTGCCCAATTGTTGATTTCTTCATCGGTAATGTACGAGTTTTCTCCTTGAATATAATCAGCAGTTGTTATGCCGTCATAATCATCAATCCAACCTTGGATTTCATCGTTTGATGAAGATCCAAGTTCCAGCCATTCGACGTCAAACCCAGTTGAAGCAGAATTGTATGTGGAATCTTGTGTAACTTTTGCAGAATAAAGCGTACCTTCACTCAAATCACCTGCTGTATCTGCCTCGAATTTGAAGAAGACCGTTTCATAGCCATCATCGGTCAGATAGACCGTCTTGTTATCGGGCATGACCAAAGCATTCTCATGTGAAAAACGACCCATAGTAAGGTGTCGTATCAGTTCAGGCGTTGTCGATGTTGCCTGTTCCATCTCGATGATGTAACCATAATCGTATGGATTTGGATAATGCCCAAGATACTGCTCAAGGCGTAGTTGGTCTGAGTGATATCGATATCCATCGTTGTTCCAATCCTCTGTATCATCAAAGTACAATTCTTCAGAGAACAATGGGGTACTCCAAGGGCTGACACTTCCAAAACAAAGAACCCAAGCTCCATTGATGTCTGAAAGATTCAACATTTGCTTTGAGAGAACATCCCATTCGCTTGATGATGGATTCCATTCGAGTTCGACTTGGCTGATACCCGCTGGACGATCCTCCCACGCAGTGTAGAGATATCCGGTGGTTCCATCGGAATTCGTTGGAATAAATGCATTGTAATCGGGTTTTTGACTCAACAAAATCTGTTGGCCGTCGTGTGCTGAGTAAATTCCTCCAGCGATTGTACCGTCATCCATTGAATCTCCTGCTTGCAGGAGAACCTGGTAGTCGCCATAACCGGTTCGAATACCATGCCAAATGTCTGAGGCACTGCTCGATGATGAAAGCGAGGGAACTTCTTCAGGAAGGTTATTCCAGTCCACACCATTGATCACGCCAATTGTGGCATCATAATTGTCCGGATCAGGATGCATTGCGTTCACAAAGAAGCGCCCGTTTTCATCGACATACATACCGGTTGCTTCTGCTTCAGGAGGGAGCATAACGATACGAATCATCTGATCTTCCTCTTCACTTTCTGCGACAACAAGGGGTGAAGAGAACAAACAGACCATCATGCCGACACAAAACAAGGTGAGTAGAGGTCGCATTCGCATGTTGACAACTCGAACAGGCCTTGCAAAAAGATTCCCTTTCGACCCTTAGATTGGCGAGAGATTTTCGCTCTAGTCATGAATCCATTTTTGAACAAGGAATGGGAGAACCTCTCCTGCCTTCCCCTGAATAAATTCATCAAAAAAGTACACGTTCTCGGGTGGATCGAGATTGACGCCAATGGTATGGGCTCCATGATTTCGTGCCATATGAAGAAAATTCGCTGCAGGATAGACATTCCCACTTGTTCCAATCGCCACGAACACATCACATTCCGAGAGCGCCTTTTCAATTTCTGGCATCTGCATAGGCATCTCATTGAACCAAACGATGTGGGGGCGCAAACGTCCATCACACTGCCTACAATAGAGGAATGCGTCCAAGAGATGTTGGTCCTCCATCAGCGTCTCAACAAGCTGACAATCTTCACAACGAAGTTTTGCAAGTTCTCCATGCATGTGAATGAGATTCTTTGAACCAGCACGTTCGTGTAGATCATCCACATTTTGCGTGACTAAAAGGAAGTTTTCCAAGTGGTTTTCCAGTTCTTCGAGTGCCAAATGCCCTTGATTTGGTTCAACGTTCAATAGTTGCCGACGTCGTTGCTGATAAAAATTCCAAACGAGTTCTGGATTCGCTCTCCAACCTTCTGGTGTTGCAACCTCTTCGATTCGATGGTTCTCCCACAATCCGTCCGAATCTCGAAATGTTCGAATCCCTGACTCGGCACTGATTCCAGCACCAGTCAAGATCACAACTCTGGATTGTTTCGTAATCATGCTATCATCAGTCTGATTTTTTGTGTTCAAATGAAAAACCATCAAAATCAGTTTGATACACAGGGACTGCGTCAGGATCTTCATCAAAAGCCGGAGGAATGTTCTGCGATTGTTGGGCTTGAGACTGTGCAACATTATGTTGCTGATTTGGTTGTTCTGTGGAAGGCGGGATGTATTGCTGGATTGTCGTTTGGTTGGGTTGATAGATGGTTCCATCAGGTTGCTGGAACACCACCATTTGTGGAGCCTTTCGCCCAATTGAGAATCCAACAATCAAAAGAATAATTCCCAAGAGGCAACAAAACCCTCCACCACAGAATGCAAATACTGGGCCGAAGAGGTCATCTGCATCAACGATGACTACATCTCCATCCGCCACGATGTTGTAACTACCAGACACATAGACCTCGATATCCCCGACGTAAGTGTAGCCATTAACATCACTCGACTCATCGCAATACGGAATGAAGTATTCATACACGTCATCGGTTACTGAAACGGAATAACTGTAGCAATCGACCTCGCCTTTTGCATAGACTTCAAGCCAGCTCGATGAACCATCGAAATTGAAGACCGTACCGTCGGTTTCCGTATCATGCAGAATGTTATCGCTGTTAGGCTCGTACGAATCCATCACGACAAGTGAGTAGCCCAAACTGAACAGGGACACCAGCGTTAGTACTCCACCAAAAATGGCTAGCCCTTTGTTCATTTGAACAACTCAGCGAGATGCAAGGGTAAGGTTCTTCCACATGTCTTCTGGAACTTCCATAGCCAAGCGAAGACCACCCATTGCACCGAGTCGAACAGGGTCATCAACAACGTGAACGTTAACATCGCCCATATCAGAGAGTCGACGCTCGATAAGTGCTCCAAGTCCACGGATACCGGATCCGCCACCAGCGAGAACCATGTTTCGTCGGAACTGGTCGTGGTACTCTGGGTTGGAGTCTGCAATAAGCTGCTTCACATTCTCAACGATTGGATCAACAATCGACTCACAAGCTCGCTGAATGCAATCCGTGATATCGAGATTCATTGCCTTACCTTCAATCGAGAAGTCAACCATAACTGGGTCATCCGGAGTGGATGTGGAGACGAAGGAGTACTGTTCCTTCCATCGTCGAGCCATGTCTTTGGTGATTTGAGCACCGTTGTACTTGGATTGAACTTCTTTGATGATTTGAGCATCAACATAGTCACCAGCGTATCCAGTGTGCATTTGGTCACCTGGACCAGGGATTGTACCGTAAACACGGCAAAGATCCGTAGTTCCTGCACCGATGTCGATGACCAGTGTGTGCTCGATCATGTCAAGAGCGTAAGCAACAGCAAACGGCTCAGAGATAATCATAGCAGCATTAACGCTTCCTGCAGCGGCATCGAAGATAGCGGTCTTGTCGACGTGGCTGGCTTCTGCAGGTGCGCCGATAACGGCGACAACACGGTCGTGTTCTTCTGGGTCTGCTAGACCAATCAGGTGGGTAATGAAGTGAGCGATGAATTGGCGGTCTTCAACAGTATCCTTGATGACACCGAGTTCGAGAGGACGGAAAAGGTTCAGTGCTAGCCTGTTCTTCAACGCATCCTCGCCGAAGAGAACATCTCGCTTGAGGAAGTTACGAGCAATTGGATCCTTTGGAGTACCAATCACAGTGAGCTCTTCTTCTTCGTGGTTCCCTGAGGAGACCATTACCGAACGAAACGTTCCCAAATCAATTCCAATATACAATACATCTTCTGCCATAGCGTTCGCCAGTTCTACGGAACACCGTCCACTTTATGAAGCATCCCTCGCTCACGTTCGCCATTTTTTGTTGAAAATATACAACAAATAAATTCTATAGAACATCAATTAAAGCCAACTTTCACAAGGTTGACAATACCAAGCCGAGTACTCAGGATAGAGTTCTGCCATCTGGTTGCAATTTGGACATTCCTTGAGTGCATTACCCCCGAAGATTTCCTGAACGAGCGCAACATGCTGTTCTTCAGTGACCCCCAATTGTTGGCGCATAACCCACATCATCTGATCTTCGCTTGGCGAAATGATACCATCTTCGAGAACCAGAGCGATGACGTTGCGGTAATCATCCAACACATTCACATCTCGGAAGTCGAGTATAACACCACCCTTCTCTGCGACAATATCTTGGCCGCCTGGATCGTCAACAAACAGAACAAGCGATTCGGGTTTCAACTTATCATCTCGTAATTCGAACGAAATTCGATTTCCTTCGAGATTGGCATAGACAAGTCGCGATGAGCGGTTGATGACACTGGTAATCGAGCGTGCCGTATCTTCGCTATTGCGACCGCGTTTCCATCCTGTCGGGCTTCGCTCATTGTAGGCATAGAACTCGGTACCAATACCTGGATATTCAAGACGAATTTCTTCACCACCATCGAAACCATTTGAGACAATGGTCAGTGCAGCAACTTCGGTTGAAACGAGGTTATCGTCGTCATCAAAACTAATCATGAGTGGCTTTCGATCTTCAGAAGCTGCGTTGAAATGTCCTTGCATCCCACTCATCCACTTATCTTCCAATCGCTTGAGTGATTGTTCTTGTTCTTCGGAAAGGTTTGAATTAACTCCTAAGACGCCTTTGAGGTCGCCACGTTCCATTTCTGCCTTGAATTCTTGAATTAATTCAGAATCACGTCGATGGTTTGGAGGAGGGCCTCTGACCTTTCGAGAAACATGGGATGGATCCGCCCACTCGTAAGAACAACGGCTGCAAGAAAGATAACCTTCCATTGTGGACGGCTGACTTTCTCCACCGCATCGAGCGCAATCTCCTTCTTCTTTGATCGAAAGATTGTCAGCCGCCTCTTTCCTTCCTTTCCGAATGCCACCAAACCCAGCCATGGATTTGCCACAATACAGACTTTCTATGAAGGCTTCTATCCGAAACTTTAGGATTTTGAGAGTACGGCTTTCAGACCATAATGCATCATGCCATCCTGACCGTAGAGCCTTCTGAACACAAAATCCACACGTTCATCGATCTCCAGTTTTCCTGATTCGTCATCTGCCATCATAAAGACACCCTTAGGACCTTCATCAAATTCGACAAGCACGGTCGCAACACCATCCAAAATTGGTGCTCGGTTTGAAAATTCGGAAGGTGCACCAGCGGCACTGAGACGCGTCCACGTGAGAATTGTAGCCGTTTCAGTCAGTTGCATCCCTTCGGTATCGATACGCTGCCCCATAGCATTGAGTTGCCGTGGAGGCCAAAGCATTCGCTCACCATCAATTTGGGCTTTCAAACCCAGTCGTGATGGAACCGAGATCGTGTGCTGCGCTTGGGAAACGTAAGCTCCTTGACTGACACCTTCAACCTCAATTCTCCATTGATCGTTGAGTTCCGATTGCATGGTTTTGTCGTATTCTTGTGTTTCAAATTTAGGCCAATGTGGCACATCTTTTGATGGACTAACTGCGACACAGAATGCTTCCTTGTCAGTATGTAAGTACATGCCTGCATTCTCGTCAACAATCCAAGAGGTACTTGCCTCGATGATCGCTTGCACACTCACGCTTGGCGGATATTCGAGATGCTCCTCGAAACCATTCAGATTGATGGATTCTGCTGGTATCTCCTTCAACAGGGCAATGAGAACAGTCAATCTGTCGCCGTCTGGTCCCGCCCAGTTTGGACCGTATTGGCTACAAGCCATGTGTTGACTGCCATTGGAAATGATTTGAATTGGCATCATCTCTCTCTCCCGAAAACGTGGACTGCGCATGTCGCACCCGAACCACCGACATTGTGTGTCAATCCGATTTCTGCGCCACGTACCTGCCTCTCAGGCTCGACTTGGTGTCGAAGTTGCTTGAACAATTCAACGGCTTGTCCTGTTCCTGTAGCTCCAAGAGGGTGCCCTTTTGATTTGAGTCCTCCACTGGCATTGATGGTGACGCTTCCTTCATTCCTTCGACCTTCACCTTCTCGAGCGAACGTTCCTCCAAGTCCACGACCTGCGAATCCGAGATCTTCTGTGGCCAACACTTCAGCGATTGTGAAACAATCATGAACTTCGGCCAGGTCTACATCAGATGCAGAGATGCCCGCCGACTTGTAGGCCTTTGCTGCGGCGGATTGCGTCGCTCTCAGTTGCGTGATGCTTGGCCTGTCATGGAGAGCCAAATGGTCGGAACCCGCACCAGATCCTTTGACCCAAACAGGTGTATCGGTGAACTTGTGTGCTAAGTGATCCGCAACCAGAATTACAGCAGATGCTCCATCGGACGTTGGGCAGCAGTCATAGAGCGTGAGTGGGTCTGCAACCATAAATCCTGATTGGGCTTTCTCAAACGAGACTTGTTTCCGAAGATGGGCAACTTCGTTCTCAAAACCGTGCATGTGGTTCTTAACGGAAACATGCACCAAGTCATCGTGTGTTGAATCAAATTCGTGAAAGTATCTACGAGCTGTAAGCGCATAGGTTCCAGGGAAGGTCAAGCCTGCAAGACGTTCCCATTCTGTATCACCCGACACTCCGAGCCAGTAGCGTTTCCTTGAGGCAGACAAGTCGTTCATTTTCTCAATTCCACCTGCAACCACGACGTCGGCTTGACCACTCTTGATGGCCATCCAAGCGTCTCGTAGAGCAAAACCAGACGAAGCGCAAGCATTCTCGACACGACGGACGCTTACGCCTTCCATACCGGAATGTTCGGTGAGGAGGGCAGCCGTATTCCCTAACTGCGATCCTCCAAAAGCAATGCTTCCAATGAAGGCTTCCTCGACATCGGGTGAATCGAACCCGTTATCGACACTTTGAATGGCCTTCTGGATTGCTTCTGCCCACATTCCTTTCAATCCGAGAGGATGGTTGCCGAATTTCGTTTGGCCTGCACCGACCATTGCCACATCGACCATGTTCTCTCCAGATGAATCAAGCATTTGATAGAGTCGGTCAAAACACCCGCAGGGTTCATGAATGGGTGTCGATAGGCCACGAACATGCTGCGCCAATGTAGAAAGCACGGTCACTTTAGTGGCACCAACTGTCCTGTCTGTAACGAGGAAGGAAAATTCATCATGAGCGACCGAGAAGCAGGTAGCCTCGGTCGAATGCTTGCTCTTGTTTTGCGACACGCACCGGAGAAGTTCAATGTTGAAATGGACATCAACGGATGGGTAAGCACACGAGAACTTGCTGACTCCATTTCTGGTCAGCGACGCCACTATCATTGGCTACGTGGATGGCACTTTGAAGCGATTGCCAATGCCGATGAAAAGGGTCGATATCAGGTCGAAGGTGAAATGATTCGAGCCACTTATGGTCATTCCATTGAAATCGAACTTGACTTGCCAACCGATGAAATTCCAGAGGCATTGTATTGGCCATGTGAACCAAATGAGGCCGATGCTATCGTTCAACTTGGTATCACCTCAGGTACTCGAAACCACATCCACCTTTCCAAGACAATCGTTAACGCACTCGAAGCAGGTCACGTTCGAATCGATCGTCCTGCCATTATTGAAGTCGATACCGTACGTGCAGTTGCTGATGGACACACGATCTATCGTGCAGGGAAGACTGTCTTCTTGACGGACGAAGTTCCTCCGGAGTATCTCTATCGCGTCGGCGATGACGATCCGATGATTGTTGATACCGTTGCACGCTGGACTCGAGAAGAAGAAGAGTGATCACTTCGTTGCTCCGCAAGCCGGACAGAAGTCGAGATCGTTCTCGAGAAGTTTACCACATGTTGAGCAGGTAGATGATCCGAGTAGAATCGCTTGTCCTTTCGTAGCAGGTGGAGCAGGACGTTCCTGCTGAACCTTTGGGTCGACCAAGAGAAGTGGGTCAACGCCTTGATTTTGCAACTCTTTGTATCGGTTTGCGAAGATAATTGCTTCTTGAATGGATGATTCTAGTTGCAACAGGCGAATGTTTCGCTCAGCTTTGTCAGCAATCTCATTGGCTGTCTCAACCTCTGTTTGGAGGTGTCGAAGGAAGGAATCCAGGCTTGGGCCTTCATCGCTCATGGCATCCTCAAACAACGCAGACTATTGAATCCTGTGTTTTGTAGGCATACTCATGAAGGTCAGATTCTTGGCCATAGCATGGTGAGGCGCATTATCATCAAATTTGGAGGTGCGCTCATCACCAAAAAAAATGAAGAATGCGTCGCAAACATCGAAATCATTCGGAATCTATGCTCCACCGTCCACTCCATAACCGAGCAAGGCGTTCACGTCATTATTGTGCATGGTGCGGGTTCGTTTGGCCACTTGAAGGCAAAACGATGGCGTCTTCATGAAGGTCATTTGCCTGGATTTGTAGTAGAAAATGACGCATGTTCATCCCAAACCGAAGCCGTTGAACATGTCCGAAAAGATATGTTGGAACTCAACTCAATCATCGTTTCGGAATTAGACCGTGTTGGGTTGCATACACAATCGCATCCACCTCATGAATGGGCAACAAATCTTGGTCCAACGTTCAACGGTTCACTTGAGAGGTTTTCATTATCAAAACCAAACCATGTGCACCTATCATTTGGTGATGTAGTGGATGTCGATGGAGAGGATCAATTTGGAATTCTTTCTGGCGATGATCTCGTAGCTAGGCTTTCACTCGAACTTCCAGGGATTGAATCGCTTATCTTCGCAATGGGTGGCGTCGATGGGCTACTCAAGGTACCACCTCACCTCGCAGATGAACATGATTTGATCGATCACTGGTCACCAGATATTGCGTATGAAGGGCTGCATCAATCAGACATCGATGTAACAGGAGGTATTGGCTTGAAAATCAATCGAGGTCATTTGGTGGCTCAATCAGGGGTCGGAGTCTATCTCATTAATGGAGAACATCCAACGAGAATTGCAGCTCTCGTTCGAGGCGATCCTTGGAGAGGTACGACGATTTTACCTTGAGGTGTGAATCGTGGAATTTGGATTGTATTCACTCGGTATCGTTGTTGGTTTTGCAATTGTTCGGTGGGCTACTGAGAACACAACATTCCATCTACGAACAAATTCGATTTGGCTCCATCATTGGATCATTGCTCTCCTTGTGATGGTTCCAATGTTCTATTTTCAGATTGAATCTTCATTGCTTTGGGGTGGTATGACAGGAATGGCTCTTGAAGGTCTAGGCCGCAAGAACTGGTCGATTCGACGTAAGTAGGGTCAATTCCCTGTCGTTTGAGGCGAACTCTCTATGTAGCGCCTGCCGAGAGAAAGTTTGGGGCTCATATGACGAACTATGCGAGCGGGGACGTTCCTGAGGCAGATATCGATTCCGATGCCACGGAATTTTTGGCTGCACAATCCTCTGATTCGACCCAAGCCAGCATGATGGCAGAAGCGGTTTTGCAAGTTGATGAGAACGATGTTGTTGTCGGACCAATGAGCAAAGCGGACAGCCACTTCCAATCTGGCTCGCTTCATCGTGCATTTAGTGTTCTGTTGTTCAATTCAGAAGGACGTTTGCTTCTGCAACAACGAGCACATGACAAGATTACATTCCCAAGCGTTTGGGCAAACTCGTGTTGCTCACATCCTCTTGCAAGTAAGGACGAAATGGATGAATTAAACGCTCGTGGGGTCAAGATTGCAGCCATTCGTAAACTCGAACAGGAACTTGGTATTTCACCCGATTCGGTTGACATCAACGATTTTCACTTCATTACGAAAATGCGTTATTCTGCCCGAATGAATGCGGATTGGATTGAACGTGAAATCGATCATATTTTGATGATACAAGCTGATGTCGACCTCAATCCAAATCCGAATGAGGTGGCCGCAATCAAGTGGGTGAATGCTGAAGAATTGGATGCGATGTTGGTCGATCTGGAAAGTGATGAAATCATCGCCCCTTGGTTCCGTTGCATTGCTGCACGCTTGATGAACGAGGAGTGGTGGGAAGCAATCGGCAATCAAACTGCTTGTGAGGCACTCCAAGATGGATTGATTCATGATATGGGCGATGTAACACATATGTTACCCAATGCAGAAGGTGCTGACTTGCTTACGAGCATCAACGAAGTCAAACCGTTCATTGAACAGCGTATCATTGAGAGTTTGACAGCATCACGACACGAACGTTTGGCTAATGCGATGATGCATTTGATTCATGGCGGAGGAAAGCGAATGCGGGCAACACTTCCATGGCTGGTTGGCCGTGCAGTAGGTGACACGCATTCTGGTCTACTCGATATTGGTGCGGCCATTGAAACAATCCACAACTTTACGCTGGTACATGATGATATCATGGACGATGATGAGATTCGTCGTGGTAGAAACGCTGTGCATATCGAATACGATATGCCGACGGCCATCAACGCAGGAGATGCAATGCTTGCTATTGCTTTTGAACGCTTGGTCATGTCAGCAAACATTGAACTTCAGGACATTCCATCGCTTGTCAATCGAATAGCATGGATGGTGCGACGCGTTTCTGAAGGACAACAGTTGGACATTGAATTTGAAACAAGGGATCGTGTTTCAGAAGAAGAATACTTAGAGATGATTGAAGGAAAAACAGCAGTCATGTTCCAGATTTGTGCAGAACTTGGTGCACGGGTTGCAGGTGCTGATGAAGAAGTCGTCCAATGTCTCGCCGAATGGGGTCTCTCCGTCGGTCTTTGTTTCCAGTTGATGGACGATCTCATTGATGTGCTCTCAGACTCAGCCACACTTGGTAAACCCACGGGTTCGGATGTTGCTCAAGGGAAGCAAACGCTGATGGTCATTCATGCACTTTCGCAACCAGATTCGGATACAAAATCACGTCTGCTTTCCGTACTCGGAACGTGTGAGGATGCAACAGAATCGATGATTCAAGATGGAATTGCTGCCCTCGATGAACTCGGTTCAATCGCTTATGCTCGTGCAAAGGCCAACGAATATCATCAACGTGCACATGCTTGCTTAGACCGTTTACCGGATGGACCAGCAATGATGGCATTGCGGGAATTAACTGACCTTCAACTTAAGCGTCTGAGTTGATCCTTACTTGTTCTCCCTCTTGGATGATGCCTTCCACGAGAACTCGCGCATACCAACGCGTCTGTCCAGGATACTTCTTATCAGAGAGTTGATTGAAATCACCACCTGTAAAAGAATCTTGAATGGTCTTGCATGGTGAAGCAGCCATCGTAATCTCGAGTTGTACGTTTTCAAATGAAATCTGAACACCTGGATAAAGTGCTTCCTGTGGGACGTTCAAAAGGAGATTTTCACCTGTTGAACCCCCAGTTATTGGATGGCCAAGTGATTGCAAATATTCGATCGTTTCAGAACTGATCAAACATACTGCTTTTTCAGTGCCACCATGGTGTTTCGTATCACGAATAACCTCGTTTCGAATGCCAAGTGTTGTAACATCAAGAAACTCAACAGGTGGTTTGGGTACACCACCCTTCGTTGTAGCAAACAGGCCTGCAATGGATCCTGAAACCATGCTCAATCAGCATAATAGGATTCTGGGTTTGGCTCAGGCTTCAATCCCTTACGGGTTCGAATTTCACCGACAACCTTGTCAAAGAGTTGTGGTGGGAGCATTTCGAATCCAAGGTTCTCTGTGTTCCAAACAGCTCGTCCTTGCGATGCAGCACGGATGTCATTTGAGAAGCCAAAGGTCTCAGCAATTGGTAGGACACCAACAACGGTTGTCACATCGCCTTCACTTGGCATGTCTTCGATAATTCCACGTCGGTTTGTGACCTCACGTGTGACTTGACCAAGCCAGTCGTTTGGAACGGAGACGAATGCCTTCTGCATTGGTTCAAGAAGAACCGTCTTCGCACGCATCATAGCACCCTTGATTCCGTTACGAACTGCAGGGATGGTTTGTGCAGGACCACGGTGAATGGCGTCTTCGTGGAGTTTTGCGTCCGTCAATCGGACGAACATACCCTGAACAGGTTCATCAGCGATTGGACCCTTCTTACAGACTTCATTGAACGCTTCAATAATCAATTCACGCGTTTCGTGGAGTCCTTGAATACCTTTTGTATCGTTGACGAGAACGTTGGTTCCATTGATGGCGTAGATCTTTCGCATCAAATCCTTATCCATGCCAAGTTCCCCGAATTTGTTTCCAGTTTCCTTTGCATCACTGCTTCGAACAGGTCCATCGCCAAGATCACCGTTCCGTAGAGCGCTGACGACTTCAGCAGGAAGTGCTTCAATTTCAAAGAAGAAACGGTTGTGGCGGTTTGGAGACTTTCCTTCAAACGCATTTCCACGGTTGCTTCCTTGAACACCTTCACGGTAGACAACGATTGGTGGGCTAACACTGACCTTGATGTTTTGTTCTTCTTCAATTCGGTACACTGTAATCTCAAGGTGAAGTTCTCCCATACCAGCGAGCAACGCTTCACCAGTTTCCTGGTTGGTTGTCACTTGAAGAGAAGCATCAGACTTTGCAAGAGAGCGTAGTGCGTCAATGAACTTTGGAAGATCCTTCATGCTCTTTGGCTCGACAGCAACGGTAACGACCGGGTCAGAGTAGTGTCGAATGGCTTCGAATGGCGTGAAGTCTTTGTCACGAGAGAGCGTTACACCAGCAGCAGCGCTTCGGATACCCGTGATTGCCGCAATGTTTCCAGCGACGACCTTTGGTACAGTGATTCGATCTCCACCAACCATCATGCTGACTTGTTGAACACGTTCTGGCTTTGCAGCACCGATGGCGAAGACGGATTCACCTTGAGAAATTGCACCGGAGTAAATACGTCCAACAGCAACTTCACCGGCGTGTGGATCCATCCAAATCTTGGTAATCATCATGGCGAGTTCTGCATCAGGGTCGCAGGCCATCATTGCCTTACCAATCGAGGAATCAAGGTCACCTGTCCAAATGTTCGGAATACGATATGGTTGAGCTTCAACTGGGCTTGGCAGCTTCGTGACAGCCATGTCGAGGAGAACTTCGTGAACTGGTGCTTTTTGTGCCAGTTCCTTTTGTTTTTCATCGTTACAATACTGGAAGATGTCGGTCATGGTAACGCCAGATTTCTTCATGTATGGAATGGTGATTCCCCAGTTGTGGTATGCGCTACCGAATGCAACTGTACCGTCCATAACACTGACTTGCCATTCTTTCTTGAATTCATCAGGAGCGAATTGCTTAATCAGTCTGTTGACCTTGGTAATGGTCTCTTGGAATCGGTTCATCATGTCTTCAGGGGTTACCTGAAGCTCGTTGATCAGTCGGTCGACTTTGTTGATGAAGAGAACAGGTTTCACCTTCTCCTTGAGTGCTTGTCGGACAACGGTCTCAGTTTGAGGCATTGGGCCTTCAACAGCACAGGCGAGAATGAAACAACCGTCAACAGCACGCATAGCACGAGTAACGTCACCACCAAAGTCAACGTGACCAGGTGTGTCGATGAGATTGATGAGGTAATCTGTTCCTTCAACGGCGTGAACCATGGAAGCGGATGCGGCGTTGATGGTAATTCCACGAGCAGATTCTTGCTCGTCAAAGTCGAGAACACGTGCTGCTCCAGCCAAATCACTGGACATCATACCGGCTCCAGCAATCAGGTTGTCAGAAAGAGTGGTTTTTCCGTGATCAATGTGCGCAGCAATGCACAGATTTCGAATCTGTGGAAGAACGTGCATAACTTCTGTAGCCTTTTTGATGTTGTCTTCTTTTCGTCCCATGGTGTCCACCTGTCTGGTTCAATTCGCCCACTTGAATGGGGTTCTTAAGTGAGTCGCAAAAGTTCGACGAAATTCGTCGCCGTATGCGGTTTCATCGAGCGGATGCTGCGATTCGCTCAACTTCTTCTTTCTTGGCGACAGCAAACGAAGTTGCATCGCCTTCAGATGCCTTGTTGAGCTCATTGACGATGCATTGTTGAAGGGTTCGTTTCGACTTGTGCGTCCCTTGCTGAGCACCCTTTGCGAGATTCTTCAGTGCAACATCGAGTCGTCGAGATGGTGAGGAATCAACGGCCTTTGGCTGAGAAACAGCACCGAACTTAATTCGTGTGATTTCTTCCATTGGAGCTGCATTGCAGATCGCATCAACGAAGATTTGGAGTGGATTCATCTTGCGTCGCTCAGCGAGAACATCGAGAGCATTTTCGAAGGCTTTCATGGCGGATTGTTTCTTGCCAGTGTAAGCTCCCGTTCGCATGAGTTTGTTGATGTAACGCTCGACGACACTGAGTTTGGACTTTCCAAACCACATGTTGGCGTGACGGCCACCAGTGTGTGGTACACCGACGGTTGTGAGGTTAACGTATGGTGCAAGACCAGGGTCATTGCAAACAACTTCAGCTGCATCCCACTTGCCAAAGACAAGTGTTCCGATTCCAGCGATAGGGCGTTCGTCGACTACTGCTTCTTCTGACATTACAAACACCTCAGCGGACTGGCTTCTCCTTGCGTCCTCGAACCATTTCGTCGAGGGACACGCCATTGACTTGAATGACCTTGTAACGGACTCCTGGAATATCTCCGTAGGAACGACCCATGCGTCCACCGATACCTTCGACCATGACTTCATCGTGTTCATCGATGAAGTTGATAGCACCGTCACCAGGTGCGAAAGCGGTCAATTTGTTACCGTTCTTGATGAGTGAAATTTTGACAGCCTTACGAATTCCTGAGTTCGGTTGCTTGGCTTCGATACCGACCTTCTCGACAACGATACCCTTTGCTTGGGTGGAACCTGCGAGAGGATCGTGCTTGGCGCGAGACTTGAGCATGCGCTTCTTGTATCGTCGGTCAGACCAACGAAACTTTTGACGGTCCTTGGCCATTTTTGCACCTGCAAAGAGTCCTCTACCCATGTTCAAACCTCATTCGAGCGTTTTGGCGACTTTGCTTTCATATATCAAGTCGCCGTTTAATCGAAGTAAGGATTCCACCGTCCGTAGGGAAGAATAACATCATAAACAAGTTGTTGTTAGTAAAAACATGATTCCACAAAATATCCGACCAATCGTGGCACTGCTGACCATGCTCCTTGGATTGTTGGTCATCGTCAATCATTGGATTGGGCTCGTTGAATCTGATGTGGACATTCTTACGGCGCACGCAGTTGGTCTGATCGGAGTGTTCTCCGGCATGAACATGATGGCTTCCAGTGCAGAGCCGATGGGCGAAGACCGTCCACGTTACCTCGAAGATACTCAGACAAAGTTCTGAGGACGTGATATCTTGGCGTTTCGTGACCACCTCTCGCACGCTGAACGTATCGAAGATGAGACGAGTCTCATCCATGGAATTTGGGAGTTCAGCACGTCCCGCTCACACTCAAATTTATTGTTTGAGAACATCAAAGAAGTGCCTGGGCAACGAATTTCGGTAAACATGCTAACGCGCGATCGTCTTTGTGAAGCCATCGGAATTAAACCGGAAGTCTACATTGATACTTTGGCCTGGGCGATGAAGAATCCATCGACACCAGAACTCGTTTCACCTGCTGAATCGCCTGTTTTCGACCATATGCAAGAAGAGGTCGATCTGCATTCCGTCGCAATTCCTTACCATTGGCCTCAAGACCGGGGTCGTTACATGTCTGCTAGCGTGATTATTGCAGAAGTCAATGGTCAACGAAACATGAGTTTCCACAGGCAATTCCTTCGTGACAAGAACCACCTTGTTGTGCGACTGGTACCTCGTCATTTGCGAACCATGGTCGACCAGGCACGTGAACGTGGTGAGGAAGTCAATATTGCAATCGTTAACGCCCCCGATCCTGTTGTTTTGCTTGCTGGTGCAATGTCGTTTGATGAACCAATCGATGAACTTACTATTGCTGCAGCATTGCATGAAAAACTCTACGACAAACCACTGCAATTGGTTGAGTTACCGAATGGTATCCAAGTTCCTGCTGATGCAGAATATGCAATGTGGGGGCGCATTACGTTGGAGGACGACGATGAAGGTCCTTATGTGGACATCACGGGTACAGTCGATGATGTACGTCAAGAACCAGTGATTGAAGTCGATGGTGTCCTTCATCGTGAGCATCCTATCTTCCATGCGCTTATTCCAGGAGAAGCAGAACACAAGACGCTGATGGGATTGCCACGTTCGCCAACCATCAAGGAAGCAGTTTCGCAGGTTGTTGACTGCATTGATGTTCACATGACTGAGGGTGGATGTGGCTGGCTTGCAGCAGTTGTGAAGATTCGAAAGTCATCGGAAGAAGATGGACGGAAGGCCATCGAAGCCGCTCTTGCCGGGCACCGTTCGATGAAGATGGTCACGGTTGTTGATGAGGACATTGATATCAGCAATCCTGTGCGGGTTGAATGGGCGATGGTCACTCGCTGGCAACCTGACCGAGATACGCATATTTTCCCACATCAGAAAGGATCCAGCCTTGATCCTTCACGGTACGAAGACGGTCTCACTTCGAAGGTTGGATTTGATGCAACCATCCATCATTCAGATAACCCAGAAGGGTACATGAGCGTCCAGTAGGGATGGTCATGCGTCAATCTGCTCATGATGATTTGCAGCATCCAAGGAGAAATCTTGGCAATCGTTACCGCACGCAAGCACAAAAGTTTGTTCGACTTGCAAAAGCCGATCCTGAGCGAAAAGAATCCAACATGCAATGGGCTGAACAAAACGCTCGACAAGCTCTTTTGCACGATTTTACAGACGAACGAAATTGGCGTTGCTTAGCCGATATCAAAGTGGGCTTGAAGGACAATGATGGCTTAGGCATCGTTTTAGAGGACGTTTTTACAGTTCTCGGGCGCGATACGGAACAATTTGAAAAATTGAAACAGTTGAATTACCTTGAATTTGGTTTGGAACTTCTTGAGGCAGCCTTTGCCCGTGATCCGCTTACAGCCGAAGCATGGTGGGATGCCCTTGTTGCCCGAGGCGGAGGGGATGAACAGAGCGATGCAGTCCTTTTGGAAATCGCTGATTTTGCAGACCGCTGCCGTGATTTGGATTTTCGAGACCAGCGTGCAAACATTGTCTATGGTCGCCGAATTGAGCATTTGCGCTTGCAGGGATTTGAAGATCTGTTCATCGAATTGAGTCGGCATCTTCTTGCGCATCGACCCGTGAATCATGAACTATGGATGCAACTGGGTCGTCTACATGAACGACGACGAGAGATTGATTCTGCTTGGTTATGCTACGACCATGTCCAAACACTGATGCCTCATTTATTGGTACGTGACGAATTTTTGAATCGCTTAACAGAACGCATGGATGGTGGGGAGAAGACTCCTTGGAGCGGACCTAAACTCGAACATAGGACGGCTTTCCTTGAACAGATGGAACACCTCAACAAACGTGTGCGCCAAGAACTCCCTGAAAGCATTCCAGAACAACACCAAGATGAGGAAGTCCCAGAACTCAATCTCGACGAGAAGAAACTCATCGCACTGATTGAATCAGCAAATATTTCTGAAGCATTCTTCTTAGCACGACGCCTAGTAGCCTCCGGAGAATCTTGGGCTGAATCCTATCTCGAACAATGTCGTTCGCTCATGTAGGTGTTCGTGTGGTTCCAACATTTGTGTTAGCGTATGTTGTTCCAAAGAGCAATCCGAAGTCGGTATTGCATTCAGGTTCAATCCTCATGGTCTACCATCCTGAACGGGGGTGGGAATTCCCAGGCGGTCATGTTGAACAAGGCGAACTTCCCGAACAAGCCCTGCATCGAGAATTGATGGAAGAAGTCGGCGGTACTGGAACACTTCTTGCCTGGAACAAGACCTACTATCCGAAAGGTTGGGTCGGATTGGTTCAAATCAATGATGAGGATATGCCATTCTCAGAACCAATGTGGCACGTCAACGATCAACATGTTTCCACCGTACAATGGTTCACAGATTTACCAGAATTCACGCATTGGGATGTGCAAGAAGTCATTGACTTGAGCAACTGGATCAATTCTATAGAATCAGGGCATGAGTGATTGCATTCGCTCAGTCCATGCCGAATGTTGAACATCATCCAGTGAGCAACCAAGAACGACAGCAACCAACATCGAATCGTCAATTTGACCTGGTTCATTCAACAACCAATCGAATTCATCCAATCGGTCGAGTCGATGCCCCATCATGACCATTGCTCGAAGATCTGGACGATCGTGTCCTGAGAGTTCTCGATTCAAGTGTTGCATACACCAATCGAAGACACCTGAGACATCAGCGGGATGAACCCGTAGTTCAGGTGCCTGTTCACCCGCATCACGTGGTTTTGATTCATCGACCTGTTTTTGGAATCGGACAGCCTCTTCGTCTTGTCCATCGATGGACAAATCGAGGAACAGGCTTCCTGCCTCAATGGCCATGGTCACTTGACTTGCAAGTATGGCATGGGCATGCCCATTCCAAGCGTTACGGGCAGCATCGAACATCTTACCGTATCGAGCATGGATACGTGAAGCGCCAATGCGGGAAATTGCAATTGTTTCATGTGCATGATTTTCCTTTCTGGAGATATCACCATAGACTTGTAGAGCCATCAAATCTTCACCTGATGCCATGTGATACGCTGCTTTGTTGAGCAAGGAGAGGTCATGGTCGCGACTTGCTTTTGCAACAGATTTCAATCGAGTTTCAGCCCAAGTGAGATCCTCTTCAGCTCCTGCTGAATCACCTTTTTCGAAACGTTGCAAGCCACGTTCCATGCGCAAACGCCCTTCAAGAGCCAGATCACGAGTTTCAGGTTGTCGACAAATCTCCAAGGCTTGATCAATGGCATCTTCAAGTCGCTGATCACCGAGCATTCTTCGTCGAACCAAATCAAAGGTTGCACGTTGTGCAGGTGTTAACTCTGGCAAGAGGAGTTCGACCAATTCTGCAGCATCGAGGTAGAGAGCCGCTTCAATGATGGCCATCCAATCCTTCCAACCACTTTCCTCACGCCAAGTTTCAGCAACATCGAGCGATACAGGTCCTTGTTCTCTCCATTTGGAAATGTACATTCCTGGGGCTGTTGGTCTCATTGTTTCACCTCTCTTTGGAGTGTAAGTTGAGCAATGAAAGCAGATTCGGCACGGATGCGATCCACCTGACCCGTCCAGCCTGCTGCCCCATCATGCCCTCCTCCATCGCCTCCATGTTGTTCAGCAATGGTTTGCATGATGGCGCCAAGATGAACTCCACGCAACGTCGCTTTGCGTGTCGCCCTTGCAGTGAGGCGTGTCTCACCTTCGCGATGCCGTGAAACAAGGGATACATCGAAACCT
The DNA here is from genome assembly GCA_049438185.1 of Candidatus Poseidoniaceae archaeon. GTDB lineage: Archaea > Thermoplasmatota > Poseidoniia > Poseidoniales > Poseidoniaceae > MGIIa-L2. The sequence goes on from JBMTJI010000006.1 coordinate 40,385, forward strand.
GTGCCGAGTAACATCGATGCGAGTCGCCCTTCAAGCGTACCTGCATAGGTCGTTACGAGACTCCAGGCTCCAACATCGTGAGATTTCGCTCTTCCGAGTCCACGCAATAAACTTCCTCGTTCGGATGGTGAGGTCTCCTCCCGTTCAATGTACTCACAAAATTTGGCATAGTCAATCTTGGTTCCATGAAGGAGTTTTGTCGTCACTTCAAACGATGTTGTGTTGGCATGTTTGAAACGAGCCGTGTCCGTAATCATCCCAGCGAGTAACATTTTGCGAACTGGGGGACTAAGCGCCTCTATGGCGTGTTCGAACATGTAGGTTGCAACCATTTCGGTTGTTGCACGAACATCCCATTGCAACATATGATCGCCGTCACGTAGCGTCCAGCCGTTTGTAGCATGATGATCGAGAATCAAACGAGGTACATCAGGTAAGTCAATACCAACTTGGTCTGGGGCAGCAGCATCGACAATGATGATACCTCCAAGTTTTTCTGGAAAAGCCGTCCCTTGTGGAGTCACTTTGCGAAATGGTGCTTGCAGGTCTTCGACAAGACGCTTTGCAATTCGTCCTAGGTGCAAGCCACAAGCGAGGAGCGAAGGATGAATCGAGGCAAGGGCGATTGCAGATCCAATTGTATCCATATCGCCATTTTGACCGGCTACTACAGGGACTGCACCCCGTTCAATGGCTGAATCGATCCATTGCTTCATTGCAGCAATGTCTTCTTGATGAGAATTCAAGCTTCTCCCTCAAGTGATTTCTTGAGTTCTTCATAGGCTGCGACAAGTTTTGCTTCATGCTCAGAGAGTCGCACAGCATGTTCTGACAGCGTTGAATGTGTGGTTTTCAGATCTTCAATCAACTCATCTTTGTTGTCAACCTCAACCAAGACGCCACCAAGTTGTCGATGAAGCGCCATTCCTTCAGGATGTTTTTCAACAGCAGTAATGGTTGTTTCCAGTTCTTGCAATTGTGCACGAACGGTTGCAACCTGATGACGTGCATTCTGGACTTCGGAGACGACGACTTGGAGTTGTTCGACGGTGCTCATGCTTCCATCGAATCGTCTTTGGTTGAAGAACCTGCGGATTGAATCGCCTGTAGAATTTCGTCAGCAGCAATCAATCCGCGAATGCGTGTATTCCACATAGCACGCAAATCTTTGGCATTTGCTTCATCCAAACGGAACGAAAAGGTATGGTCATCGGTTGCTTGACTCTCTGTTTCAGAAACAAGGGAATCACGCATGGCACGAATGTCTGAAGCATCTGCTCGTGTAATCGTACAAAGAAGTGAAAACGGCGTTTCCGCCATTACACTCACTCCTCTTCAGAGGTGTCTTCAGCAGCCTTGCGCTCAAAGTCGAGAGCGGCTTGCTGTGCAATGAATGCCATATCAGCGGTTGTTGCACCCTCAACGGATCGACGAAGAATACGAGAGTTTGCATCGCTTGCACGAGTGAATGGCTCCCAAGCACCACCAGCGAATGTGTGGCCACACTTGCCGCAAGACCAGATGCCGACGGATTGTCGGGCAACCTTACGGTAGTGGCAGACTGGACACGTGTACTTCGCATTCTTCTTTGCCAATGCGCTGCCAGCGTTACGTCGAACGCTTACACCATATCGTGCACCAAATCGTGCTGTTGCCTTTGCTTTCTGGGTTCGCTTTGCCAATCAGTTCCCCTCCTTTTCTGCTACCATTTCTCTAAGTTCACTGCACTTTTGTTCGGCGACCGCAAGAATCTCGGCAAATTCGTCCGGAGTGAAGACTCCTTTTAGCCCCTTCTGTAACGAGTGAAGGTGACCTTCATCACCAAGTGTGATGTGAATACGCTCGTCTCCACCGAGTTCTTCTTCTTCACTTGGGTCGTAAACGAAGCGTCCACCGGCTCGCTTGAAGGATGCCATGATTGGTGTTCCATTGACCTTCAACGTGTGATCTTCGCCAACATCGAAACGCTCTGCTGGAACAACGGCTGTTCGTAGTGCTGCAATGGCTGCGAGTCCTGCAGCATCGAAGATGTTGCCTCCATCGGAAAGAACGTGGATATCTATCATGACGCCCCAGACTTTCTCGCCAGGAACAATGCACAATTCGTCCATATCGATGCAACCAGATTCACGGATTCCTCGGTCAACAACACGGCCGAGTTCGATGGATTCCGGAGATGGTGGGCCAGGCTCATACTTTCGATGAGCGACAGGTCGAAGTTCTGCACCACACATGAGTGAACCTTGTGTTGGTCGGTCAGGCCATGGGGTTCGAATTTCGAACTTAACGCCTGCATAGATGATGGTGTCACCCCAAACGACCTTCGCAGATCCTTCGGCGTTGTAGAGGCAGTCGACCTCAAGATGGACTTCTCGTCCATCAAATTGCCCACGACCGTCGAGTCTCTGGCCGTCAGCAGCAAGGCGTTCAAGTTCTTGTCGCAAGAGGGAAGGAACCAACTCAACCATCAGGCTTCACCTCCTTCATATCGACGCTTGAGGGCGTCGACCATAATTTCGTGAATTTCTTTGGCAGCCTTGTGATTGTACTCCATTGCAAGATTGTATTCTTCGATCGAAAGGTCACCATCCATCTGAAGGAAGGCGATTTCGCCCGTGTTCGGGAGAATACCGACAGGAAGGTCTGCTTGACCGTAATTGTCCTCTGCCTTATCGAGGTCAAGGACGACAGTGTCCTCAATCTTACCAGAAGCAACACCAACGATCATGTCGCGCATTGGAATTCCAGCGTCTGCGAGTGCAACAGATGCAGCAGTGATACCCGCACATCGTGTTCCAGCTTCAGCAGCAAGAATCTCGATTTCAACTCGAATCTTTGAGCGGGGATAACGCTCGACGAGAACAACCGATTCAAGCGATTCGGCCGTAACTTTGGAAATCTCTCGACTACGTCGATTGAATCCTGGTCGAATTCGGTCACCCGTTGAGAACGGTGCCATGTTGTAACGCACATCGATGACAGCACGATCTTGTCGCTGAATCTTTCGAGGATGTGCTTCCATTGGTCCATACACAGCTGCAACTGCAACGTTGAGTCCGTGTGTGACCATCGCAGATCCATCAGCAGCAGGAAGTACTCCTGCCTCAATTGTTACCGGTCGCATCTCGTCGATTGCTCGACCATCAAGTCTTTTTCCATCTTCGCGTAGTAGTTTTACGTCTCCATACCCACCCATCAGTGTTCACCTCGTTCGTTTTCAAGTGCTTCCACAGCACCTTCGAATGTTTTCTTATGCCCTTCTTCGTTGAGGGTCTGTATCAGATTGCGTGCAACACGCATGTTGTCAGCATCGCCATGAATCCATACACGACCATTGTCAGCGACAATGATTCTGCAATCAGTTGCATCACGAATTCGACTCAATGTTCCATTGTTGTGCCCGCGGAGGGTGTCGATCAAATTCACTGGAATGGATACAACTGCTCCTTCGTTCAATCGTCGAAGTCCAACTCCTTTCATCGTCAAGACCATGTTATGGGTTTCATCGACTTCTTGAATGCGTGCAAGAGCAGCGTCTCCAATGCCAAGATGTTGGCGCGTTGAACCGAATTCCACCTTCCAAGGTGCCAATGACATTGGAAGAAGTGCTTGGAAAGGACCGTTCACATCGAAAAACCAGAGGTTGTTTCGAACCTCGGCAACAAAGCCGATGATGAGGTCGCCTGAACGTGGCATGTAAGCGCTGTTGATCGGTAGAACAGAAACGACATCGTTCTGTTCGTTGAGCCATCCCAATCGGGTGGCAATGAATTCATTGTTTTCGGCAATCGTACCAGACCCTGCTCGCTTCCCGGATGATGGTCCGATGACCATTCCCGGGGTCACGAGGCGCTGCTCGGCGCCAACTTGACCTTCGGACATACTTTTCTCTCCGAACCGCCCACTCGACATCCCATGATAAAGGACACCCTTTTGTCATGAGGATAATTCTTTGACTTCAGCGTCGTTTGCACGCTTCAAAACTTGACCGATTACATCACCCTTCATACCTGCTGGAATCTCAATCACGCAAGCCCAGTCTCCGTTTTCAAGCCAGCCTTCTTTTTGCTGATGCGTGCGCAGCAATTGACTCACGCTTCCATAGGCGCTTCCTGGAATACGGAAAGCGAGCCGCACGGACTCAAAACTGAGTGGAATGAGTGGTTTGAGTTTAGCAATAGCATCTTTGACCTGATCTTCAAGCCGCTTGAACGGATCCACGGAATACTTTGACTCTTCCAAAGCCAGTTCAATACGCGTCCGTGGATGTGGAGACTTGCTTTTGGGATCGATGGCTTGACTGTGGATGTGATGGATGATTTGTTGACGCATGTGTTCAACACGTGCTTTCCGTTGAGCTGTTGTTAACTGGATTGAACCTTTTTCGAGAATGATGTTGAGAATAGTCTCAACCTCGAGGGTTTGAAACGTATTCATTAAAGCTTCTTCAGTTGGGCGTTCGCCAGCACGTGCATCGTGAAAAATTTCGTCCATGGCCATAAAATCGTCCAAGTCGATGACCGATGAATCGCTCTTCCATTGATCGACAAGGTCAGGGTCAACGAGAACTTCGTAACGCTTTCCACCCTTTTCGAGTCGTGCGAGAACAGCATCATCGAGACTGACCATATGGTCACCTCACGCCTGTGAACGGTTTTCTTGCTGCTCAGTCCTCAAGAGGCTTGAGTCGGTCAAGTTGTTTGTTCACTTCTCCTCGGTCGAGAATACGATATCCGTCGCCGTCAACGACGACAACTTCGACCGCATCACGGTTCAATTCAGTATCATTGGCTGAGCGAAGGGCTTCAAGTCCCATCTTCATTGCGGCATTGAGTGTCATTCCACTCTTCCAATTCTTTTCGAAGTACTCGATGACGGTGTTTCTGTTGCTTCCAATTGCGCCAGCATGGTAGGATTGGTAGGCGCCTGAAGGGTCGGTCTCGTAGAGATGAATTCCTTCGTCATCGACTCCACCGATGAGTAGGGCTGTACCGAATGGACGTGATCCACCGTATTGCGTAAAGGATTGCTTGAAGTCACAGATTTTCTTTACCAACACGTCTACTGGTACTGTATCAGCATAGGTGATTCTGTTGATTTGAGACTCGACTCGGGCACGAGCAACAAGTTGTCGTGCATCGGCCACGAGACCAGATGTAGCAACGCCAACATGCTCATCGATTTTGAACATCTTTTCGATGGATTCAGGAATAATCAATCGTGAAGCAATACGCTTGTCACAGACGAGAACAACTCCTTCTTTGAACTTCAATCCTGCTGTTGTAGTACCTCGCTTAACAGATTCACGAGCGTATTCTACCTGAAACAGGCGTCCATCTGGGCTAAATGTTGTAATTCCATGATCGTATCCTCTTCCACTCGGTTGCATTTTCTCACCAATTCCTTCTCGTCCTCGACGCTTTATGAGGGTGATGCTTCACCACCCTATGCTATCCACTTGAACGACCCATTTGAACACTTGGCTTGTTTTCCCTTAATCTCATGAAGTTGAAGTTCATGGGTGGATTATGCGAATCGCCGTTCTCAGCTCGGGAGGCAAGGACTCCTCAGCAGCATGGTGGTGGGCGATGTGTCGTGGGTGGGACATTACTGCTATCGTCACTGTGGACATACAAGACGGTGATTCACACATGTTCCAAGTACCATCGACGAATTGGGTTGAGAGTCAAGCACTTCTAGCAAATGTGCCGTGGGTCAACGTTCCAGCCTCAGGAACGGTCGAAGATGAAATTGAGGCACTTGAACAGGCTTTATCGAAACTCGAAATCGATGGAATTGTAAGTGGTGCCCTGCGATCGGACTTTCAAAAGCAGCGTCTTGAATGCATGTCCCAACGATTGAACATCCACTCGTTCTCACCTCTATGGCATCAAACACCCATCGAGCACCTGAAAGGCATGGTTGAAGCGGGATTTCAGATCATGCTCACTTCCGTATCCTGTGAAGGATTAGACCACACTTGGCTGGGGCATGTCTTGACAGAATCATCCCTGACGAAACTCCATGCATTGTCGAAACAACATCGGTTCAATGTTGACGGAGAGGGTGGAGAATACGAAACCTTTGTCCTCGGCGGTCCTATCTGGTCAAGAGCCTTGCGAGTGGAGGGTGCGGAGCAGCATACAGCGAGTCGTGGTATCTTTGCGATTCATTCCGTTGAATGAATGGCTGCACGAGCGAGGGCAACCGCTTCATCAACGATTTCTCCTGATACACCAATGTGATTGCTTGGTTCAAACATCGCCTCCAATTCTTCCGCACTAAACGCTGCGGAAATTGCAGGTGTTCGGCTACAGACATCGATAAGTTCCTCTTTGTTTGCAACAGCAGTGAAGGATGCCTCACGAAGAATTTCGTGCGCTTCATCGCGGGGAATTCCACGTTCAACAAGATCGATCATGACCTTTTCAGCCATGACCAAACCACGTTGTGCTCGAATGTTTTCCATACATCGTTCAGCATCAACCCACATATTTGTCAACACTTGTCGTGTTTTGGCGATGACATCTTCACAAAGTGCACTTCCGTGGGACAATGTAAACCGTTCACTGCTCGAGTTCGCAAGATCTCGTTCATGCCAAAGGAGTGCATTTTCGTAGGTTGGAATGATGAATGAACGAACGATTCTGGCCAATCCAGAAGCGTTCTCTGATTTGATTGGATTCTTCTTGTGCGCCATTGTTGAGGAACCAACTTGCTTTTTGACGTCAAACCCTTCGCCTGCTTCTGAAAGTTCAGAACGTTGCAGATTTCGAATTTCCTGGAGAACCTTCTCACACGTTGTTGCTACATTAGCAAGCCAAGACACGTACTCGACATAGCGGTCACGTCCAACAACTTGGGTCGTTGCGAGTGGGACGCCAAGCCCCAAGTGCGTAAGGATGAGTCGTTGAAGTTCACGAGCATGTTCACCTTGAGCAGCACCTGTACCAACAGCGCCGAGGAATTTGCCTACTGCAATACGAGGTGTAGCCTCATCGAGGCGGATGAGTTGCCTTCTCATTTCATCAAGCCATACGGCTGCTTTGAGTCCAAAGGTAATCGGAACAGCTGCCTGTCCATGGGTTCGTCCAAGCATGACAGTGTCACGCTCTCGTTCTGCAACATCGGCACAAACGCCGATCAAAAGACAGAGTTGTTCACGCAGAAGAACGATGCTGTCACGCAATTGAAGGGCGACAGCAGTATCGACGATGTCGTTGGATGTGGCACCAAGGTGGATGCACCATCCGGCTTCTCCAGCGGCCTCAGCCATGGCTTTGGTTAGTGCCATAATGTCGTGACGAGTCTCTGCTTCGATTTCTGAAACACGCTCTTTTCGTACAGATTCAGGGTTTGCAATAGCGGCTACTGCATTGTAGTCCTCTTCGGAGACGCGTCCAAGCTGCCAATGCGCCCAAATGAGAGCACGTTCAACTTCGAGTTGTCGTTCATGCCGGCCAGATTCAGACCAGATGTGTTTGAAATCTTGGCAACCATATCGGTAATCGAGTGGACAAAAGGCCATATTTCGTGGTCGAGAAGAGGCTTCATGAACCTTGCTCAGTGGCATTTGGGTTCATTTCTTCGCGTGTTGCTTCATCGGTTGTCATGGCATAACGAACCAAAATCATTGCAAAGGCAGTCGATGTAAGGAAGGCAACGCCGACGAAAATCGAAAGGTTGTACCACAACATGGCTACCCCAACCAAGGAAACATAGGCGAACATTTGGCAAATGTTCGAAGCAATCGTTAGTTTCTTTACCATGTGATGGCTTAATCTCCCGTTGTTTTCCAACATGAAGGTGTAGATCAGAAAATAAATCGCTTGGAATGGAAGCGTTGCAGCAATGATGGTCAAGGCTACTTCGCGGATTTGTGTCGGGTTTGCCTCTTGCTCCATCCCCTGGAAAAGCATCACTGCGGTATTTGTTCCGAGCAATGCGGCCATAATTGTCCAGCGTTTGTCTTGTGATGAGGTTCTGCTCTCAACATTGACAGATCCATCACTCATGAGCAAGACCTTGCAAAAACGGGTTTGAATATATCGCTTCTTGCACGGATTTGAAGGTAGTTTTGATGGTTTCCTCAAAACTCCATCAAAGGGATTCAAGCAGTTTGATGGCTGCACCTGTAATGGTTGCAACGATGAAGAGCAGTATCATCATACCAATTGGTCCATACTGATTTGCATCATTGATCGAGGTGTTGAAGAAACCGTCCCGTGTTATGGCTTGACCAAAACTTTCAGCTTCTTCGTAAGGAGGGGGGTCTCTCCGAGGAATCCGTTCTCCCTTCCGTACTTCTCCCGCCATGTTGATACCATCCGGAGAGAGGTCAAGAGCATTTTGTATGAACGCAATCAAATCCTAAGACTCCCACGATGGAATATGGCGGAGCGATGGTCGATGGACATGAGTGGAAAACGTATTCATCTCTCGGTCGAAGGTGGATGTGGAGGAACTACGTTTGGTCTTCATTGTGCAGTCAATGAGATTCAATCAGGACGACGCGTCTTGTGGGCTTCACCCGAGATGCCAAATGCTACACGTTTCTCTCAACTCTTTTCATCATTAAATATCGTAGAATCGAGTCGATTTCACGCCCTCAATCTCATCGGAGCTATGGATCGCTGCGTGGATGCTATCGTTGAAGCTGAACGTAGTTTGCCAAGGGTTGGTTTGGTTGTCCTCGATGACTGGTGTGCTCCAACCGGTCGAATTGAGAAAGAGAATATCGATGCCGTTCTCGATCTTGCAAAGCGAATGAAGCAAGAGACAACACTCCTGCTCATTTCGAAGTCAGGTACAGATGTTACAGGGGCTGAAGAAGCATACAGACCACGTTCAAAATCTGATTTCAAAGAAAACGGATTTGAAATCTGGGGATTGTATTCCAATCCGAAGAAGACAATTCAGCTTGACATTTCAGGACTTATCATCGAAGGAAAAATCGAGGAATCAGGCTTCGTCTTCTGAATCTTCGCCCAGAAGTTTGGCCATTTCTTCAAGGGCTTCCTCATCAGGCTCATCAAAGCGTTGGGGATGTCGAGCACCACCTTCCAACGTATCTTCACCAGCAACTTTTGGTGCATGATTCTTCAACATCTCTTCTCGATTCTTTCGTGCTCGCATGGCAACAAAAATCATCATTCCAAGGAAGGCTAGAATGAGAATTACGGTAGTGATGGTCTTGGTGCTGTCTTCTGCCATGGATGCCTCTTGCATTCGCCTCTAAAGATTGTTTTGCACTGTTGGCGATTCATCGAGGGGTTTCGCCAAATGCCGACGTGATGAGGCAGGAGGTTGAATCCATTGATTCCTAGGCAAATCACGATGTGTTTCAGTCCAAGCATCTTCAGTCTTAAATCCACACTTTTTACATCGAAGCCCTTGATTGACTCCCATGGATGAGAGGGCTTTTTCACATGTGGGACAGGATGGTCGATTCTGATTGGCGACGAGGTGTCGAATCCGTAAAACTTCGATGTGAATTGAACGATTTGGTGACATGAGTCCATTGCATTCAAGGATGTCATGTGGTTGCAATTGTTGACAAATTCTTGCAATTTCGCCTGATTCCTTGAAGGCTACAAAACGATGCTCACCAGAATGAATCAGCGTGTGACCTCCCTTGAGAATCTCAACCTTCTCAACACGAATCTCGATTGGTTCATCCAGATGATCGTTGGTTGCATGATTTGTTTCAAACACCATCGAACCTGAAGTGGCTTCGGTTTCTGACGCATTGAGAAGAAGTTGCAACGCTTCATTCGCAGCATCTTGAGTCCAGGTGCGAATCCCAAACAGGACGGGAGACGCACCCCTTGGTGCCAACAAACTCGTACCAAGTCGTTCATCGCGACACAGGAAAGATTCTGCCATTTCTTCAATGTATTTCATCGCATTTTGATCCAGTTGTCGAGGATTCTTATTGGTGGATTCTCTCCATGCAATGGCCTCGAAGGTTGTCCTCTTTGCAGGCCATAGGACTGCCAGTGTGGCTCCAATTCTGCCATGACCTCCCCAAGATTGTTTTGGAATTGGCAATTGTTCAAGAGATAATTCTTCCCTTAGACCTCTTCTATAGAATTCTTCATCATTGATTTTATCTGTGAACCATACCATTCCTGGATCTGAAGGATACTGTTCTCGTTCACTGTGTTCACTCTCTATTACTGTACCCTTTAGAGGCAGAAGATGGTTGAACCAATACTCATCGAGGAATGCTAGCAATGCGGATTCATCTGTTGTTGACAATTCAACAGCAACTGCAGCATTTCCACGGGTTCGACGCCGAGCGAATGGCCAGAGACGAACGAGCCGTGCTTGGCCAACTGCAACATGTTGCGGAAGGGATTGGATGAGGCGGTAGAGAACTTCCGTAGTACAGCCTCCCTTGAGAGAATCAGTATCATCGAGTCCTAACCATCCCAAACTACCACCTCATGGGATCGTAATCATCACCCTGATCGCTGTCATCCAGAACTCGCTCAATCACTTGTGGCAAGCCCAATTGATCGGATACCTCGAATGTTCTCGCACCCACTGCCCAGCCAGCCCCCATATCGGATTTACGATCACCAATCATGGCATCGAGTTGGTGCCACGGTTTTGGTTTTGCACCCGCCCAATGAATCCTTCCGTTGGTTCTTCGCTCATTCCGAAGGAGATTGTTCCCCTTGACCAACATTCCTGGCCATGGCTTACGACAACCGCAACGATCTCTGTTTCTATGTGGGCAGGTTATGATGACATCAATTACCGCATCCGGGTGTTCATCGAGAAGTTGTTCACGCAATGCTGCGTGAATGGCATGCAGTCGCTCAACAGACCACAGTTTCCGCATAATGGGTGACTGATTTGTGACAACACAAATGGAATATCCTTTCGAACGTAATTGCGCAATCGCTTTTCCACTACCTGGGATAATCTGCAGCTCATGTGGATGATTGACGTAGCCATTTCGCCCATAATTGAGAACACCATCACGATCGATGAAAGCGATTGGCCCTTTGGCCAAACCAGAACCATCGACAATGGGTCCATCCATAGCCGTTCGATATCAAGCCAGTTGTTGGACTTAATGGGCAAACGTTTCTATTTGGAGGAGTTCTAGGCATGGTATGTTCCTTTCCAAAGAGGTTGCCACCATCGCAGGCGCTCTTGGAATGGTTTTTCTCGCCATATCATGGCACAGACGGCACAATGAAGGTGTTTCACGCCTCGCTCAATGTGGTTGGATTTTGGTCGGCCTGTATTTCTTCAACGACTCCTTATATTATTTCGAACTTGAGGATCTTGTACTTACCATCATGACGGCGCTAGCACTGCCGATTTCGGTAGCATTGGTGATTGCAGAAGCTCGATCGTTGACGGAACGTGATCGAGCAGCCCTCAATTGGGCACGTGGATGCGTTGCCTATGCAGGAGGCCCCTACCTTCTTGTCGCTCACATTCCATGGCTCTCTGTTTTGGCGATTTGGTTCGTTGCTTCTCAAGTCGCTATGTTCCTGTCCTTCACCGGGACAGTGGATATCAAACTCGGTGAAACGTATGTCAATACATCTGAAGGTCGCTTTTTGTGGGACGATTGGGATGGCAACAAGTGGTTCATGACCGACGGTTTTGCAGAACACCCGTTCCAAACAGAATTGATCATGGCCGATGGTGGATTCATTGGCATTAATTTCGTATTAGCTTGTACTGCGCTTCAATCGATGATCGTATTTATTGGAGCGATTTCAGTCCTTGATGTCGATCGAAAGCGCCGCATTCGAGCCCTGCTCTTCACGGTACCAATCATTCACATTCTCAATCTGTTCCGAAATGCAGGGCTTGTATGGATGCATCTCTCTTACGAAGGATGGGAATACCTTGGTTTGAGCATGTTCGAATTTGGACATTCTTATGCTGCACGAGTCGTCTCGCTCTTTGCCATGTTTGTGATGGCGATTGCGATGTTCGAGTTACTTCCTGAGTTGCATCGACACATCCTTCGATTGATGGATGCATCTGGACTTCGTAAGAAAAAGACGAAGATTAGTCCTTAATCCAAGGTGAATCAGGATCGTCACGATGCCATAGTCGTCCACTGTTCGGTGGATATTCAATGTGCTCTCGACCCTTTGAATCCATCATTCCCATCAAACTCGCTGCTGGCTGGTCATGTTCGGGTTGAGACTCAAAATTATCCCCGCCAAAGTCGTAGATGGGTATATTGGTTGTTTGGCCAGATGGGGCAACTTCGTTCACGATGATTGATTGCAGTGCCTGACGTCCGGTGGATGATGCTTCTGCAAGGTTGTCACCCATATTCAACATCTGTTCTGAGAAAGCATCTGTTTTGTTCCATTCTTGATCCAAGTTTTGGCGAGAACCGCCTCCGCCACGGGCAAAGAGAACCAAGAGCCCGATGAGGACGATGAGCATAGCCCCTCCAGCACCATAGAGCATGTCATTGGCAACGCTTGGTGCAAAGTCAGCATTGTCGCCGATTCCGTCACCATCTGCGTCTTTTGACTCATTGGGATCGTTGGGGAATTGATCATCAACATTTGGCACACCATCACCATCTGTATCGAATGGATTGAAGGTGGTCTTACAGTTTTCAATCGCTTCCTCAAGTTCATCTTGTGTGATGTAGTCGTCGCCGTTTTCGTCCAAGAACTTCAAATCGTAGGTATTTCTCAAATCCAACGATTCAAAGAATTCCGTCGAAGTCTTATACGGAAGTTGCTCCATCATCGAATTGAGTTCGTTCTCGCACGTGCACGAGAATGCAACAACTTCAGTGAATTCAATCATACCATCGCCATTCACATCAACATCGGCAAATTCGATATCATTTGGTGGATCTGACCGCCTAAACTCATCCGCATTCATCAATCCATTGCCGTTGATATCAACCTCTTCGAAAAACTCTTCGAGATTATAATCGCATGCATAGATATCTTCGGGTTCAGGTTCAGGATCTGGGTCTGGCCCTGGACGGTCGTTTGTTTTCCAATAGGCAACAATGGAGACATCTGAGAAATCATCTTGTGCAACGACTGTAATGTCAAAACGACCCGCTGCAGGTGAATAGATGTACAATTCTTGGTAGGTACCTTCTCCATATGATGTGAACTCTTCTTCGAAGATGTCCTCATCCATAAAGTCATCAAAACCTTCGAACTCATCAAAGCCGAAGAAATCGCCATAGTCCACCTCGCCATCAGCAGTGATGTACAGTGAACCGTCTCCACCAAATGTTGTGATGATCAGTTCTTCTGCGCGAGACTCGAGATCGACATAGAAATAGAGTTCTTCTCCGGCAGGAGCACTGAGTCCGTCGACGTCTTCATCATTGAACAACTCAATCGGTGTACCATCGTATTCCCAAATGTAGAGGTCTTCGAAGGATGCTGTGATCGACACTCCACTGAACACACTTTCAGAGTCGAGGAGAATGTGCCACTTGCCTGGAGTTGGGTTGTTGAATCCAATCTTGTCTCCTGCACCTGGAGCTCCTGAATGATGATCTGCTTCGCTTGCCGTAGGTGTGTTTTCATAGCGCATGTGGAGCGTTGCCTCACCGAATCCTCCGTCGAGGTCAACTTCAAGTCGCTCTGTTCCAGTTGGAACGTCGATGAAGAAATATTGGTCAAGACCATCGTAACCGCTCATTGGCCCATATGCAACACCTGGTTGTAATTCGATAGCAGTTGATGGATCTGCATTGTCTGGTGCATACGTGAAATCAGCGACGATTGTGAAATCAGAAGCCTTTCGATAGGTGAAGGCTGTGATGTAGTATATTCCAGGTTCGACATCAAACAAATTAACCTCTTCACCATTACCATCGTTGGTTGACCAAGCAATGTTGCTTTGCTGATATTCTGCTACGGAATATTCATCAAAATATGGTTCCCCGTAATAGTAGTAGTAATTCGGGTCAATCGGCCCTCCTGAGGAGAGAATAAGGTCGATGTTTCCTTTTCCTCCATACGTTTCAATCTTCAATTCTGTGAGTGAATCGGTAACATTAACGTAATAGTATTCCAAGGCCGCATCCCAGCTATCACGACCGGATTCGACGGTTTGGGATGTGATGGGGACACCATTGAACAACTGGGTCATTTCATCAAGACTTGGTGGCTCTTCGGCAACTTCCCAAGAGGCGATGATTTCCAATTCCTCGATGTCTTGCTTGGCAACGATGGAGTACCACATAATATTGTGTTCTGGCCATGTCCATGAGTTGAAGACTGAACCCCAATAACTGGTCAACTCCATGTCGTAATCCCAAGGCGCTGGTATGCGATCGTAACCAACATATGCGTCGAAGAGCATGTTCTCTTCGTAATCATAATCCCAATCGTCGTAAAATATTTCAGACCAAGAATAAATAGCAATGTCGGTCATGAATGTGTAGTCGTCGAGTTCTGCATAGAAGAGGAGGGTGTCGCCTTCCTGGATGTTTTCCAATACAAGGAATTCATCGTTGGGTAGTTCTACCGCTTGCGCGACGATCGAACCATCAGGCATGACCCAATCGGCACCGTGAATGGTACCAATACGATCCATTGTAGCATCGTTCAATGCATCCCCTGTGTCCCCACCTTCACCTTCCCAGAACGTCCATCGACTGACAGGCTCCCACATGTTCTGTTCAACAAATGAGATGGTAAGGTCATCGATGATGCCTTCGAAATGATAGCAGTCGCAACCAGCACCCATTCGAGCGATGTACAATTCATCGCATGCGTCGCCTGAGGTGAAACAGTCATTGGAGCCAAAATCCCCTTCAGGAATGTTGGCATCCTCGGCAGAAATGTTCCCTGCAGGAACACCATCAATGGTGAAAAATCCTCCAACTCCTTCGATGAGTTGAACACCGATGGTATGCCAGGTGCCTTCAGTAATGCTCATGTTGGATGTCGGATGCTTGGAAAGACTGTATTCGGATGCGTATCCAATGGCGCCATTAGAGAGATACATGCCCCATCCATAATCCCCTTTCATGGTAATAAATCGAATACCATCAAGACTGCTTGCTTTGATGGTCGCTTCGATGTTCAGCGTTCCATTTGCGATCAAACCCTCGTCATGGTCGATGACGATGTGGTCTTCAATACCATCAAATCTGAGAGAGAAATCTGCACCGGGTCCAACTTCAACAACACCGTAGACGGGGAAGTATTCTGGATTGTTTTCCAAATCGTTCCATGTTTGAGGATCAATGTTGCCCATGTTGGTTGAAGCGATGTGTACATAGTCAGAATCATCTCCTCCTGTTGGTTGGTCGACACCCCAATTGCGGTACAAGAATGGCGTGCCATCGTGCCATCGGTAAATGCCTTCGTCTTGAACATCGTTCAATCCAATCCACAAATGCCGACTTTGATTGTCAAAACTGGCAAAGGTGTCGAATACCCAAGTGTTCTCTTCAGAATCGTCGATGGTCGTTAGATAACCATCGAGAGAACGCGCCTTGAACGCAGCATCTTCCCAAGACGATGCGGAGAGAAGGTGGTACGTCTTGTTGTTATCGGGATTGACTGCTGTATGCAAGATATCGATTTCATCGAGTTCACTTGAATTTGCTTGAACCATTGCGACCATGCATGTTGAGGCGAGCATCATCAGAATCAGTGTTGTAGCAACGAACGGAGAGCCTTGGGCCATGTTCCTGTCATCAAATGGACGTTCATAACTCCATTGCCTGCCTCAAGGGATTTCACCATACAGTATATAGGCGGAATACAAACCTATTCGATTTTCTTTCCACCAATTCGTAATTCCGTATGGAGTGGCATTTGGTGTTCCCAGGCAAATTCTTTCACAATACGCCAGCCCTTTTCGCTACCTTCGTAATCCGTCACATCGATTGTTTTGTTCCGAGTATTTGCTTTGAAAGCGGCAACTGGTTCAGCATTTCGGAACACAAGATAGGCGCTTCCGAAACCAAATTTTTCTTTTAGAACATCTCCAAAGTACGGTGCAATAGGGTCTGTTGGTGGTAAGACAAAGTCCCGGATTGGGTTGATCGTTTTGGCTGTTTCAAGCAGTTCTTTTCGCCCCCAACAAACTTCATGCAAATTCTCGATGAGGAATCCTTTGACGAGTGTTCCATCTTCCTCAAATTCATTGAGAACGGCTTTGAGTTCTTCTGGTTTAAATGGTGTGCCAGATAATCGTAGTAATTGTTTGATAGTGATGACCGGATAATCCTTGACGAGATTTCGTAAATATTCCCGTCGAAGGTGAACGGGATCTTCGTCGGTTCTCGGGTGAACAGCACGGAATCCCCCACGAAAATCTTCTACGATATGTCCTGTTCGAATAAGCGGCTGAACGAGTTTCCTAAATTCAGATTGAGTGAGTGCATGACGTTCCTTGAAGATGTTAGGATCGGTTTGTGAACTGAAGAAATCGATAATGTCAACCAAATCTTCCTCGGGAGGGATACCGCGAATGCTAAGCAAGGTTTCGAAGTATTCGTACGGTGCCCATACCTGGTGACCTCGCATATTGACACCTTTGTGCAAACGGTTTGCGCTGGCCATTGACTTGAGATTCGTTCGGAACACTTCGCAGCGGCCACGTAAGGCAAAATCATCACGAATTTCCTTGATTTTGCGAAGGGCTAACGTCTCATTCTCGTGACGGGTTTCTTGATGCAGATGATGTTGATGGAAGAGGGCACGCTCGGCAATTTCACGAGGCTGTGGGTCGACAACACCACCTCGAATCATTCGTTCCCCAACTTGTTTGAATCCTATTCGTTCTAAACCATCACGCATTGGTTTGCTGAGTTCTGAAATTGGTTCACTGTTTACATTTGTGAGCACTGCAACATCAACCAATTGATCGGCATGATTTTCGAGCAAAATCAGGAAGGCATCACAAAATTCTTCAAAATAGGCCGTTGGAACATGCATGTCTTTGATTTCGAGATAATCGTTGACTCGGAACATCAAGACTTTGCCAACAGGATCGACCCCTTTGAAGACAGGAAGATACCATCCTCGATCCAATGCTGAACGGACTTCCCAAATAAATCGAGAAACGTATGGGTCGGATTGTGTTAAAATCCGGATCGTACGATCTTCGCGTCGTGGAACTTGCAACATTTCAACTTCAGTTGGTGTACAGTAGAAGTCCTCAGTATCGGGAACCAAGGCAGTGACCTTTGAAATACGGCCACTCGTTTCTAAATTATGCAAAGCTACGAGAAGATCTTCATAATTCCTCGACACATAAAATCGCAACGTGCTTGCCTTCACAGGACCCATGCGACGAACAACTTCTTCCAGAGCATCTTCGAAATCCATTGGCTTGTAGACGCCATAGACCTTGTGGAACAACGACAATCGACGACGACGTCCAATGACCTCTTCGAATTGCTTTACAAACAGCATTTGTCGGTCAAGATTTGAAATCGCATTTTTGACATCCCGTTCCATTTGTCGATGTTCCTCACCTTTCGGGAAATCTTGAACCAATTCTTGTCGCGTGATGTTTTCTTCTGGGTCAAGTTTGGAGAGAACAACCTCTTCCATCGCTCCTATCCATGGTTCTGGTTTGAGTCCAAGAAGCATTGGGATGTTGTTCTTTGTCGTGTACCCCATGCGATTGTGAAGCAATCGACCGCTGACGACATCGGAATCGAGCTGCAAATCTTTCCAATCTTTGAATCTGAAGTCTTCAATTCTGTAGAGTAATTCTTGTTGTTTCTGTACCAGGACATGTTCGTTAAATGCCTCGAATACATCATCGTATTTTTTGAACGATTTATCGAGAACAAGATTTTGAATCCACCGATATTCAACAATATCTTCCTCTCCACCAGTGATGCGATGTTCGTCAACCTTTAGGATCAGTTCTGCTTCATCTGTTTGCGTAAAGAAGCCAACGGAAAGGACGTTTCGGGTTTCGAGTTCATGAACGATACGATCGACAGATTTCTCAGAGAATGGAAGTCGTTGATGCAAAACTTCGGTTGTTTTCGGCCCTTCAGAACCGAGAATTTCGAGCACTTTGACTCGGAGTGCTTCATGAGGATCACCTACCGATACGGTCTTCCACTTGGTAGGCGTTGTCTTGTCAAATTCGTTCGCGATTTTGAAGGACATTCCTTTTGTATCGTAATCTCGTAAATCAACGATTGATTTCGAATCATTTGAAGCAAGGCAAGCGAGTGTACCGTGAATTTCAGCCATGAATGGGTTGAACCATTTCCCATCAATTTCTGGTTCACCCGTACCATCAATTTTGGTAATTTTTCCTCCCTTGCAAAGTTCTTCAACCCACGTTCGAATGAGGTCTAAATCGATGCCTTCCAACTTTTCTCGATACAATGGATTGTTGAACTCTCGGTCAAGTCCACCTCCGTGTTGCATAAGCTCGTAAAGCGTTTGTGGAGAATGAGGTACTGGGGCTTTGTCGGTGTAGTACTTGTCCAGTTGTTCCTTGGTCATTTCAGTCGCAAGGCTTCGTGTCCCCATCAATCGTCGAAGGACTTCTGGATCGATGTCTTTGACAAGGAAAGCACGGGTTTTCATGGACATAAGATCCTCAAATGCGGACATGTAGAGGCTCATACCGAGTCGTGAAGGAATGGTTACCTTGGTGTGTACAATCCGAGCATCACCTTCGATGCATGATTCGAGGAATTGGTTGAGACCAAAGACGTCAATGTCTCCGAACAATACTTCATTCTTGGCTTCTCTCATAAGCAGCGAGTTTTCCATTGTTCGATGTCTTGTAAGCAAAGCCTCTGCCTTTTGTTGGAATTGTTGCGGACTAATTTCTTCTGCACCAACACGTTTTGGAATGATCATCGAACGTCCAGCAACTTCTCGAAATCGCTTTGCAAAAATTTGTGTGTTGATGATGTATCGTTCAATTACTTCGATATGGTTGTTTGAACGGAATGCTTCGTACAATTGTCCTGGGTCGACTTCTTGAGCCGTTCGAATCAGTAACCCATTCTCATCAAAAGACAGTTCGATGACACTCACGCCAGAAGTTTCTGCAATTCCGGCCATAAAATAACCAAGTGCAGTATTGAATGCACGTCCCCTACATGTCGTAATCAAGTACGCTGGATGTCCTGTGCCGATGATTTGTTCGATAAGGATACGATTTGCCTCAGGAACCTGGAAACTATCGATGGTGTGTTCTTCCAGATGACGGGCGATTGCATTCGAAACAGGTGTAGAGAGGCCATATGCGTCACGAAGGACAACGCGCGGGTCTTCCTCCCTGCGTAATGAAATCATGCAGTGTTGAATCAAGGAGAGAAGTGATGATGACAATTCACGGCTCCTTGACCTTGCTTCACCTGACCACGATGGGACTGTTGGTCTGTATCCGGTGACACTTGACACATTGACACGGGTACCCTGAATGTTGGTAACCCGATAGGTGGAACCACCAAGGAGGATGACGTCACCTCCCCGCAAATTCGAAACGAAGGAACCTGAAAGTTGTCCAAGAATCGACCCCTCTGCATTGAAAACCAGATAGGAATTGTCAGGAGCAATCGTACCGATGTTGGTATAATAGATCATTCGAGAATAGCCTCGTTTTCCGTACGTGTTGTCTTCCCAGTCAATCCATACACGACGTTCTTCCTCAAGCATATCCAAAACTTCAATGAAATCATCGTATTCAAAATTTCTATAATTCCATGCACTGGAGACGATTTCAAAGGCTTCATCGATGTCGATTTCATTGATAATCACCAAACCAATGAGGAATTGTGCGACAACATCGAGACAATTTTCTGGGAAATCAAGACGATCCATATCTCCGGATTGAATGGCTGCTTGCAAGGCAGCAAGCTCAATCAAATCATCGACACTGGAAGGTAAGAATCGTGCACGAGGTATACCACCTACATGGTGTCCAGCACGTCCAATTCGTTGCAATGCTGTAGCAATGTCGCCAGGCGATCCAAGTTGAATCACCATGTCAACCGTACCGATGTCGATACCCATTTCCAATGATGAGGATGTAACTACAGCCCTGAGGTGGCCATTTTTCAGTTGCTGCTCAACGTTGAGTCGAATCTTTTTATCCATTGAACCATGATGGCCAGCAACCAATTCACCCAAGCCAAACTCAGGACGTCGGAGTCGCTGAACAAGGGTTTCTGTCATCTTTCGGGTGTTTGCAAAGACCAGTGTGGTTGTGTGTGCTGCGATAAGATCGGCAATGACGCTGATGTTTTCATCCAAAACTTTCAGGACGGGTAAATCACTAAATTTTGGATGAGGTAGCAAAATATCCAGATCAAGTTCTCTTGAACCAGAGACTTTTGCAATGTGGACTTGTTGTCCCTCGCCTCGTGATTCCCGATCATCACTTGCCACCAAATACTCTGCAACGGTTTCGAGCGGTTCCATGGTGGCTGAAATACCGATACGTTGTACTGGTCGTTCGAGGAGTGTGTCAAGATAAGCAAGCGTGAGTGCAAGGTGGACACCACGTTTGGTTGGCACCAGCGAATGCAATTCATCAATAATCATGTATTCAACATCACTTATGATTGGTTGAAACTTTGGTGAAGTAATAGCAATTGCAAGGCTTTCCGGTGTTGTGATAAGAATGTGTGGAGGATTTCGAAGCATCTTTTGCCGTTCTGATTGCGGTGTATCTCCAGTGCGCAATCCAACTCGAATTTCTTGCGCCCTGTCAGGCAAAAAGCGCTCAGAGATTTCATTCAGTGGGCCGATGAGATTCTTTTGAATATCATTTGCAAGCGCTTTGATTGGAGAAATATACACGCAATGAATTCGCTTTTCCAATTTCCCATCAAGTGCTTTTCGTACCAGTTGATCGATAATCGTAAGGAATGCGGTCAATGTTTTTCCAGACCCTGTTGGAGAACACAACAAGAGGTGGCCACCGTCCATAATGGTTGGAATGGCTAGTTTTTGTGGCCGAGTGAAATCAGGAAATTTATCCTTGAACCAATTTCGGACTGGTGGACACAATTTGTCCATCAGAGCATCCGTTTCGGTTGGATGTTGGAGATATGTAATCTCAGGCATATTTTTTTCACCAATCTCAGTGGTTTGGAGGCTAGGTACGATACATATCTATGTTTCGCTTTTCCCTTAAGCCCAACCGAGACCCTTTTTGCCCCAGCGTTGCACGGTTTCCGTTTCAGGATTATCCGTTTCAAGCAACAATGGTGATTGTGTGGAAAGTGGTGGCATAAGAATCTCATGGAGTGCCTTTGTAGGACAAGATCCAATGCAAGAAAGACAGCCTACGCACTGAGAAGCAACAACAACAACGGGTCGCTTCTTGTGCTTCCGATCGGTTGGATTCTCTGTCAATGGGAGAAGTGCTTCAAATGGGCAATGTGGTATGCACAAATCACATCCTGTACAATCCGCTTCGGTAATCGCTACCATGGACTGTCCCATGGAATGCCCTATGTGTTCAGGTTTTTGAATCCAAGCCTTTGTTCCAGAGGTCAAGTTGAAATGCCATCTCCATCAGGAAGAGATGAGGGGATTTCTTGTCCAAAGATGATGCACGTCTTGAACGGTTGCAAGGAATGTTGCGTCAGCGTGGTATCCTTCTGCCTGCATTCGATATGTACGGTGGTGCAAAAGGATTGTACGATTTTGGCCCAGTTGGAGGCCGACTTCGCTCTCGATTGAACCAGGTCTGGCTCGACCATTGGCTCTCAATGGGTGACATCGTGGAAATTTCTTGTCCAACCGTGACGCCATATGAAGTTCTTGAAGCGAGTGGACATGTAGGTGAATTTTCAGATTTCATGACGGTTTGCAATCAATGTGACGAGGCGAGTCGTGCTGATACCCTCTTGGAAGAACATCACCCAAATCCAGATGCATTATCAAAATCAGAATTGCAGGAGATGTTAACGATGAACAACCCGTCGTGCCCATCCTGTTCTTCATCTGATTGGAGTGAAATCGTTGCTCAAAATTTGATGTTTTCAACGACCATCGGCGCTGGAACCTCTGGCCGTCAAGGATTTATGCGGCCAGAGACGGCTCAAGGTATGTTTACCTCGTTCCCATCGTTGTACCGACACTTCAGAGAGCGACTTCCGTTCGGTGCTGTGCAGGTTGGAAAGGGTTACAGGAATGAGATTTCTCCACGCCAAGGAATGATTCGCCTCCGTGAATTCAATATGGCTGAATTGGAATATTTCATCGATCCCAACCAACCCATCGATCACGATTTCTCTGCATGGATGTCAACTGAGTTCAACCTCATCGATGGTGATGGAAACATGCACCAAATGACACTTGCAACAGCCGTTGAGAAGAGCTTAGTCCGACATGCTACGGTTGGTTTTTTCATGGGTAAGACCTATGATTTTCTTACTGGTGTTGGTATCGACCCTGCTCGTTTACGATTCCGTCAACATGCTTCGGATGAGATGGCACATTACGCAACGGACTGCTGGGACGCAGAAATTGAAGGTTCGTATGGATGGATTGAATGCGTTGGCATTGCCCATCGAGGATGTTATGATTTAGAAGCACACGAAAAGGCGACTGGAAAAACGCTTCGAGCACGACGGGAATTCTTGGAGCCTAAAATTGTCGAAATCGACGGTTGGACGATTGACGGCGGCGTTGCAGGTCCTGCCTTCCGCGCTGATGCAGGACAGGTCAAGAGCATCGTTGAAACACTCGATTCGGACGTGGATTTCCCCATTGACGTCACCCTCTCGGATGGCCGCACATTGACAGTAGGGGTAGAGCACGTTAAGCGAGTACAGAAGACCGTTAAGGAAACGGGCGAATGGTTCATTCCTCATGTTGTCGAACCTGCATTTGGAATTGACAGAATTTTATGGCATGTTCTTGATCATGCCTTTGTTGAAACAGAAAAGAGTGGCGAACCTTATCGTATGCTCAAATTATCAACCTTGATTGCGCCTATCGATGTTGCCATACTCCCACTCTTTGAGAAGGACGGTATGGGTGATTTGGCGAATCAAATCCATCGACGTTGTTGTCAAACCTCAGGGATTGTCTCCCTTTATGATGGTAGTGGATCCATCGGAAAACGATATGCTCGTGCTGATGAAATTGGTGTTCCGATTTGCATTACGGTCGATCACCAATCCATCGAAGATGGGACGGTTACAATTCGACATCGCAACGATGGTTCACAAACGCGAATAACAATCGATGAACTCCCATTCTTTTGAGAGTAGAAACATCTTCAAGAACCGTCGTTAGGTTGGAAAACTATGACCGGTGCTTCAGATTGGACTGAACGGCACCGCCCCACTTCGGAACACCAACTCGAAGGCAATGAAGGTCAACGACGTAAAATCCGTGAATGGCTCGATGACTGGGTCAAAGGTCAACCGAAAAAGAAAGGAATTCTCCTCGTCGGACCTCCTGGTGTTGGAAAGACAACGGTTGCTCGTGCGATAGCTCAGGATATGGGTTGGACGGTCATTGAACTCAATGCGAGCGATGCTCGGAATGCAATTGCTATACGTAAGGCTGCAACACAATCATCAACACATCGTTCTCTGTTTCACGATCCAAACAAACCTCAGCAACGTACGCTGATTCTCTTGGACGAGGTTGATCATATTGGGGGCGGTCTACGTGCCGTGAGTGAGGATCGTATCCGGAAAGGCATTGAGGACGATGAAACCGTATCGCTCGCTGGTGATTCAGGTGGTAAAGCAGAATTGTTGCGACTTCTTGAATCAACAAAGCAACCCGTGATTTTAGCATGCAACGATGTGATGGGGCTCTGGGGACGCTCATCATCGACATGGAGGAACACGAAAGATCGATTTAATCGTCACCTCATCACGGTCACATTCGATCGAGTTTCCGATGAAGCACTTCGCAGAATTGCTCGCCGGGTTCTCCGTGAAGAAGGCATAGGCTATACAAACGATGCAATCGATACGCTTGTTCATGGAAATCATGGGGACTTGCGCGCCTTGGTTCGCGATTTGCAAGTGCTTTCATCCGGAGACATTGAAGCACTCAACTCCGAGATGGTGAGAGAACATCTTGCAGCCGGTGTACGTGATATGACGACGGAGGTCTTTCCTGGGATGGAATCATTGTATCGTTCGGAATCTGCAACAGATGCGGTTACCATTGGGCGCAGTATCGATAAACAACCCTCTGATTTGATGAATTGGGTGCACTGGAACAACGCATCTCTATTCGATGAAGTTGCTATGAGGCGAGGTTCGAAGGCATTGATTCTCGCTGATCGTTCTGTTGAGAGCCGTTATCGCGACCTTGCACATCACTCCTCATACTGGACCTTGCACTTGTCCTCCCTGTCTGCTAGCGTTGCGAACAACACGCCTTTGCCAAGCAGAATTTATCCAAGTTATCCGAATTACTTGAGGCGGTCTGGATCTTGGGCTCGTCCGGCCATCATCAATCACCTTGCAGACTTATCAAAAACCAGTAAATCAACAGTGAGAAGGGAATTCATGCCGCTCTTAAGTGCTCTACATCAAGAAAACCCAGTGTTTGGCGATCCGAATCGGTTTGAGGTATCACTTGCATTGGGACTTAGTGCCGATGAGCATGCTGCATTGTGCAATCTACCAGTCTCTCGTAAATCAACAAAGGCATTGATTCAGGCTTACGAAAAGGCAGAGGAGCAATGGAAAGATCCCGTTATAAATTCTGTACTTGAGGAGTTCCATGAAGATGTATCTGAACCGGCATCTGAGATTGAAGAAGAACCTGAATCAAAAAGAGACTCAGCTCAAAGGACCTTGTTCTGATTCTTGATGTGGTTCCCTTGATATCATGCGCTTGAGACGAGCCAATGCCCCTCGGGGAGCTTGATCTTTGGACTCAGACCGCCATGTATGTGGATGCAAGAGAATAACGGCGGTTAACAATTCCAAACGACCAAACCACATCAGAATCGATGTCAACAACAGTGCTCCAGAATTGAGCCCTGCCCACGTTTCTGTAGGGCCATAATTCCCAATCGTAGGTCCAGTGTTTCCAAGACTTGATGCGACCAGTGCCAAAATAGATTCAAAATCTTCACCAGGTACAATAAAGGCGAGCAAAATCGATGATATCGCAAACAATCCAATCCAGACGAACAACATCCCAACGATGAGTCCTAGTTGTTGATTGCCAACGACCTTTCCATTCATTCGAATGGTCTGAACCTTTCGTGGCTGCGCAATTCGAACCAATTCACGCATGGCGACTTTGAACGCCAAATTGATTCGCAGAAGTTTCAATCCACCGCTTGTACTTCCTGCAGAAGCACCAACGATCATCAACACGAACAAGAACAAATGTGTAACAACTGGCCATTGCATGTAATCGGTCGATGTATATCCTGTCGACGTTCCAAGAGAAACAACATGGAACAATGAATCGATGAACGAGTCGACGGTTGTGTAATCGCGTGTTGCAAGTAGCGCAATGGTGATGAACAGGAAGGTCGTGAGAATGTAAACAACATAATTTTTGAATTCCTCATCTTGAGTTGCCTTACGAAATTGCCCTTCTCGAATGAACCATAAAAGTGTGAAATTGATTCCTCCGATAAACATGAACAAGATGATGATTAACTCAACAGTGTAGGATTCAAAATGACCGATGCTCGCATCATACGTCGAGAATCCACCTGTTGGCATCGTGGTTAATGCGTGATTGATCGAATCGAACCAATCCATGCCACCAATCGACCACAACAGACCAAATTCAAGTAACGTAAGTGCGAGATACAGACCCCATAGCGCCAAGGCAGTTTCTTGGAGTTTCGGCTTCAACCTTGACAAGGATGGTCCCGTTAATTCCGCACGTGCGAGCGCCATCCCACCACCGATAACGCGCGACAAAATCATCATCCCAAGCATAATGATCCCCATACCTCCGAACCATTGTGTTAAGGAACGCCAAAACAACAGTCCACGGGGTTGTGAGTTGATACAATCCATTCCAGGTAGACAGTTTGGACTCATCGAGGTTGAAATAACGGTCGCTCCTGTTGTGGAGAATCCAGACATTGATTCGAACCATGCATTCACGGCTCCACGTGCAACATCTGCAAACGATGACCCATCTGTAAATGGCCCATGGAACATCCCTCCAAGCCAATACGGTAATGCTCCAATAAAGACTGCGAGAGGCCATACAAGGGCAACTGCAGCGAATGCTTCACGATCCCGCAAACGCATGTGTGTGTTTCGTTTTGTTCCAAATCGTAACATCAAAGATCCAATGAGCAGTGATAGACCTGCTGGAATCGAGAATGCTCTTAACGCGAGTTCCCAATTGTCGAGGTAACCCGTTACGATAACACACAACAACAGAGGGACAGTTAACGCTACAAGCGTCCATCCCAGAATTAGGTTGAGTACGTCAAACCGCATGTTTACACCTTGAATCGCTTCTCAAGATCTGCGACTCGATCCGGCCGACAAAACAAGATGAGTCGGTCGCCTTCGACAATGGTCTTTTCACGAGCAGGACGGAGCGTTTCCCAAAATCCTGCTGTGTTCCTCCGTTGAATGAAAGCGATTCGAGACCATTCTGGCAATCCGGAATTTCCAATCTTTTTTCCGGCAAATTTCGATTCCTTAGAAACGGTTTGACTGATTCCTACGACATCGGGTACGTTGGAAAGAATCGCATAAGCACCGGATGCCTTGGTGTGGATGTGAGCGAGAATATTGTCGACTGCAACACGCTTGATGTCAACTGCGAAGGTAATTCCCATTCGCTGTGTGACGGTGACAAGGTCGGAATCCTTGAGAATCAATCCAGTTCTTGTAACGCCCATGTCGTTTGCAAGAAGTGCGGCTGCAATGGATATGTGGTCATCTTCAAGAGCAGCAATTGCAATATGGTGCTCTTTGATTCCGATTTCGGTCAATATATTTCGGTCGAGGAAATCACCATGAATGACATCAAGATTAGCATGAGCCCCTATATCAGATCCAGAGAGATTGTTTGCAGTGTTCAGATTTCGCTCGATCACAGTTACATAAGCACCATTTCTGAGCCAATTCTCAGCAATTCGACGACCAACATTCGTAGCTCCGATAATAGCAACACGAGGTTGTGCTGGAAAATCAATGGATTCGTGACCAAATGCGGTCAAGATACGACTAAACGATCCGAGACCACTTGTTGCTACAGCGATACGATCCTTCGGCATCAATGTGAAATCCTTGTTTGGGACGGTGCTTGGCTCGCCATCACGCTTTACACCGACAATAAGAGGCAATCCGCCTTCAATACCTAGACTTGCTTCTGCTAAGGTTTGGTAAATCACTTGTTCAGCATCTTTCGTTACGTTCAATTCGATGATGAATGCCTCATGACCAAACGGTATAACCTCTTCAATTGCAGAGGAGCGAAGACCGGTTGCAAGGCGTTGGATGGCTCCATCGACAGGATCGATGGCATAATCGACAGCAGCCCATCGTGAAAGATGGCCTTGTTCATGCTCTTTGACATAGGTTCTGTTTCGGAAGCGTCCGATTGACAAGAGGTTTTGCTTGATGGATACGCCATTCTGTCGTTTGTACTCATCTTCTGCAAGAGCACATGCAATGAGATTACGGTCGTCGGAATCCGTTACTGCAACGAAGACTGTAGCATCACCGATTCCAGCCTCTTGGAGCGATTCCCGAGAAGTGATGTCACCATGAATCACTAAAGCATCCAACGACTGTGCGTTTTTGACTGCTCTCGAATCATTGTCAATCAAGACAACGTCCATGGTTTCTGCACGCATGGCTCGCGCTAATTCTGAACCAACTCGGCCAGCACCTCCAATGATTACTCGCATTGTTCATCACCTCAACTGTAAACTGGGAACTTGCCACCACCATAACTGACGGGTCCCTCTAATGCAAAGACTCGATCTCGCTGAACGCGTTCGAAATCGTTGTCTTTGTCGGAATAGGCGAGTGGTCGGTAGTAGGCGTTAATGTAGGTGCCATCCCTATTTGGATCCGGTTGTTCAATCCAATCGATGAGTGCGGATGCAGTATGCAGTAGCCACTTGTTGTTCGTTACATCAACAGATGCCTCGATGTAGCAACTATCCAATTCGATGTTGTTCTCATTGCACCATTCCGTTGACATTGGTAGTTGGATATAGCCCCATGCGTGAGCTTCCCATTTTGTGTACGATTGACTTGAAAGAATGCCAAAGACATACCATCCAGGAATGCCCTTGGCTCGAAGCAAACTCAAGAATGCGTTCGTCTGTTCGTCACAGTCCCCTTGGCCTGCAGCAAGACAAGCAGGTCCGCTTAATGCGGGTGAGCCTGAGCCAGGGTCGGTGTAATACTCGATGTTTTCTCGAATGTAATCAAAAGCTGCCTTGGCAAACTTGAATGCGTTCTGATTGTTTTCTGGAAGATTTGAATCAATAGCTGATACAGCAGCAATAACGGTTGCACCAGTCGCATCAATAGCGTAATCAGGTCGATTTTTGTCGTACCATCGTATGGCTGTGAAATCGTCAACTCGTTCACCAGATCCACGGTTTTCAAAATCATCAAACGTACCACTGTTCTGCTCAAGTATGCCGGATGCGAAACCAGGAATTCGAGGATCAACGCCCTCATCTGCATCAGACCACCACGTATACGACTTCGAACTAATGGTCACAAGATACTCAAACGATGTAGCTTGGTTTGGACCAAGATTGATGGTCACCTTGACACAAGGGCCGCCAATACAGTACTGGCTTCCAGTCCCCGATGTCCCAGGCCACCATACTTTGTGCCCACTCGCAGTTGTAATGGCTTCAGCATAGGTTCGTATTGCAGAGTTTTCAAGTGGAATATTGATCGACTGGCCATCGATTCGCAACTCAATCGATGTAACGTCCTGAATTTTCTGATTCGGGACATCTTGTGTGCCATCGGTATAGGTATACATCGAATTGCTATCCTCAAGGGCGTAAATGTCCGGTGAAATTGGCAATGTCTCGTTAAAGTACTCGCTCATGTCACTGTCCATATTCTCAAATGAAACGATTCGATTAAGGGTGTAATCTGCTTCGATGTCATACACCAAATAACCTGACGTTGGATTCATGATGAATTCTTTAACTTCTGAAATTTTACCCATGGTCATTTCTCTCGCTTGTGGTGAAAGCATGATGAATGCGACGAGTCCGAGCATGATGAGGCTGCGAAAACGATTCTTTCGACCCTTGAGGATATTCTTTGTTCTTCCACGATCGGTTTGGACAAGTCCTCTTCGCTGTGGTGTCGTGGTCATCTTGTACGCAGAAACGTGGTTGTGACGGTCTTTTTGCAGGTGGATTCGATGTTCCATAATCGAACTGTTGGCTAAAACCCTCCCACAGGAGTAGCAGATGGTATCACCATCCAGCGTCGTCGCAGCACAGTACGGGCAAGAACCCATGCCTTCTTGGTTGAGCAGTCATGGTTTAATGGTTGTGTGAGATGACCGACCAAACGATTGATACGTGAGGTCTTGGGGGCGCGAAATCACTCCTCTTCTGCTTGAATTGAGTTTGGCTGTTGAAGAAGTCTCGCAGCGACCTGTTTTTCCCGCTTTTTATCCGCTTGCATTCTTCGCCATCGTCGACGACCTTCTTTGGGTACTGAATCCCAAACCCATTTCTCTGCTGAATCCTGAACCAGCAGGATTGGTGGAATGATGAAAACCCAAGCCAGTGGGCTAAACCAAGCGAAATAGAACATTGTGAGCGAAGATGCTCTCCAGAATGTAGCTCTGAAAATAGCACCCCATCGCTTTCCTCTCAACATGAGCGTTCCATGAAATGCCGTGATGATGGCTTCAACTCGTGGTGCGAAAAACCCGATGAGCAATACTGTTAGGACATCCTGCAATCCATCGATCCCAGTCTGAACTTTTCTCGTGATCAAAACGATGGCGAGCATCCCTCCAACTGCAAGACCGAGCGCCCATCCACTGGTTGCTTGTGAGCCGCCTTTTCGAACACGTTTTCGACGAAGCAAAAAATGCATACCAATCGTTGCAATTAGAGGGATGAGAATCAGGCGAACGAGATTTAATTCCGCTGTTCGAGTCCCTGTCACTTGAGCCTCGTAATAGGGCAGAAACAGTGAGCTATCTGCATACGAAGCAAACGCCCCTCCGAGAAGGATTCCCCAAAACACCTGATTCCATGCAGTTGGCAAGTCATAGAATCCAGAATATTTTGTCATCACTCCGCGCCAGCCCAACGTCATACCGATGAGGCCACATATTGCGGCAATCTGGAACGTGACAAAATCATTGACCACAACATATCCTGATAACACGCATACATAAGTTGGTTAGGAGTAAATGTGAGCAATGAGTTCAAACACCACCACAAAGTGTCATGGTCATGGCGAGATTGTTGTTGTTCGGAGGAAAGGGTGGTGTTGGGAAAACAACAACCTCAGCATCAACCGCAGTATGGCTCGCAGACTCTGGTCTGAAAGTCCTTCTCGTATCGAGCGATCCTGCTCACTCCACTTCGGACTCGCTTGGCGTTGACTTGTCATCGGAACCAACACCCGTTGATGGTGTACCTGGTCTGTTTGGCTTGGAATTGAACCCCGAAGCGAAGTTATCGACCTTTATGCCTAAACTTGGTGAAAGTCTCTCGGGCATGTCAACTTCTCCACTTGCAGCTTTTGGCGGTCTTGGTGGAATGTTCGACCAATCAGCAAAAGAAGAAATGGAATCCATCAAAGAAGAGGTAGATTCGAGTGAATTAGTCCTTCCTGGACTCGATGAGGCGATAGCCTTTGATGAATTACTCAAACATGTTGAAAATCCAGCATGGGATGTGATTGTATTCGATACGGCTCCGACAGGACATACACTTCGCTTCCTTTCCTTGCCAGAACTCATCGAGGCTTGGTCTGGACGTTTGCTTCGAATGATGCGAGTCTCTGGCGGTCTTCGTTCGATGCTTTTTGGACGGAAGCAAAGCGATGCCATGAAAGAAGAACTTGAGCGATTCCGCCGACGTGTTCTTCATGTACGCCGAGTATTGAGCGACCCATCAACAACCTCGTTCACCCTCGTGACCATTCCCGAACGGATGGGTGTGAACGAAACCGTACGTGCAAATGCTTCACTGAACGAATACGAATTGCCCGTGACGGGATGTTTGGTCAATCGCGTAACACCCGAACTTGATCATCCATTCCTCCAGAGACGCCGTACCGAAGAACAAGGACACATTGCTGAGTTGGAAGACACGCTTAATATTCCAGTTACGACAATGGATTTGTTTGACTCTGAAGTACAAGGATTGGAGCGATTACGAACGTATGGATCTCTTTTGTACGGAGAACCAAAGACACTTGGTGAGGAACTTGGACCGTACTCTGTAGGTGACCGATTGCATCATTCCATCCATCGAGGTACATTTACGGAGATGGGAGATGGTGTTGAAATTATTCACCTTCATTTCCCTGGTTTGGAACGAGATGACCTTTCCTTACGTAGCGAAGAAGGTGTACTCTATGTCGGTGTCAACGGCCGAGAACATGCAATTCCAACAACTTCTCCAGCAAAATCGACACAGGTCAAGGCAAAACTTGAGGACGATGTCCTTCGGCTTGAAGTTCCTCTCGATGAATGAACATCCGTTGGATTGAAAGGAGAAGGCTTGGTGGGTAATTTATGGCGCTTGAAGGCCTATCACGTGGAATTTTCCGTTCACTCGGACTTCTTCGTAGCAAGCGTCGATTAAATGAAGAAGAACTCAAAGAAATGACCAAGAGTCTTCGTCGCGCTTTGCAAGAGGCAGATTTTAACGTTCGTCAAACAAAGGAAATCGTTGATCGCCTTGAAGAAAGAATGCGAGAAGAGGAACCACGTCCTGGTATCGATCTTCAGACGCATGCGATGAATATCCTCTATCTCGAACTGGTTCGTATCCTTGGCAGTAGCCATGAATTCCAGCCGCGTGGTGCGACGCTTCTTCTCGTTGGGTTGTACGGACAAGGTAAGACGACCACGACCGCAAAACTAGCAGAATGGTATCGAAAAAAGCACGGTTTACGCGTTGCAGTGATTGAAGCCGACGTTCATCGTCCCGGAGCCTATGCTCAACTTTCACAATTGCTTGAAGATTCAAGCGTTATGGTCTATGGAGAACCAGACGAGAAGGATGCGGCCACTATCGTGCGAAACGGTCTTGCAGCATGTTCTGCTGCAGATTTGGTTATCGTCGATACAGCAGGACGCCACCAACTTGATGAAGAACTCGTTGAAGAATTAGAGCGCATTGCAGCAATAACAAGAGCAACGGAGCGATGGTTGGTTATTGATGCGCAGGTTGGGCAAGCTGCAGGTCCCGTAGCGGCCTCCTTCCATGACCTTGCTGGTGTAACAGGTATTGTTGTTACAAAACTGGACGGTACTGCACGTGGTGGTGGGGCACTGTCGGCTGTTGCTGCAACTGGTGCTCCATTGGTTCACATCGGTGTTGGTGAGAAGGTTTCGGATCTTGAAAAATTTGAAGCAGACCGTTTCATTTCACGACTTCTCGGGATGGGAGACATTCGTGGTCTGATTGACCTTGCACCCGAGGATTTGGATGAAGAGGAAGCAATGCGTTTGACGCAGCGTCTCATGTCCGGACGATTCACATTGAACGACATGTACAAACAGATGGAAATGATGGCAAAAGTCGGAACGATTGACAAACTCATGTCGTTCCTTCCTGGTAGCATGTTTGGTGGGCTAGGTGGGATGTCAAAATCACAAAAAGAAGCCATGCAAGGCAATCTTGACCGTTATCGAACCATTATGGATTCCATGACTGCTTGGGAGAAAAATGAGCCTGCAAAAATTAAGGCTGAACGCATTCAACGTATCGCTCGTGGTTCAGGTGTTAAGGAAAAGGATGTTCGCGAACTCATTGCACAATGGAAGCGTTCTCGCAAGATGATGAAGGGAATGGGTGGAAACCGTAAGTTGAACAAGCAAATGAGGAAGATGATGAAGGATGGGGAGATGGATATGGATCCTTCATCGTTTGGAATGTAAGCATTGTGTGATCGCATGCGTCTCTATCACAATCCACGTTGCTCAAAATCAAGGCAAGCCGTTACGCTTCTGATAGAGGCAGGTGTAGAATTTGAGGATTATCGATACCTCTCCGAAGGCATCCATTCGGATGATCTTGAAATTCTTTCAGCCTTACCCGATATACTTCGACGAAACGATGTGGTTGGTTCATTCGATTTGGGAAATCTCAAATCCGATGCAATCAAAGAATTGCTTGTTGAACAACCAAAGTGCCTTGAGCGACCCGTACTTGTTTTCAATGGTAAGGCAGTGATTGGAAGGCCACCAGAGAAGATACTCGAATTTCTCCAACATCAATAGGTCTTCGCTAGAAGTACACGACGTTTGGTTGGTTTTCCACTCATGTGGCATGGCAATTCATCTGTGAAAGAATCCGTCGAATCTCCAAGGAATGTGAGTCCTGTTGCTCGCTCAATCGCCTCTGCATGAGCATCTGTACCGTCGAAAGGTAATTCGTAAATGTGGCCATCCTTGACTTCTCCATCCATCTTCCATTCACCGTTTTCTTCGACAAATGGTGGGAGTGGTTGAATCACATGTTCCATGTGCTGAGTTGAACGTTCCCTCAAGACATCGGAAATTTCGTTCAACACCTCGTTCACAGATTGAACGATGGATTCCATTGGTAAGGGTTGTTTTCCACCTGTTCGTTTTGCTGCAAAAGCAGTTCCCTGTTCGACATCACGTGGCCCAATATCCAATCGAAGAGGGACGCCTTTTATCTCCCAATCGTAATATTTCTGGCCAGGATGCAGGTCACGGTCGTCAACATGTACTCTCAAACCTGCGTCTCGCAGCGTATCTGCAACTTGATGTGAAATTGCTACTGTATCAACTTCTGAATTCTTTCGAATCATTGGACAGATGACGACTTGCCATGGTGCAATCGCCGGCGGCATAATCAATCCAGAGTCATCGCCATGCATGCCGACAACAGCCCCCAGTAGTCGTTCAGACATCCCATATGTTGTCTGATGGACGTGTTGTTGCTTTGCATCCAGATTCTCGTATGTAATATCAAATGCCTTTGCCCATTGATCGAGATAGTGGTGACAACTTGCAACCTGTAGTGTTCGTCCATTCGGCATGACGGCATCGATTCCTATCGTGTAGTGTGCGCCAGGGAAGGTGTCCCATACAGGACGCTTTGCCTTGATGATTGGTAGGCACAATTTCTCCATCAACCGGTCAACAATTTCCAAATCTTGCTCAATCTGCCGCGTAGCATCGGCTTCATCGGCATGTGCTGTGTGTGCTTCAAAGAAGTGAATCTCACGGACTCGGATAAACGAACGTGTTTGTTTCGTTTCATATCTGAACGTATTGACCATTTGGTATACTTTCAGTGGTAGGTCTTTGTGGCTACGAATCCACAATGGAAACATTGTGTACATTGCAGTTTCACTGGTTGGACGGAGGAACATTGGGATGTCGAGTTCGTTTTCTCCTGCATGCTTGACCCAGTACACTTCTTTCTTGAATCCCGCTTCTTCATCTTCGTCACGCAGTTCATCTGGATCGACACCTTCTTCTCGAGCCCGCTTGAGTCGGGCGACCAATGCATTTTCTTTCTCGAGAAGATCTTCAGGTATAAGGAGTGGAAAATTGACTTCTTCATGACCTGTTCGATCCATTTCCGAATGGGTTAATGCATCGATTTGGCGCATAGCTTTCCAACCATATGGACGCCAAACATCCATTCCTTTGATTGGGTAACGCTTGTCAACGAGTTCAGCAGCCTCAACAATAAACGGATACCAAGCGTTGAAATCTTCAACTTTGCTTGGAATCCCACGCTTGGCCTTCGCTGGTTTGCCCATAGTGTCTCCTTTCAACTCCTGCTCATCAAGATGACGGAGAAAGTCGGCCGTAGGACGACGTGTTCACGCCTTTTTACGCAAGAGAAAGGTCATGACGAGAAGACCAAGGATTGCAACAACATCAGGTATACCAATAACGCCCTCGGTGACGGGGAGGCTCCATCCATTTAGCGAATCCAAACGATAAATCTCAAGAAGATTCATCTTCGTATGTCCTTCATTTGCACATGCGTTGGTACACAGCGAGCCAACGAGCGTGTGAAGGTATCCAAACAAATTGGCAGTGACTGCAAGCAGTGCGAGAATGGAGAGATAACTCATCATACCGAAAGACTTCGTTTCCTTCGAATTAGGGGCCGCAGGTATCGGTGCGAGAGGAGGCAGGTCTGCATTTGGTGCAGGAGGGTGCTCAAGCGCTACGTCACCAATGACTTCAATCATCATATCCGTGGCGGGAAGCGGCGCAGAGGGAGATGCTGCTGCTTCACCAAAATCTCGAAGTTTTTTTGGTTGAACTGGTGTGATTTTGATGCCATAAAGACGGTCTGCTAACGATGCGAGAGCAGGATCCTCAGCGACTTCTGCAGCATCCAACTCCCCATCAAGGAGTTTCTGCAGACGTTCCTGAATATCACTCATCGTGTTCCCTCAGTGGTATGGGCTGATGCTCCATCATTGATGAAGCCTCCTTTTCGAATTGTAGATGTTCAAGCCTTGCCAGCAGCCTCAACTTCAGCCCAATCACGCATGAAGCCTTCGAGGCCTTTGTCGGTGAGTGGGTGTTTCATGAGTTGGCGGAATATCTTGGCAGGCATGGTGGCTGTATGAGCTCCAAGTTGCATGCACTGGAGAACATGCGTTGGGTGACGAATCGAAGCCGCGAGAACTTTCGTTGAAACATCGTATTTCTCCCAGGTTTCCATAATTTCAGCAATGAGATTCATGCCATCGTGTCCCGTGTCGTCAATTCGACCGATGAAAGGCGAAACGTATGTGGCTCCGGCTTTTGCAGCCATAAGCGCTTGCGAAGCAGAAAAAATGAGCGTTACGTTGGTATCCACACCTTCTTCGGTCAAAACCTTGGTTGCAGCGAGCCCTTCTGGAGTGCAAGGAATTTTGATGATCACATTTGAGGGCAATTCTGCTTTCAATTGACGGGCTTGTTCCAACATACCTGGAGTATCCATCGCCGTTACTTCAGCAGAAATTGGTCCGGAGCAAATTCCAGCGATTTCTCCTACGACTTCTTTGAAGTCACGCCCACTTTTCTTTATCAGTGATGGGTTGGTTGTCACACCGTCGAGAATACCCCAAGCAGCAATTTCGCGAATTTCGTCTACATCAGCAGTGTCAAGGAAGAACTCCATGTGCCTTCGTTGAATTGGCGATTCATGAACATGATGGTTGCTTCACTTGCGGTCAATTGCCCGCAATGCAGCCTTGACGATGTGTGGTGAACTCAGTTCCATGAGTTCCAACATTTCATCTGCCTGACCAGATTCTCCGAATCGATCTTGAACGCCAACACGCTCGAGCGGGGTGCGAGAAGATGCGGAAAGGTGCTCAGCAACAGCACCACCGAGTCCTCCAATGATGGAATGATCTTCAGCAGTGACGAGGGCACCACAACGCGCTGCTACCTCATCGACCAAACCAACATCGAGTGGTTTGATGGTGTGCATGTCGATAACCGTGGCCTCAATACCCTTTTCTCTCAATGAATCTGCTGCTTTAAGTGCTTCAGAAACCAAAACACCACAGGCGATGATTGCAACATCATTTCCTTTGCGTAATGTGATGCCCTTTCCAATCTGTATTGTCTTCGGATCTGCCTCATCGTACAGGACTGGCGTCTTGTTTCGAGCCGTCCGCATGTAGGAGGGATTCTTTGATGCCGCAAGTTGTTTTGTGAGCAATCGCGTGCTGACATCATCGGATGGGTGGAGCACTGTGACGTTCGGGAGTGTGCGATAGATTGCTAAATCTTCAATCGACTGTGCTGATGAGCCATCTGTTCCCGTATGAGTGCCACCATGAGAACCACATAGGTGAACTGCGAGGTTAGGCCGAGCAACTCCGTTTCTCATTTGCTCAAATGCTCGTTCCGTAAAGATGGCAAATGTGGATGCAAATGGGATGTAACCGCTTGATGCCATACCTGCGGCGACCAACAGCATGTTTTGCTCCCCTATACCGCAGGAAATCGTGCGTTCAGGGTGCGCCTTTCGGAAATGCAACGATTTTGTTGACTTTCCAAGGTCAGCTTCTAGCACAACGACTTTCTTGTTTTCCGCTAATTCAAGCAACGCTTGTCCATAACCATCTCGTGTCGCTGCCATACGTGTCATTCAACCGCCCCCAATTCTTGCATGGCTAGTGCAAATTGCTCATCGTTCGGTGCTGCACCGTGGAAGGAAGGATTGTCTTCCATGTACGAGACACCCTTCCCCTTGATGGTATGAGCGATGAGAATCGATGGAGCATCGTTCGATGTGTCGAGGAAGTTGATTCCTTCAACAATTTCGTTCATGTCATGCCCATCAATCTCCATGACGTTCCATCCAAATGCTTTCCATTTCGCAGGTATATCGAACATACGCATTTGTTCGAGACAAAAGTCATCGTTTTGGATTCTGTTGCGATCGAGAATGACTTTGAGATTACCTAATTCATGATGGGCAGCTGCCATGGCTGCTTCCCAGATCGATCCTTCCTGAATCTCACCGTCGCCAAGCATCACGAATGCCCGTCGTTCACTGCCGTCAATTCTGGCAGCAAGTGCGCATCCCATTCCAAAAGATAGCCCCATGCCGAGGCTACCAGCACTGAAATCAACTCCGGGGCACCATTTCATGTCGACGTGGCCTTGACAAACACCTCCAAGGACACGATATGATTGCAAATCGCTGTGTTGAATGAATCCTTTTTCAGCAAGGAGTGCATACATTCCTGGGGAAGCATGTCCTTTGGAGAGGATAAATCGATCTCGGTCTTCCCAGTCAGGTTCGTCAGGTCGAACACGCAGTGAAGTTGAATACAATGCTGCTATCAAGTCAATCTCTGAGAGCGACCCTCCGGGATGTCCTGCTTGGGCTCGATGAACCATTTTGACAATTTCAATTCGACAACGTCGAGCGAGTTCTTCCAGTTCAGAAATTGATGTTGCGATGCTGACCACCAAACAATGGCCATCGCCTTGAGCCTTTCATAATTACCGTTGGATTATTTGGAGCGAGGCATCAGAGATCGAGCAAATTTCTTGACAGAATGTGACGCTGTTGTAAATACTTCTCGGCCAAGATTTCCACCTTCAGGAAGCGCTCTTGTCGCTAGCCAAATAAAGACTCCAACAAACCATGCAAAGAACAGCAGAGAGAACATTTGAGACAATTCATGGATCCTAAAGATTTCATCTAAATTGATATTCAACACAATGAGCACTGCAATCAGTACACCCAATATCGATTCTCCTGCAATGAATCCTGCACCGATGAGTACGCCCCGGCTTTCAACTTCAGAAGCAGCAGCTTTGGCTTCTTTTGATGGCTCTCGGTCAAGTGTGCCATCGATTCGTAAGTGCGCAGCACCGATGGCGAGCGAAGACAGGATTCCTCCGAGCATTATTGGGACACTCAGTTTAAGTGGCAAATAAATTCCAATTGCAACAGACATCACTGGCATTGACAATCGAATGAGAACAATGGCTAATGCCGCTCCGAGGAAGACCATTGGTAGATTCATATCGCCAACGAATGCGCCCTTGACAATCGCCCCAATCAATTCGGCTTGTGGTGCGAACAAAGCCTCGCTGCAATCGTACAATGGTTCGCCGCTGTTTGATGC
>JBMTJI010000007.1:0-77918 GCA_049438185.1 Candidatus Poseidoniaceae archaeon
GAAGAATCATCGGTTGTATTATCGCCAACTTGTCCATTGATATTTCTTCCCCAACATGATACGGATTTATCTTCAAAAACAACGCATGTATGGAAATTCCCGAGGAATAAATTCTCAGGTTTTGCAACCCCGTCTAAGCCAGAAACGGTGACAGGAGAAGACTCATGATTTGATGGGGTATTGCCCAATTGTCCGTAGGTGTTATTCCCCCAACAAACAACCTCCCAATCCTCTAAAATTGCGCAAGAATGATGTGTGCCAGCGGATACCTGTAAAGCGGTTCGATTGTTTCCGAAATCGATGACTGCATGTTCAGTAAACGGATCGGTTGCTGATTGAGTATAACCTAGTCCACGTTGTCCAAAATCATTCCTTCCCCAGCAGATAACCGATCCGTTTTCCAGCAGTGCACAAGTGTGGTATCCACCAACAGACACGTCTGTAACATTGATTCCAGAGTGTGGAATATGAGCAGGTGAGGAAATGTGTTGGTTATCTCCTGTAACACCCTTCAGCGCTTTGTATCCCCAACAGAATAGTTCTCCATCCGTTGTGACTACACACGTTGCATGGCCTCCAGCCCTAACTAGTGATGCATTGCTACCGGGACCGAATTCTGGGATTGAGTATGGTGTTGATACACCAAGATTACCATCGATTTCTCCATTTCCAATTTGACCGAATTCATTACTTCCCCAGCAAGAGATAGAGTCGTCTGAAAGCAGAGCGCATGTGTGATAGTAGCCTGATGATAACAAGATTGCATCCAATCCAGCTCCAAACCCAAGAGTTGGGGAGGGGACATATCTGTCGTTGTAGGTTCCATCTCCAAGAGTTCCTGCTTGGTTGTAACCCCAGCATGCTACGCTTCCATCATCTAATATCGCACAATTATGGAAACCTCCAGCGGATAATTGTGTTGCGGTATGACCTCCATACAAGGTTACATCGACCGGATTAACTCCTCCAGAAGAGTTTGTGTATCCAACTCCAATTTGGCCATAGTAGTTGTTACCCCAGCACATCACGGTGCCATCTTCTCTAAGCATACAAGTGTGCCAACCGCCTCCAGTTAGTTGGTCAACAGAAGAGGTTTGATTATCGCAATTTACGGGATTGCAACAATCTTCAGGATTGCAATATCCATTTTCACCCGGATCACCATGACAGACATATGCAGTATTGTCAATTTCATCATCACTCAACTTTTGATTGCTGTCTAAATCGATTCCAGTGTCAATTTTAACTCCACCATAAGCACAATTCTCTCCGGGCGCCTCATCAGTCATTTTGATCAATGAATTTGAGCCGTTGACAAAGCTATCTGCCTTTGTAGAATCTTCTTCTTGTGAAGATAAACAGCCAGACATAGGTGCAAGAATAAAAAGCATACTCACAAACAATAATTGAAACCTCATACAGGTGAATAAGAAGCCGGATTGAATAAAACATTCCCCTGCATAATCGCTTTTAGATAATTTCAGAGGGCGTATCCAGATACCCATTGCTCAGGTTTTGGCAAATCAAAGGGCTTGCAGCGGGTCTTGGCAGACGCTACGGTCTGATGACCCGTCTAATCAGTGGGCTCCTCTAATTCGGACCTACATGACTCTACAATCCAATCAAGACTATATCTCGGCGATAGCACAATCAACCAATGTCAAATGAAAGTGCGGCTATTGTTGGAATCGTCATTATACCGATCATTGGAGTAATTGCTTTCTTTTTGTTCATTGTATGGGCTATATTTTATGAGATGAAACGTTCAAAGAAAATGAAAGAGGAAGGTAAGGAAGATTGGATGACTAATAAACAACTCTTCACGATTCTACTCGTTGTGTTTGCACTGATGGCCCTTCCGAAAACCATAGCGACTCTCCTCTCTTTCTTTGATTAAATCAATCGTTGATTCAACCGTTATTCTAACGAATCACACGGTCAATGCACAAACCCAATGATTCATTTTGGCCTCACCAAAGGGCTCCCAGTGGGTCAAATCACACGCTACCCATTGCCCATGTGTCAACACCGTTGAATTCATGTGCCGTGTACTCATCAATCAACTATGGCAGAGCCAAGGCGATGCGACCTCCTCATTATCGGGGCTGGTCCTGGCGGTGGCTCTGCTGCAATACATGCCTCGCGTCTCGGTTTGTCGACCATCGTTGTCGAGGCGGATCCTGAAGTTGGAACACCCGTACATTGCGGCGAGTGCCTTTCTGATCTTGCTGTACAGAATCTGGATTTGCAAATACCGGATCATGTCAAGGCCTTGGATGTGAAAGGCATTCGAGTCATCTTCCCTGGAGGCGAAAACAAGCTCTTGACTGAACCGGGTTACGTTCTTGAGAAGCATTTGTTTGAGCAGTGGTTGATGGACGAAGCCACAGCACTTGGGGCTGAGTTATTCCTGAACCATCGCGTCACATCAATGAAGAGAATTTTCAATAGCGAAAATCAATTTTCCAATTGGGTTATTGAGGGGAAAGGAAATGAATTTCCAATTGAATGTTCTGCCGTAATTGATGCTTCTGGCGTATCTGGTGCAGCCTCAAAACTCCTTGATATGGGAACCGAAGTTGAGGTCATTGCTGGATTCCAGTATGAACTGAATGATGTGCCGAATGATGGTTACCTTGATTTCTATCTGTGGCCAAAGTATTCTCCGCATGGCTATGTGTGGATGATTCCAAAAGAAGGTGAACGAGCCAATGTTGGATTGGTCACAACGGATAAGAAGGGAGCGATTCGATATCTCGACTCGTTCATCGAAGATACGTACCTTGCAGGAAAGCCAGCAGTTAATCCTCCATGGCGAAAAGATGGAATGAAGATCAAACCATTTGGCGGAACGATTCCAATCTCTGGCCCTCGAAGTAAGACGGTTGATGATGGCCTCATTCTCGTTGGTGATGCTGCAGGCTTCACATCGCCTTTGTTCGAGGGTGGATCGCATCTTGCACTGTGGTCTGGCCGAGAAGCAGCTCATGTTCTCTCAAAGGCCATGAAGAACGGCGACTTGTCAGCAAAGGCGTTGGCTCCTTACGAACAAGCTTGGAAATCGACCTTCCCGCCCTATCATAAGATTCTGAAAGGGAAGGATGCTTTGTACAATCTTTCCGACGAAGAGATGACAGCGATGGCAAAGTGCCTTCCTGAAGAACTCGGAAACATGAGTCCATTAACCAAACTCGGAATCGGATTGAAGATCATGGTTCGTAAGCCAACACTTCTCTTCAAGCGTGTGATTTCCGTCCTTCTCTCCTTTGGATACAGCCGTGCGAAACACTTCGGCTGGTGATGGGCTCACGCAAAGCAATAACAAGGATGCACCCTTGGTAATAGCATGTGGGGATGGACGCTTGTTCTGGCCGTCCTTGCTTGCATCGTCATGATGCTGTGGCCGAAGTGGCGGGTTGAGCAACCCATTGTCTCAGTTCTTCTTCACTTGGCTGTGGCCATGCCGTTCGTGGCACTTGCTTCGCGCTTCATTGCAAACGATACATCCATCCTCCACGTTGCATTGAACGGAGGCGAAGACCTTCCACTCAAGTATCGCTTTGCGGCAACATGGGCTGCTCGGGAAGGACCTCTGCTCATGTGGGCTGCTTGGATGGGTCTTGTTGCATGGTGGTTTGGTCGTCCCCTTGCTTCAGAGAAAGACCAAACACACCAACTACGGCTACGCTTAATGCATGGTTTTACACTCCTTCTTCTCCTCATTTCGATGACATTGGATCCTTTTGCAGAAAATCCACTCGGACTGAAGGGATCAGGACTGAATGAACTTCTGCAAACCGATTTGATGGTGATTCATCCACCGCTTGTTTTCCTTGCATACTCGTTGTGTATTGCTCTTGCCGCAACAAGTCTCGCCATTCTCCAGTACGGAGACGATGCTGAAATCGACAAGCGTATGCTGCATCAAACCCGTCCAGGCCTTCTGATTGCAACACTCGGAATTGGATTAGGTGGACTTTGGGCGTACATGGTTCTCGATTGGGGAGGGTATTGGGCATGGGATCCTGTCGAAACCGGTTCCTTCCTCCCGTGGCTCGCTCTGGTTCTGATGGGGCACCTACGAACCCGTCCTGGAAAGACCTCGACCTTGATGTGGACCGGACTTGGTCTTGCCACAGGTGCCCTTGCATTGTTTGCGACGCTCGTCACTCGTGCAGGCGGTGTTTGGGCTGCATCTGTCCACACGTTCGTTGTATCTGCTGAGGGTACACCTCCAACGGATGTGTTTGGTCGAATGATGGTTCTGAAAGATCGTGCGGAAGGCGTTGAAATCGTCTCCTACGTCTTGCTGATTCTCTTGCTTAGTGGCGTCTTCATTCGAGCCGCACAGGGAACAACACGGCGCCCGTTCTCGAACTTGTTCCTCATACCCGTTCTCGGGGCTGCAATTGCAGTTCTGTTTGATTACACAACCTATGCATATGCTCCTTCCTTGTTCTTCGTCGCAATGGTCTTTGCACCAACGGCTGTTGATTGGCCAAAACATCTTGAGAAGGATGAATCACTTTGGTCGTACAGAGGATTTCTTTCAGCGCCTTGGTTGATTGTTGTACCTATCGTTGCTTATTTACTGACGCAAGACCTTCTCTTTGTCTTACTGAATTCGCTCATGTTCGTACCGCTCTATGCTGCCCCTGATGCGCGCAAGGCATGGGGATGGGGCGCAGCGGGAACGATGATGTGTCTGGCATCAGCTTGGTCGGGCTTGGTCGAACTCCACGTTGCTGCCATCATGCTCGGATTCTACATTCTCCCTTGGCTTGTGATGGGCGAGGAAGAAATGGAGCAGAAG
Source organism: Candidatus Poseidoniaceae archaeon (assembly GCA_049438185.1). Classification (GTDB taxonomy): domain Archaea; phylum Thermoplasmatota; class Poseidoniia; order Poseidoniales; family Poseidoniaceae; genus MGIIa-L2. The sequence continues at coordinate 4,814 of JBMTJI010000007.1, forward strand.
CCTTGGATGACCCGTACATTCATCATGCAAACAACCCTTTGGGCGCCCGTTGTTCTGACCAGCCTCTACATCATTCTCACCTTGATCATCCTTGTTTCAAGCATTGATGCGGTTCAATTCAATGCGCACGAGCTCTATGGTGCTCCGTTTGTCATGGCCATGGCTTTGGCCTTGTTTGCTTACACATCGAGAAAACAATCACCAAAGCAAATCGTATCGGTCGTGCTCGGTACAGCTCTTGCATCCATTGTTTTGGCCATTCTCATTCCACATGCGCTTGGTGGTGATGCAAGTGAGCCGATTTCGGAATTCCTTTCACGTGGAACCATTGCATGGCTTGTGCTTCCTTCGGTTCTTGTTGCACTCGTTCCTGTCGGTGCTGAAGTGTACAAGCGAGTACAAACATCAGGATTTGAAAAAATCGCTCCAGCAGCCCATCTTGTGCACTTTGGATTACTCTTGTTGCTCGTTGGACATGTGTTTACCACGGTTCTCGTCGATCGTGGGGATGCAACGCATCGCATTACATTGGTGCGTGGAGAGATGGTCGAAGTCGATGGTTATGGCTATGTTTTCGAAGAAATCGTGCTCGAGAGCGACGATTTAGAAGTGGGTGATGGTTATGTTGGAGCTGTCATCAGTGTCTATTCTGGTGATGAGAAAATAGGGGAAGTTGAGCCTGGTTTAATTCGGTTTGATGGATCGCCAAATCCGCCGAGAAGCGAAGTTGATACTTTGGTTCGTTCTCATGGTGATATTGTTTTCATTTTCGATGGTTCACAAACGACAGGGCTGATGCAGCAAGTTTCGACGGATGGTGCGGATTCTGTACAGCGCATGCGTGTCATCATCTACGACCTCCCAGGTTCTCACCTTGTGTGGGCGGGCTGGGCTCTGATGATGCTTGGAATGGCTTGGCTAACCGTCCTTGATGCCCGGAAAACGCCTCATCCTCGTAGCGAGGAAGAGTAGGTTTTCATCCAATTGACTTATCAATACCTTGCGAGTCGCCGAAGCGTTCAGGTGAACCCATATGGAAGAAGGCGACATTATTCACGTTGATTATGACCTCTACAACGGCGAAACAGGCGATTTGATTGAAACCACCCGTGAAGCCACGGCTCAGGAGCATGAAATGCATGATGAAAACCGCACGTACCAGCCTATGGTTTGCGTTGTTGGCTCAGGTTCTCTCATTCCAGGATTCGAAGAAGCGCTCCTCGAGGCGAAGGTCGACAAGGATGTTGAACTCGAACTCGCTCCTGCCGATGCATACGGCGAGAAGGATGCAACCATGATCGAAACCATCAGTATCGACAAACTCCGACGTGCTGTTCGTGACCCGAACGCTCTCTACCTCGGCGCTCCTGTCAACATCGGCGGACGCCAAGGTTACCTCTCATTCCTCGCTGCTGGCCGTGCTCGTATAGACTACAACCACCCAATGGCTGGAAAGACGCTCAAGTACAACTTCAAGATCGTGAAGGTCGTTGAAGGAAAGGAAGAGAAGGTTGCTGCACTCCTTGAATCGAATACAGGTCACTCCGACTTCGGTGTCACCTTCGATGGTGACGATTTGAACATCGTCATCCCACAAACCATGCTCTTTGATACCAATGCGGCCATGATGAAGTTCCGTCTTGTGACCGTTCTTCGAGACGCTGTCGATTGCGGCAAGGTTTCTTTCATTGAAGAACACGAACCTCGTGTCATCGCTGAAGAAGAAGAGTGAGTATAGAGGGAAGAGATATTTCCCTGACCCTTCTCGTCTGTACGGAGGCGTAGCATGGCAACCATCGAGTCAATTGATGAAGTTCTTGCAACGCATCAACCTGCGCTCCCTTCAACACGGTTGTCAATGGTCGAACAAACGTTGACTCGTTTGCTTCTCTTACTCATCATTGGTGTTCTCCTTGGCTTGGTCTTAATGCCACAGGCTGTTTGGGATGATGGATTGCGTCCGATTATCTGGGAGCCGATTCAACAAGATGCAGGCGCACAAGGCGATGCGGGGTACTCGTATCAAAATACAGCCATCTACACCTTTGGGCTTCTTGCATCCGTCGTGGTCTTTCAAGCACTGTTTCGTACGCTTCAATTACCTGCTGATGACAAGATGATGATCGCTCTCATCGCTTGGGTCTGCCTCGCACCCATCTTCCGTGTCCTCGAGGATGCTGATTTCTTCCCATCTTCGATCGACTGGCTCCTTATCTCTCCAATCATCCACCTCCATTTGGCCACATGGCTCATTGGCATTGGATTCGTATCCCATCTTATTGGAAAGAAGTGGGATGATGTTGGAGGAGACATCGGTGAGCTGAACATCCGCATGCGCATTGTACCACTGCTCTGTCTTGCGCTTCTCTTCATGTGGGCAATCTTGTTCCGCCCAGGATATGCTGAGCACGACATGGGCTTGATTTGGGTCATTATAGGCCTCGGTATCGGCTTTGCCAGCCTCATTTTTGTTTTCCATTCGACTCGTGATTGGCCGACCATTACCCGTGGTCTTCTCGCCTTTGCTGTAGGTGCGTGTTTCGTCGGTTTGGGGCATTGGGCACAACTTGCCGCAACGCCATGGCTTCAGGAATCAGGACGCTTACCGAATGACGTTGTCTTCTGGCCAGCGTTGATTGTCCTCGGCATTCCAGGAATTATCTGTGCTGCGTTGTACCGAATCGGTAAAGATGATGCTCGCCAGATCAAACTGACTGGATTCGAAGCAGGTGTCCTCCCTGAGGGTGTCACGATCAAGTCGTGGGAGGCTGAGGAGAAGGTCGTTGCCAATCATCCTATTGAGCAACTCTCAAACAAGGCATTGCTCGCTAGCCCCTTGGTGCTCGCCATGGTCTTTGGCCAATTGTGCGATGGATTTGCAACCATGGTCGGTATCGATTATTTCGGATATTCGGAAAAGCATCCGCTGAGTGATGCAGTGATTCAATATGGTGGTGGAATTTCGGATAACCTTGGTTGGGACGTTGAAGGCGCATGGCTGTTTGCCATTGTCAAGGCACTCTTGGTCGGTACCATCACGTACATCTTTGTCGAGATGCGTGTTGAAAACCGGCAGAAGCATCTTCGATTGTTGATTGTCCTTGCCGTTCTCATTGTCGGTCTTGCACCAGGTATTCGTGACATTGGCCGATTGATGCTTGGTGTCTAAAGCCACGATGCCTTGAAGGCTTGAACCGAAGTGGTCGGCACAGGTGGAAGCAGATGGATCGACTACCGACTCGAGTGAACAAAGCCGATCCTGATTATTCTGCTCGCCGAGAACACAATCTTGCTCTGATTGAAACGTTGCGTGAGCGGCTTGAAATCGTCCAGCAAGGTGGTGGAGAGAAGTACGTTGAACGGCATCGAGGCCGCAACAAAATGCTTGCACGTGAACGTATTGAACGCATCATCGATCCTGGCACAGCCTTCCTTGAACTTTCTCCATTAGCAGCCTACGACCTCTACGATGGCCGCGCCCACTCCGCTGGCATCGTGACTGGCATCGGCTGTGTCCACGGTCGGGAAGTCCTCTTCGTTGCCAACGATGCAACGGTCAAAGGCGGCTCCTATTATCCAATGACGGTCAAGAAACACATTCGCGCACAAACCGTTGCTCATGAGAATCATCTTCCATGCGTCTATCTCGTTGATTCTGGTGGGGCGTTTTTGCCCATGCAGGACGAAGTGTTCCCTGATATCGGGCACTTTGGACGCATCTTCCGCAATCAAGCACGCATGTCTGGTGACGGTATCCCTCAGGTTGCAGCCGTTCTTGGTTCGTGCACCGCAGGTGGAGCATACGTCCCTGCCATGAGCGATGAGTCGATCATTGTCAAAGGCAATGGAACCATTTTCCTTGCAGGTCCACCCTTGGTCAAAGCAGCCACTGGCGAAGTGGTTACTGCTGAGGATTTGGGTGGAGCAGAGGTTCACACGGTTCAATCCGGTGTCGCCGATCATTTCGCTGAAGACGAACCAGAAGCGCTTCGCATGGTTCGAAACGTTCTCGAGAACATCGGTTCAAGAGAACTTGCACCTGCAGCGATGCAAGAACCTGAACCTCCAGCCCACGATGTTGAAGACCTTCTCGGGTTGATTCCAAGCGACAATCGAACGCCGATCGATGTTCGTGAAATCATTGCTCGTATCGTTGATGGTTCTCGTTTTCATGAATTCAAATCACGTTATGGAACAACCTTGGTGTGTGGTTTCGCTCACATCCATGGCCATAAAGTCGGCATCGTTGCCAACAATGGCATTCTGTTCTCAGAGTCTTCACTGAAAGGGGCTCACTTCGTTGAGCTGTGTGGTCAACGAGGTATTCCACTCGTTTTCCTTCAGAACATCACTGGTTTCATGGTCGGTCAAGCCTACGAGGCTGGCGGCATTGCCAAGGATGGCGCAAAACTTGTCACGGCCGTTTCCTGTGTGAACGTACCGAAGTTCACCGTTATTGTAGGCGGTTCACATGGTGCAGGAAACTACGGTATGTGCGGCAGAGCCTACGATCCTCGCTTCCTTTTCATGTGGCCAAACAGTCGTATTTCTGTTATGGGTGGCCCACAAGCAGCCGACGTCCTAAGCACGGTCAAGCAAGATCAGCGAGAACGAGAAGGCAAGCCTCCCATGGAAGGTGAAGAGTTGGACAACTTCCGTGCTCCAATTCTTGAGAAGTACGAGGTGGAAGGATCTCCCTACTATTCGACAGCACGACTCTGGGACGATGGCATCATTGATCCACGGGATACACGAGATGTCCTCGGCCTTTGTCTCGCCGCTTCAAGGAACGCCCCTCTACCGGATGGAAAGTACGGAATTTTTAGAATGTAAATTCCAATTGAAAATTTGAAAATGCAATTGAGGTTTTTGATATGAAAACGATGGAAAATCCACCGCAAACGTCATTGATTCAACTCACCATTGACGGCAGTTGTGCTCGAATTGCGTTGGCTCGTGAGGATAAGTTCAATGCCCTCAATGTTGACATGATTACAGAATTGATTGAGGTCTTTGAATGGACGAAAGAACGCAGCGCAGGACACCTTGATGCATTGGAAGATGCCAATGGCCAACCCTATCTTCGTACGCTCGTTCTTTCCGGTCGTGGTAAGCACTTCTGCGCTGGAGCTGACATCAACATGATGCGAGATGCAGGAGCCAACACGCCTGAAGAAAACAGAAAGGACAGTGAACGCCTCGATCGTCTCTTCAATGGACTTTGGTCACACCCTTGCTTTACAATCGGTGCCATCCAAGGTGTTGCCCTCGGTGGAGGAGCAGGTCTTATCGCTTGTTTGGATTATGTTGTTGCAGCGGAAAATGTTCGTATCGCACTCTCAGAAGGAAAACTTGGCATCCTGCCTGCCGTCATTGGACCGTACGTGTATCGCCGCGTAGGTTCAGCGAACTTCCGACGATTAGCAATGCAAGCCAGTCGAGTCCAGGCTGATGAAGCCCTAAGAATCGGTTTCATTGAACGCGTTGTTGAGAACGTTGAAGCATTTGATGACGAAATCGAGGCAATCGTTGCAGAGGTTCTCACCACAGGTCCAAGTGCTGCAACGTTGGCAAAGGAACTGACACTCGGATTCGACCGATGGAGCGAAGATGATGCATCACTACGTCGATGGACGCTTGATTTCACTAGTCGAATGCGAGGTTCGAGAGAAGGCCAAGAAGGTCTCTCTTCGTTCCTTGAAAAGCGACCTGCGAATTGGAAGCCTGAAGAGTGAGGTGAGAGAATGATTCAGCGTGTACTGGTGGCGAACCGTGGCGAAATCGCCTGTCGCATCCTTCGTGCATGTCGAGAAGCCGGTCTCTCAAGCGTAGCCATCTATGCTCAAAACGATCAGGAAGGCATGTTTCGAGAACTTGCAGACCAATCGGTTCTCCTCGAGGGTGATTCGATTGCAGAGACGTATCTCAACGGGGCAGCCATCATTCAAGCGGCCAAAGACACCGGCGCTGATGCAATCCACCCTGGATTTGGATTCCTCTCGGAGCGTGCAGAATTCGCACAAGCCGTCATGGATGCAGGTTTGATCTGGATTGGCCCCTCACCACAAGCCATCGAACAGATGGGCGACAAGATGTCAGCACGGCAAATCATGAAGGCCGCTGGAGTCCCTGTCATTCCCGGTGTTGAAATCGAAGAGGAGGATGAAGCACTTGCTATGGAAGCCATTCGAAATGCAGCAAAGGAAACGGGTTATCCGCTCCTGTTGAAGGCGACTGCGGGCGGTGGAGGCAAAGGGATGCGGGTTGTCAACGCTCCAGATGAATTACAGAACGGTGCCCAATCTGCACGACGTGAAGCCCTCGCAGCCTTTGGAGATGGCCGCGTTTACGTTGAGAAGCTCCTGATGAAGTCAAAGCACGTTGAAGTGCAAGTTCTTGCTGATACACACGGACGTTGCATTCACCTCGGTGAGCGAGAATGCAGTGTTCAGCGACGTCATCAAAAGGTCTTCGAGGAAGCGCCATGTTCCACCATGACCTCTTCGTTGCGTGAACGTATGGGTCAGGCTGCGGTCGCAGCGGCGAAGGCGGTTGACTACGTTGGGGCAGGAACGGTAGAATTCCTTCTTGCCGAGGATGAGTCCTTCTATTTCCTCGAGATGAATACACGTATTCAGGTCGAGCATCCCGTCACAGAAATGGTCACAGGTGTCGATTTGGTTCGAGAGCAATTGCGTATTGCGAATGGAGAACCGATGTCCGTTGATCATCTCAACATTCGAGGTCATTCAATTGAAGTCCGTCTTTATGCCGAGGATGCGACGAACAACTTCCTGCCTGCCATTGGACCTCTGGCAGTCTTCCGTCCGCCTACAGGGCCAGGAATACGCCTTGATACGGGTGTGCGTGAAGGTGACGAGGTGACACCACATTACGATCCAATGTTGGCGAAACTGATCGTCTTTGCTCCAACACGTGAAGAAGCTCTGCAACGCATGCGCCGTGCCTTGGATGAATTTGTTGTTCTTGGAACAACAACGAACATCGGTTTCTTGCGAGACCTCTGTGACGTACCAGAGGTCGTTTCGGGCGATACGTATACTTCGATGATCGACGATCTCTATCCGAATGGATACCAGTTTATGCCACGTCAAGACGATCTTGACGTTGCTCTCATGACAGCAGCTGTAGCTGAAACAACAGGCATGCATCGAGCAACCGTTGCATCTTCTCACGGTTCAGCCGGCGTTGTAAGTCCATTCCAAACGCTCAACAGGAGGTATCCCTGATGCAGCATGAGTTCCGTTATGGTGGAGAGACGTACGATGTTCTGCTCGAGCGTACGCCGAAGATTTGGACGTTTGCGAACCATTGTGCACACCCTCGCGAGGACGGACGTATTCGCATCTATTTCGAAGACGGAACCAAGGCATGGGCACATGTTGCCAAAGTTGGTGACGTTTGGTGGGTTCACCACTCTGGTCGAATCTTCACACTGGAACGCATCGAAGCAGGAGCAAGCAGCGATGAACATCAAGGAGGCTTGGTTGCACCAATGCCTGGCGTGGTTCTGGAAGTCCTCGTAACTGCAGGGCAACCCGTTGAAGCAGGCCAAACACTGATGATTCTCGAAGCGATGAAAATGGAACATCGAATCGTTGCATCAGAAAGTGGTTTGGTCACATCAGTGCACTTCAATGCTGGTGATCGTGTTGAACAAGGGGCGAATCTCCTCGATGTGGAAGCATCTGAGTGATTAACGCCAGCGACCATCGTTGATGATGGATTCATCATCAACATCACCAGCATAGAGATACGTCCAAGCCCACACATGACCTTGTTCGGTTTCAACGTGGACAATGGTTCGATCAAACAACGAATCATTACGACCAAAACCAAGGAATCCTTCAATGGAATCCATTCGTTCGAGGCACGCTTCTACATCATCTATTTTCATGAGTTGGCCATGAACCATCCCATCACCCAATTTCATTCCAGGGTAGTCTCCAAGATGATGAAGATGGCCTCGTACAGAAGCAGCATGCTGGGAGAGGACATACGACTTGAGTTGATTGAACCGTTTTTGGCCTGACATCAGGGTTCCATAGACAAACAGGTGGTTGATTGTGGGTGTGTCAAACGTATGTTGCATCGCCATGTCAAGCCCTGTGGTTGATAATCCACGATGACGAAGGCCATCGTGAATCAATCCATGGTAACCATCTGTTGGCCGTTGAAAATCTGGTTTTATCCTGTCATCACAAACAACGAATGTCACAGCATCATGCAATTGACCGTCCGATCCGATGACAAGCACGTTCTTCTCCTCGTAGTACCATGGGGCTCCTTCTTTCGCAACGAGTGTTGACCACGCACTTTCATCGACATCAAACAAGGCACCAGGTGTGGCATGGAATTCATTGATTGGTACAACATCTGCAGCTCCACCCTTACGTCCTCTGGAATGGTAGTGAAATTTGAGATGGTGCCCAACCAGCCAAGCAGGCTCTCGTTCCTTCAGCCCATTTGAGTTCGCGTTGTTCTTCTCGCAATATTGAACCCAATCGTTCCAATCGAGATTCGACCCATAGCCAAAATACAGTCGATTTTGTGTCATTTCGTCCCGCTCCTAAGAGCAGTATGTGTTTAGTACTTATTAACACTACCATTGACAAGGTTCGAGAATCTCTTGACCTTGCATGTACGATTGCAACACATCTGGAATACGAACACGACCATCTTCGAGTTGATTTTGCTCGATAATGGCTACGAGGGCACGTGATGTTGCGACGGCGGTTGAATTGAGTGTGTGTACCATCGGTTGGTTTGGATGGCCGGGTGTTCCGTAACGAATCTCAAGCCGATTCGCTTGATAATCGGTGCAGTTGGAACAGGATACGATTTCCTTGAACGCCTTTGCTCCAGGCAACCAAGCCTCAAGATCGTACTTTCGTGCTGCAACCGTCCCCATGTCACCCGTACAGATGTTGACCACTTCGTAATGCAAGCCGAGCGCATCCCAAAGATCAACACAGTTTTGCAACAATTCTTCGTGTAATTCCCACGAAGTTTCAGGTGTGGCAATGATGATTTGTTCGACCTTCGTGAATTGATGGACACGCCAAATGCCACGATCCGATTGACCATGGGCGCCAACCTCTCGGCGGAAGCACGAGGAAACGCCAACAATCTTCAGTGGAAGAAGTTCCTCAGGAATAGTTTCTTGCATGTACATCGCAGTGAGAGGGTGCTCTGATGTTGCAATCATGTAGTAGCCATCGGGATCAATACCGTACATCACCGTCTCAAAGTCTGACAAATCGGTCACACCTTCGTAGGCAGTTCGATTCATCATGACCGGTGGTTGAACGAAGGTGAAGCCACGTTGTTGAATGAAATCAACTGCATAGGATTGCAAAGCCATCTCCAAGCGTGCTAGATCGCCTTTGAGGAAATAGAATCGACTTCCTGTAATCTTAGCAGCACGTTCCAAATCCACCCATTTGTTCTCTTCAATCAACTCGTTGTGTGTCTTTGGTTCAAAATCGAAGGATGGCTTTTCACCGTGCAGGGAATGCTTGGTGTTGCCCGATTCATCAGCACCCGATGGAACATCAGGATGCAAAAGGTTTGGAATCGACATACGTACTGAATCACGTTCAGAAAGAAGCGCATCGGTCTTCTTTTCCATTTCAGAAATTTGTGCTCCGAGATCCGCGACTTCTGAGAGGATGCGCTGTGCTTCTGCTTCATCACCTGATTTTTTGGCAGCGCCAATTCCACGTGCAGCTTCGTTCTTTTGACGTCGCAATTCATTGGTTTCGCGCAGCATCAGTTTCCATTCAGAATCAAGTGAAAGCACCTTGTCGATGTTGTCGTGAGGAATGCCTCGACGATCGTGATCGGCACGGATTTTATCGACCGCTTCACGGAACACCTGCATATCCAACATTCTCAATCACCTCAGAAACTGATGTTAAACTGGAACATCGCCATACCAATCGTCAACAAGCCACCGACGATGTAGCCAAGAATCGCACCACCGTTGAGCAATGGAAGGCCTGCTTGAGCCTGACCTCTGCCGACGAAATACATGAGAATTGAGTATCCAATCAGGCTACCAACGAGCGTGGTCATGGCCATGGTGAATCCATCGTCACCTCCAACGTACTGGAGTGTTGAGAGCACCAGCATACCAGGGAAGATAACATCTCCAAGACCCATCAACATCGCATCACTGCTCTTGGCAACGACACGCTCACGAGGAGCTCCTTGCACTGAATCACGTGGAGTTTCGTCTGGTGATTCGTGTACTGTGGTTCCCTCAGTACGCATGGAATATTCGGAATCTTGAGGAGCAACCAAGAGAATGGGCAAATTGAGGTTCATCATTGTATTAGCAAGATCGAGCATGTGTTTCGATTTGTACACCGCCCAGGCATCGTATATCGCTGCTGCAATCATGAAGACCATAATCAACGTTGGAACGAATGAAACACCAAGCATGACGATAACACCGCTTCCAACAAGAATTCCAACGGTGTTCACAACGTACCATTCACTGTGCACGTAGAGGAGAATCATGAGCAGGAGGCTGAAGAGAAGACCGATAATGGTCGGAATGTCTTCCATTACAAGACCTCCAACAAGGAACATGGATGACTTAACGACGCCGCTGGAAGTGGTATAGGTTCCATCAATGACTGTGGCATAGAAATGGATGGTTTCATCCTCAGCATCTTGAGGCGTTTCACCAAAGGTGACTGCAACGTTCTCGCCTTCAGGAACGTCGATGATCAATCGCTGAACCATCGATGACCCATAGAGAAGACGTGCATCATCACCGGTTGTGATCAGAAGTTCTGTGTACCCCGTCGCATCAATATCGGTGAATCGGACATCACGGATTTCCGAAGCGAACCCATCGATACTGACTCCTGATTCTTTGGTCAGATTATCAGGACTGCTCGCCGACGAGGTTGGCTCAAACGACCAAGCATGGACGTCGCCATCTGCAGTCCCAAGTACGATGAGTTGTTCCCCGCTTGTCGATTCTTCCATTGGGACTTCGGCAATGTTCGAGTAGCCCACATCTGCAGAAGTGAACCCTGCTTCGTTGGAAGCTTCGATGAGAATGTGTGCAGGCTCGTGAATACCTCCTTCAGGGAAGCCCGCAGTTTGGTTCAATCGAACCACACCGGCGTATTCTTCGCTTACGATCAACAAACTGGTATCGCTCAACAATTCTGCCTCTACAAGGACGTCAACTGCTTTCATATCGGCAGGGAGTTGCCACGTCGCCTGTTTGGCCGATAACTGGTTGGGTGAGTTTTCTCGGTCGGTATTGAACCGGTGAAGTTTCTCCCCAGCGTCAATAATGTAGAGCGCATCCTCTGTTTCAGTAGCAAGAATACATCCAGTTTCAACGATGGGTCGAAGATCGCCTTGGGCATTGAAGTAGAAACATTCGTAGGTAGAAACGACCGAACCGTCAGCAAGTGAGAGCGTATTGACGAACGCACCGTTGTTGATGGTTACCCAATCTGGACCGGGAACGACGATCAACTCAGAGAATTCGTAGGTAACGTTTCCATGAGGGATATCTGTTGTCCATACTGGATCCTCAAGACCCCATTGCATTAATCGAATCGTATTGATGAGTTCTCCACTTTGGTTTGATCGAATGGTATCGAGGTACTGATCCATGCCAATTTCGGTCAGATACGTGGCCTCTGCATCATCCGTTGATTCGTATTCAAACGGTGTGACGCTATCATCGACCATGAGTTGATGGGCAAGCGGAATGCTTGCGTAGAGCAATGCTATGAACAGAATCCCCATAATTCCGTACTTGATGACCCACTCTTTCTTGTATTTTGCAAGCATCAAAATCGCAGCAGTAAAGACGAAAATCATCAACAACTCAAGTCCGATGTAGCGCAATTGAGAGGCTCCTGCTTCTCCAAAGGCCTGCAATCCTGCCTTGTCGTACCATGGACGGATGTACATGGCAAGGAAGATGGTGGCAATGAACATCCCCGCCATCCCAATCATCGATGGGAGTTGACGGCGAAAGTCTCCTGCAACGTCGCTCATACCTCTTCCAGACACGAACCACATTTGAGCGCATCGATGATTGCAGGGACAATCGTTGCATCGCTACACCTATGAGAACCAGCCGCAAGGACGGTTTGAGTTCGATGACATCCAGCGTTCGTGAATGGCTTGCTGAGAGCAAGAAGCGTGGTATGGATCTTGGTCTTGAACGTGTTTTCCGAATCCATCAGTCGTTGATTCAATCGAAAGACAAAGCAACCATCCTCCACATTGCCGGCAGCAACGGAAAAGGAACACTCTGTGCAACTCTTGCAACCCATTTGCATCAACTTGGACAATCGAGTGTAATGTTCACATCGCCTCATTTGGTTCGTATCGAAGAACGTGTGCGTCTCGATGGTCAACCGATTGCATCCGAACAGTTTGATGCATTCCTCTCCATGATTCAAGGAGCAGAATCAACGTTGGATGAAGCATTAACCTTCTTCGAAATCACCTTTCTCGTTGCATGCCTTTGTGCAGAGAGAAACAACATCGACGTTTTCATCGTCGAAACAGGACTTGGCGGGCGTTTTGATGCAACACGGATTCTTCAAGCGGACGTGAGCATCTTGACCTCTCTCAGCCTTGAACACCGAGATGTTCTCGGTGATACGCTGGCACAAATTGCAGCTGAAAAGGCCGCTATCGCCCGTCCAGGGAAGCCGATGATCGTTCGCAATGTACACGATGTAGAGGCACGGGCAGCCATTGAATCCGAAGCAAAAAATGCGGGAAGAACCGAACTTGATGAAACGCAGGATGAGGCTTCAATTCAATGGGTTACCATTCCTGAAACGGCATCTTTTGAACAGGAAGCGTTGTTGTTGGCAAAAGCAACACTTGAAGCGATTGGCCTCAGTACTAACGGACTTGAGCAATCGACACTGCTGTTGAATTGGCCTGGCCGATTCCAAGAACTTCCAGCACCTTGGCAAGGTTCGATGCTCTTCGATGCTGCACACAATCCAAGTGGCTTGTTGCGAATGCTTCCTCAACTACGCCACCGTATCGAGCAAGAAGACTCCTGGACGCTTGTGTTTGGATGTACACCGCAACACGATTTGATTGAATTTACCCAACCACTGCTCGATCTGTGTAAGCAAAAACCGCCCGAATCGATCGTCCTTACAAAGCCACAGTTCGGACGATACGCTGGCGTATCCTTGCAAGCACTGCGTGAACTCGATTGGCCATCATCGAGTACCCTTTACGAACAGGAGGATGCACAAAGAACGCATTCCTGTTTGAGCGAGATGAAGCCGCACTTTACCGTTGCAATTGGCTCATTGTATCTCATTGGTGAGTTGTACGAATCGTTTGACTATTGGGGTACAGAACACATGGAATTGTTCCCTGCAAAGACTCAAAGGGATGAAGCATAACCCCGAGTTGGTCAAGATGGGTTCAAAGTGGGATGTACGATTTCTTGAACTGGCCAACCACATCAGTACGTGGAGCAAAGACCCATCGACAAAAGTCGGATGTGTCGTTGTCGGGGAAGACCGTGAGATTCGATCGACAGGCTTCAATGGATTTCCTCGAGGTATTGATGATTCCACGGATCGACTGGAGAACCGTGAAGAAAAGTATCCACTTATCTGTCATGCTGAAGAAAATGCGATTATGCATGCCGCTCGTGTTGGCGTTTCTCTCAAGGATTGCACAGCCTATGTGACATGGCCGCCATGTACACGATGTGCTCGTTCGTTGATTCAAGCAGGAATCGTTGAGGTCGTCTATGCTGGAACGAGCAACATTCCTGAACGTTGGATGGAGGATTTCACGCGTTCCACCAACATGATGAAAGAAGCAGGAATCAAACTCCGAAACGTTGAGTTCGAGTGACTATCCCCAGAATCTGCGAGTACGTGCATACTCGATTTCAGCATGATGAATCGATTGCAATACACCTTCAATGTCCTTGCTGTTGCCCTTTCGTAGGATACGTTGTGCCGTCGCCTCACCAACACCACGAGCCATGAGGCAAACGATGGCATGGAACCCATGCGTCTTGATCAACGAGGCATTTCGAATCATTCGGTTTCGATCGCTTTCTTCTTCGGAAGCAACCCACTCTTCGAGCATTTTCTCAAGACCTTCACGGGCACAGACCAACATTTGTCCTTGACAAGCAATGCATTCCTTTGGATTCTTCAATTCAGGATATCGCTCAACACGAAATCGTCGTATAGCACGGCATTTAAGACAACACAAGACAGCACGTTCGTTCATCAAACGTAGCCGAAGTTGAGCACGAACTGCTTCGTTGTCCCAGTTCGGTAGCAACAAATCCTTCTGGCTGCGGTCTGATACTCCGAGAGGACCTGGTGGTGTGACAATGACATCGAGGAGGCCTGATTGAATGCCACGCAACACGTCCTTTGCACCTTCAATGTCCATACGTTCATAGTAGAGTTTGTTGAGAACCTCCTCAAGCACAATGGTTCCTCGATATTTTCGAACCAAGCCATTGAGATTTATTTTACGAGGATCGACACCATGTTGGAGAATTCCGAACGTTTTCGCAACCTGTGCGAATCGCCATCGAACCTGTCGAGAATTTGGGAGCGTAACGGAGAGCAATCCTTCGATTCCATCTGCTGGAAGCTCATTCAGCCAATCGATCACCTGCTCTGGTTCAATGTCTGCTCCGGAAAGGTGGAGTCGTGTTGGTTCAACGAGCAAGCCACCCCATCTTCCTGTCTGGGTTGATGCCATGGCGAGGAGCAAATGGCCAATCGTTTCGTTGATCAGGGTGCCTTGACACATGTTGATGACGAGTGCTTCAGAACGACGCTCAATCGTGATGGTCTGTTGATCTGGAAGCGTCTCCGTTGCATCGATATGTCGTGTGATGGTATCAGCAAGCAGTCCAATGGCTTCACCATCAAGCGGATACGCTGTTAATGGGAGGCCATCGTTGGCGAGCAAGCCAGCAACATCGAGTTGATCTGATTCTTTGGCTTCAACGAGGCCAAAATCTTCGGCGATCAATCGACGTAATCGACCGATGTTCCGAGCAACAATTGCGGGGACGGGTGGTAATTCACCAACCCATGTTGGTGCTTCTCCTTGCACTGAGACTGGGGCGACCAAGACTTCGCTTTGTTCAGGGTCTGCATCGACGATTGTCCAGGTGCGTCCAGCCATGACGAATTGCCTGATTCGTCCATTCTCTTCTTCTCCACTACCGTTCAACTCGAGCACAAAGGCTTCGTCAACGTTTCCAATGGTTCGTCGTGTCACAACGTCTCGAACACGATAGGATTGCTTGTCTGGAATCATGGACAAATGATGCTCAACCCATCGACGCGTGCGTCCGGCAGATGCAAACCACCCCTCCTTGAATTCTTGAGGAACAGGCATCCGCATGCCCTTGTATTCGACAGGAATGTCCTCTTCGGCAACATCGTACCGAGGCAACTCATCCGGCCAAGAATCAGCATCTCCAATGGCTTCCTTGGCGGCAAGATAGAGGTGTTTAGGCCATCGATACCACGGCATTTCGCTCGGTTTGAGCGAGTACTTGAGCAACCAACGGTCGGAAAGTACAGCAAGGACATTCTCAGTATCCTTTCGTGTCCAATCCACGAACTGTTCGGTTTTTGAGAAGATTTCGTGCACATCATCGATTCGCACCACCTTGAAACTGTGCGCCATAAGCATGATTTGGTTTGCAGCAATACTGTACGGACGTTTCCTCCATTCAACATCCTCAATCGCACCAAGATGCGAACGATGCGCAACAACGGCTGATTCGGCAAGACCATCCGTTTCCCATGCCAAGAGATGACCGCGACCGATTCCGCCAATACGGTGATCGGCTCGACCAACACGCTGCAACATTCGATCGACAGATCTTGGGCTCTCCAACTGGATAATTTTTCGAATCGAACCAACATCGATGCCGAGTTCAAGGCTTGATGTACAAATCAGACCTTGAAGTGAACCATTGCGTATGTTTTCTTCCATTTCTTGACGTGTTTCAGCAGCGAGACTTCCGTGATGTACCCCGATGGCGAGGTGAGGTGCCATTGTCTGCAGCCGTTGTGCAACAGTTTCTGCAGCATTTCGACTGTTGACAAAGACAAGACATGGTGGATCCTTCTCAACGATCTCACCGAGTAAACGGAATGTAGCGTGTGCTCGTGGTGAAAGACGCATCTCCATGGCTCCGACTTCATCCTCGGGCAAAGGAGGAGCTGTTTCTACAGTTAGGACGGTCGAACGTTCAGCAGGAGCGAGAATGGGCTGACAAGATGAATCAGAGATCCATGAAGCCACATGCTCAGGATTTCCGACTGTCGCTGAAAGTCCTACCTTTTGCAAGGTTCGTCCACAGAGTGCTTCCAATCGTTGCAATCCAAGACGCAATTGCCAACCACGTTCGCTTGCCGCCAAATCGTGAACCTCGTCAATGATTACCGCTTGAACAGAGGAAAGCATAGCTCGTAATCGATGGCCAGTGAACATGAGTTGGAACGTTTCTGGCGTTGTGACCAAAAGATGAGGTGGCCTTCGTACCTGTTTGGAACGCTCGTTTGTTGGTGTATCCCCATGACGAAGAGCGAAACGTAAGTCAAGTGCTTCACTCAATTCAGCGAGCCGGCGATCAACATCACGATTCAGCGCACGCAGGGGTGTGATATAGAGGATGGAAAGCGGCTTCCATGCTTCGACCTTACAACGATGAAGAAGCGGTAAGACAGCAGCAAGCGTCTTTCCAGAACCTGTTGGAGCGATGAGCAAACGCTCGTTCCCATCCATCAATTCAGGAATCGCTTGTTCCTGGACAGGGGTTGGTTTCCAATCACGTTCTGCAAGGAATTGTTGCAACTGAGGATGAAGCAGCGAAAAAACATCTGACATACTCTCCCCACCCCCGCGGAGGAATCTGCCTGCCCACCCTTCTTGAGGATTTGTCAATACGAAGAGGCTCAGTCATCGTCCTCGTCGAAGTCATCGTCCTCGTCGAAGTCGTCTTCTTCGTCATCGTCCCAATCCATTTCTTCGTCTTCTGCGAAGGCACCATCGCCGAGATCAACGGCGGTTCGACTTGCAACGGTTGCAACAAGAACGAGAATGATGATTGTGGACACTGCGAAAATCCACGCAAGAGGATGCTCACGAGGTGAGTCCAACCAGCCAAGGTACTGGCCGTAAGCGATGTTGATGTCGTGTTCAGCAGTGTTGTCGTTGTCGTTGACTTCAACCAACACGTTACCATAATCCACTTCGACGCGGACACGATCAACGTTCTCAACTTCCCAATTCACTGCTACAGGAATGCTTTCTCCTGCCTCGATACCAACAATGGCCTTAACATCGAATGGTTCTTCAGAATCACCTGCAAAGAATGCGACCTTGAATTGAGAGGTTGTTGGACCACCGTTGTTGATGACGGTTGCCGTGATTTCAACATCGGTTCCAGGCGATACGTGGTCGTCGGATACCGTGATCGACTTCACACGCAGTTCAGGTCCAACTGCGCCGAGGCGCACCCATTGACGCTCAAAGTCGGTGTCATCAAAGGCCAATTCAGGGATTGGGCTCGCTTCGGAATTGGAGACAACAGGGAACTGGTTCCCAGCTGCATCCCAACCGGTCACGTAGAATCCAACGAAGTCACCAGCCTGTGGAACAATGCTTCCTCCAGCCGTAATGTCGACTTCACCCGTCCAATAGACGGTTTGACCCTCTTGTTGCATACCGAGCAAGGATGAACCAGCACCGATGGTGACGGTACGGGTTTGGTCACGCATGACCCAATGAATCATCTGTTCTGATCCTGTAAGATCAGCATCTTCAGAACCTTGGAATTCAACATAGATCGATGTCAAATCGTTGGATGGAGAGACATCAATCACGTTCAGAGGAGCCATTCGACGAACCACACGAGGTGCGGCATCATCAACAATCACACGAAGCGTTGTTGAGACAAGCGTCCCCGTCATGTCTTCACCACGACCAGGAATGTTGGTGATGGAGATCAAACAGGTACGTGTTGGTGATGATTGTAGGGACTTAGCGGAATCGAGTGGAACTTCGATAAGGTACTCTCCATCGTCGGTAAGGGAACCATCGCTCCACAACTTTTCGCCATCAAAGACTTCGACCAAAATTCCTACGTCACGAGGTGCTGGAACGTTGCTACCTTCGTAGACAACACGGCCACTGAAAGCGAGTCGGTCGTCCTTGCGAACACGGGTACCATCTGCAACAGGGCCAGTTCTTGGTTCACTCACATCTTCAACCACGTAATCGGTTGGTGAGAGTGTGAAATCGTTCTCAACACGGAAGGTATGCTCCAAGATGAGCAATTCCCTATCTTCGGAGGAGCCACGTTCCTTGAACAGGAGTGCAAGGTCACCCATCTCTTCATCAGGCCAGTCCCATGCAAAGACGAAATTGTACGTGACAATGATCCATGGAAGCCCAGATTCGTTCGTTGTTTCACGCATTGAACTTGTAGGTAGAAGATGGATGTAGTTGCTTTCACTCCAGAAGGTGTTGTTCAATCCAGAGTAGGAAATTCGTTGTGCGTCACGACTTGGGTTAGGTCCTTCAAAGTCGAACACAAGGGAGATGTGTTCGAAGTCGATTGCAGTGTTGGCATCGATGAATCCGACGGTAATCGACTGTTCGAGGCCTGCGAAGACGGGTTCGTCGTCGCTGTGACCGACCCATTCCAATCCAGTGAAGATGGCTGCGGCATCCTTGCGTGTTTGGAAGGTTGCATCATCGAAGTTGAAACCAGGACCAGAATTGAGGTTGTAGAGGACACCTTCATCGTCGTACTGTTTGTAAAAGACCGGATTACCAGCTTGGTCTCCACCCGACCAATAATACGAAACTCGTCCCATGTTCGGGTTTCGAGAGTGGTCGATGTTGGTCATGAACCACTTGCTCTTGCTTTCACTCATGTTGGTAACACGCTTGCTTGCATACTCATGGTCGTCAGCGATTCCATTGCGATTGAGGTCGTGGTCAGCTTCAACCCAATACATGAGCGTCAATTCCATCGGAACTCCAATCTCATCGTGGACGAGGATTCGAACATCCTGCTGGTTGACACCAGCCTCATAGGAACCATCTGCGGGGAAGACTGCACGACGCTCGGGCGGCGTTGCATCAACACGGAAGGTGCGACTCCAATCGGCATTTGGTGCCATGACGTGTGTTGGATTTCGCTCATTGTAAGTTTGAACTTCGTAATTCAAACCATCTGGAACATCGATGTTTGGTGTGACTACGCTAATGAAGAACGATCCATTGATGTTGGTTGTATCTCGAGCGGTTGATTCAACCCAACCGTTGCGAGAAACACGCACGTCAAAAGCACTGTCGAGCGGAGCATCATCGGAATCCATGAACCACATCGCCCCTTGGAAATGGAGCGTTTCACCAGCAGCAACCCAAGCGTTGTCAGGTACATCATCTCGAACAAGGTCCCCTCCGTTATCTCGTACCTTCAACCAGCCGAGGCCGAAGGTTTGGTTGACACGAAGCCCTTGCTCGCTTCGAAGGTCGAGTGGTGCAAAGCCAGCTGAACCACTATCATCCAAACATCCTGTGCTGAATCGGACGTTGTTTTGGTCAGGGAAATCGCTGGTTACACGGAACAACCAGTGAATTTCAAGGATGCTGTTGTTGAGAATGGAGTAGGAATTACCGTCCATGACAACGTAACCATCGGGATCGTTTGGCGATGGGAAGATGTCACCATCTTGCCAGAACAACGTTGGATTGGATGCAGCAGAACTCGTCAAAAGGGTCAATGTTGCTTCACGAATCTTGGTTGCACTTTCGCCTACGATGTGGCGTGTGACAACTTCGTACGGTTCTGTACGCTCGTGGAGAATCTCACCTTCAGGAATCGTAATTTCGAGGTTGACCGTCTGAATCGTGTAGGTTACGCTAAATGAAGTCAGTGTGAGAATTCCACTGCTGTCCGATGTGAGGTCGATTGGGATGTCCACAAATCCAGAACCAGTCTCGGGGATACGATCGTTGAATCCTTTGATGATGGCATGGGTCGGGCTATTGGCATTGATGGTTTTTGGACCAACTAGAGGGCCATTTTCTTTCCAGCCCACCGTTGGGGTCAATGGAGGGTTGAAATTCGCCGGGATTGGATATGGTGTGTGAATTTCAAATCCAGGGTTGTCTGGAGCATTACTGTGGAGTGCGACTTGGATGTCATGCAGGACAGGCGTATACGCTGAGTTGCTTGTCGAGAACGAAACGCGAAGACAAAGGTAACCGTAGCTTGGTGTTGTGAATGCCTTGGTTAGCCCAGATTGTCCGAAGGATGTCAAACCACTGCTGCACAGGCTCGATGTGCTTCCACCTAATTGTACGGAAATGGAGGTGCTGGCAGGAATGGTTGCATTGTAGTGAATGGTTGCAGCAACGTACGATGGGAATGGATTGTTGTAGTTCGAACGCACGTAGAAATTCCCACTGCTGTAGTAGTTTGTCGTGTATTGGATGGTCACTTGATCGAGAATTGGTGTTGCTGTAGACGTGCCGTTGAGTGTCGCTCTCCAAGTGATTTTGTTCCCGCTGTTGGCGAATGTCTTGGTTGAGCCGACTCCAATCGACTTCCAAGTAACGCCATCATCGTTGGAAACGTCGATGTCAATAGAGGTTCCACTCGGCATGTATCCAATAGCACTTTCGAGCTTGATTTGGTCAATGGCTCGGCTTGCGGTCGTAGTTTGGCCATAAACTGTGGTCGAGGTTGTTGTCGGTGTACGACTGTCAGTGACAACACCATCGCCCCACATGTGGATTTTTCTTGATACACTGCTGCAGTAGGAAGTATGGTAGCAGGAGTAGTAAATCTTCCCTTCATCATCGGACTGGGTGATTCCATAATGCCCACCATTCGGCATTTCTTGCATGCCCATTTTGGTGAGACTGAAACCATTCATGCTGAAGTGATGATGACGGGAACCTTGGACGTTGTACTCGTTGACAATGACACGAGGCAGGTCAACAACAAGTCCAGAATTTTGATTTCCCGATGTTGAGGTTGTTTTGTAATTGTAATCGGCAGCAGAACCAATCGACCACGTCGAGTTGATGGAACTCGGGTTGGTTGGATTGACTTCCATCAAGTATCGGTTGTATGTTGGGTAGGAGGACGAATCGTAGTAACTCACGTACAATTTCCCAGTATCGTCGTCAAAGTCAACGCCAGTGAGATAGTTAGGATATCCGTAGTTGGTGTACGAAGAACATTGCCACTGCGTCTTTGCCGCATTCAACGTCCACTTCGTGAGATAGTAGTACTGATAGGAAACCGTCCAAATGTTTCCGTTTGGATCGACGGCTGCATCGTACCAATAACTCGAAACGGATGAAGTACAACCTGAGGTGCTCAGGCTTGCCGTACCAAGCAGTGCTCCCGTTGTTGCATTGATCCGTTGTATACTTGGAGCGGAATACATCGATGTGCTTGAGTAACGTGTAGCATGAATTTCATGTTCTGAAACAGGGACGACGATACCTCGATAGTTCCAACTTGCACTCGACGAAACCGAAAGGTCAGTGAACTGTTTTGTCACACTGTTGTAACCCTGATCGCCAAGAGCGACGAATTGTCCAGTTGTGTTGATTGTCGCTGAATTTGTTGTTGACAAATCGTTGGTACTGCGGAACGAAACCATGTTGTTGGTGGGGTTGCCTCGGAGCGAAATCTCATCGTTGGCAGTTTCGAGATTGGTTCGAGAACCATATTGGAATGAACCTGTTTGAGAGTTCGACCATGTACCAGTTCCTGCGCCACCGAAGTCTTTGTTATCGGTTAAATTGCTCCACGTTGTCGTGCTTGCTTCTCCGAGGAAGTTGAATTGAGCCGAGGTCACTTCAGCTCCGAACGGGAACGTAATGACGCCAGCGGAGCCGTTTCCTTGCCCGTTGAAGGTGTGTGTGTACGAGGTTGAGCCTCCTTTGAATTGGGTCTCAGTAGTGGCCGAAGAAGCGAGCGGCGCCATGACCGATAAAAAGAACAGAAGGACGAGGAAAACCGCTTTTCGCATAGTGTACACACCCACTATCGCCAACTATGTTCCTAAAGCATATCAACGCATCGGCTCGAGGTCACTACGCAACGTTCCGCAACCGTCATGAAGCACAGCGTTCATAGGCCTACCCGAGGGACAGTCATGGCAGGTCTATTTTCCCGATTGTGGGCAGCTCAACATGGGCGGCAGTACTCCATTCTTGCAACACTCTTTGGCGCCTTTGTGGTGCTTTTCTTGGCAGCATTGTCTCAATTGTTGTTTCTCCAAGAGTCTGAAACGTGGGGCGAATACACTGGAGCAGCGATTGGGCTCCTCGTCTTTGCTGCGACCGGTCTTATTTTCGTCACACCTGAGTTCTTGGTCTTCAAAGGGCACGTGAGCACCCTCGATGAACTCTACGATATTCGCAGCACGGCTGAATTAAAGCGGCGACGCTCAGAAGGAGATCGCTCAGCCGCTGCGCTCGGCGCTGGTCACGAGGAGCGTTGGAATGCGTTCCTTCAAGAACGTGGCATGCGACGTTAAATCGGTGGCGATTCCTTGCAACCTTCCGACTCGACAAAACTCCTGTTCAGGGAGATTTTACTCGCCGGTGGGATGATTGTGGTCCTCATTGCAGCGTTGTATGCACACACAGGATCGATGCCACCGTTGGTCGTCGTTGAATCTTCAAGCATGATTCATGACCCTGATGGAGAGGTAGGAAGCATCGATGCAGGCGATCTTGTCTTGGTTCACAAGTCCTCATTCGAGAGTATTGTGACCTTTGCTGAAGCAACCGATCCGTCCAATCCTTACTATGGATACGAAGCGCATGGGATGGAAGGAGATGTCGTCATTTACCGAAAGAATGGGGAAACGTCAACACCGATCATTCATCGAGCCATTCTACGCGTCGTACCCCACGATGCCTATCCTGCGACCTCGACAGTAAATCCATGCCCAACTGGAGGAACCTATGATGCTGAATGGAGCATTGATGGAAGCGAGGGCGCTTGTGTTCGAACATGGGACGTTCCGGGAACGGATGTTGTCAATCAAAGCAACATTAGCATTCAGTTCGATGGTATTGACGCAGGTTTCTACGATTGCGAACGCTTCGTCCATGCTGGTGTTGAAGCCCATTTGGTCGTCCACAACTGGGTTCCGAAACACTCAGGACTTCTCACCCTTGGAGATGCCAACAAATGCTCTGTCGACCAAGGCGCTGATGCTGTCAACGGATCCTCTGGATTGCGCACATTGGACGGTTCAGTTTTAGGTCCAGTGCAAGAGAGTTGGCTTGTCGGTCGTGCAGGCGGTGAAATTCCATGGCTCGGAGCAGTCAAGCTCATGGTCAGCGGTTCGGGGCCTGGGTTGGACTACGTTCCAGGTTCATCACTGATGTATCTCATTGCTTGCATCGGAGGCATTCTCGTCTTTCCAATGGTGGCAGACCCGTTGATTCGGCGCATCTTCTCGACATCTCCTGAAAACATTCAGGCTCAGCAAGAGAAGGCTCTGTTGGTTGCACTAGGTGTTGATGAAGAGGAATAATTACTCCTCGCTCTCAGCAACAACTCGATTTCGTGTAAGCTCTTGAGCAGCATTGTCGAGACTTTTTTGCGTCGTGGCAAGCAATTCCGTTGCATACTCGAGATTTGATTGTTCCAAATATCGCTCAATGCTTGCTTTCGAGCGTCGAATGGTCGCCAATCGTTGTTCGGAACTTTTTGGTCGAGTTTCCTCGCCCCGCTGAGCCATTAACCACTCTTCGAGAAGTGCTTGACCCCACTCAGGAGCCCGGAATCTCGCAGAGAGGATGATCTCTGCATGACGATGTCGAAACCGTACACGAGAGTCTCGAGTTCGATTGGCTTGAATGGAACCGGGGTTCCATTGATCGAATGGAATGTGGAGGTGATTATTGCAGCGCAAATGCCCCGTTTCGTCAATTGTTGCATCAATAATGAGGGCACCTCGTTGAAGACGGATGAAGGCTTGAACGATATCATCTTCAATCAACCATTCAGCGATTTGTACCGAAGGTTGCCCCCATTTGTCGGTCGTCCATGACTCAATGGCGGCACGATGCAACATGGCCTGACCTTCAACTCCCCATTCATGAACCTTCACATCCATGAGTTGGTGCATTGATTGATATGGAAGCGAGCATTCACACCAATCATGGCAGCATCGTGGGGGGCAGTCGATTTCGACTGGCGAGTTATTCCACTCCTCATTTTCGCCTGGTATTTGCTGCTTAAGCGCTGGGAGCGAGATGGCGTTCTCGACCGATGGAATGCAACACGCGTCTTCGGTTTCGTGTTAATGGTACGAACACAAAAAGGACTGGATCTTCTTGAGAAAGTCGCCAAACCACGTCGATTTTGGAGAATCTACGGAGAGATTTCACTCTGGGTCTGCACCTTTGCCATGCTCATGGTTGGCGTGGTCGTTCTGCTTTCTTTCGTAGGTGCCCTCCTTTCACCACCCGATGTACCTCCGCCCACTGCAAGCGAATTGGTTGCAATCCCTGGCATCAATCCAATGATTCCGCTTTGGTGGGGATTGATAGGATTCATTGTTGCGTTGGTCATTCACGAGTTTGGTCACGGTTTGCTTGCTCGTGGTCACGGCATGCGTATACGTTCGTTTGGCTTGCTGCAACTTGGTCCACTACCGCTCGGTGCTTTTGCTGAGCCCGAAGGTGAAGAACTGTTCAAAGCACCACGACGAGAACGGCAACGCATGTTTGCTGCAGGGCCAGCAACGAATCTCTTTGCAGCATTTGTCCTGTTGTTGCTGATCGGTGGAATTGCAGGCCAGTTCGCATCTGGTGACCAATCCATCCACGTCACTGGCATCGTCAAGGATGAGGGAGCATATCAAGCTGGCATGCAACCTTGGGATACGATTGAAACCATTAACGGCGAGGATGTCGTTGGCTTGGAAGGATTTCGAGACATGATTGACCAGTACAGTGCTGGAGATTCGGTGCTCATCGGTGTACTTCACGAAGATGGAACAAGAGAAACGGTGAATGCAACCTTTTCGGACAAATACGATTACTACCAGGATCTCGGATTTTCTGAAGATCAATTGGAATCGTTTTCAATCGAACAAGGTGACGCATTTTTGGGAGTTGAAGGTCTTGCAGAAAACACACAAGGCATCGATCGGCTTGCCGGGCCATTTTCTCCAAACACCGATTATACGGTTCCTCAACGCGTCTTGATTGCTCCTTTCCACGTGGTCGCAACGATGTTCATCCCGTTCCAGTTGCAAGGTGTTGCGATGCATCCGAACGAAGAGGCCATGCTCGAAGCGGATGATTCTTGGTTTGCAGACTTGGTTGGTAAAGAAGGACTCTTATTCCTCGTCAATCTCATGTTTTGGATCATGTGGGTCAACGTTCTCCTCGGTTTCACCAATTTGATACCAATGGTTCCGTTTGATGGCGGTCACATGTTCAAAGACATGGTGCATGCAGGATTGTCAAGAATACGAGCCCTTGGAAAGAAACTCAAATTGTGGAACTTCCATCCGTTATGGATCGACCAGATATCAAGGAAAGCAAGCAACTTTTCATCGCTTGGTTTGCTCTTCATGTTGCTGTTCTTACTGTTGATGCCTTACTTCTGATCAACGAATGATGGTTCTTCGACGCTGAAGTTCATCAAGGATTGAGGTCTTGTGAGAGGATTCAGTGCTCACCTCTTCATCAACAACACTTCGCTTCTGAATGTATTCAAGAGTGGGGGAGTGTTCGTTGTGTTGACAAACAACGTGAATGAATTCATTCAGCGGCATTCCCTGCTCCCAGTCGATGAATGCACGTCCCTTTCGTGTTCGAGGTAGGGCAGGAATACGTCGGGCAAGAACGCGTAAACGTCCCTCAAGCGTCGATGTTTCGACCCGGAAGATTCGCCAGGAGTCGCCTCGAGTTCCCTTCAATCGATGGGCGTACAAGGGCATGAGGCCGCAACGTTCTCCCTCGTAGGCTAGAGCGTTGTACTGATCCAAGGTTCGACCACTGAGATAGATCTTCGTTCCCTTGGTTGTCTTGACTTCGATGGGGAATGAAATATCGCCTCTGAGGGCGAGCAAATCACCACTCCCCTCAATTCCTGAACCCGCTGCACGAACCACAAGAAATGGACGTTTGAGGACGAGTCGCATTTTCTCTTTTTCCTCAACCGAACACGAACGTATGACGGCTTCAACACCTGCTGGAATCCCAGCGAGAACGTGGCGCAGTTCACGCTCGTACTGGCTTGTCATAAAACCAGATTGCTGTCAACCGCCTTTATTGACTTCGGTGATTTTGCGACAAACCATCACCGTTCAAGCGAACCTTACACATTCCAATGAACTTCGTCTATCCGTAACTTTACACAGCGATGAGACATCTTCTCAGACTGTTTCGGCATAACCCCACGAATGTGTGATGCTGGAGCTAAAGTTGTCACCCCAATAGCGCGTTTCCTCAATCAAATCATCTTTGTCGTTGTAGGTGTACGTTGTGAGGTCATCATCATATGTTGATGAAACAAGAAGCCCATCAGCATACGTGTTGTTTGTGTATGTCGGGTCATACCAGTTTCCATTGTAACCATAGGTGTTCGTCACCTGTATCAGTTGACCAGCATCATCGTACGTGTAATTGACAAATGTTGTCGAATTCGAATAACCAGTTTCCTTTTTTTGTTCCAGCAGCCCATCGGAATTGTAGAATGACTCTACGCTGCTATATCCTGATTCTAGTAAAATTTCTCGACCTTCGGAATCATAAGTATAGTTCCAATACTCTTCTCCAACTTCACCCTCGTAGTATGATTTCTGTTGCATCAAAAGCCCATTTTCATAGGTGTTTTCCCAAAACTGAAGAAAGAGACCCTCTTCAAGGGTCCCAGTTGAATTATTCCAATCACCTGAAGCACTTTCGGTCAAGACCCGTTGACCATCAGCGTTGTAAGTGAAATTGCTGTAACCGCCGTATCCATCTCCACCCCACCATGACGAGTAGATCAGATTGCATGAGGCGTCGTAGGTCATGTTTGTCATCGTGTAGTGGTTGTTCCGCATCATTTCACTCTCATGCTCCATTGAAGTTATTGTTTGAAGGATAGCCCAACATCGTTCTGTACCATCTTCTGAAGTTTCAGTTCTTGATGTGGAATCATCACCTAGACATCCAGACAATGGCAAGAGAATGAACAAAAGTATCAAAAAAATCGTGGTCGGGTTTGTGTTTCGCATGTATATCCTCAACATTCTATTGGACATAAAATATCCGTTAGAGAAAGTAGTTTGAGACGGAGAATTATAGGGGAGCATGGCCTGGAGATGTTTGTGCAAAAAATCGTGGTTCGCACCGATGATTTCCAACTTGCGTATCGCATCATGCACATGCTCCGTTCACGCAACATCGATGTCGAGCAACGTTCACTGAAGCAACCATTGCCTTCACAGGATTCGGTTTGGATTGGAACTGTCGATGAAATTGCAAGCAAATCATCTGAAGGTCGGCCGATTGCTGCTGATCTTACATCGCTTGAAATGGCACTCGAAGCTGCGATTTTTGCGCTCAAAGGTTCGCAAAGAACACACCGCTTTACGCTCGGTGTTGATACTGGGCCACGCCCAGGTCTTGCTTGGTTTACGGATGGTGTACTGATCGATACCAAACAAACTGAATCGGTAATCGATTGCATCGAGACGATTGATTTGCTCATCGAACACCACGAATTTCAACACCTCCTTATTCGAATGGGAAAGGGCTCACCGTCCCATCGCAATCGATTGGCCAATGCTATGCTTGAACGTGGGTACGTTGTCGAACTGGTCGATGAACGAAAAACCTCCCGAGGTCTCAATCGAAATCAACACAGCGTTTCAGCCATCCGAATTGCCACGTTAGCGGGTGAACGAATATGGGAAGTGTTTGACTTGCAGCCAACCGAAGGTGAAGTGAAGGAGATTCAACGTCGAAGCCGAATAAAAAGTCAAGGGCGTGTGACAATTTCATCCGCATTAGCAAGAAAAGTCGCATTAGGTGAACTGACGTTGACTGAGGCCATTGAACAACTCACTTGATACGGACACGGTAGCGCTCTCGTCCGTTTGCATAGAGCACGATGGCTCCTGTCGACGAGACGGCGATTGCAACACCTTCCGTTAATTGTGAAATAGCTCGAGCAGCGAGGTGTCGCCCACCTTCGCCTGATTTCGGCGTAAGGCCCGAAGGAACCTGGATGTAACGTCCTGCATCACTGGCAATTCCTTCACGATTGAACAAAATCGCTCCATCCAACCAAGCAAATTCTGCAAGCGTCTCATGATTTTCCTTGTTTCGAACATCGCGTTTCGCTTCACTATGCCCCTTGAACGGGTTGAGCACCATCGCTGTTGAATGTCCACGCATCTTCTGGATGTTGCCGATGGCGAACAGTGCCCCAATGGCCGTTCCTTCTCGACCCCGTGTCCCAATTGCTCGTGAGAGCTCGATCATTCGAATCAGGACATCCAACTCGATGGCCTGTTCTTCGGCAATGGCCGTGAGGCGTTCTGCTCCAAGCATCTTGGTGTCGACCATAATGACGCCATCGATGGGTTCAGCGAGGACGATGAGCAGTCGGCCGCCTTTTGCAATCCATCGCTCCCCCATCCCTTGCAAGACAAGGTCGTACAGTTCGTTGAGGATGGATAGCCCCTTCGAAGAGAGCCCTTCTTCAAGGACTCGTGCATCGATGTTGATTTCTTCCAACGCATCACGGACACGACTCAAACTTGTCATGACTCGCATCGGTAGATTGGATGGTATGAGTTCAGCAATCGAACGTACTTTTCGACTGTCATTGGAGACCATGAGGATGGCGTCGAACGAGGTTGCAGATGATTGAAGGGCGACGCTCACCATGTGAGGAAGGTCGCTCATGGTATAGACCTCAGTCGTTTGTGGTGTCGATACCTGGTAGCAAGTCGTTGATTTCTCGGTACACAGTACGCATGTTGGAGATGAAATTTTTCTCCTTGACAACGATTGTGAATGTCTTGACGCCGGGGTCTTCTTCTGCATCGAGAATTCCAAGGAGCGTTTCCAAGGTGAGACGTGCACCTTCTCGATGAGGGTAGGCGAACACGCCCATGCTCAATGGTGGAGAGATGACGTTTTCCATAACTCCGAGTTCCTTGAGGGTTGCAAACAGGTTGTGATAGGTCTTTGGAAGCAAGTCTCGTCGGTTTTCATCCTGATTGGGTCGACGGCAATCAGGGCCGACCACGTGAATGATGTGCTTGAATCGATCACCAAGAGCGAATGGCTCGGTGACAACGTTATGGGTCACAGCACATGGAGGAGCGTTGATTTTTCTCATTTCAAGACAGATGTTTCGGGTTGCTTGGGTGAGCTCCTGTCCGGCTTTTTGATGAATCATGTTGTCAAGACCTTCCCTGCCTGAAAGACGATTGTTTGCTGGGGTTATGAGGACATCACCTGAGTGATTCCAAACATCGCCTCCAACGACGCGGAGTGTGCCCCATTTACACGTTCGTGCCATGTACAACTCTGCCATCAATTGCTCAGAAGGGGCCACCCTTCATATTCTTTCAGTGTTTTTTCCATGAAAACGTTGATTTTTGATTGAAATTTGATACCCATTCAATCAATACTGCTAAACTGCAATTTGCCATCGACGGCACATGGCAGGGCGAGGGACAAGTTTGTTTCTCGTCTCGCTCATGCTGGCTTCATTGTTCACAGCCTTGCCACAGGCTGCGATGAATGCAGAGCAACCAACCAATCTCGATGAGTCCGAACACCTCTTCCAAGGCTTTACGACTGGTGAGAACTGGCTCAATTTGAACAATCAGACTGTAGCAGTTCCAAATGGCTTCAATGCTCTTGATATGTACGACTATAGCGATGTTGGCGTATTGATCAACAACAAATCGGACGCAAGCAAAACAATTGGATGGGCTTTTGTTCAAGCAAGAAACATCAGCCCTGAACGTGTGTTCATTTTCGATCTTGAGGGAACACCAACCGCTGAAACCATCAATCGAAATCAATTCGATACGTACTTCGCACTACCGTTTTTGGAAATGTTGAACAATCGGAGTAACGTTTCTGACATGAATTATCTTGTGACAAGCAAGGGTATGCCTCTTCGAGTCAATGGTGGACAAGACAAAGCTTCCTTCGATCAAGAGTTTGCATTGCTCGGAGGTTCGTACAACAGTACCATTGGCGGTAATTACTGGTCGACGCATTCTTATGGGCCATTATCGGGAGGAGACTTTGAATCCTTTTCCAGACAGAAGCATGGTTTCTATCTCGTGACAAGACTTACTGGCTACACAGTTGAAACAGCGCTCGAACTCATCGAGAAAGCCAACAACAGTTTGGGTGAAAGCGGAACCTACGTTCTCGATTTGGCAACAAATCGAAACGGTTCAGGCTACAAGTTTTGGAACGATGATTTGTATACAGCGAACACAACGCTCTCAGAATTGTACAATCAATCGGTTTTGTTCGACGAGGAGACAGGTTTTGTCACCAACGTCAGCAACGTGATGGGGTATGCATCGTGGGGCTCAAATGATGGAAACTGGGGGGCAAATTGGGGTCTCAATACCGGTTTTGAAAACGAAGACGCTTCGTGGTCAAGTGGTGTTCGGCATTGGAATGCTACGATTCCAACGCTCTCATCAGGCGATTCCTTTGCCTGGCAGTATCAAACCTCAGTCAAAAACGCAGGGAGTGCTTCGCTTGAGGCCACCATCTCAGCATCGTGTACCGATGAATCAAGCAACGGCACGCAGGGTATCTTTGCGGAATACTTCGACAATGAAGGGGTCAGTTTCAACACCGGTTCGATGCCTTCTTTGATCGATCGCGTACCTGAGCATACTCGGATTGAAGCCTCACTCCAATACAGCGCCATGTATTCTGCGTATCCAGGACTCGATGATCGATTCAAGAACAATTGGGGTGCACGATTCAGTGGCTTGATCAACATACCCGATTCGGGGAATTGGACGTTTTACCTCACAAGCGATGACGGGAGTGAGATGTGGCTTGACGGAACCAGTCTCGTTACCAATTATGGAATGCACGGAATGCGAGAAATGTCAGGAACTCGCAACATCACTTCAGGCCTGCATGATTTCAAAATTGAATTCTTCCAAGGTGGAGGGCCACATGGATTGCATTTGAAATGGGAAGGACCAAATCAGTCGAAGGCAATGGTTCCAGCATCGGCCTTCCTAGTTTCGGATGGAACACCGCCATCACAATCGACGTTGATTCACGCTTGGAATTTTGATGAGGGTATCGGTACCGAAACCAACGATTCCGCAGTCAACGGTTCAAGCATGACCTTGAACAACATGAATTCAACCAACTGGCGTTCCTGTGCCGATGGAGGTTGTCTTTGGTACGATGGTGTTGACGATTACGTCGAGGTTGATGTTGACGATTGGGTTGGGAATTTCACGGTTAGTCAATGGGTATGGGCCAATGCAACAACACTTCCAAATTATGCTTCAGTACTCGCCGTTTCCGATAATGCTGGTTCGAATACATCCTTCCAGCACGCTATTTTTAGTGGAGAATGGCGTTTGCACAACAACCAAACACACACCTTTGGGGATGTTGAAGCACAACAATGGATGCATCTTGTAACCGTCTTTGACAATGGGGCAGCACGGCAGTATCTCGATGGCGTACACGTTCGAACCACCTCTTTTCCGACAGGATCTTTGAACAACATTGACCTCTACAAGCTCGGTGTCAATCGTGCAGGTTCAACGTACTTCGAGGGCATGATCGACAAGGTCATGGTTTGGGAAAGTGCACTTTCGGATGATGAAATTACGATTTTGAGTCGGGATATCTATCAGGATTGTCAAGCCTACTCAGGTTCAGGTGCATCCGGTGCATCACTCGAACAAGTCGTTTCGATCGATCCTGAACTCGAAGGTCATGCTTGGATTGTATCCCTCGCAGGGAAGCGCACCGGTGATGTTTACGGAAGTTACACGATGGTCGTCGAAGGTGTTGATGAGCAAGGGAATGTGTTGTCGACAAATACCTCGGATTCAAAGACCTTTGAGAACAACTGGGGTAGTGCGGTCATGCGATTTAGGCCGCATGAAAATGTGACGACATTGCGAATCCAAGTGCCGCTCAGTGTTGTTGCAACGTCGACGAGCGGTTCTGTCTTCATGGATAGCCTTAGCCTTCGAGCCATCCGGCCTCATATGTCATGGATGAACGGTTCGATTGCAGAAACTGCAGTTTCGACAGGAGGACGTTCGTTTACACTTGGCACCAGTTATGGTCAGTCCCTTGTTGCGGATTTGTTGGAGGATGGCGTAAGTGGAGTCAAAGGCTACGTCTACGAACCGTATCTCACGGCTGTTGGTCAACCGAGTGTACTCTTTTCGATGTATGCACAAGGCTACAATTTTGCAGAGGCAAATGCAGCCGCCAACACCTACATTTCATGGATGGGCGTCGTCGTGGGAGATCCGAAAATGGCTCCGTATGTCAGTACGTTGCATGATGTCGAACTTCTCGATACGAGAATACTCAACAACTTCTCAGTCGGACAAACAGGACAAATTGAGATTGGCCTACAGAACATCGGGATGTCTGCTGGACAAGGTCAAATTGATGTTGTCAATTTGCAAGGGTCTGTACTCATGTCTTCGGCAAATGTGAGTGTTGTTGCGGGCGATCAACCCGGTTCCCGTATGTCGGTTTCAATTCCAATTACGCCTACTGAAGCAGGATGGTTGGACGTCCGGGTTCGATATGCCCATGACAATACAAGCTCCTTTGAACGGAACACATTGAACAATTTCATCATCATGCGAATCTGGGTCAATGATGCTCCAGTCATTGATTCAATTGGCTGCGACCAGAATGAGTATGCTCGTGGCGACTCGTTCCTTTGTACTGTCATAGCATCCGATGATGAGCGAGTTGAATCGGTCGAAATGGGATGGAGTGTTCTTTGCCCCAACTGTTCAGCGACCAACACAACATGGAATGTAGGTAGCATGGGTTCCAACGACAACGGGACAACTTGGGAAGCAATGATTACGCTTCCAATCAATGTTACAACAGGTCACTTGGCGCTCCATGTGACGGCTACGGATGGACTTGCTATGCAATCCGTGCGCATTGTTGAAAACGTTTCAACGATTGTCGACGCTCCAGCATCATGGTTCGGTCCACACATGTCGAATGCTGACCCGAGTTGGCTGGGCGTAACGCAATTGCCTGCGACTTCATCGATGGGCATCCAACGTGGCGTTGAGCAAACGATGACTGGCTGCGTTCTTGATGTCGACCATAACAATGCGACTGAACAACCTCAATTCTTGGTTTCAAGAGGTGAATTGAGTGAATTGGTGTACATTGATATGGGCGATGCCAATCACCATTGTTACCAAGCCTCGTTCATGGTTGAGAACGGCTCATCCGTTGGACTTGTTGACGTTGAAATGCGTAAAGGAGACGGGAGTCTGGTTGCTCAACGATCCATTCGTGTTGAGGATGTAGGACCCCAAATCGAATTGTATTTTGAAAACAATTCCAATGGCAGCATTGACCGTATCGCCGATAATGATGATGAGTATCTACGCATTGTTGTCTCCGATGTTGATGATTTCAGCAATGCCTATTTGGCAGACATTGAGATTGATTGGCCAGGATTCGGGCTTCAGGTGTTGTCTGTTGAAGGGACGGTAAACGATGGCGAAGTGAAGGTTAAACTCACCCCGCCAGAGGAACTCCTCGAAGCAGGGGAAATTAACGTCCTTGTTGATTTACAAGACTCTCGAGGTGTTGAATCTTCGAAGATATCGACCATTCCATTGGTTCTCAATGCGCCAAGAATTGTTGAGATGGTGCCTTGCAATGAGGATGGTTCGATCAGTGAACTTATGTTTGGTCATCCAGCCGTGCTGGGGGCGGTCGTTGAAAGCGATAGGCCACTTGAGAACATACAACTCTCACTGCGACAACTTGGCTGGTCGGTCAATGCACCATTGATTCAGCAACCGAGTTGGGTGCAATCAAACGATGCTTGCCTTCAACAGACCGGTGATGACGTGTACTGGTTCAGACTTCAATTGGACGGCTCGTTTGCTTCCGACCAAGGCTCCATACAATTGATTGCATCAACCATTGATGGTTATCCGGCTTCGATGCAGATACCAATGCTGTTCCGACATGCTCCGCCCATCATCGAAGGTTCGACACCACCTTCGGTTGAAGCAGGAAGCGACCTTTCTATTCAACTCTCGATTACAGATTTGGATGGATTGGGAGATGTCAGTTGTACACTGGATGTTTTCGATGACAACAACAGTGCTGTTTGGCAAAAGGATTTCCGCCCGATCGAGTCACAGGATGCTGATGGATTTAACCAGATGCGTTGGCCAGTTCCTCGAAACTTGAACGAATCGACCGATTACCTCCATGTCGATGTTCGATGCGAGGATTCTGATGGGGAGACTGGAACTTGGGCTTCTGGTGAAAACATCTCAGTCGAACCGTATGTTTGCCGGATCAATTGCAACACCTCTACCGTGGATGAGGTTACAACTTCTGCTGAATCATCTCCCATGGCCTGGTTCATGATAGGAGGGGCGCTGATTATCCTCTTGCTTACGGCAGTTGTCGTTGCACGACGACGAGGAACAGAGGAGAAGTGGGCTTCGGATGAATCACTCGATGACTTCGAGCAATTGACGTCGGATTCAATTGCGCAAGCTGAAGCATCGTTGATGAGTATGGCAATAAGCGCTCCTCCAATTCCAGATGGATGGACTGAAGAGGCCTTTGTAGCGTGGTTGAATGGCGACAAGCCTGATGATTGGTCGGAGGAACAATGGCAGACTCTTCAAAGGGAACACGCCTCTCGCCTCACTTCTCCAGAAAATGGAACCGATGACATATTATTCTAAATGGACAAGGAGGGTTTGGTCGCCATGGCAGTCGGGTATGTTTTGTTGAACGTCATTCCAGGCAAGGAACATGATGTGTACCTTTCTCTGAAGGATATGGAAAGCGTTGCAGATGTTACGGTCTTATTTGGCGACTATGATCTGATTGTCAAATTAATCGCTGATGATTTGTCATCGATTGCAACTGCTGTTGTCGAGTCAATACGTCAAATTCCCGGAATCCTCGATTCGAAGACGCTTGCAGGAGCAGAATTCTAGTCACGCAGTGCCCTTTTTGGCCGATTTTTGCCTTCTGGAAAGGCTCACTGAGAGGCATATGTGACGCAGTATAGCCTTTTTTCGGCGAAATTTATAATAACTAGAAGTTGTGATTAGGTTTCGGAGGTAATCCAAATGTCAGACAAGAAATATTTCGTTCTCATGGAGAACGGTAAAGACACGAGCCAAGTATTTGCGAGCAAGCAACCACGAGGAGCAGCCCTCAAAGCTGCAACCCGTGGACACACGAACATCCGCCTACGAGAGCGTGGCACCAAGCGTGTACACGTTTTCACAGGCTCAATCAGTATGGTTGACAAGCCTGCTGGCGGCCCTGCTTGGCTACCAGACAAGATCAAGAAGGCCAACGTCAAGAAGGTCGGAATTGAGCACCTCTGAGGTTCTCAATCTCTCTTGATTTTTGACTCGTTCGACGAGTGTTGCCACAAAAGTGGCTCTCCGCCCCACCAAGGATTCTGGTCCTTGGTGGGGCTTTTTTTTCATTTCAATGATTCATTCTCCATTGAGTGAAGGTGGACGTGAAGACCAAATGGCCCACGTTCCTGTTGCAGTGGCCACCAATCGGTCACCAATTTTGATTTCTCCAGCGAGGTGAGCAACGTGTTTGCCTCTTCGAACCACTCTTCCTTCAGCAACCAATCGTTCTCCTGGTCGTGCAGGTGCGAGAAAACTTGTCGATAACTGCGTTGTTGCACACCATTCTTCGACTTTGAGTGATGCAACCAACGCACTCCCCAATGCAGAATCCAAGAGAACCATGTGAATCCCCCCATGTGCAACACCTCCTTTGTTCAGGTGATCCTCTGTCAATGTGAGTTCCAGCCGTGATTGACCCGGTTTCCACATAGTTCGTTCAATTCCAAGTTCGGCAATGAAACCTGATGGGTCTGGAGGCGATGATAGCGTCATAATACGCTGGTAAAGCAACAACTCAATGAACCATACCATCGATTGTGGAACCGTTTGCAAAAACTATGATTGATATATTTGAATTGAATTCTATACCATATGAGCCAAGACTCGGGCGCACGAGAATACATCGTTGAGCCACAAGAATTGCTGGATGCTCTTCGAGTTGCACGAGCTCAATCGTATTGGCTTGACTCAAGTACAACCTATCGCCAGAGTATCATCTCATGGATTGAGAAAACCAAGCGAAGAGGTGCCAAAATGAAGCGCATTGAATCGGTTGTTGATCATTGCATTCGTGGAGAACAGATTCCAAATCACCAATCGTCGTAACGAGTTTGATTCGGAATTTCGTTTCTATGAGGAAGAGCAACTTCCTGGTGTGCTGCAACTTTGTGCCGCTTCTATTTCTTATTGCTTCGATAAAGCATAATCGAAGGTATCAAGAAAAGAAGTACGGTGATGATGATTCCTGAGGAAGCCCTCAAACGGTCTGTAAACGAAACTTCTGTTCCATTTGAAACATAACTTGCTAGCGCCCAATCATCACCATCTGTAGGCTGATGATCTCCATCTACGACGTTTCCAGCGATGGTAAAGAGAACAGGATCCTCGCTCGTTGGGGCTATCCAATCCACAACCCAAGTTCGCTGATTCGCTCCATTGTGTTCGTGCGTTATTTCCCCACTTTCGGTGATGTACGTTGATGCATCTGTTGGTTCGAATGTTCCTGCCGATGCCTTCAAGTTGAATCCACCCCGGTGGCCTTGTGCAGCTTCACTTGGCCCACCATCCAACAAGATGGTCAGCTGATATTGGCTGCCGTGATCGAAGGTTTCAGGAATTCCTGTTATGGTAACGGATGTATCAACACCTGGATTTTGACCATGGCAGGTACAACCTGTTTCAGAGTAGCCGTCCATTCCGTGGGAGGATGCATCAACGTGCATTCCTGTAAGCAAAAGCAGAGGAAGTGCAATCGCCAGCAGTATTTTTTGATTCATCCTTTGGCCACCTTGAATTATTCTTCTTCCCTGTTCACTGGTTGTGTTCTGTAAATGCCTACCAATAGAGCGATTTCAGATAATTTTGTTGCAATTCCAAGATAATCTTCAAGCACGTAATGTAGGTCATGGTTGGAGACAAAGTATCCAATAAACATCACGATGATAACACCGCTGAGGCCAATTCGGGCGAGTCTCGATTTCCTTTCATCCATTGGAAATGTGATTGAGAAGAACAATGTCCCAAGCACACCAATCCCTCCGATGAGTAGAATCCGGTCATTGATTCCAAGCAGGACGTGAACCATGCCAGTAAACACAGCAAGGGAAAATATGGTGGGAGTAAACACTGGATTGTTCGATGAGAGTTTTTTGCTAAGGATAGGATAGGCGAGAAGTGCGAGCAGAAGCGAGATTCCAAGAATCTGATAGTTTGCCAAACCAGATGAAGCCTCATCACCATGAGCAGATGCAAAAGGTAGCCAAGATACAAGACATGTGAGTATTAGAAGAACACAGATTCGCTGCTGAAATGGCATGGGGCTTCCTCTTGGCTACGATCAATAACGAACTTTCTGTCGAGTGATTGTTCTCCAAATGCGCTGGAGAGGATCGTAGTATCGATCGACGACACGTTCTTTCAACTGGATAATCGCATCATCGGTGATTTGGATTCCTGCTGGACAGACTTCCGTACAGCAACGTGTAATGTTGCAGTATTCAATACCGAATTCCTTCTTGATTTCAGGAATACGATCTTCTGTATCGAGTGGGTGCATTTCGTATTGTGCAAGACGTACAAGGTTTCGAGGTCCTGCAAAACCATCGAACATCTCATGATCACGTAGAACGTGACATGTGTTGACACAGAGGAAGCATTCAATGCACTCACGGAAGTGTTGCACTCGGTCAGCTTCCATTTGGTTGAATTCCCAATCCATTGTTTCTGGACCGTTGATCGGAGCGATGCGCTGAGCAACATCGTAGTTCCATGAAACATCGGTGACGAGGTCTTTGATGTGAGGAAAAGTTTTCATCGGTCGGATTTCGATAGGCTTGCCCTCTGGAGTTTCTGCAACAACATCGCTCATTCGAGTCATGCACATCAAGCGAGGTCGGCCGTTGATTTCCGCAGAACAAGAACCACATTTACCAGCTTTACAGTTCCAACGAACAGCCATGTCGGGTTCTTGTTCGTGTTGAATACGATGCATACAATCGAGAACGACCATGCCTTCATCGAGTGTAATTTCGTATTCTTCGAGATTCGTTTCTCCATCTTCTCCACGAGCGACCTTGAACGTCTGCTTTCTTCCTTTCAATGACATCACTTGCCACCTCCTTGCTCTTTGGCACGCTCAGCAATCATGGCTTTGACTTCCTTAATTGCATCTTGAAGATCGTCTCGCATCTCTTCAACAGGTTCCTGTCGAATCTTGATTTCGCCTTCTTCCATCCAGATGATGTTGAGCGTCTTGCCCCAGTATTCATCCTCAGGTGTTGGCATATCTTCACGAGTATGGCCTCCACGACTTTCCTCTCGAGTAAGAGCCGCAAGTGCACAAGCACGGGAAACGTCAGCCATGTTGATCAAATCAAGAGCCTGATGCCAACCTGAATTGTAACGTCGGCTTGTGCCAGGGAAGGCTGCAATTGCACGTTCTTTGAACGCTGTAAGGTCATCCAATGCTTCTTCCAGCTCGTTCTTCGTTCGAATAATTCCAACCTTGTGTTGCATCATCTCACGCATTTCATCGTAAATCTTTCCGGGATTTTCTCCACCTTCTCGTGCGAGCGGTGCAATCATCTCCTCAATCGCCTTCATGACTTGGTCGTTATCGATGCTTGGTTGTGCAAGATCGGTGGCTCGCTTTGCAGCAAATTCCCCAGCACGCTTTCCAAACGTGATCAAATCGGACAGTGAGTTTCCACCGAGTCGATTCGCTCCGTGGAGTCCGGATGCAGCCTCACCACATGCGTAGAGACCAGGAACGGTTGTCTCTTGAGATTCGGCATCGACACGGATACCACCCATGATGTAGTGGGCAGTTGGACCGACTTCCATAGCGTCCTTGGTAATGTCAACACCAGCCAATTCCATGAATTGGTGATACATTGACGGGAGTTTCTTCTTGATGGCTTCCTCACCACGATGTGAGATATCAAGGAAAGCCCCACCGTGAGGTGAGCCTCGTCCGGCTTCAACTTCAGCCTTGATCGCCTTTGCAACAACGTCACGGGTCAACAATTCAGGAGGTCGTCGAACAGTTGCAAGTTTTCCGCTGACGACTTCCTCAACCCATTGATCGGATTCTTCGATGGTTTCCGCATGATCGCCTTGGAACATTTCTGGAACGTAGTTGAACATGAATCGGTCACCATCGCTGTTGGTGAGTCGGCCACCTTCCCCGCGTACACCCTCCGTGACGAGAATACCGCGAACAGAGGGAGGCCAAACCATTCCAGTCGGATGGAATTGGACAAACTCCATGTCCCGAAGTTCAGCACCCGCCCAAAGAGCGAGAGCGTGCCCATCACCTGTATATTCCCACGAACCAGAACAAACGCTCCAGCATCGAGTGCTACCACCTGTTGCAAGAACAACGGACTTTGCAGAGAAAGCATGGAAGTCACCATCGACACGGGTATAGGCAACACAGCCAGTAACACGGTCTCCTTCTTTCAAGAGGTGGCGAACGGTGTACTCCATGAAGATGTCAATGCCTTCGTGAATACCTCGCTCTTGGAGCGTACGGATAATTTCGAGTCCAGTAGCGTCGCCAACGTGCGCAAGACGTGGGAAGGTGTGTCCTCCGAAGTTGCGTTGATTGATCAAGAGTTTTGGCGTTCGGTCAAACACTGCACCCCATTGTTCGAGTTCGCGGACTCGGTCAGGAGCTTCCTTTGCATGGAACTCAGCCATGCGCCAGTCGGCAAGCCACTTGCTTCCTTTCATGGTGTCGTGGAAGTGAACCTTCCAACTGTCACGAGGATCAGCATTCTGAAGAGCTGCAGCACAACCACCTTCGGCCATAACGGTGTGTGCTTTGCCAAGGAGCGACTTGGTGATGATAGCGGTCTTGGCACCACTTCGAGCAGCCTCGATAGCAGCACGTAGTCCAGCACCACCAGCACCGATGACAACGACATCGTATTCGTGTTTGGTATATGTTTCACTCATCTTGTTCACCCAACCAAAACAAAGGCCATGTCACTGATGTGCCCTTTTGCAACGGCGATGGTCCAAAGGTCGCCAAGGAAGACAAAGCCAAGGCTTGTCCAGAACCAGAATCCGTGCGAACGATTGAACACACTGATTCGCTTGAAGAGACGACCACGGAAAGCAGAGATTCCACTGACCCATCGGTCAAGACTACCACCAGCAAGGTGGCGTAGGGCGTGACATGAGGTCACGTACATGGTCAGGAGGAAAGCCTCAGTCGCCATGATGAAGGTTCCAAAGGAGAAGCCCCACCCAGTATCGAAGTGCAAGGTGTGGGTCACATCCCACCATTTGATGACAATGATAATCATAGCAGCATAGAGGAAATAACGGTGAAGATTGTTGAAAATAAACAAGCGCTTTTCGCCACCATATCCAATCTTCTTGTTGATGTCCGGTTCATCAACCCAGCAACCTGTTGGCGATTGGAAGAACGTCCGGTAGTAAACGCGACGCATGTAATAGCAGGTTCCACGGAATCCGAATGGAATCCAAAGCACAAGGATGGCCGCATTGACCCAACTGGGATGATCCCACTCATTAAGGCCAAACAAACTCCACTCGAGGATGTTTGGAGAGAAGATCGGGGAGACAACCGTCGAACCTTCGAGTTTGTAGGAAATGCTTTCTGGGAACAAAATCAATCGCCATGCAGTGTAGATGAGTGCAGCGGTGAGAGCAAGCCCCATCCAGAAGGGTTGTGCCCACCAATTGTCGATTCGATCGGTACGTCCCAGCCCGTTAATTACGGGGAGTTTGATGCCTTCTCCCATAGGTTCACATCCGCCCCTCGAGGGGGCTTATCATAACCCAACAACTAGGGGTCTTTGAGGTTGGCCCTTCGACCTCTTGCAGCGTTTGAAAGAAAACAAAACGCGATTTGAACGATTAGACCAATTCATTCCATCGAACTTCTGCTTCAACCATCTCGATTTCTTCAACATCCATCTGGGCGAGTTGGAGTTTTCCGGAGAGTTCATCGTTGACAGCATGCCAGTAAGAATAAGCTTCAATGACCCAGATTCCAGATTCTCGTGTTCCATTGCCGCTTCCCTTAACACCACCGAACGGAAGATGAGCTTCTGCACCGGTTGTGGAGTTGTTGATTCCAGTCATTCCAGCCTTGATCCCGGTCTTGAAGCGGTACGCTTCAAGTCGGTCGTTGGTGTAGATGGCTGAAGACAATCCATACGGGCTTGCATTCGCAAGGTGAAGTGCGTGATCGAAATCATCAGCCTTGACTAAGGTGATGGCAGGACCGAACATTTCCTCATGGAAGCAACGCATATCTTCCGTAACGCCAGCATAGACGTGAGGCCACATGAAGACTCCATCTTCTGCAGTTCCGACGAAACCAGACGGCTTGTTATCGGATGTGATTCGCCCTTCTCCGTAGAGTTTGGTTGCCCCATCCTCTTCACAGATTTGAATGACTTCGAGGAAGTCTTTTGCGTACTTTTCTGAAAGCATCGATCCGTACAGAACGCCATCATGTTCCAATGAATCACCGATTCGAGTTGCGTGCACCTTTGCCATGAGTTTCTCAACGAACTCATCGTAGATGTCGTTGTGGATAATGAGGTTTCCGAGGGATGTGCAACGTTGTCCAGCGGTTCCGAAACCAGCCCAATATGCTCCTTCAACTGCATTTTCGATGTTTGCTGATGGCATGATGACCAACGGATTCTTTCCACCAAGTTCAAGCGAGCAAGAGACGAGGTTTCGTCCACAAACTTCTCCGATCATCTTTCCAACTGCAGTCGAACCAGTGAATGAAATCTTGTTGACGCGTCCTTCATCAACGGCGTTGATAAGGTGCTGGCCAGCACCGCTTCCCTTTCCATGAACGAGGTTGATGACGCCATCAGGCAAACCAGCCTGGTGCATGATTCGTGCAAGCGCAAAAGAAAGCAGAGGAGAGTCTTGAGGTGACTTCCAAACGCATGTGTTTCCGCACATGATGGCTGGAATCATCTTCCAAAATGGAACAGCAGATGGGAAGTTGCAAGCGTTGATGATTCCACAGACGCCGAGCGGTCGTCGGTACGTAAACAGCTCTTTGTCAGGCAGTTCAGAATTGACAGTTTGACCATACAATCGTCGGCCTTCTGATTGGAAAAAGAGGCACGTATCAATCGCTTCTTGGATTTCTCCTCCACATTCTTTCAGCGTCTTTCCAATTTCTCGAGCTTGCAGACGGACGAGATCGTCCTTGTGCTCCATCAACAAACGACCCATGTTGCCAATGATTTGACCACGTGTTGGTGCCGGTGTTGCCGACCATGCAGGGAACGCAGCGTGAGCCGCATCCAATGCGGCATCAACATCTGCTTTTGTCGAAAGAGGAAATGCTCCAAGAACATCGCTCAAGTTTGCAGGATTCTTTGATTCAAACGTTGCACCATCGCTGGATTCAGCCAATTGGCCATTGATGATATTGAATCCCTTTACGCTTGGGCGATTTTTCGGATTGTTGGCTTCAAGGAAGGTTAAACCTGCTTCGAGAACATGGGTCATGATGCAATCGAGTTGAACTCCCTCCATGAAGGCTACGATTCAATCGCAAGGAATTTCGACGGGATTTTCGTAACTCATGGTTTTAGTACTCTCGGGACTTGGAAGAGGTATGTCCGGCGAAGATAATGAAGTATCCTTACGTGTAGCAAAAGCCATCCCTTCCGACGTAGGTCATGGTCGAGCCCGAATTTCTGGTGAACATGGCCTTGACCTCAAACCAGGCGATATCGTCGAAATCAAGGGTGAGAAGCGTTCCACTGCGGCCATTTATTGGCGCAGCCGTCCTGAAGATTCCAAAATGGACATCGTTCGAATCGATGGTATCATTCGAAAGAACGCTGGTGTCAGTCTGGGTGACCGAGTTACCATTTCCAAGGCTGAGGCAAAAGAATGCACCAAGCTCACGCTTTCCCCAGTAATGGCCAACAAGCAGAAGGTTAAGTTCGGGCCAGGAATTGAAGGTTTTGCCCGACGTGGCCTTTCCAAGCGGCCTGTAATGGCCGGCGACCGAATTTTCATTCCTGGAATGACGCTGTTCGCTGAGGCACTACCATTTGCAGTTGTCCAAACCACCCCAAAAGGGATCGTCAAAGTCACAAGCGATACGGATATCATCATTAAGGACGAAGCCATTGACGACGAAGACGTTGGTCAATCCGAAGGAATCACGTACGAGGA
Organism: Candidatus Poseidoniaceae archaeon; assembly: GCA_049438185.1. Classification (GTDB taxonomy): domain Archaea; phylum Thermoplasmatota; class Poseidoniia; order Poseidoniales; family Poseidoniaceae; genus MGIIa-L2. The sequence goes on from JBMTJI010000007.1 coordinate 48,478, forward strand.
TGTTGGAGGCATCGGCCAGCAATTGCAGAAAGTTCGAGAGATGATTGAGTTGCCACTCAAGCATCCCGAATTGTTCCGACGCCTTGGCATCGACCCTCCGAAAGGGGTTCTTCTTCACGGGCCGCCAGGTACTGGGAAAACAATGATTGCAAAGGCAGTCGCAACCGAAGTCAACGCACATTTCAAGGCCATCAATGGCCCTGAAATCATCTCCAAATACTATGGTGAGTCAGAAAAACAACTGCGTGAAATTTTCGACGAAGCAAGTGAAAAGGCACCTGCCATCATTTTCATTGACGAAATAGATTCCATCTGCCCAAAGCGTGAAGATGTCAGCGGCGAAGTTGAGCGCCGAGTTGTTGCTCAAATGTTGACACTCCTCGATGGTATGCAAGGAAGGGACAACGTTGTCGTTATCGGTGCAACCAACCGACGTGACGCCCTCGACCCAGCACTCCGTCGTGGTGGACGGTTTGACCGAGAAATCGAGATCGGCGTTCCTGACCGCGATGGACGAAAGGAAATTATGGAAGTTCACACCCGTCAAATGCCGATTGCAGACGACTTTGAGGTCAATTGGGTCCTTGACAACACTTACGGGTTCGTCGGTGCAGACCTTGCTGCACTCGTCCGAGAAGCGGCCATGAAGGCTCTTCGCCGATATTTACCTGAGATTGACCTCGATGAGGAAACAATCCCTCCAGAGGTCTTGGAAAAGATGGAAGTGAGGATGAATGATTTCCGAGATGCAATCAAGGACATCGAGCCATCTGCTCTGCGAGAAATCTATGTCGAAGTCCCAGAAATCGCTTGGGATGAAGTCGGAGGACTTGACGAGGTCAAAGATCGTCTCAAGGAATCCGTTGAATGGCCACTCACCAAGCCTGAGATTTTCGAGCATTTCAACATCAAACCACCACGAGGTATCGTCCTGTTTGGGGCGCCAGGTACTGGAAAGACCCTGCTTGCAAAGGCAATTGCCAACGAAGCTCAAGCCAACTTCATTTCCATAAAGGGTCCTGAGATGATTTCCAAGTGGGTTGGGGAATCTGAGCGTGGTATTCGTGAGATTTTCAAGAAGGCAAAGCAATCGTCTCCTTCAATCATTTTCCTCGATGAGTTCGAGTCCATCGCAAGCATGCGAAACGCATCAAACGGAGAAGGAAGTGACGTAGGAAATCGAGTTGTGAACCAACTTCTCGCAAGCATGGATGGCGTTGAATCGCTTGATGGTGTCATCGTTGTTGCTGCTACAAACCGTCCAGAAATGATTGACCCTGCACTGTTGCGAAGCGGTCGATTTGAGCGTGTTCTCCACGTACCCCCACCAGATGCACCTGCACGGGAAGCAATTTTCGAAATCCATTCAAGTGGTATGCCTCTCTCCAAGTTCTCCGTCAAGGATCTTCTCTCTAGCCTCGACGGATTCACAGGTGCTGATATTGAAGCAGTGTGCCGAGAAGCCGCTCTTATCGCTATGCGTGAAGACAAGAAGAAGGTCGCAAAGAAGCACTTTGACGAGGCCATTACGCGTGTTCGACCAACGGTAACGCCTGAGATGCTTGAGTACTATCAGAAGATGGAAACACGATTGACATCAGGTCTATCCAACATCAAGCGAACTCGCGATTATGGTTTCGGCATGGAAACGATGTGAGCACGGAAACGGTCAAGTCCTTTCTGTGTTCACGGAGTGGTGAGGCGAATCGAATGGCATCCAGTTTTGGACAGGAAATGCTTGGTCGTCTCGTCCAGGACAAGAAGGGAAAAGAACTCGGAAAGCTCACAGATTTGGTGATCGATGTCTCAAATGGAGAAATCTCTGAACTTCTCATTCGATGTGCCGACAACATCGATGCTAGCCGCCTCCCTTTTCCCTTAAAAGACGGTGCAGTCGCCATACCTTCAACAGAAGTCGCCACGTTTGGACACGTGATTCTTCTCAAAATCTGATGAGCATTTTTGCAACAGGGTTGGACAACCTTCTAAACCGAAGTGAAACCGTGTCTGTATGAACGGTGTACTAGGTAGGTGAGAGGTTGGCGGCCGAGCGGAGTAGAAATTTCAAGCGAATTGGGCTTCAATTTGCATTTTGGGCTGTTCTGAGTCTTCTTCTCCTCACCATCCTTCAGAATTTTATCAACATTAGTCAGACCGATCAACTGTCCGCTTACGATGACGGTTGGGATGACATGTCCGCATTCCGAGAAGACATCAAGGCCATGGGGGTTGAAACCAAGTCATTGGTAAGCAGCCCTTTGCTCCTTGCGGATATTGAAGATCCTCGCAATACCACCTTCATCATCGCTGGAGTGGAGCGAGATACACTCTCCTTCCCTCAATTCGATGAAGACGGATTTATCACCATTGCAACTGAAGATGGATATTCTCCATCAGAAGTTGACGCCATAGTTGAATTTGTTGACAATGGAGGAACCGTCATTGTTCTCGAAGACTTTGGTTATGCTGGAAGCATTGGTGAGGCGTACGGGGTTCGGTATTCTGGATACCAGTTGTACGATACAAATTACGTCGCAGAACTCGATTACAACTACATCTGGATGTGTGTTCAAGCAAGCCCTTGCGGAATGAACGGAACAGAACTTGATCCTGCGACCATTGAGGAACACGAGCGATGGTCTTCAGAAGTCGGAGAACATCCTTGTGCAGAACTTGATGGACAATCCATGACTTTGAACGAAGCAGGAGTTTGTTCTCACCATTGGGTCAAGAGTGCAGGCGATCTCGGGCGAATTGAATACAATGCAACCTACACCATGTTGCTCAACAACGTTACAGGACTCGAAATCGTACCAGGTGTACGTGGTGCCCTCAAGGACGTAAACGTTCGAGCCATTACGAGCAATCAAGCAACAGTTGACGTCAACGGTGATGGTGAACTTTGGGTCAGCAATGAGCAAACAAGCGAAACGCCCGACTTGTGGGGTCAATTCAATCTCTCAATCGAAGCCTGTGCTTCGACCAATTGCGATCCAGATGAAGGTGGTAGAGTGTTCTTCATTGCAGATGGTAGTGCTTTGATCAATGCCATTTACGATTATGAAGGGTTCAACGCAGGTGAATACGGCAAGACAGACAAATTCATTCCAGCGAACGATAACCGCAAGTGGGCCCTCGACGTTATTGCTGAATCGCTGATGAGTACAATCGAGGGCGAAGAAGGGCAACCTGCGGAAAACGCCATGGTCATTTTCGATGAGAGTCGACATCCCCAGAATGCGCTATTAGCAGATTCCTACAACACAGTGTACTTCCTCTTGGTCTATTTTACAGGCGAAGGATTGGCAATGTTAGCGCTCTTCGTGGTTCTCTTTATCACATTTGAAGCCGTTCTGCTCAAGAAGAAAGATCCAGAGCCATGGCGACATGTCTTCAGCATCATTTACTACGGGTTTGGTGATGCGAATCGATACACGTATTATGCGAAAACGGAGAAGATACGGCAGGTTTTCTTGTCGAAAGTCCGTAATCAAAACGGTCTCACAGTCGAAGAATTCCATGCCATGTCGGCAAAGGAGTTGGTCGGACTCATCCAAGATCCGGTTCTCGCAAAATTTGCCATTGAACCTGGAAAATACTCTCTTGAACAATCGGTTGCCTTGGTCAAACGAATCAAGGCATGGGGGCGCAGGTGAAGGCTATGTGGACACGTAAAGCATCCTTCACCTTCACGGGAGGTATTGCTCTCATTCTCATTGGAATGATGATCACCAACAATCAAATGATGATTCTTGGATTAACCCTCATCACCTTCATCGTTGTGAATTCATGGGTTTCTGGCCATGGTGATATCGAAGTTCAACGCACGTTATCGGCTGACAACTTGTACAAGGGTGACGATTTGTACGTTGAACTCCTCGTGACCAATCGGTCGAATCGCAGAACCCAACTTTTGGATGTCTACGACAACATCCCTCACGAAATGAAGCTGCGCAGTGGTTTGAACCAGATGCGTCTCAATCTCCGACCAGGTGAGAGCGCTCGAATCCGCTACGTCCTACGCTGCCCACTGCGTGGACATTATTCGATTGGGCCAGTCTCTCTTCGAGTTCGCAACACGTTCAATCTCGGTGTCGAAGACATGTACGTTGACCACCATTCTGATATTGTTATCTTCCCTCAAATTAAGGAGGTCGAAGAGGCGTTCCTGCGTTCACGTACTCCAAAGATGTACACAGGTGCAACAACACTTCGAACACCAGGTCAAGGTTCAGAATTTTACTCACTCCGAGAATATGTCCCAGGTGACCCATTCAAGAACATCAACTGGAAGGCATTCGCACGAACTGGAGATCTCATGGTCAATGAGAAGTGTCGAGATGCCGTTACAGACTTGTACATTCTTCTCGATTCAAGGGACGTTGCACGAATCGGAACCGTTCTCAAGAACCCATTGGAAATGGGGACAGTCAGTGCTGCAAGCCTTGCTGCCTTCTTCCTGAAGCGAAGAGACAGTGTAGCCCTCGGAATCTATGGCGATGGACTTGCTTATCTTCCTCCGGATACTGGTGATAAGCAGTATTTCAAAATCCTCAGTTCACTTGCTGGCGTAAAACCTGAAGGAAGCATGCCACTCCAAGCCGTAACAAACTCTCTGAGTGGACGATTCAGTCGAGGTAGCCCGGTCTTCGTCATCTCTTCATGTGAAGGTGATGGAACCGTCCCCGCAGCCGTCCGTGACTTGGTCGGACGCGGACATGAGGTGACCGTCCTTTCACCATCAAGTATCGACTTTGAACGCCTTGTTTCACGAATTCCACGAATGTCCTATGAAGTACTCAAACTTGAACGACAGAATCGATTGACTACCCTCGCAGGTTCAGGGGCTCAAGTGATCGATTGGATGCCTGACATGGATTTGTCGCAGGCCATCATGCAAGTGAGGGGATATTAGATGGCAGGTGAAGTCGACCCACAGAGCGATGTATCCTTGATGGGAGGTCGTGCACGTACCCTCCATCTCAAAGCCTTGAGGAAACAATGGCAAATCATTACACTGCAAGTTGTTTCGACCATAGCCCTTGTTTGGATGTATCTTGAAGTCGTATCGACATATGTCGTCAACAGCATCGATCATACAATGCTCTTTGATTCATTGGAATCCCTCGTTGGTGAAGTACCAATTGGGGATTGGCTTATCGGTTCAGGACGTACAGGTCTTGCACGCTTCTACGTGCCAATCGTCCTTGGATTGGGTCTTGGAGGTTCAATGGCATTGATGGCGTTTCAATCGCCTCGTGTCCAGCAACGAATTAAGCTCGGTTTCATTGTGACCCTTATGGTTCTCCTCATTGGACGACTCGTTTTGACTTGGATTCCTTCCATGCTCTTTTCCTGGGATCTCCGAGCACCAAGCGAGAGTGAACTGAAAACACTGGAATGGCCACTCTTGATGATTCTCTCGTTGATCATTCTCTTCATCTATCTCCTCCCAGTGATTATGGGTACCCGAGGAATTTGGGGGCTTTCTCGTCGCTCGATTGGATGGGCAATCGGTTTCACGCTCCTCTTCCTCGGTATCCATGCCATCTTGACCTTCCCATTGATCAAAACCCAACTTGGTGATTGGGGCTCAAATCTCATTTCATTGGAATCTCAAGTGAGCGATCCAACCGTTGGAATCTTCGGATTCGACCTTGTAACCCCTGAACAATTCTCTTTGATTTTAATCGCCGTTCTCATCATGGTCTTCCAAGAATCTGGTTTTGGAGTTATTCGGTACCTTGAGTACGCCTATCGTCTTCCTGAATCATGCAAAAGAGACCCAGAATACGTTCGACAAATGGACAATGTCCTGAACGGTCACCTGCGTCACACCGCTGGATTCCTTACAGTCACTGGGCTTGTCACTATGATTGCGCTGGGATTCCACAGCGTTTTGCTTGAGGTCGTTCGAACATCAACGGGAAGCCAGTGGGCTGCACAGGTTTCAGAATCCATTGAGCTTTCATTGACTTATGGACTGGTGATCTCCGCACTCCTGTTTTTGAGTTTGGTTGCATTATTGCGCTTCTTTGTACCATGGCAACGTGTTTGGGGTCTTATTGAATCCATGACCAACAACCAACCAGAGCCGGTCAAAGAAAACGAATTCTGATTACTTCCTTGCACGCATCATTTGGATGAAGCGCCCAATGATTTCGTTCAAAATAAGCATACTTAACGCCAAACCAACCGATGCAATCCATTGATACCAAACCACATCAATGGAAGACCAGAGAATTTGGTTGATGAAAATGAAACCAATGATGGAACCGATGAAGATTGCTTTCTCAAGCATCACTGGATAAGACGAACCCTTTGACTCGTTGCGTAGCAGAAGAGTTTCAACCATATCTTCACCTCAGAAATCCAATTCTGAGAGTTGATCGTGCAAGGCATCGAGCCGTGGATCACGGTTCGGTTCCTCGACCTTGGGCGTACGAAGTTGCCGCTCAGCATCAAGCCGAGCCAACTCAGCCTCAAGGTCGGCACGGTCTTCTTGAATCGGAGTCTGTCGTTCTTCCTCAACAACCGTTTCAGAAGGTTCAGCATCAACAGGAGCCGGCATTTCTACCCATTCATCGGACAGTTCGACGACTGCTGGTTCGGAATCAAGCGACACGTTTTCTTCGATAACCAGTGTTGGTTGGATGTTTTCCATCATATCGTCCATCACAGGCGTTCGTTGACCAACGGGGATTGCTGTACGCTCAAATGGAAGGAAACCATCTCGTTGGAAATCCCACATGGCTCCACGTGGAACGCCCTTGGTTAATCCAGATGCATCGATTTGTGTCAACAACTCTTCGAGAACTTGAGCTGTTTGTTCAAGTGCAATCGCTTCACCAGCATCACGCTGGTCTGCTTCAAGATAGATATCATCGAGAGCAACACGAATCAATCGTCGAGTCTCTACAGCAACACTCGGTAATGCTTCGGGACGCATGCAATTCATGCGTAATGCTTCAATTTCCTCAGGAGGCGCACCAAGGTTTCCAAGTTGGTCGAGAACGTTTCGCATTCGACGAAGCATTGTGATCGAACGGTCGTAATCCTCGAGGATGCCTTCAAGATCGAGGATGAGATGGCCTACAGTTTCACCGAGCTGATTCTCCAATCGCTGTTGAACAGACCATCGTGCTAGGCCTCGAACGGCACCAGCCGTTTGCGGGACTTGCCGTTCGAGGAGCGTCATGACCTCACTGCTCAGCAAGTGACGTGGTGTCGCAGCGATGTGATCAACAGTGGACTGAACAACTTGTAGGGCTCTCTCGACCGCCCGGTCAAGAAGAACAACGGAGTAGCCCAAGGTTCGGGCATGTTCGAGTCGGTCAAGGACAGGGCCAAGGCCACGGAACGTTGCATCATCGTTGAGTAGGGCTTGAGCAAGCGGTTCCTCATTCAGTCGGGCTCGGAGTCGCTCAGCCTCTGCAATATCAGCAACAGCCTCCTCATGAGCGTCAGTTAAGGCTTCAGCACGTGCAATCAATCCTGACAGTTCAGTCTCAGCATTACCTCTGCGTGCTCCAAGGTTGCCAAGTTCCGTCAGCAGTTCCTTTCGCTCACCCATGAGTTCACGCATTTCAGAATGAAGTTGCATGCGACGTGCTTCATCCTCAGCGAGGCGTTGCCGTTCTTCTTCTGCCCGACGACGACTGGCGAGTGTTTCTGCTTCGATTTGGTCTAATCGTGCTTGAGCAGCACGAATCTTTTCTTCGGAGACATTGCTCTTTGATTGGGCACTGGCTTGCCGATCTCGGAGGGCAGTAACCTGCTCTTCAAGCGAACGTAGGCGCCGTTCTTCAAGTTCGATTTGCTCACGGATTGAAGCCAGTTGTTGAGCGTTTGATTCCAAGTCTGCTCGTGTGGTTGCTTCCTTATTGGAAAGCGTCTCAAGTTCATCACGAAGCGCTGCACTGCTTTCCGTATCGCCCAAAGCCTTGGCCAATTCGGAGGCACGTTCACTGAGTTGATGTTCAAGTTCACCAACGCGACGAAGTAAACGATCTGCACGCTCTTCTGCTTGTTCCATTCGAGCCCTTGATTCAGAAACAGTGACCTGAACACGATTCAATTCATCGTTCTTGGATTGGATAACTTCGTTTTGGTCACCGGTCGATTGCTGAATCGAATCAAGACGAACCAATGCCTCAGTACGCTCTTTCTCAGCCTCTTGAAGTTGACTTGTCAAACCTGCATTGGTACGCATTAGTGTATCGACACGTCGTTCGGACTCCTCAAGGCGGCGACGTAATCCAGCGTCAACTCCTGCAAGAGGGGCTGCAGTTGGCAAGGATTGTGCAGCCTCTTGACCACCGACGTGAATGCTCAATTTTGATCGAACGACACGAACTTCATCGAGACCAATTTCAAAGCCATACATACTCATCAGTCGATGCATCATTGAATCTCGACGCTTCTCTGAGCGAGTACGTATGGTCGAAACGGAATCAACGAATTGTTTGAGTGAGAATTCAGAAACATCGCCTGTCGATGATGAAACCATGGTTCCCGAGGCAAGTCGATGCAATTTCAGGACACGCTTGCTTTCGGTCAATCCCATCATTGCATCTTCGAACGATTGGCCGTTTGCAGCCATGGCAACTGGAAGACCATTGTTCAGTGCAAGCGATACTGCTTTCTCACTCGCACCCGCCTTGAGATGGCCAGTAACACGCTCTTCAAGTGCTGCAGAAAGCATGGACATCACCGCATCAGCACCTCCTTTTCCTTCTCGAAGAACGAAACCATCGGGAAGCGTAGCAGCACCTTCGGCATAGGTGCCGATTTCACCATCGAGTTTGGCTGCAACATCGGTCAATAAGCGGGCATGATTGGCATCGAGTTCAGTCCAGATTGCCAACACAATCGTGCTACTGGAGGCAATGAGTAAGGACGCATCACCCATGTTGAGTGACGCATAGCCGTCGTTGCTACCGCCGAGCTTCGATTGCTGAGCACTCATTGATTCGGAAAGTGCAGCAGCGGTGGCTGACAATTTCTCAGCCTTCCCAGGTAGGTCGCCCATGCTATCGATGAGGATGCCTTGGTCTGCAGCGAGGGCGCCTCGAACGTGTTCGTAATCCGAAAGCGCTTGCAGAACAGCGGAAATGTTTCTGGCGAAGAGACGATCTGTCAGTGAATTGCTTGCACCGAGACCCTGTGTATCTGCTTGGAACTCAAAAGCTTCAGGAAGAAGAGAGGCGAGTTCTGCAAGGCCATCCAACGAACAGGTTGAGGCGACAAGTCGATGTTGATTCTTTTCGGCCTCTTCGAGCGCTGCTCGTGCATCGGCTCCACCAAGGAGTTTGGTAGCACTCGTACCTTCACAGATCCACCCAACAATTCGTCCAGCACGAACCAAACGATGGCCGAACGGTGTTTTTCGTCGGCCAACCCACGTCGTGATGAACCCATGTTCGAAGGGTTGAATGGTGCCAGCAGCAACATTCACTTCATCATCAAATCGTTCAATATGTGGTAAGTCAAACATCATATCACCTTGGTTCGGTTAAAGTTCCATTCTTGTCGCAAGCGTTCGAGCTCGTATCGCCACACGCCCTTTTTCCCATCTCTTCCAGAGAGATAGACAAACAAATCGCTGTCGAATCGATCGATGAGGCTCAATCTTCGCCCTTCAATCCATACTTCAAACAACGATCCGAGGTTGAGTTGTTCAGCCAATGAGCAGCAATCTGCCCATTCAGTACGCTGTTCTTCCACACTTTCCGGCCATTTTTTGGTCGCTTGAACAACCGTTCCAAACTGATCGACCAAGCGAACGTGACTTACGCCATCAAGTCCGCAAAGTTCAGGAAACAACTTGTCCAGCATGTTAGCCCAAACCCTTTGACAGCAACGTGCCATTCAAGAACTTTGCCGAAACTCTTCCCCCGTAGGGGGATTTGTCAACAAAAATCAAAATTCCAACTGCAAATTTTCAAAACACTGCTCGCGGAAGCGGAGAACATACGCCATATCCGCGCACAGAAGCGAAAACATCCCTCTTTAAATTGTGAAAAAAACCAATTGGAAATTTAAAATTCCAATTGTAATTTTTCCTTTCAAGGAATCGCCAATCGGAGGCGTTTAATGCAGGTGATGTGAGGATTCTTCATGGCCGAGGCATCCCAGACTCCGTTCCAAGCGCCTGCTTGTGACGTCTGCGGAAAAGACGCCGTTGTTGAACAGGCTTACTCTGGACGCATTCTGTGTGGTTATCATCTTGAGAAATCGATTCGAAAGAAAGTAGGCAAAGAGTTGCGGAAACAACTGCATCTCGACAAATCGAAACCAACAACGGTCTTTGTGGCGATCTCGGGCGGAAAAGACTCAGCAGTTCTGCTGACACTCCTTGTTGAATTGATTGGCATGCGTCGAGATGTTCGAATTGTTGCTGGATGTGTTGATGAAGGCATTGACGGTTATCGGCCACCTTCGATGCAGTGTGCGATCGATTTGTGTGAAACGCTCGGCGTAGAATTTATTTCGACAAGCTACGAAAATCTCGATTTTCATCAAATGGATGAGGTTGTGAAACGTTTACCAATCATTTCTGAATCGAATGAAGGTGTTTCGATGATGCCTTGCTCATATTGTGGCGTATTTCGTCGTCAAGGCATCAATGCATTGGCACGACAAGTTGGAGCGGATGTGGTTGCACTTGGGCATAATCTCGATGATATGGCTCAAACAGTTCTCATGAACATGACCAATGGAGATATCGATCGAACGTTACGACTTGCTCCTCATACCGATGCGCCGGTGGACGGCTTACCGCCGAGGATTGTTCCATTACGATGGATTCCTGAACAAGAAATTCATCTTCTTGCTATGCACAAAGAATTGCCTCTTCACCACGAGGAGTGTCCTTACGCTCAGGGCGCACTACGTTGGCGTTACAGAGATATCGTTGCTCAACTCGAGCAAGATGTTCCTGGTACAAGGCATAGTTTGGTTCGTATGTCGGACAACATCAAGCACGTTGCCAGAGAGGGTACGCCATCCATACATTCGCACCCTACAAAATGCGAACGTTGCGGTTCACCAACGTCGGGTGCAACATGCAAAGCATGCGATATGCGAGATCTTCTCGACGTTGACCTAGAGTAGGTTGTGAATCAATTCGTCCAAATCTTGTGGACGTTGACAGTAGTGACATCGAAGCGTGAGCGGATCCGTCTTGGTGACTTTCAATCGATGTGGAAGCGGTTCCCTCGAATTCTGCGTAATGCAGTTTGAGAAGGTACACCGTACCACGTTTCGTACTTCTTCGCCAAGATTGACATTCAGTTTCTCTGCGACTGAATAGGCTCGAATGATGGCAATGCTTGATTCAGGAGCAACCAATGCTAGACGATCGAGTTCGGATTGCGTCAATTCACGGTCTTCGACTTTGATGATGTCTTTCGCACCCATCTTCTTTGATGGAACGTTCATGACCAATGATACTGGAACGGATGTATCACTCGATAAATTGAGCAATTCAAGCACTTTAAGCGCCTGTCCTGACGGAATGTGATCGATGACCGTTCCATTCTTGATTGCAGTAACTCGTCGCATGTTGTGTTCGTCAGCCATCAGGCATCACCTCCACTGATATTCGCAGGAACTTCGATGTTCAACAATCTGCATAGCAAAGCCATTCGAGCAACAACGCCGTTGAAAGCCTGCTCAAAGTAACGTGCGTGTCGTGTTGAATCGACACTGGGATGGATTTCATCAACACGTGGTAATGGGTGCAGTATGACCATCTCTGATTTCGCATTGGCAAGGTCACGTGCATGCAATTTGTAAGCACCAGCGACCTTAGCATACTCATCTTCATCAGCAAATCGTTCCTTTTGGATACGTGTCATGTAAACAACGTCTGCTTGGTTGATGTTCCCAAGCAGGTCTTCAGTTTCGGTCACATCAGCACCGTGCTCACGTAGATCTCCAACGATTTCAGCAGGCATTCTCAGGAGATCCGGGGAGGCAAAAATCAGTCGGCAACCAAATCGAACCAAGGCATGAGAAAGGCTGTGGACGGTACGGCCGTAACGCAAGTCACCTGCAAGAATCACAGTAAGCCCCTCGAGCGTACCATGCGATTGTTGGATGGTGAACAGATCGAGCATGGTTTGTGTTGGGTGATGGCCTGCTCCGTCGCCTCCGTTGAGAATGGGGACGCGTGCAGCATCCTGGGCATAACGTGCAGCTCCTTGCCGAGGGTGGCGCATGGCGATAATGTCAGTATAACCGTCGACCATTTGGATGGTATCGAACAACGTCTCTCCCTTGACAACAGAGGACGTTTTGACATCTCCGAGGTTGACAACATCGCCTCCAAGACGCTTCATCGCCGTCTCAAAGGACATTCGAGTGCGAGTGCTTGGTTCAAAGAACAGGTTTCCGAGAATCTTGCCCTGCAACAATGGGAGATACATTTCACCACGTGCGACGGGCAAAAGTCGTTCAGCATCAGCAAGAATGCTGTGTATGTCGTCGTTGGTCAAATCGTCCATCGTGATGAGTCCTTTCATAGGATGTCCCCTTCTTCTCCAACCATCCAAGCACACCCTTGAACATTGTTGCCAAGCAGTATGCAAACAGTCGGTGGTTTCTTCATCGAAACCACTCCTGCTACAATCATGCTCTGGGGCGATGTCGATGAGGCGATTAAGGCTGAACGCTTGCTCCGCATCCAAAGAATCGAGCGATTGAGTACCATCTGTGCCCTGTTTTGCTTGAGTGGAGCCATCTGGTTGGCTTGGCCTGTCCTCAAAGATGCCTTCGTTGGCGATGCAAGTTTACTCACCGGTCTCGGTATGCCCGTTCTTGTTCTATTATGGGGTATTGTCATCCAAGATTTGATTTTGGACGATCCTCGTGCAAGAACACGTATCGGTGCAGCTTCGAGCGTCGTGTGGCCTGTTTTGCTGATGTTTGCATTACGCGCCTATTCAGCGAACACAACCGATCTTCTTGCTGCAGCACTCTTTGCTGGATTGGGTCTGGCTATGTATCAATCCTCAGCGAACACATTACGTGGTGGAATCGATGTGATGCGCTTCCGTGCCATGATGACCAGCATCGGGGCACTCACCGTTCTTGGTATGCTCGTTGGTGATCGTGCAGGTGAAACCTGGATTGTCGAACCAGTAGACTGGGCACACCCTCTCTTGAGCGTGTTTGTTCTTGGCCATGTAGGCTATCTTTGGTTCATTGGAGACGATATGCGGGAAGAGCGGAAAGCGTTCCGTCAAGAATTGGATTCCATCGAGAACCGTCTGCTCGTTCTCCGCTCGGAAGGTGCAGCCGTTGATCAAGCCAGTAGCCTTGTCATGACGGCCAAGGAGGAAGGACACATCGATCCAGTCTTTGGAATGCGACTTCTTCTTGAAGCAAGTGAAGACATTGAGCGCTCCCTCTCTCTAGCAACCGATGTCGATGTTGTACGCAGTGAAGCATTGCTCGTCATCCAGCATGCTGAAGAATTGGCTCCATTGGCCAAGCGACCTCGTAAATCCTACGAAATGGGTGAGCGGGAAGTCAACCTTGGATCCTTGCGCGAAGCCGAGAGTTTGTTCCGACAAGCCAAGCGTAGAGCACAAGAGATTGTGACATGGTGGGAGCAAGCAGAGGAAGCGATTCGAACGGCGGAAGAACTCCTCACTGGTCAATCTGGAGCAACCATTGACAATTTACGACAAATTATTCGCGATGCGAAGAAGCAACTTGATCGTGAAGCACCAAAGAAAGCCTTTGAGTTGGCATGTGTGATTCCAATTCAACTCCAAGCCGATGGTGACGCCAAAGAGCGTGCTGTTGAAGTTCTTGGTGATGCAGCAAAGGCGCTCAAGGCTGCTGATGGATTTGACACTTCAGACCTCGAACGACGTCTTGACCAGGCTGAATCCGCCTTGGAAGCAGGCGATACAGGTCAAGCCATTGGTCTAGCAGAAGGTGTCATCCGTGTCATACAAATCGAACGTGAAGCCATGGAGACCGTTCGTCGTGCTCTTCGACAACGCAAGAAAATTACCGAACGTTTCGAGGGCTTTGATGATGAAGAAGCATGGTCAAATCGATTCAAGCAAGTTCAATCTGCAGCCGATGAACGTCAATGGAGTCATGCTGCAACATTGCTTGAGCGGCTGACGATTGACCTTGATGCGCTTGGTAATGAGCAGAGTGAAGCCCAAACCTTGCTCGACTTCGTTCGTCAAGAGTGGTCTGTATTGAGAAATCAATGCAATGCTTCCAGTATCCCCGTCACTGATGATGACATGAAGCAAACTGAGGCTGCCATCGCCCTTGCTGAAGAACGATTGAGTGGTGGCAAGGTTGAAGCCGCCTTGGAACAACTAGGGAACGCTGATGCTTCAATGGAACGATTACGAAGGCGAGTTTAGTCAAACCAATTGCCTTCGAACGAGATCATCAATATTGATGCCACTTGGAAGACCGAGGTCAACAGGCATACCCGCAATGGTCGTGATAATACCATACAGGTGGAGATAGATTCCGTGCGGAGCCTTCTGTTCACCATTGTATGGTATCTTCTTCCACAAGTTTGACTTCATGTAGAATTTTGAAACGGATTGGTCTTTCGAATGGACAATCCATGCATTCGCTCGACCTGCATGCTTTCGTGCAGTAGTTGAACCGAGTCGAGGAGGAACAGTTACGGTATGGAGGATTGGCCATTCTCGCATCCAATCACCCGCTGAATCAATGAGCATTGTCATCCTCGTTTGCTCAGTTGCCATTGCATCGAGAAGCCCCAACTCGTTGAGAATTCGAACCAAAGAACGAACGTGGGGATGGCGAGGTTCACTCACTCGCAATTCGCGTGCTATGCGTACAGCAGTGTTTGGTCGGCCAGCATCGAGGTGCAACAATGCAACAACAACTCGTCCGTGACCCCATTTCGTTGTTGGTAAGTCCGCATCTTCTTCGTGTTTTTTCATGAACGATTCAAGCATTGAGAGTGCTTCTTCGCTACGATCTTCCAACCGCATACGGGCACAATCACCCAACAACATCAGACGGTCAGCAGGCTTGTTTCGATAGGTTCTGTTCCCTCTTGGATTGCCCTCAGCCGTTCGAGTGAGCAGGTCGATGTTTCGCCGCATCAATGGATCGATGCTCAAAACCGGTTGTGAGGCGCTTGGAATTTCACGTTTCGAATCGAGAACAGCAGCAAACCATTGCAATCGTGCAGCCTCGATATCGCTCTTGTTCAGCAAGGCAAGTCGAGGTGCAGCCTCGGGCAGATCACGTTGACAAAGGCTTGCAGCAGCAAGGATAAGGCGAGCAACTTGTGCATCTCTTCCGGTCTGAAGTGCGAGCAAGGAAACCGCGTTCTCCTCAGCCTCTTCCCACCGATTTAAGCCAGCAAACAATTGCATCTTTGCTCCGGTTTGTCGAAGCAAATCCAAGCCCTGTGTTGATGATTCTGTTGGATTCAAAATTTCATCATAGTGCTCGATTGCTCGAGTCCACTTGTCCTTTGCAATGAGTTCTGTAAACGGACGCTGTTTGAGGTAAATCATGTCCTCCATCTGTGTGAGCATTTGACGCTGCTCACTGATGCTTGCATCGAAGGTGATGTCATCGAGTTTTGAACCAACCTGAAGCGACGTTAACCAGATGAGAAGGAAACAAATTTGGCCACCAGAAGCCAGCATCCACGTCAACTCCTCCATTGCATCTTTCTCGACATACGTGCAAAGTGTACCTTCCCAATCACCGCAAGAGGCTCCTTGTGGCAGGAAGCTAGAATCCCAGAATGTGATCATCGCAAGGGCAAGGAGAAGCATCGATTGTCCAGCAAATCCTGTGAAACAGAAATTCAGAACTTTGGCCTGTTGGCTACGCTCTGCTCGCAACAAACGGCTATCTGCGAGACGAATACCTCCCCGTCCGGACACGTCTTGTACGTCGAGGAAGAGAATTCGGGCAACTTCGTAAACGAATAGGAAACCGACCAGAGCAACGTTGAGAAGAAGGAACAACAGAATCGATGTGACCAGTGGAACGCGTAAACCAGGGTCAGGAATGTTGGAAAACAACTCGATAAGGAAGAATCCAAGAATTCCACCTTCTTCCATAATGGTTGCTTGTTCACGGTATTCTGGCAGGTCGATAACTCGGTCAGAATGTGTGAACAATTCAGGCGCTACAATGATGGCGATCAATGAGAGTAAGGTGTTGATGGCAACAACGGGCATGGCCAACGTGTTGAGATGAACAATTCGTGCAATCACTTGCTGTCGAGCATTTGGTGAATGATTGTGGAACGGAGAAGGATTGCCTTGAGCGATTTGTGCTGAGGACTGACGCAGTGCTTGCCATGAGGTTCCCATGACGCGCCCGTACGCAACAATCGAGGGTGAGAAGGCTAGCAACAACGAACCGCTCAATCGATGAGTAAAGGAAACGCCCCATGATCCAAGAAGCGAATAAAACAATCCGACGCCAATAAACCAAAACATGGTCAGAGCAATGTACGCAGTGTTTCGTGCACCACTTGACTCTTGCAATTTCGCTTTTCCATGACCAATCGGTTTGATGATTTGGGCACCAAGCGATGAACCGGATGAAATCACTGCTGGCAGAATAATGAGAATCAAGGCTAAGGAAATATTCGGTGCATGGAAACCATCACTCAGATCCTGTGCGTAGATGATGTACTCAAAGAACAGCAACAAGGCTCCAGTCAATGCAAACAGGTAGGTTGCAACACCGAAACGCATCCCGCGAGAGCGAAGCAAATCACGAGCTTCACCGAAGGATTCAGTCACAGTATGCACTTCGTATCGCATTGGTCCGGTCTCAAATGCAACCTGCAAACCGCGTAATTGTCGTGGGACGACAGTACGCCAAAACAGCAGTGCGATGATACCTGCTAAAATCAATGGAATGACGGCGATGGAGGCAAACCCCTCAACAATCACCGGTCCAGTCATAGAAATCCCACACGTTGCTTCCTTTTATGGAATGCGAATCAATGGAATTGATGGTCTAGTTTTCCTTACTCTTTGGAACAAGACCAGGCTCTGCTACTTTGTTGTCGATTTCTCGATTGAGATCGTCAATAAATTGGTCGAGAGGGATGTCAGCGATTTGATCACCTGTTCTTGAGCGCAAGGACACACAGTTGTTGTTCATCTCACCATCACCGAGGATCATCAGATAAGCAGGACGCATCTTGCGGTGGGTTCGAATTTTCTTACCAATCGTGTCGTCTCCATCATCGATTTTGACCCGTACACCGCAATCCTTCAATTTCTGTGCGACCTTGGAAGCATATTCCTTGTGCTTTTCAGAAATCGTGAGAATGTGGACTTGTGTTGGTGACAACCACGTCGGGAACTTACCGGCAAAATGCTCGATCAGTACGCCACAGAAACGTTCCATAGAACCAAACGGTGCTCGGTGAATCATCACTGGGCGATGGTTTTCCCCATCGCTTCCCTTGTACCACAAATCGAATCGTTCAGGGAGATTGTAATCCACTTGTACAGTTCCAAGTTGCCACTCTCGACCGATGACGTCCTTGACCACGAAATCAATTTTCGGTCCATAAAAGGCTGCTTCACCTTCTTCTTCGGACCAGTTGACACCAAGTTTGGCTGCGGCAGAGCGACATGCTTCTTCGGCTCGATCCCATCGGTCGGATTCGCCAACATATTTGTCGCTGTTCGGGTCACGCAAGCCAACTCGAACGCGATAGTCATGCATGCCTAAGACATTGAAAATGGTCTGAACAAGTTCGATGCACCCCATGACCTCGTCAGCGATTTGGTCTTCTGTTACGAAGAGGTGAGCATCGTCCTGGGTGAATCCACGGACACGAGTCATCCCCGATATTTCTCCGGATTGTTCCCATCGATAAACGGTTCCAAATTCAGCGAGACGTAGTGGAAGATCACGATAGGAACGAGCCTGTGAGGCGTAAATCTTGACGTGGTGAGGGCAGTTCATCGGTTTGAGCATGTAACCCTCGATGTCACCTGTACTCATCAGATTGGACAATTCGGAACATGAACAGCCCTCATCGGCCAGTTTCTTCATCAAATCTCGCTCAACAAGTGGCGGATACTGACTGTCCTGATAGTAGGGGAAATGCCCGGAGGTACGGTACAAGTCCAGTTTCCCAATGTGTGGGGTAAAGACTTGATCGTAGCCCTGTCGGCGCAGATGATGCGAGATGAAATCTTGCAATTGTTGTCGAACAATAGCTCCACGAGGTGTCCAGAGGATGAGACCCTGGCCAACTTCTTCGTCAACATGGAACAGTTGCAAATCCTTGCCAAGTTTTCGATGGTCGCGTAGTTTCGCTTGTTCCATTCGGTGCAGTGTTTCCTTCAACGCTTCTTTGGTCGGTTCGACAATACCATAGATTCGAACAAGTTGTTCACGGGATTGATCGCCTCGCCAATATGCAGACGATACCGACGTGAGACGACTGAACATCAATTTCGCCGTGCTCGGAACGTGTGGTCCCAAGCAAAGGTCATACCATTCACCTTGCTTGTAAATCGTCGAACCATCACCATCTTCCAACTTATCATCAATGATTTCAATCTTGTAGGGATTGGACGTGAAGTGTTCTCGTAGCTCTTGGTCGTCGAGTTCTACGCGTTCAACCTTGAGATTACGTCGGGCGATTTCATGCATCTTTTTCTCGATGGGTTTGAGGTCGCCTTCACCGATGGGTTCCATTGCAAAATCGTAGTAGAAGCCACGGTCAATGGCTGGGCCGATGGTTGGTTTCGCATCAGGATAGAGTTCCATAACCGCTTGTGCAAGCAAGTGTGCAGCACTATGGCGTAGAATGTGAATGCCCTCATCGCTTTCAGCGAGAATTCCTTCAACGCTGCAATCGTTGGTCAAGGGTGTGGACAGATCTCGTTCAACATCGTTGATGCGTGCAGCAAGACATCCATGCTTCTTCCCAAGGGCATCAAGAACGACTTCACCAGCGGTTACACCTGCTGCATATTCGTTGACAGTTCCATCAGGAAGGGTAACGTTGACCATCGACATGCGCACGCCTCTTGACTTGCCCTCGACTGTCCTCTTCATCAATGCGACGCTTGAAATCACCATTCAACGATGATGTCATCATCTAAACTCTGACTCGGCTTGTCGAGAATCACCTGCTTCTTTACGTCCTTTTCAGGCTCCTTTTCTTGAGTTGTAACAATGAACGATTCAGGCGTCTGTACCTCTCCAAGTTTGAATCCAAATTGAGGCTTTACGTCCTCATTCTGCGAAGGTTCTTTTGTCGGTTGTTCGACGATTTCTTGGGATGGAACCTCTCCCTTTCCCATTTCTTTCATGCTCTTTTTCATAATTTCATCGAGAGCAATCTCATCAGGTTCGGAACGTTTGACCATGAAACTCCATCATCAGAAACCCCATCAAAACATCGGTCAAATGATTCGATATGGGCAAGAGCAATGATTGAAAACAAACAGAACGGAGGTTGTACTATGCGAATCGGCGTCGTCGTCAATCCCGATGCTGGTTTGGGTGGGCGATTAGGATTCAAAGGAAGCGATGGGCGTGCGAAAGAAGCACGTGAAGCCGGCGCAGTCGATCGTTCCGGTCCACGCATGCAACAATGCATTTCGAAATTTCTTGACCTGCAACAATCGAGTTTGAACCGGATGGGCGTCAACCCTACGTTTGTTGCTTGGACGGGTCGAATGGGCGGAGATTGGCTTGATGGTGTCGATTATGAACAACGACAACCTTCGCCCACTGAGTCCACGGCGGACGATACGGCTGCACTTGTTTTGGATTTGGTTACAGCGAACGTGGATGCGATTCTCTACGCAGGTGGTGATGGAACAACACGAGATATTGTGAATGCCCTCGACGGTCATGAAACACCGTTGATCGGCGTTCCTGCAGGTGTCAAAATGCACTCAGGCTGTTTTGCCACCACGCCCAATGCGGCTGCAGAGGTTCTTCTCGCATTTCTCCAAGGTGATTTGATGGTTGCTATCACCGAAGTGATGGATTTGGATGAGGAGATCTACCAACGTGGTGAATGGAAGGTTCGGATGTATGGTGAAGCATGGACTCCCTCCAGCCCACGATTCATGCAAGGGGCAAAGGAACAAGTTGAACGAGCAAGTGAAGCCGAGACCATTGAAGGACTTGCAAATCATATTGGAAACCTCATCGAAAACGACTCCGAATTGATGGTGATTTGGGGTAGTGGAGGAACCTTACGAAGGATGGGCGAACACCTCAATGTCGAATTAACACTCCTGGGAATTGACATCCAACACAAAGGAACGGTCTATGCCGATTTGAACGAGGCAGCACTGCTTGAACATCTTACATCCTACGATGGTCCACGATTGCTCCTCCTTTCACCAATGGGTGGACAAGGATTCTTGATTGGCCGAGGTAACCTCCAACTCTCCCCCGATGTCCTCCGTGCCATCGGTTTGGATTCCATTCTTGGTGTTGCAACACCTTCGAAGTTGTTGGGACTTTCAAGCGTACGAATCGATACAGGGGATGTTGCTTTGGATGAGGAATTCCAACAACGCCGGTTCGTGAAATTGCTCCAAGGTTATCGAACAACTCGAGTGATTCGAGTGCTGGAAGCTTAAGGCAATGGTTGGCCACTTGAAGCGAGAAGCAAACCAAGGAATGGTGGGCTTGGGCGACCAGGTCGAGACTTGAATTCTGGGTGATACTGAACACCGACGTAGTATGGATGTCCGTCAAGTTCGAAGATTTCACAACGCT
Source organism: Candidatus Poseidoniaceae archaeon (assembly GCA_049438185.1). Lineage (GTDB taxonomy): Archaea > Thermoplasmatota > Poseidoniia > Poseidoniales > Poseidoniaceae > MGIIa-L2. Next base: position 69,244 of record JBMTJI010000007.1, read on the forward strand.
GTCCACTGTCGTCTTTTCCAACGAATTTCAAACCAGCAGCTTCGATTTTTTCGACGAGATCAGGATTGATTTCGTAGCGATGTCGGTGACGCTCGTGGACTGCGTCATGACCTCCATAGAGCCGCTTTGTGACGCAGTCATCAACCTGAAAAATGGTTGGTCGGGAACCAAGGCGCATCGTTCCACCAAGATGCGTCTTTGAAATTTCTGGCATGAAGATGACTGCAGGGTTGGCAGCATCTGCATCGAATTCGGTTGATGTCGCATTTTTAATCCCGAGTATATTTCGACAAAATTCGATTGTTGCGACCTGTAATCCAAGACAAATACCGAGGTAAGGTACGTTGTTTTCTCGGGCATATTGTGCTGCGAGAATCTTACCTTCAATACCTCGGTCACCAAAGCCACCCGGAACCAGGATGCCGTCTGCATGACGAAGCAAATCCCATACCTCAGAGTTGTTTGAATCCTCGAGATCGCTTGCTTCAATCCAATCGATGTTAAGTTTACGTTCAACAGCAAGGGCGGCATGCTGCAAGGACTTGATGACGGAGAGATAGGCATCGGAGAGGTCGGTGTACTTCCCGACCATGGCAATGTTGACTTCTTCTGTGAGTTCATCGAGACGATGAGCCATGGCTCGCCATTCATCGAGGAGACCTGTTTTGTCGCAATCGATGTTGAGGATGTTACAGAATCCTTGTTCTTCAAGCATCAACGGGACGTGGTAGATGTTCGGAACATCATGTGTGGAAAACACAGCCTCTGGGCGAACATGGCAGAAGGCTGAAAGTTTCTCACGGGTTTCCTCGTTCAATGGTTTGTTTGAACGACAAACGAGGACATCTGGCGTAATTCCAAGCCCCATCAATTCCTTCACTGTATGTTGCGTTGGCTTTGTTTTTTGTTCACCAACAGGCCCCATGACAGGCACAAGCGATACGTGGACGAAGGTGACATTCTCTCTGCCAACACGGAATTGGAATTGACGAAGTGCTTCCAAGTAAGGGGCGCTTTCGATATCACCGACTGTACCGCCAAGTTCGATGATGCACACATCAGGCGTCTCTCCACTTCCATCAGCAGATTGTTGTGCAACATCGATGATCCAATCTTGAACAGCATCGGTAATGTGCGGAATAACTTGGACAGTTTTCCCGAGGTAATCGCCACGACGCTCAGCTTCAAGGACCTTAGAATAGACCTTTCCAGTGGTGAGGTTGTTCTCTCGAGCAAGATTGAGGTCAAGAAAACGCTCGTAGTTTCCGAGGTCGAGATCGACTTCGCCACCATCATCGAGAACGAAGACTTCACCGTGTTCGAACGGACTCATCGTCCCTGCATCGCTGTTGAGGTAGGGATCAATTTTGATTGAAGTGACTCGCAATCCAGCACTCTTGAGGAGAACGCCGATGCTACTTGCTGTAACACCTTTGCCCAGTCCACTGAGCACACCCCCGCTGACAATTACGTACCTCAAACCTATCAACGGGATTTCAAGCCGTCGCGCATACCATATCAATATTGGCTATGACAACTGAGTTTAGTTCATCTCTACGTTCAAGTATCGTCAGAAGTAGCACGGTCTATGCCGAGGGGTTCCAGCAACAAAATACTGGTCACTGGAGCCCTCGGCCAGATTGGAACCGAACTTGTTGAAGCATTGCGAAAGCAACACGGGGCATCATCTGTCATCGCTTCTGACCTTCGGCCAGCCGACAAAGTTGACCTGAATGAAGGCCCGTATCTGACGCTTGATGTACTTGACACAGATTCAATCATCAAGGTATGTAAGGAAGAGAGCGTTGGCACCGTCTATCACTTAGCAGCATTGCTTTCTGCGACGGGTGAAAAGAACCCAGAACTGTGTCGGAAAGTCAACGTCGGTGGCACAATTTCCGTGTTTGAAGCAGCCAGACAATGTTCGATGCGCGTCTTTACACCTTCATCGATTGCCGTTTTCGGCCCCGATGCGCCAAAGCATGCTCCACAACTCACCGATCTCAATCCTACGACCGTATATGGTGAGACAAAAGTGGAGGGTGAACAGCTTGCAAAAGAGTACGCAGAGAAGTACGGGCTTGACATACGTGGGATTCGATATCCAGGCTTGATTTCGTACAAAGCACCAGCTGGCGGAGGTACGACGGATTATGCTGTCGAAATTTTCGATGCCGCACTCACTGACGGACACTACGATTGTTTTGTTCGGCCAGATACACGATTACCGATGCTCTACATGGACGATGCGATTCGAGCGACACTGATGTTGATGGACGAACCCAGTGAGAATCTTGGAGATTCGAGAGCGGGTTACAACATTGACTGTTTCTCGTTTACTGCAGAAGAATTGGCCAATGCGATTGCAAACGAGGTGGATGGTTTTACGTGTAATTTCACTCCAGATGTTCGTCAGAATTATGCGGACTCATGGCCGGATTCAATCGATGGTTCGGTCGCAAAAGAAGAATGGAACTGGACGCCTACATTCGATCTTGATGCTATGGTCAAAGCTATGCTTGAAGGACTTTCAGCGAACCAATAATCTCGTTCTAAGCTGTCAATCATTGAGAGATCCACTTGTAGGTTCGTGCGCCTTCGTTAGCCCCATCTTCGCCGATTTCGACCAGAGCGAACTCGCCTCGTGGTGAGACGACACTCTCCTCTTGCAATCCCTTGTGGAGATTCTCGTAGGTAATTTGGTCGATAGCAACACGTCCAGCAAGTCGTTCAAACAACTGCCATCGGGCAACAACTTCACGCCATTGTGGAGCGACTTTGCCTTCAAACACCTTGGCTTTAGCACCTGAGCCATAGCCACACAGTCCGAACAGTTCACCTTCAAGTTTCGAGTTGTCCTCCAAATCGGATTCAAACGTTGACATAAGTGCCAAGAAAATTGAACCGGTGTATTGGTTTCCAATGAGGCTTGAAGCGCGCTGACCCTTCTCAATGCATTCCTTGTGAAAATCCATATATTCGGGTGTCTTTGAAATGGCTCGACGATACCCATCCATCTCTTTTTCCCAGGCCATAATCGCCTCAGGGTCGTCAGATTCGGGCTTTGCAGGTTGTTCACCAATTTGTTCGATGATATCTGGCCACATCGGCGTGTTCATGCGATCGTGACGGAACACGTCAGGGAACATTCTCTTTGCTTGGAAAGCATAAGGGAGATGCATGATGATACGAGACCACTGTTCCGTGAATTGCGTATCAAGTTCAGGATCCCATCGCTTCTGTTTGATGGCACGCTGACTGAAATTATGGAAGGCTTGTCGAACCGCTTGTTGGTAACATCGGTTTGAGAATTGTCCGTCGAACACCGGCTCATCTCGATGGACGCTGACGGATTCTTCCCCATGGGCAAAGATGCCGAGCCTTCGAACGGTTGACTCAGGAAGATGCTTGACCATTCGATCAACGATTCCCTTCTTGACCGATTGACCAGCTTCTTGTGCAAGCGTCATAACGTTGGAAATGACTGAACGAATGCTAACGTTTCGTCGAGGTTTGAAGAAATCATGTACAGGTGTTGTCGAGACGCCCCAACAATCCGGTATTTCGAGAAGCCGAGGGTTCTGACGAATCAACAGAGCCCCTCCGCCTGCACCTTGGGTGTATTCTCCACTGGATTCAAGGTCATATTTTGCATTGTCAGAGAAGATAACAATGCCTATTCGGTCATCCTCTTCGCTTGACCTTGCTGCCCAATCAAGTGTAGTATGCAGTGCATCCACGGCTCCAATACAGGCAAAAGTCATGTCAACAACATCACAGTTTCGGAAACAATCCTCGCCAAAACGATCTTGATAGCGTTGCGTCAGCATATCAAGAATGTATGTTGCAGTTGGTTTTGCTCCATCAAGAGCCGACTCAGTTCCAAGATACATTCGACCAATGTCTCTTGGATCGATACCGTTTCGATCGATAAGTCGCATGACAGCCATGGCTCCCATTGTTGCCGTATCTTCGTGGACATCAGGAATGGCCATCGCTTTCAAACCCAGACCCTTGTTCAATTTTCCATAGTCCGCACCACGCATTTCAGCGAAGTCACGCATGTCCATGTACAAGCGTGGAAAATGAATCGCAACATCATCAATACCGACATTGACCATGCCTATCCGGTTATTTTTGCATATTTATATGCTGGTTCTTGATTAAACCCAATTGAATTGACTTATCGACGGTCTGGGGCAGTTCCATCAAGCGAGGCTTGAACATCATCAGGTACGCTAATTTCTTGTTTTGCCCAAAGGACATCGTCGATGCGAAGAACAGCGATTGTTGCTTCACTTGCCCCAGATATAGCTTGTTCAAGGACTCGAGAAGGTTCAACGATGTTGGATGTTCTCATGTTCTCAGGTTGACGCGTGATGACGTTCAAACCGATGCAATCATCATCGTCTTGGGTTTGAATAGAAACGATTTGCAGAAGTGTATCGATGGAATCCATACCAGCATTTTCTGCAAGTACACGAGGGATGGTTTCAAGCCCATCCGCAAAGGCTTCGATGGCGAGTTGTTCTCGCCCAGGTACCGTCTCAGCATATCGACGCAACCGTCGCGCCAAAGCGATGTAGGTCGCACCTCCGCCAGGAATCAATTTTGGATTCTCCTTCAAACGGCAAGCAACTCCGAGGGCATCTGCAAAGCACCGTTCAACCTCACCAACGACGGTATCTGTACTTCCCGTGGCGACAAATGTTGCACCACCCTCATCGGTTTCGAGAATCCAGTGATCGACATCTCCCCATCGTTCGCACTGACTGGAAATGAAGACACCAACATCGACCTGTTTCGCCTGATGAATCGAAGGCACGAGGCGTGCTCCGCAACCGCGTGCGAGAAGTTCCAAATCACTCTTTGCAACACGGCGAAATGCCTTGATTCCAACCTTAGCAAGATGTGCGTGCATGCTATCATCAATCCCTTCTCGACAGGCAAGAAGAGTCACATCAAGGTCAACCAGCATCTTCACTTGCTCAAGCAAGCGTTGCTGCTCAGCATCACGGAAAGATTGCAGCACGTTTGTCGACGTAACGTTGAGCTGAACATCGGTTGACAGTGAACGAAGTTCAAGCCCTCCATCGACCAAGAGAATCGAACCTGCGCCGAGCGATGAAGGCATTTCGACATGGGCTCGTTTCTTTGAAAGAGCAAGACCCGTAATGAGTTTCGATTCTTCGATTGCTGGACCACGTCGTGTGATGACTTTAACACGCGTCGGATCAGCAACTACCTTTCCCTTTGATGTCATCGCAATCGCATCGGCTGCTTCAACAGCACATGCAGCAATCGTTGATTGCATTTTTTGATGGAGTTTACCGGCAAGAGAAGTCATGGTTGCAGAAAGAATCTCGTCCTTTGAGGCTTCAAAAGAGAGCGAATCCAGTTGTTCCTTGCAATACGCTTCAGCCATGCGATAGCCTCGGGCTATCGTTGCAGGATGGACGCCTTGTACAACCAAGTGCCAAGCGTTTTGCAGCCATTCAGCAGCGAGAAGAACGGTGGATGTTGTTCCATCGCGAACGGTTTGATCCTGGGCAGCGCTTGCAGCGATGAGCATGTGTGCAATCGGATGCTCTACCTTTGCCGATTCGAGAACAGTGATGCCATCGTTCGTGACCATGCTTCGTCCTTCATCATCGACGAGTAATTTGTCGAGACCCTTTGGTCCAAGCGTTGAGCGAACAGCACCTGCAAGAGCCACAGCAGCCTGTATGTTCTTGCGAAGCGCATCCCGTCCTGTTGTACGGTCCGTTTCCTCAAGGATCGGAACATCGCTCATGGTCGCACCAACGGAGACCTACACATAAGTGCGATGTTCAGTCTTCTTCATCGACGACTTCGAAATCAGCATCAACGACGTCATCGCCATCAACATTGATTGCACCATCGCCCTCGTTGTTTTCTGCTTCTGCCATCTCAGCGGCAGCTGCTTCATACAACTTGGACGAAATGGCATGCATCGATTCTTCAACTTCCTTGACTTTGGCTTGAATTGCAGCCTCATCCATGGCTTCGTCATCGATTGGCTTTCCATCAGCATCTTGGACGAGCGCCTCAAGTTCGGTGAGTTTCTCTCGAACGGGTTCAAGATCAGAGGCATCGAGTTTGTCCTCATTCTCGTCAAGTGTTCTTCGAGTTTGGTAGACGATCTGATCGGCCATGTTTCGCAACTCAATCTTCGCCTTTCGTCGCTTGTCCTCTTCCGCAAAGGATTCTGCTTCAGCAATCTTTGCTTGGATTTCATCTTCAGAGAGCGAAGTTTGGGATTCGATCTTTATGGATTGTTCCTTGCCCGTCCCCATGTCTTTGGCACTGACGTTAACAATACCGTTTGCATCGATGTCGAAGGTCACCTCGACTTGGGGAACACCACGTGGAGCTGGAGGTATGTCTGTCAAGTGGAACTGACCGAGTGTCACATTGTCCTTGGCAAACTCACGCTCACCTTGCAAGACGTGGATTTCAACAGCAGGTTGGTTGTCGCTTGCGGTTGAGAAAATCTCGCTTCGTCGTGCAGGAATCGTGGTGTTTCGCTCGATCATGGTCGTTGTAACGCCACCAAGTGTCTCGATACCGAGGGTCAATGGAGTGACGTCGAGAAGAAGGATGTCTGAAACCCCGTCATCACCAGCGATGATACCAGCCTGGAGTGCAGCACCCATGGCAACGGCTTCGTCAGGGTTGATGCCTTTGTATGGGGCCTTCCCTGTTTCCTTTTCGATGGCTGATTGGACAGCAGGAACACGTGTTGAACCACCAACGAGGATGACCTTATCGACGTCGCCTTTCTTGACGCCAGCGTCTTTCATGGCTTGTCGAGTTGGTGCCATTGTATCCTCAATGTGCTTTGCAATGAGGTCTTCGAATCGAGCACGAGACAAGGTAATGTCGAGGTGCTCTGGGTTCCCGTCTTTCATGGTGATGAACGGGAGATTGATTTGCGATGATTGTGTCCCTGAGAGTTCAATCTTCGCTTTCTCGGCAGCTTCCTTGAGTCGACTCATGGCCTGGTTGTCCTTGGACAAATCGATTCCAGTTTCACGCTTGAATTCGCTAACCAACCATTCGATGATGCGCTCGTCAAAGTCGTCTCCACCGAGTTTGTTGTTTCCTGCGGTAGCCTTGACTTCGATTTGTGGTTGTCCATCGACGTCGTAGATTTCGAGAATGGAGACGTCAAAGGTTCCACCACCGAGGTCGTAGACGAGAATGGTTTGGTCGTCACCTTTGTCTGCTCCATAGGCAAGTGCAGCGGCCGTTGGCTCGTTGATGATACGGAGAACATCCATACCTGCAATTCGTCCAGCGTCCTTGGTTGCTTTTCGTTGTGCGTCGGTGAAGTAAGCAGGGCATGTAATGACAGCTTGCTTAACCTCATGGCCGAGATAGGCTTCTGCATCCGCCTTCAACTTCTGCAGAATGAACGCAGAAATCTCTTGCGGCGTGTAATTTGTACCATCAATATCGGTTTTCCAGTCGGTTCCCATGTGTCGCTTGACAGAAATCATGGTTCGATCTGGATTGGTGACGGCTTGTCGTTTGGCTGTAATACCAATCAGGCGTTCACCGTCTTTGCTGAATGCAACGACGGAAGGGGTTGTTCGTGCACCTTCTGCGTTGGCGATGACGACGGGTTCTCCGTTTTCGATGGTCGCTACGCAGCTGTTGGTTGTTCCTAGGTCAATTCCGATTACTTTGCTCATATTGTTCATCTCCTTCATAGAATTGGGATTCCACCGTCATCGTCGTCATCGTCGTCATCGTCCGCTAGGTCGATGGCAATGTCGCCGCTTAGGGGAATGGTATCGTCACCATCCTCAGATGGTGGAAGTGCTGCGAAAGCGTCCTCGGGAGGAATCAATCGCAGAGTAATGTCGAGGATGCCATTGTTGAGCGTAAAGTCAACAACGTCCTCGCATGCATGCGGAAGTTCAATGCGTGCAACCGGTGCAAGTTGGGTGGTTCGGTGAACTTCGACGAGCATGCCTCCATCAATGAGGTTCAATTCGACCTGATCTTGCTCGAGTTCTTTCTTAGCGAAGTCAACGGTGATGGTCATGTTCCATCCTTCGAGGTAGACATCGTCTGCTGGTAGGGCCATATCGTCTTGTTCGTCCCCATCAGGCGTCTCAATTTCGACAGGGGATGCATCAACACGGACGTCAACACCCATGTTTTTGAACAGCTCATTGAAATCCATACCTGGTTGGAAGAAATTCTGCAGTTTGCTCAAATCAAAGTTAAAATTCACATCACCTTTAGCAATGCGCTCTTCATCGATACCCATCTTCTCGAATTGGGAGCGAAATTGCTGGAGGAGGGAGCGCAATTGCTCTCTGGACATGTTCATGCCCATGTTGGAAAGAAGGCGTTCGAGTTGATCCAACATCTTCTCTTCCCAGTCGTCACCAGCCATCGAATTCACCACTACTTAACCTGAGGTTACATAGTTGCGAGTGCGGTGTGGTATATGAACCTGACTTTTCTTACGAGTCTTCTTTTTGATAGGAGAGAAGTTCATCGATCTTCTCGTAAACGAGTTGTTCAATCGCCGCAATCTTCTTCACAACAGGATGCTGGTTCGGTTCATTTTCTTTCAAAATAGGAACCATGGAAGACCACACGCCTTCTCCCTTAATGCGCGAATATATGGCAGCCGA
>JBMTJI010000008.1:0-74594 GCA_049438185.1 Candidatus Poseidoniaceae archaeon
GCCCGCTTGGTGTAGAGGTTATCATGCAGGATTGTCATTCCTGCGACCCGGGTTCAATTCCCGGAGCGGGCGCCTCACTCATCTCTCTGATGAATTGTCACTGTGCCACATACTCGGCACCAGACCTTGATACCATCAATTCGGGGGGTTGCCCCTGCGATGTCGATACTCGCTCCGCATTGGCATTGGACAACATTGCGCATGTTTGTTCCAACCCTTTGATGTTCATGAACTCAACGCTTGTTTAGGTTTGACAATGTCAATTCGTATCGAAACATTGCTTTTGCAGTTGAAAATCCTTTGATTTCCTCAACATGAATGTCAACGATTGTCCAATCACTCATTTTGATGATGGTTTGTAGTTGATGGACAATATCGGCCTGTTTTTCCTGAATCGACCAACCGCAAATCATCGATTTATCATAGGATAGAAGCGGCAACAGAGACGGTAGATGATCGATACTTTCGTGAGGCAGATTGACCAATAAGACATCAGCGCAACCGATCATTTCTGGCTTTGTATCTGCGAGTTCTCGTGCATCCATGCAATCGACCACATAGGTACCTTCTTCCTCACGCTTCGAATGAAAATATTCCATATTTTCTTCCAACAAGGGTATGGCTCCTTGATTCATGTCGTTCACGTATGCCTTGGAAACAAGCGTTGCTTCTGTGTAAAGCAGTGCCATTGAGGGTCCAACTCCTGCGTATGGATCAACGACGACAAGTGGTCGACCCTTTGTGGCAGACATTGACGACACTGCATCAAACGTCCGCATGCGCTGCGTTCCCAAACGGCCTGAAAAGTATGCAACAGCAGGATCGATATTGAATTCATGGCCATGTTCTCGGTATCGTGTTTGCGTCGAGTTATTTTCGTTTCGAGCTTTGAGTACCCGTAGGTTACGAACCCTGAATTCACCTTCAACACCAGCGTCGTGACAGACCACTCGGACGGATGGGAATTGTTCCAGCATGGCTTGAGCAATCGCTTGTGCGACCTCGATCATCTCGTCTGGAATCTTGACAAGCAAAACATCCCCTTGAACTTCGAATGCTTGGGGAAAATCATCACTATATTTGTGACGTATCTCTTCCGAAATGTGTTCCCAGTAATGGCGGGCTTTCTTTTCCGATGCTTCAATCTCAACCATAGCATGGCCTTCCCAGACTGAATTGGTTGCTATTGGAGCGTTTTCGTTGAGAGGAATGGCCGTTTCTTCTCCAATTCGTTGCACTCGATGGCCTGTTTCATACCAACCATTCGCTTTGCAATGTTCAATCCAATGCGACGTCTGAGTACTCGGCACCCTCAAATGACGCATGGTTCTCGGAGAACCATCGCAAGTATGAGGTTTGAGGATGGAGGATGGTAACACCACTGGCTTTGCGCTCATTGGAATTGGGCCTGGAAAGGTTGAATCCATGACTCTCGAAGCGATTGAAGTTGCAAAAAATGCCGACGTTCGACTCTATGAGGCCTATACTGCATTATGGCCTGAAGATGAATTGACAAAATTGGAAGCATTGATTGGACCGATTGAACGCATCATGCGGCCTGCTGTTGAGCGCCCTGAGGCACTCTTTACGCAAGCACAATCGCAATCGATTGCCATCTTAGTGGTTGGAGATCCGATGCAAGCCACGACTCATATCGATTTCCAATTGCGTGCACAGAAGGCAGGCATCTCTGTTCGAGTGATTCATGGAATCTCCGTTACAACACTCGTTCCTGGTTCAACGGGTCTTTCCGATTACAAATTTGGACGTTCGACAACCTTGACCTACCCCTACGGAGATTGGATTGTCACATCTCCTCTTGAGGTCATGTTGAGGAATCAAAAGCAAGGTCTGCACACGCTGGTGTTGTTCGATCTCGATCCGACGGGTGCAGGAACAGGAGAACAGCGTCCAATGCAACCAAAGGATGCATTCGTTAGCATTGAGGCGATGGCGAAGAGAATTCGTGAATCGGATATTGATGAAGCCGTAAAAGAACAAGCGAATGGTTTGTTTGATTCCATGTGTGTTCTTTGTTCGGACCTTGGAACAGATGATGCAAGTATGAAGACGGCGTTTATTCGCAATCTTGGTACGCTAACAGGCGGGAGATTGAATTGCATGGTCTTCTTAGCCAACATGTCGGAGATGGAGCAAGAGGCTATCAACCGCTGGAAGTGATACGATGGACATTGGAATTCTTCTTTCGTTCCTGTTGTTTCTCGGTTTCTTTGCTGGAGTCGGGCTAGCAAGCATGCGTGTCAAGCAAGACACAACCGACGATTATCTCGTTGCAGGCCGAGGTATGCACCCTGCCTTAGCAGCACTTTCAGCAGTAAGTACATGGAACTCAGGCTACATGTTCATCGGTTTTATTGGGTTTATCTACCTGATGGGTTATTCCGCCATTTGGATCGGCGTTATCTCCACCATTGGACAGTTGGTTGCATGGGCATGGCTCTACAAATTCATCCAAAAGGAAGGAAATGAACGTGGTCTTCGCTCGCTTTCTTCACTTGTCTCTGAAAAGGCAGGGGCGCCTGAAGCGAAACTGGCTGCGGTACTCTCAGTATTTTTCCTTTCAATTTATGCTGCTGCTCAACTCACTGCTGGTGGAAAGGCGCTCTTCGTTATGCTTGGATGGCCTGAATTGGTTGGTATCCTCATTGGGTTCGTTCTCGTTGTCGCCTATTGCTATGCAGGCGGTATTCGAGCGTCCATATGGACTGATGCTGCTCAATCATGTGTTATGATCGTCGGTTCCGTCATTCTCTGTTGGGTTGCTCTCGGTAACGTCGGTGGATTCTCGGGCATGCACACGGAACTTGAATCGCAGAATACGACCCTCGTCAATTTCCTTCCGACCGATATCTCCTTGGGGATTTCACTCTACCTTCTAGCGTTCTTCTTAGGCGGACTGGGTGTTGCAGGACAACCTCAAGTTGTATCAAGAGTGATGACGCTCAAATCAGATGAAGACAGGAAGCAGGCCATGATTTGGTTTTTCGTTTGGCAAACGCCGTTTATCGCCCTCATGTTCATCGTTGGACTCGCTAGTCGAGTCTTGTTTACGGACGGCGACTTCGACGCAGAACTTGGTCTACCCGCACTTGCCATGGATACACTTCCAGCACTCGGTGTTGGAATGATTCTTGCTTCGATCTTTGCTGCAACAATGTCAACCGCTGACAGCCAAGTTCTTGCCTGTACAGCGGCCATTACCGATGACATCAAACCAGAATGGCGAGAAGATCACAAGACGACAAAGAAGGTCACATTGTATGTCGCAGCTGCTGCAACAATGATCTCCATCGGAGGACTCTATGTTCCTGGAGGGGATTCCGTTTTCGCTCTTGTTGTTCTTGCTGTCTACGGTCTTGGAGGAATCTTCGTCCCCCTCCTTATCATTCGATGGATGGGGTACAAACCCGATACGTTCCACTCGATTGCAATGATGATTTCTGCATTTTCTGGAGTAATCGTTTGGACCTTCCTCGGTCTAGGTGGTGACGTCTTCCCATCTGTTCCAGGCGTCGGTTCAGCTTTCATAGCCCACTTCATTATGTGTGCCGTTCGAGAAGATTCTGCTTCCAATCCATTTGGTCGGTTTGAGATTTCGCAAGATCGACAACGTCAATTGACGACTGTGGGCATCATCGCTCTCTGTTTCATTGGTGTCGCTGAAGGAGCATACGCTGTTTATGGGCCAGATTCGGGTGAAGATTCTGATGCAAATAGAGTTGCTATGTATCAGATTGATGGGGACTTTACCCTCATCGAAATTGGATCTGGTACCGAGGTCATCTCTGATACCGCCCAAATCTCTGCATCGAGTGATGCTGTTGATCTCAGTGGACTTAACGTGGTTGGGTTCCATATGACCACAAGTCATACGGACAATGAACAAGCATGCAACTTCCTTGCAGACACTGAAGACGACGAGGTTGGATATGACGGAGGTATCGGAAGTTCAGTCGTAGCAAATTCTGGTCTACAACAAACCCTTGAATCCGAATTGTATTGGATCGATAGCAGTCTTGTTGGTACTACAACGACCAACTCAACATCCTCAATCGCTTCGATGCTTGATGGTGGCGATGCTGGGATAGGTTCCTATGAATTTACAATCAACGTTGTAATCAACAGTGGCGGCTCTCCAGTCTGTCAAAATGGAGACTCTGATGAATCCGTTGATTGGACAATTTCTCTCATCACACTCGACTATACGCTTACCGAAGTCAAATCGTGAATTGTTGCGTTTCATGACCGATTGACCAGCCTGATTCGTTGAGTTTTCTCGACGCTTCCGATTGTGGATTGTAAAGCGGATTTGTGTGGTTGAGATGGATGAAAAAAAGTTCGGGGTCGTCGCCCTTCTTTTGTCCTAATCGCTTAAGGGATTCTTCAACCGTCGGATGCGGAACAACACTCATGTCCCTTCCTTTGAGTTCGCCTCCAGACCAGAAGGTACCATCGAGAAGAGCAACATCGATTGAGAATTTCTGAAGGAATGAACGGATTGAGTCACATCCGTGTGCTTCGAGTGTCTCGACCCATGAGTCGTGATCTGGTAAGAAAAGCAGTGATCTCTCTTGGCCTCTGATGATTGTTGCATGCATGTCAGAAAGTTCTGCTCGGTGAGGTACTGGTATGAATTCAATCGTGACATCATCGATTTCAACGCTCGGAAAGGCACTCGGTTGAAGCACATTCTGTTGCAACAATTGGTTCCAAGCAGGCGTGGTTTCAATTAGGTCGTGCATCGATGGGCTGCAGTGAAGTTTGATGTGGCGAGCCGACATTGTTTCCCGTCCAAACAATCCAAGTCCATCCACATGTCCAAGATGGGCGTGTGTAATGAAGAGATGGTCGATGCTTGGATTACCCATCATTCGTAATTGTCGGCCAAGGTCTCGGGTGGCTTCGATGAGCAGTACTTTTCCACTATCGGTTTCGATGCCGAGAGCGACTGGACTCCTATGATCTTCCTCAAGAAGTCCCTGACAGCATAGTTCCGTACATCCGGGTTGAGGGCGTCCACCGTCTTGGGCGAGGCCAAGGAGGGTAACTACCGCCATGATGGTAGGAGATGCTCCTGCACCATAGACATATTCAGGGGGAAGACCTCAAGCGAGGCGCCTGTTTGGATTGGTTTGACGGACTTATGGCACGACCTGCGCAAGTATCCTTCCCTGGCCAAAAACAGCGGATGCGGATGCGTGGAACAAAACATGCAAACGATGCAACAGCAAAACGCCTTGGCCGACAATTGCGCCAACTGCTTGAAGATCCTGACGAATACCTTCCGAAAATGACGTGGAAAGGTCGTTTGAGTTGGGGACGAAAAGATCCAGTTACAAAGACGTTGCAAGATCTTCGAAAAATTGTTGCCAAGAAAGATGATGTCAAATGGCTTTCAAAGCGCATGCTTGCGAAGCGCGGGGATCCTGTTGGGAAAGCACTTGCAGGTTCATTGCATGCTGCTCATGACGAAGAGATCTCACTCGTTGGTAATTTCAAATCGCCAAACTTTGGCTCTGGCTCCTTTATTCGACGAGGCGATGGAAAACAAGGATATCTCGCAGGTCTACAGAATCATCAAAACCTCACGTTGAGAATGTTGCCATGGGAGGAACACGCTCGAAAAGGAATGTACTTCTTTTCATGGGAAAGTGGTTTTGTTTGTACTGGCCCAAATCCGAATCCGCCACAAGGTTGGTTGGACAATGTTATCGAGCGATCGCGTTTTGATTTCAAACATGAGAACATCGACGGTGTTGATATTTATGTCGCCGGAGAAATCCAAGCCAAGGATGTTTTGAACAGTACGCCCTCGAATCAAGGATGGGTTCGACTTATGTTCAAACACGGGCCGATTCTTGGCATTGATTTGCAATCGCTGAAAGCAACAAAGGAGAAGCAGAGCGCTTTTGTTCATCACCTTGCACTTTCTATGCTCCCCCCATTGTTGACATCCATTGTCGACATCGATGCGATGTGGGTTCCGAGCGGTTGGAACGCAGACGATGAGCTTCCTTCAAGTGCTCAAGAAGGTCTTGCAAAACTTATGGCTGGTTGGCATGGCCTAACCGTTCCTGAAGGCAACCTTACAAGGGCTTGCGAGCGAGCCGTCTTGGATTCGCTCGATTTCGGCTTACTCATCGGATCGTCATGGAGTCAAGGAGATTCCATCGAACAAATACTTCATTCCCTGGAAGACATGCAAGGTTCAGAAGATGAAAAATTGCTAGCAGCAGGTGTCTTCCTTGAGGCAATGAATCAGACCACTGAAGGTATTCGTATCGATTCTAGAGGGGGGCGCCAAGAACGTGAGGGAAGTCTTGTTGAAGTCATGGAAGGGGCAAGTTTGACCGATGCCGTGAACGCCTTGTGGGACGATTTTGGTTTGGCTGGCCTCGAATCCATCGGAATTGAAGGAGATGAGGCTCGGATCATTTGGGAACAGCAATTGAAGAAACCAAAGCCATTGAAGACTTTCCTCAAAGGATTGGATTCTTCAAGGAAAAAGGCTCAACAGAAGGCAAAGTTCCCTTACCGTATTGGCGTACTACCAGGTGCAGTAGGCGCCATTCATGACCTTGTCCTTACTGGATTGTTGGAAGGGCCGGGAATTGCTGAGCGTCAAGCCACATCTCGACATGAGGACATTGATGATGCTGCGGCAGGGTGGGCTTGGTTGCGTGCTGCAAACCGTTCAACTGGGCAAGAATGGCATTTCGAATCACTCGCTCGTGACCGAGGCGGCGCTTGGATGGAAGCCACAAAGACACTCCTTGAGGCTGGAAAACAACTCCTTGAGTCTGAAGAAAATGATGGTACTGAGTTCATGAATGCGCTCAACGCTCTCCACGCTTCGACAGGGCAACAAGAGCCTCTTCCGGATCAACCCAAGGCTTGATTCAAGTCTTCCCAAAGGTCTTCGACGTCTTCAATACCAACGCTGATGCGAACGTAACCTGGCTCAATCCCGGCAGCAATACGAACATCAACGGGCATCGCCATGTGACTCGATGTCGCTGGCACTTCGATGAGAGATTCAACACCGCCCAAGGATGTCGCCTCATAGAAGAGTTTCAATTTTGACATAAAGTCCATTGCGCCCTCATCTCCACCGTCGACGACGATGCCGAGCATTCCACATCCCTTCGGGACGACGCGTTGAGCGACTTCGTAATCCGAATGGCTAGGTAGCGTTACATGTTGAACTCGAGCAACTTTGGGATGATTTTGCAATCGTCGTGCCAATTCTGCCGAATTGGATGTCAAAATTGGCATGCGAGCATGAAGTGTGCGCATACCTCGTTCAAGTAGGTAGCAATTGTGAGGATCTGGAGCGCCTCCAAAATGGACACGCCCCATGAAAATTTTTGCAATGAGATCTTTCGAACCAACTACCGCACCACCGAGGAGATCGGAATGGCCTCCGAGATATTTTGTTGTGGAATGAATGACCAAATCGGCGCCCATGCTCAGTGGCTGACAGCCCCAAGGCGAAGCGAATGTGTTGTCAACGATAACCAGCAAATTGTGTCGCTTTGCAACCTCAACCATCGCTGGAATGTCGCAAACCTTGAGGTTTGGATTTGTGATGGTTTCAATATACATGATCTTCGTATTCTCTTGAATGGCTGCCTCGTACGAAGCTGGATCTCGAATATCAGCCATGGTCGTTTCAATTCCGAGGCGCGGTAATTCTTCGGTCATTAGGCCATAGGTTCCCCCATACACATCGGCAGATGCAACAATGTGATCGCCTTGGTTGAGAAGCATCAACATGGTCGTTGAGATGGCTGCCATTCCGCTTGCAAACGTCTCAGCATCTTCTCCTCCTTCCATTGCACAGATTTTCTGAGCGACTGCATCGGAATTCACCGAGGAGAGCCGGGAATAAAGGAGGGTGTGTTGTGCTCCAGCAGCCCAACCAGCATAGCGTTCTTCCGTGAGTTTGTAGGTGGATGAAAGGAAGATTGGTGTGTTCACAGAATCTCCGACATGGTTGGTTCCAGCGTGTACGTTTTTGGTCGCATCGCGGTGATTGTCGTGTCCTGCCATGGTCTCGCCCAACATTTCCTCATGACAGACAGGACTTGAACGATGTGCTACTTTTCGATGGGTTATTCTTCCCCAGAATCAAAAAGAACAACTGGTTTTGAAGATTGGTTGTTCGGATTTTCACGCAGTTCAACCATGAGATTGCCGATGAGCAATGCGCCACCACCAACAGCAATCCAACCCGTCCAACTGGTCATACCCAAGCCTAATGCGAAGATGGTCGCCCAAACTGGTTCGAGGGCATAGATGATGGCTGCTTGGACAGGGTGGAGGAATCGTTGAAGCAGATTCAACAACAGCAGAGCGAACAACGATCCAATTAGGCCTAAACATAGCAATGGAAGGATGACTCCATCGTTCGCGACAACCGATAATGCGTCAGATGTTGATGCCCCTGCCGTAAGAATCGCCACCACAAGGCTTCCCATTGCAACGATGAGGAAGGATGTGCTCGTCACACCAATTGGACTCATTTCTTTGGTTATTTTCTGTGTATAGAGGATATGCAGGGCGAAGAAGAAGGCGCAAAATACCGTGAGAACTTCACCTGCACCCCACGATAAGTGCGGCGGCCCTTCGATGAAACCTGCTCCAAATGTTGCAAGTGCAACACCAAGAATCATGGTTCGAGTCACCTTTTGTCCAGTAAGTGTTGTCGTAATCAACGCCGTAAAAACGACGTAAAGTGAGGTCAAGAAAGCTGATGTCGATGGTGTGATCGAGTCGAGACCAATCATCTGCGTGATGAAACCAATAAGCAAGATGCCTCCAAGAATTGCGCCTCCTTTCCACAGTTGTTGATTGCCTAGTGCTGAACGAGCTTCCTTTGAAATCAAGAAAAGAGCAACAAAGGCGATCAAAAATCGGCCTCCGACAAGTGTTGCAACAATGGGAGTTCGACCATAGGCCTCAATTTCTGGTTGGATGGCATTCATGGCTTGTTTCATCCAAATGAAGGTTGCACCCCATGCAAACGTTACAGCGAGAAGGCCCCATGCCGCCTTTCGACGCATCAATGCCTCCATGATTCCTCTCTTCCATTCATAGTGCATAGTGATGATGGTCTGTCAAGAAGGCTCAAAGGGCGCCGAGAAGTGGTTACATCATGGCGTCTTGGGAGGAGCCCATTGATACTGGCGAAGTACCTGAATCCGGGTCAACATTTGATGCCATTGTTGTTGGTGGCGGGCCAGGTGGATGTTCTGCCGCAGGCTATCTCGCCATGGCTGACAAGAAAGTACTCTTAATCGAAAAAGGAGTTTGGCCTCGAGACAAAATTTGTGGTGATGCCGTTGGCGGAAAGTCACTGTCTCATGTCAAAGCCCTCGGTGTCAAAGAAACGCTTGAGTCAACACCTCATTTTAGAGTGAATGGAATTCTGTTCTCCAGCCCAAATGGGAAGGAAGTACGTGTTCCATTACCTGAAGAGGATGTCGCTCGCCTTGAAGCTGGATATGCATTACCTCGGCAACAATTCGATCATTTGCTCTTCAATCGTGTCCAGGAATTAGTTCGCGAGAAAGGAGGCTCTGTCATCCAAGGTGGCTCGGTTAAGGACGTCCTGTACAACGATGGAGACGACCCAGGAAAAGGAACTGGTTCAGAGCGAAAAGCCAGTGGTATTCAGTTGACTGTGGGTGGAAGAAAAGGTACAGTGATGGAATTTCATGCTCCAGCCATCGTTGGTGCAGGAGGATATCTCTGCCCTGTTGCAAACGCGCTTGTTGTCGATACTTATGGAGAACAAATGGTGGATCGGAAGCACTATTGTGGCGGCTATCGCGAATACTGGGATGGTGTCAAGGGCTGTGAAGGAAACATTGGCGATATTGAAATTCACTTTGTGGATACCATCATCCCTGGCTATTTCTGGATCTTCCCTATTGGAGAAGGACGGGTCAACGTTGGCTGCGGAATGGTCATGCATTTGATGGATAAGCAATCGAAGAAGTTGAAAGCCTTGCAAAAGGACATTATTGCCAACCATCCACAGTTCAAGGAACGGTTCGCAGATGCAACGATGGTGAAAGGAAGTGCCAAAGGTTGGCAACTCCCATTCGGATCACCAAGGAAGAAGCAAAAGAATCAGCCCCGAAGAATGGCCATGAATGGTGCATGGCTCATAGGAGATGCTGCAAGTCTCGTCGACCCATTCTCCGGTGAAGGTGTTGGCAATGCGCTCGTCACAGGTGAAATCGCTGCACGGCACATCGTTGAAGGACGCTCTCCCGAAGAATACCAGAACGAAGTGTGGGCGACCCTTGGTGCTGAACTCAAGAACAGTTATCGAATGCAATCGCTCAGTCGAAAATCTTGGTTGCTCAATTGGTTTGTTGGTAAAGCGAGTCGAAAGCCAGAGTTGCAAGAGATGATGACCGAGATGATTGCAAGCAAGGAAGCGCAGGAAAATTTGCACTCTCCATGGTTCATGTTCAAGACCTTGATGTTCTAAGGTGACATCATGGGCACTGCACTTGAGGGTATCAAAGCGGTTTTTCTCGATCTTGATGGAACGATCTATCTTGGTGGAGGATTGATTGATGGTGCCTTGGATTTTCTTAATCGCTGCGATGAGCAAGGTGTGAAGCGATTCTTTCTTTCGAACAACTCCTCTCGTAGTGTGCAACAATACGTAGCAAAATTGGAAACGATGGGGATTCCGGCGACCGAAGAGGATGTGTTGTTGTCAACACATGATTGCATTGCTTGGCTTCAACGACAACATGTGACTGAGACATATTGCGTAGGCACAGAAGGAATGTGTGAAATGCTTGAGAATGAAGGTATTGCAACCCGGTCAGAGCATCCACAATATGTCGTTCTCGGTTATGATACTGAAACAACCTATGAGCGGTTAGAGACGGCTAGCATACACCTTCACGCTGGTGTTCCATTGATGGCTTCGCATCCAGATATGGTATGTCCGTCTCCAGATGGTGGCCTACCCGATGTTGGCGCCTTCCTCGCACTGTTCAAAGCAACAACGGGTGTTACCCCCGTTCACATTTCCGGGAAGCCCAATCCAGGAATGATTCTCCACAAAATCGAGGCGTTAGGTTTGCGACCAGAAGAATGCGCTATGGTTGGCGATCGGCTCTACACAGATATTGCGATGGCAAATCGAGCAGGGTGTATGGGGATTCTCGTTCTCTCTGGAGAAGCGACGGAAGCGGATGTTGGAGCATTGCCTGAGGGAGCTGAACAACAACCAACACTTGTGGTTCCATCCGTTGATGCTCTGCTAAGGTGATCATTTGGGATTAAAGCAACGTTGGAGTCTCTGGAAAAAAAGGCGTGTCGTCTTTCCCCCAGATGAGATTCATCAGGCTGGAGAAAATGCTGAGCTTCGGCTAGAGAAACTATGCAGGGCTGCTGGGAAGAGTAAGCAGTGGTCTGTTTACCCGTCTGTGCGAATTCCAGATCCGGACGGAGGTCGTCGTGAAATCGATTTGATTCTTGTATCAGGTACGACCGTTCTGGTTGTTGAACAGAAACATTGGTCTGGACGTTTCGAAGTCTTTGAAGATGGAGAATTTCTCCAACATCGAAACAAAGGCGGAGAGCACAGTCATGCCACGGTAGCCCATCGAATTGCACGTAAAGCAAGATTGTTGGAGGAAATCCATCGTAAACGATACCCTGACAATGCGATGGTTTTTCACGTTCTTGTAGCGATGACGCATCCACGCCTGGAGTGGCCGGAAAAGATTCCTGAACTCCCTGCTGAAATGGTCAATGAGGGACAACTCCTCGATCGCATTCAATCGACCGGAGGCGAGGAAATCGATTCAGAATTTTTTGAAACAATGGATGGGTTTGGAACTTGGGATGAGATTCACATGCATGGCGGATTGAAACTCAAAGGCGATCTTCTCGACCTTGGTCTAGGCTCAGGTATAGAGGAATGGGATGTTCATCGTGATGGTGAATTGAAGGCAAGCACCAACCACCCTCGAGGGTTTTTTTCTATTTTCAAAGAGACAGTAAGTCAAATCACATTGAACGATTCTGGAGGAAGACACATCGAAATCAAGTGCAAGGAAGGCCCAATGTTGAAGATGCATGTGGTTGGACAAACCAATTCTGAAGAGGTTGATTGGATGCAGGTTGTTGGTATTCTTGCTTCCAAAAGACCAGCGGAGTGGGGATGATGGCTGAATTTTGGATTGAATCGATCGGATTGGTTGCCGGGTTCATTGGCATTGTAGCCTGGATTCCTCAGATTCGCCGCGTTTGGGTCGATGAAAAAGAGGAAGGGATTTCTCTACCGACCTTCATTGCCGTAACAGCTTCGCTGTCGCTATGGCTTGTTTATGGAATCATCGTCAATTCCATTGCCATGATCATATCGAACATACTGACATTAGCGTTCATCATTGCGATAACGCTCGGCGTCTATCGAATTCGAAACAAGCCATCAGAAGATGAACTCAACAAACCGACTTCGTCGTCTCAATAATGACTGCACCAATCTTGTATGGATCACCGTTTGAAGCCGGTCGTCGATCCTCGAGTCGTCCGACCCAACCGTCTGTTGGAACAGATGCTGGAACACGAATCGATGCTCCACGATCGGAAACGCCGTATGAGAATTGGTCAATGGATTGTGTCTCGTGAAGACCTGTCAAACGCTCTTCATTGTGAGCACCATAGACAGCCATGTGTCGTTCAATGTTCTGACCGAATGCTTCACAGATGCTGTCAAAGAGTTCCTTGCCACCCTTGTCACGCATAGCTCCATTCGAGAAGTTGGCGTGCATTCCAGAGCCGTTCCAATCGCCCTTGATTGGTTTCGGATGGTATTCAATGTAGTAGCCATAACTCTCTGTAAGGCGATCAAGCATGTATCGAGCAACCCAAAGTTCGTCTCCGGCTTGCTTTGCACCCTTGGCGAAAATTTGGAATTCCCACTGGCCGCAGGCAACCTCTTGGTTGATTCCTTCAAAGTTGAGGCCTGCCTCTAAACACAGATCAGCGTGTTCCTCGACGAGTGCTCGACCGTGTGTGTTCTTTCCACCTACGGAACAATAGTACAGTCCTTGGGGACCTGGGTAACCGCCAACTGGGAAACCAAGTGGGAGTTGTGTGTCGACATCCATAATGAAGTACTCTTGCTCAAATCCGAACCAGAAATCATCATCGTCATCATCGATGGTTGCTCGGCCATTGCTTGGGTGAGGGGTTCCATCAGGGTTCAGAACTTCGCACATGACGAGGTAACCGTTCACGCGCTGAGGATCTGGGAAGATGTTCACAGGCTTGAGGAGGCAATCGGATGAGCTTCCATCCGCTTGCTTTGTTGAGGAACCGTCAAACATCCAAATAGGACATTCTTCAAGTGTTCCAGTAAAGTTCGAACGAACCATTGTTTTGCTACGCATGTTTTGCGTTGGTTCGTATCCATCTAGCCAAATATACTCAAGTTTTGCTTTATCACTCATGGTATCATACGCGCCGCTGTGAGGACGGTATATGAACCATTTGCTCATTATTTTTGTTAAAAAATGTAATTAGTGAATAGTAAATGGGAGAATATCTTATCAAGTGATAAATAAGGGTGTTTTGTCTTTACTATTTGTTGCACATTTGCGCGAATTTTTGGAATAGCGTTTGTCAAACGCACAAAAAATCCTGCTCGCCTTGTGAGGGGTCACTGATTGTTCGCCGCTTCATCCGATTGAGGTGTGATGAGAATTCCGTCTGTTGAGCGTTCAATGACCGGGAGTTCTGCAACCGATAGTGAAGGAAGTACGTGGACTGTGCATGTGTTTCCACAAGCTGGGGCGAGATAATCTTCGCCTTGATCGCTGAGAACAAACCGGATGCCGTGACCTGCAGGCAGTAGCGCATCAATCGCTTGGAATTCCATCAGCATGGTAATTTCTTGTCCTGGAATGACCGTTTGTGCTTCATAGCCACCTGCATGGTAACGAACATCCATCGTTGCATGGCCAAGCCGCAATCCCGTCTCAGCATCTTGCATTTCAACAAAGATCTGTCCTCCATCGAATGTAGGAACTGCGGAAAGGTGAATTGTAGCCAAACCAGCGATGTGGAGGTCTTCCGTTTCGCTCATTGCAGAACACTCCACCGTCAAGGATTGGCCTCCTCCAACCACAGGTGCGCCTCCTCCAACGAAGGCTCCATCGTTGGTGCAATCGCCCAAATCGAGTTGGAGCCATTCAACATCAGCAGGTGGCCAAGTCTCCTCAATACGCCATTGTCCATCGTTTCGTTGGATTTGGGCGTGCAATGCTGGCTTTTCACCTACTCCTTTGAGATAATATTCCATCCATTCAAAGAGATCTTGTCCCCAATCCCATCGTGTCATGTTCTGAATGGCTTCTCCACCATAGCCCGAATCCTGAGCATTGTGCTTGGTCCATTGATCGGGATAGTTGTGTTCCCACTGGCCAATCATTCCTGCAACTTCATAGCCGTTGTCGATATACTCTTGGTACCAGTTCACGCCTGGCGGGCCACCAAAGACCATGTGGGGGTCAACGTTCCAGTCCTGAAGCCCCTGTACCCAGTAGATGCTTCCATTGTACTTGCCGAGCGCTTTGTCGATATGGCTGCGTTCGTCGTAGTAATTGTCCATGTATGGGTCGAGTTCACCTAAGCCATAACGCGTTGGTCCGGCAAGGAAGCCTTCGACAACGTCTCCACACAAATTGTCCAAATCATCGCCGTCGTAATCAAGAATCGATCCACCGTAATTGGAGTGCATCACTTGACTTCGTGCTTCTGCACTACCGTTCTTGTAGAGGAGTGGCCCAAGTGCTGTCGTACCAGAAATGGGAACGATGGTTTTCAGGTACTGGCTTCCTTGTGCGGCTGCTTCCCAAGCCGTGGCGCCCTCGTAGGACTTTCCATAAATGGCGACGTGGCCATTGCTCCAATTCTGTGTTCCAAGCCATTCAACGGCCATGTGAATGCCGAGGCCTTCCCCATCACCACGATAATCGAAGCATCCGGTGCTCTCTTCCGTAGCAAAGACTGCGACTTGTGCCAGAGCATATCCATGGGGTACGAAATTGTCGTAGATGAATTCGCCTCGCCCAGCACTCACAACATTTGTTGGAGACGATTGACTTCCCGGCGAGCCATAATCAAAGTACGGGCTAACGACAGCGATGACAGGCACTTGCTCGCCCTCTTCGGTGTTCGATGGAAGCCAGTAGGAGAGGTGGACTTCAGCAGTATTTGGCCCCCCTTCCCATGTTCCTGAGGTATCGACCTCGATGTTCACTTCCTGAACTGGGAGTGGTTCATACGGCCCATCTTCAAGCACTCTCGAATAGGAGCCTGTCCAATTCCATTCAAGTGTGTGCCGATCGTAGATGTTCGGATATTTTTCCACGAATTCCTCTTCTGATGCTGTGTTTGCGTTACCAAAACATCCCGAGAGAGTCATACTCAGCATCATCGCAACGAGAAGAAGAGCCAATCCACCTCTTCGCGTCATGTTCTTGCCTGTTTATAGTGACATAAACGGTTTGCGTCTTCTCCGCAAACTATGATTGGTAGCGATGCTTGGAGATGCACATGGAGGCAAGCGATGCGTGGAAAGTGCGATGGGAAGCCTCAACCTTGCCGATGGCAAAAACGTTCATGCAAGTCGCATGTCGGAAACAAAGCCTCGTTTGCCTTGCGGCCGACCGGTATACGATGGCTGAATTGTTCGATTTGCTTGAAGCGGTTGGTTCATCCATTGCAGCCTTGAAGACGCATGTTGATCTCATTGATGATTGGAATCAAGCCGAATGGGCTCGCTTCTGTGCACTCGCCCAAGAAATGGACCTCCTTATTTTCGAAGACCGGAAATTCGCAGACATTGGGAAGATTTCCCGAAAGCAAATGGGTGGGATTTACAACATCAAGGAATGGAGTGACCTCGTAACAGCACATCTCATCAGTGGGCCGGATATTGTCGATGGTTTGCAAGCAGCGTGGCAGGATGAATCGAGAGAAGGTGGCGTCTTGCTCCTCGCCCAAATGTCAAGTCGAGGGAATCTCCTCAACCCGAACTACACATCCACAGTGGTTGAAGCAGGACGCAGTCATCCTGGTGTGTTCGGCTTTATCGGAAATGGTTCCAATGCCGACTCTGTACGAGAATTGCGCACAATGGTTGGAGATGAGAAGATGATTTGGACACCGGGTGTTAATCTCGCAACCGGGGATGGTGAAATGGGACAGCGATATGGCGATCCCTACGAAGCGGTTATGGCTGGGTCAGATTGCATCATTGTTGGTTCTGGAATTCATGGAGCAAACGATCCTGCGGCTGCAGCTAGAGCGTACGCAGAAGTGTCATGGAAAGCGCTACTGGAGCGATGAGCGTGCAGATTTTTTTGTTTCTCATCGGACTTGTTCTTTTTGCAGGTTTACTTGCTCTCTTGTACTGGGGCTATTGGAATGCCAGAAAATTGGATCGTCAAATCCAGCAAGGCGATCCGTCCCTCCTAACGACGAGCACATACCAAAGGGAACAGGTCATTCAAGCGCCTCAAGGCTCAACCATCATGGAAGGGCAAATCATTCAATTGCCAGGCCAATATGTGCAACCAGTGCATGTGCGGTCTGACCAATCACATCAATGAGTCAAGGTAGCCCTGCTGGTATGCGAAACCTGCACCTAAGCCAACAAGAAGGAGGAGAAGGAGCACGAGTTTCTTTCCTTTTTTCTTCACAGGAGGAGTGTTTGAGACCACTGGTTCAACTGCCGGTAATTCAGCAAGAGGTGGAAGCGCTTCTAATGGAGGAAGTTCTGTAATTGGAGGGAGTTGTGGTTCATCTGGCTGAGGTTTGATTCGATCTTCTGGATATAGGTCATCGAGGTCT
The DNA here is from genome assembly GCA_049438185.1 of Candidatus Poseidoniaceae archaeon. GTDB lineage: Archaea > Thermoplasmatota > Poseidoniia > Poseidoniales > Poseidoniaceae > MGIIa-L2. The sequence continues at coordinate 16,921 of JBMTJI010000008.1, forward strand.
TCAAGCCCTGGCGCCTCAGGAATTGGTCCAAGAACCTGATCCCAAATTTCGTCAAGTTGAGTTTGGCTGACCGGTTTAGCGAGCCAACCCACAGCACCAGCTGAATAGGTTGCATGAACCGCCAATTCACGAAGTCGGTTTGGGGCAATGAAGAGAATTCGCGAGTCGCCTCCATGTTCACGCATTTCAAGGGCTGCAAGATGCCCATCGAGCGATGGGATATCCAATGACATGACAACGAGTTCAGGATCGAGTTTGATGTATTCATCAACAGCAAGATCTCCATCTTCACAAACCTGCGTGGCAAAACCTCGCTTCTTGAACACTTCACGTAAGCGCATTATCGACATTTGATTGTTGTCAACTATCAGCACTGTCGGCGCTTCATCTGAAGATACTTCACTGACGTACGACATCGCAACCAACTCATCTGAGACAATGCTTGCTCATCAATGAACCGATGAAATGAATGCATTCAAGTCATTCTTCACTTGAAACATCTTCCACCGGCCCTTGGCGGGGATTTTCAAAAGTTTGGCGAACATTTTCCATGTTCGCTTCTTCTTCCTCCATTCGCTTCTTCCGCTTTGGCGCTTGCATGAATTGCATTTGGAGTTCGCTGATGACACCTTTCAACATCGCTTCAGCAGACGTGTCAAGATTGCCTTGTGTTTTGTTTTGCAACATACGCAAAATATCGATGATGTCTCGGGCTTCAGAGAAATTGAACTGTAAGCCTCCAGCAGGGTGTTCAAGGAGACCAAGATTGGCCATTGCTGAACGTTGGAACATATGAACCACAGTGAAGAATGTCTCAGTTTCTTTGTCTTCAAACATAATGAAACCTCATGAAAACATTTCATCCAACAACCAATCTGGGTTGAATTGGAGAAGATCGTCGTACCCCTGTCCAACCCCTGCAAAAACAATCGGCCGACCTGTTGCAAAAGCAATTGAAAGACCTGCGCCACCCTTTGCATCCGTATCCATCTTGGAGAGGACGGCTCCATCAAATCGCATCATTTCTTGGAACATCTTGGCCTGATCCACTGCGTCGTTTCCTGCAAGAGCGTCGCCTACAAAGAGAACAAGGTGTGGGTTTGCTACTCGGCGTACCTTCTCTAATTCTTTCATCAGATTGGTCTTGTTCTGCATACGTCCTGCTGTATCAACAAGAACGACATCGATGTTCTTTGCTTTCGCCGATTCAATCGCATCTCGGGCAATGGCTGCAGCATCCCCTCCACGTTGACTCGATATGCATCGTATTCCAAGATTCTCGCAATGGGATTCAAGTTGTTGAATGGCTCCTGCTCGGAAGGTATCGCCAGCTGCTGCAATCACCGAATGCCCGTTTGATTGGAGGCGATTGGCAATTTTTGCAGCGGTTGTTGTTTTACCCGTTCCGTTGACGCCAACAAGCATGACTACAACAGGAGCATCGCCTTGATCCAAGAACGATTGTACCGATGCATCGAAATCCCAATATCCTGCTGAAAGAAGGTTGCGAAGAGCACGTTTTAATGCGGCTTCCAATACTTTAGCCAAATCTGCGCCACGTCGCAATCTCGCTCCGACGAGGCTCTTTCTCAAGGCATCCAGAACCGACGTAACTGCTTCACTTGAGATGTCGGATTCAAGGAGCATCCATTCAAGTTCTTCGAGGAGGTCATCCAGAACTTTTCCAGGTTTGATGACTCGGCCACCTTGCTCAACAATACCGCCTCCAAGGTCGATCGATACTGAACCCGATTGTGTCGTGATATCTGCGCGCTTTGTCGAGCCTCGCGGTGCTGCCTTAACTTCGACCAATTGTCGACCGGTTGTCGTGCGCATCATTGATAGGTCGACTTTGGAGCCTTTTGGTTTCGCAACAGTTGTCGCTTTCCGTCGCTTCAATTCTTTTTGGCGTTCCTTCTCCAATTTCTCGAGTCGCTTGCGTTCCTTCTTTGAAAGCGTTACAGGGAGGGTAATTTCATCTTCTTCATCCTCCCAGTCATCCCAATCATCGTCCGGGGATTCAATCACCGTTTCTTCAATTGGGTCGTGTTCCACATCCGGAACGTCCTCTTCCCAGTCTTCTTCAATCGGCGTGAGTGATTCAAGAGCGGCAACGGCTTCTTCGGAATCTTCAGCCGCAGTCAAGGCATCTGAATCGACTTCTTCTGCGACTTCCTTAACGCGCTTTTTGAAACGATCGAACAGACCCATGAAATCACCTAATCGTCTAAGGTCAGTTCATTCCCAAACATTCCACCTCGGCGTCGTTTTGGTTTCGACGTTGTTGGTTCAGAAGACTCGGATTGAGGTTCTTCTTCCTCAAGCGTTTGGATTGATTCTGATTGAGACTGTGTTTCAGCTGCCGCAGTGAACGATTGAGCCAGGGAAGCGATGGTTGATTCGAGTTGCTGGCTTTGGGATTGGAGATTTTCAAGAAGTGTTCCCAGTTCCTCCATCCTTTCACGAGTTAGTGACGCTGCATCGGACCATGAGCGTTCACCAAAAATACCGCTTCCAAGATCAACAATTGTTGTTCCTTCTCCGCCACCAGGATGCTGACACGTAAGCGTCACGCCTGCACCAATCGAAACGTGCATTTTCATCGCTTCATCGTGATTTTTCTTTGACAGGGTTTCAAGAATGGTGGCCGTAACGTCGTGTTCACCAAGGACATTGATGACTTGTTCAATCCGTTCTTGAACTTCATGAAATCGTTCTCGATTCATTTCGACGAGTCGTGCCGTTCGTTGAAGTTCTGATTGTTCCACGAGACCGCCTCAACAACGCCTGTGATGCGACCTTCATGAATGCGGCGATGCTGCAATCACTCTTCTTCAGCCACTGGTGCAATGGTGCCACCAGCTGCTGCAATTTCTTCACGGAAGTGGTGAAGAACGCTTGGTTCAAGAGAGGTTCGAGGATCGATTTCGTTGATAGAATCGATGTTAATCGCACGGCGTGATGCTTTGTGGCGTGAGCCGATAATCGAGTAGACACGGTGTTCAGCATCGGCTTTTGAGGATGCTACAACGTCGAGTGAGAATTTTTGTCGGAGTCGACCGAACGGAGCTTGTCCATCAACACGGAAGGCCTTCATGATTCCAAGGCGACTCGTTTCTTGATTTAAACGCGATGGTTGGTGATAGGGGCGAGCATCGCGTGTTTCATCAACGTGGAAGAGCAGCATGAGGTTGTGCGAAGCCTCCTGTTAGCGTTCCTCCTCCTCGCAGCACCTCTCCCTGTAGGAGAATTGGTGGAGAGTGAGGTGTTTTTCGGCCAAGAGGTTGTGCTTCAACTTCCAGAAAATCAAGTCTGGAGTCAACACGATTGGAGTGAATTGAGTGTTTTCGGTTACAATCCCCTCCGTCTCGTCACCCCTTCAGAACTCCTCGCATGGAAATCGACCGTTGATGCCCAGCACCCTCGAGCCTCTGAAAGTGATGCGAAGGAAGCTGCTTGGAAATCGACCCCGGCCGACGGTCAACTGGTTCGAATCGTGCTTGAACCTGGACTTCCAACACACGCCGTTGATCATGTTCAGCAGCAGATTCAAGATTATGGGAACAATGTATTGGGGTCAATCGACCAGGGGTTTTTGCCTTCGATGACGATTGTTTGGACTTCTGAGGCCAGTATGGAACAACTCGCAAATATCGAGGGTATTCTTTGGCTTGAACCTCAGTTGATGGCTGAAGGAAGAAACCTTGAGTCTGCAAAATTGCTAACACAATCATCCTCCAACGCATATCCACCCGCTTGGACGTATGGGCTCAATGGTTCTGGGGTTGTTATCGGTGTCGCCGATACTGGTATCGATTCAGACCACTCGTGCTTCCGGAACATCTCAGATGCTTCAATTGGTTCCGATCATCGGAAATTGTTGCATGTGAACACAACCATCGATGATTGGGACAATTCAGGACAGTCCGATTACCGTCACGGTACACATACTGCTGGAATTCTTGGTTGCCATCCGTTCACTACTGCAACAGAGGACGACATTCCCTCTGCTGTCATGTCCCTTGGATACGATACTCGATTGGTTGTCCAAGATATTGTTTCAGAACAAGGATGGCAGCCTCCAGATGTGGATTTGCTCCTTGCCGAATCTGCGATGTATGGCGGGTATCTTCATTCCAATTCATGGGGTGATGATACCACGGATTATACCTTGAGATCGGGTGATTTCGATGCTTTCACTCGCGAATTCCCTTGGACGTTACCACTTATTGCGCCTGGAAATAATGGTGGCTCCGTTCTCGAACCTGCTAACGCAAGAAATGTGATTGCGATAGGAGCATCGACAAAGGATGCCGTGCCTGAGCGTTGGATGTCGTCCGTCCATGGGCCTACGGATGCAGAAACACGCGGAATCTTTGCTCTTGCTCCTGGCGTGTCAATTGTTTCGGCACGCTCGGATGGATCTCCTGACACATACAACACTGGACAGCACACACTAAGCGGAACAAGTATGTCGACACCAATGGCAGCAACCTTTGCAAGCGTCTTACAGCAGATGGTTCAGGAAGGTTGGTTGACCGGTCACAACGAGACACTAACGGAGCATGCTCTTGGACAGCGTGCTCCTTGGTTTGAATCCGAAACATCTCAGAATAGTGTGCTTCTCGGAGATGGGTTCACTCCTTCAGCACCGATGATGAGGGCTTTACTTTCACTTTCCTCAACACCATTGAATGAAGCGAATAGAAACGGCGGCGAGGGTGGATCAACTGCTCCGAATACTTACGATGGTTGGGGGTTGCTCAATCTTAGTGAGATTATCAATTTCGATAACCTAGCCCTACCCTCATCCAATGGCGAACGTCCTGTGACAGATGTTTGGATTCATGATTCCTACCGTCTCGTTGGAGAAGATCCTGCAGACCACTTCCTTGATCGGATGGGTGATGCTCAACCGATAGAGTATCTGATGGAAAACAACTGGGATGGTGAAGGAGCAGTTGGTCCTTTCCTTGAAACAGGTGATGTCTTCCAACAGCGATTCATCCTCAACGGCGATTCTCTCGATGTTCGATTATCGATTCAAGCCAAACCAGAACCGCACCTTGTCGATGATGTCCAGCTCATGGTTCGTCTGCCTGATGGTCGGTTTGCAGTTGGAGAGAGTTACCGCAGTGATGGTCGTTCAATGCTGTATTACGATTTCGCAGACCATATGAACACAACTGCCTTCCCTTCAACAAACGAAACGACCGTAGGAATTCATTTGGATGAAAACACATTGAGTGGTATTGAGTACGCTGATGTTTTCGTCGTTGGACGTTACATCACGCCTGGAAATCAACCCGGTACATTGGGTATTGAAGGAGATCGTGTAGGATTTGGTCTTGCGCTTCGAGGTGTTGAACTCGATCCACTAAATCATTCAGATGCAGATGGCGATGGTATTCCTTACGAAGACGATGGGTGTCCATTCACCAACGCTCTTGGCTGGGATGCGAATGAAGATGGTTGTATTGATGATCTTGATGGGGATGGTATCGCAGATAATCTCGATGATTGTTTGACAACACCTCAAGGCGTGCCTGTCACCGACAGGGGTTGTGCGCAACAAAATGATGTTCCTCGTATTTTCATTGATGATGTATTGTTGAAAGAACATGGAAATGAAACTATCACCGTTCTCTACTCCATTCTCGATGAGGATGATGTGAATGTAACGATTGTTTTGGAGCGTGTTGAACCTATGGCTGGTAGCGTCGAGGTTTGTTCAACAACTGTCAGGAATAATTCGTGGAATCAGTGTTTGGTCAACATCCCTCAAGACTTCTTTCCCCTAAGTCCGAATGGGAATTGGACGGTGCATATCCTCGCTCAGGATTTGAATACGAGTTCATGGACATCTCCCGCATCAACAACCACGCTTTCAGAACCATTCACGATTTTTGTACCTGAACAAACAACATCTATTGAGAGTAAATCTATTTCGTGGTTCAGCACGGCGTTATGGTCGTCGATTGCGTTAGCATTTCTTGTCTCCGTCCTCATTCAATTGAAGTTCAATAAAAGCGGAAATCTGGAGAATTAGGCATCCAATTGTCCATGCTTAGGAAGGGCTATCTTCAAACCTTATGGCATCCACGCTGGTTTATCCGAGAAGGTGTTCATGATGAGCGGACGATTATATGTTGGGATTGACCTAGGAACGTTTCAGTCGACTATTGCTTCAAGTGCGGGTGCCATGCATTCCGTAGAAACTGTGGTTGGACGACCAAAAGACCCGGTAGCACGAAACTTCCTCAAGCGAGATGTTCTCTTTGGCGCAGATGCACTCAAGAACAAACTTGCTTGCAACCTTTACCGTCCAATGGCAGCAGGTGTTGCTCAGGATGATGAAGCAAACCTCGCTGCAGCGAAGGCTTTCGTTTCACACCTGATTGAAACCGTTGATCCTGAAGAATTCGACGAAGTCTTCGGCGTCATCTGTTCTCCAAGCCACGTTTCCTTTACCGACAAGAGCAATCTTGTTGCAACACTACGTGGTCAAGTCAATGCCATCATGGTCGTTACAGAACCATTCGCTACTGCATTCGCCATCAATGAAATTGGTGGTTCCATTGTCGTCGACATTGGAGCAGGAACAACAGACATTGCCCGAATCCATGGCACCTTCCCAACCGACGAAGACCAAGTTACCATCCAAGAAGCTGGCGACTGGCTCGACCTTGAGTTGAAGAATCTCATCGCCAAGAAGTTCACTGGAGCGCAGATTACCAAGGACATGGTTCGAAAGTGGAAGGAAGAATCCTCCTATGTCGGTGGCGATGTTCGAACGGTCGAAGTCTCTCTATCCGTTGATGGAAAGAGCCAGAACGTCGACATTGGCGACCTCATCCAAGAGGCGTGTGAATTGTTGGTTCCTAAAGTCGGAAACGCCATCAAGCGCATCGTTGCTGAAGCGGATCCAGAATACCAACCAGTTCTTCGAAACAACATCATCTTATCCGGCGGAGGTTCCCTTATCGAAGGTCTCGCTGAGCGAGTTGCACGAGAAATCTCTGACATCGGTGATGTCAATGTCTGGTGTGTTGAGAACCCGTTGGAAAAGGTCGCTGAGGGTGCACTCATGCTTGCAGGTGAAATGCCTGATGACATGTACACCGCCATCAACTGATTTGGTTCTGTAGATTCACTACGAAATCGGGCATCTCATGCCTTGATTTACAGGGAAGGTTCAAGAGTGGTTGAGGTTCGATAGTCCCCTGTATGACGCTCGGCGCTCCCAACCCAGATGCCTCTCGTGGGCAAACAACCAGTCCTGGAAACGACAGGGCTGCTCTTGAAGGGATGCTGAAAAGTTATCCAGTCGATCAACTGGTCGAAGAGGTTCTCATCGCTTGGGATGAACTTGGACGAAGGAACGAAGAGGTTGTGACAATCAAGCAACGTCTACGTGTTTTGGAACTTGACCTTGCAGAACGGGAAGACGAAGTCGCACCCGAAATCCAACGCCTTCATGAATCTGAGGAGCAATTGAAAGAAGCTGAAGCACGTATTGTTCATCTTGATCGTCTCTTGAATGATACTCGACAAGAACTGGACGCTCAGTCGTCTTCCCTTTCCAAAGAACAACAAGATGCTCTCCATGAAGAGGTTGAGCAACTTCGCACATTGAGCATCTCTCAGGATGAGGTGATTGCTGAAATGGAAGGTCGAATGGGTCTCATGGTCGAAGCACTTGAGAAGGCGGCTGATGCTGGGCTTACCTCGGTAACTGCTGATGAGGTCCGTTCTCTGAAAAATCAACTCGATGAAAAATCCGCCCAATACGATGCTGAAGTGGCTGCAAACAATGCTCTTGAAGAAGAACGTCAACGTCTACGTGACATTGCCGATCGAATGCGTGGACTCTTGGACGCTCGTGACAAGAGGCTTGCAGATTTAGAAGAGCAACTTGAACGCGTCATGCAAGGACCTCGTTCAGTCTCAGCAGAGCATGATTATCTGGTGGAGCAAATTGAAGAAATGAAGCGTCGCCTTCTTGAACGTAATCGTGAGTATGAATCCCTACGTCGTCGTGAGCGTCGCCTCCATACGGATGTCTTTGAGCGAGATGAGCGAATCCAACAAATGTCACTGACCATCACGGATCTTGAGGCCGCCCTCACCGATCGTGTTGCTGAAATTCGAGAGTTGGAATCTCAAAACGTGGTTGCAATGCAAGAGGTTACCAGTGTGCGACGCGGTGAACGAACCCGTGAGGTTGTTGGCCGTGTCTTCGCCGATTCACTCTCTTTGGTTCGAGGTCATGATGCGAGAGAAGCAAAGCGAGAAGCTTATGCAAACAGTCCGGATGTTGAACGTACACTCTCCACACCTGATGCTGACGATATGCGAAACCTAGCAGAAGGTGGTACGGTTGATTTGGAAATCGAAGAGACGGAATTGCCTCAAGGCATGGATGTCGATGGCGTTCGTCCACCTTCCCCTGGTGGCAGTGGAGACCCTGTCTTGTTCGACGATGATTCAGAGAGCGTTGATGAGTGATTGCAATCGCTCTTTGAGCAATTGTAAATCATCATACTCTTCCGTAATTGTACCAGTTACGATATAATCCGCTCCTGCCTCCGCAGCAGCCTTCATTTGTTCTGGTGTACGTATTCCTCCCCCAACAATGAGAGTGCAATGCATTGCTGATTTTGCAGACTTGATGAGATCCATTGATACGGGTGATGATGCTCCTGATCCTGCTTCCAAATAAACGGTGGAAAAACCATACATTTCGGCTGTTTGACAATAGGCAGACACGAGATCTGTGTCCTCTGAATGAATTAAGTTCGCTTGCCCGACTTCACCAACCGCTCCTCCTGGAGCGCACACGATGTAACCTGTTGGAATGGTTTGGAGGCCTGCTTTAGCAATGTATGGCGCACCTGAAAGTTGCTCCTCAATGAGGAATCGTCGCGAGGTACTGTTCATCAGCATCATGAACAAAATTCCATCGGCTTTTGCAGACATTGCGTGTGCTCCACCAGGGAACAGGATCACTGGGATGTTCCACGTCTCTTCATCAGCATCTGGGTGTTGACTTGCTGCAAACATGGCGAGTTCAAGTGCTTCTTGAATTGCGCCGCATGTGGCATCAACGATATTGCTGCCAGTATCTGTTGAGCCGCCAACGAAAATCGCTGATGTGCCGCACTCAACAGCAACAAGTGCACGTTGTGCTGCAATTTCAGGAGATTGTTTGTCTGGATCGATGAGTGTGATGTGCTTCGTTTGAGATGCTCCGCCTGTGAGCATTGATTCATCATGCATCCACATTCATTCTCACCCGATGGTTTGAGTGTGGAGGAGAGAGTTGTTAAGGAATTTCATGATTCACGAGCAAGAGTTCACATACCGTATCGAAAAAGCATCGACCATGGTTGGTGTTGAGAGACCCTTACGAAGTATTCTCTCACGCTCAGATGCTCCAAAAGGGAAAATTCGTCTCGCCATACTGTGTTCAATTCTCAACAAAATATGGGATTTAGCCCCTCCTTTGCTTATCGGTGTTGCTGTTGATGTAGTCGTTCAAAAGGAAGATTCGTTGTTAGCGCAATGGGGTATTATCGACCCTTGGAATCAACTGATTGTCCTTGCTATCGCAACCTTTGTGATATGGGGTCTCGAATCGTTGTTCGAGTATTTCTATGCTGTTTTATGGCGCAATCTTGCTCAAACAGTGCAGCACAATCTGCGTATCACAACCTTTGATCATGTTCAAAACCAATCCATGACCTGGTTCGATGAACATCAAAAGGGCGACCTTCTTGCCATCATGAACGATGATGTGAATCAACTTGAGCGGTTTCTCGACAAGGGTGCTAACGATCTCTTGCAAGTCACAACAACCGTGATTGTTGTTGGTGCCGTGTTCTTATATCTCTCATGGGAAATTGCATTGTTTGCAGTACTGCCAATTCCTATCATCCTGTGGGGCTCCTTCCTATATCAGAAGAAACTTGAGGTTCGATATCGCGATGTTCGTGCAACAGCGGGTCAGTTGAACGCACTTCTTGAAAACGACTTAACAGGAATGGCTACGATTCAATCATTCACCAATGAATCATTAGAATTAGAACGAGTTCGGGCTCTTTCTGAAGAATACAAAAGTGCAAACCGATCTGCAATTCGCCTCTCAGCAGCATTCGTTCCACTCATCCGAATGGCTATTCTCGCTGGATTTACGGCAACGCTTCTGCTTGGCGGACGGTTAGCATTGGATGGTGTGTTGGCAGTCGGCGCATACTCTGTTCTCGTCTTCATGACGCAGCGGCTGCTGTGGCCACTTACTCGCCTTGGCGAAACATTCGACTTGTATCAACGTGCAATGGCATCTTCGGTTCGAATCCTTATGCTCCTCAATGAACCTCGCACGGTGACGGATGGAGAACACGATTTGGATGAGGGAGTGGCGAAACAATCGCCAATACGCTTCGAAAATGTCGGTTTTGCATATCCTGAACGTTCGGCACTCTTCAACGATTTTAATGTCGACATAGAAGCCGGAGCAACGCTTGGAGTTGTTGGTTCAACCGGTTCTGGAAAAACCACACTTACACGATTCCTTTTACGATTTGTCGAACCAAGTAACGGGGGCATCTCGTGGGGAGGAAAAGACATCAGGGAATACACTCTTGAATCGCTACGTCATTCAATCGCACTTGTTTCGCAACATGTCACGCTCTTTCCGACCTCTATCCTTGAAAACATTCGATATGGTCGAAACAATGCTACGGATGAAGAGGTGAAGCAAGCGGCACTCACCGCTGAAGCCTTTGATTTCATCGAAGAACTCCCGAATCAGTGGAATACATTTGTTGGAGAAGGCGGATATCGGCTCTCCGGAGGTCAGCGTCAACGAATTGCCATTGCTCGAGCAGTGCTGAAAGATGCTCCATTACTCATTCTCGATGAGGCGACTTCTGCGGTCGATAATGAAACTGAAGCTGCATTGCAACGCAGTATTACCCGAATCAGCAAGGATCGTACGACGATTATTGTCGCCCACAGACTATCGACCGTTCGTCATTCAAATTCCATCTTGGTGTTAGAAAGTGGAGAGGTAATTGAACACGGCAAACATGAGGATTTATTGGCTCTAAAAGGTAAATATGCCTCACTGTGGTCTGTTCAGATGGGTGAACAAATTGGGAAATAAAGTTACACGCGAAAACGAAAGTATATATTCGCGACGAAATCATTACAGCCCGATGAACATGCAGTATGAAAACTCATCAAAACTACGAAGCCTGAAGTTGAACCGCCGAAACAGCGCTGTACTCGCTGTTATGCTGTTTGCACTTGCAGCCGTTGCTCTACCAGCGGCTGCCGCAACCACAAACCCTGCCACAGAATGTGTTGAAGTTGCAGGTACTGTTGTAAACCAAGCCGATTGTTGGTTGAATGACGGTGTCGATGACGGGCTACAACTCGTTACCTTCTTCCTGTTCTTCGTCGGATACATTTCGATGGGTGCAGCGTTCGTCTTCTTCATGAGCGAGCGTGGAAACGTCGGTAAGGAACACCGCACAACCATGACAATCTCCGCATTGATTGTCGGTATCGCAGCGTTCCACTACTACTACATGCGTGGCGTCTATGTCGACCACCAGGTTGTTTCCATCGAGTACCGATACATGGACTGGATCATTACCGTTCCACTCATGGCACTCAAGTTCCCAAGCCTTGTTGGCAAGGACGCAATCACCGATGCAAAGTTCCTCGGAATGGGCTTCACTGGAGTCTGTTTCACCGGTGCTCTCATCATGATCGCATTCGGTTACCTTGGTGAAGCTGGCCTCCTCATGGGCGGTTCCACCACTGGCGGTATCCTCGGACTTGTCCTTGGTGGTGTTGGTTGGGCTATGATCATCGTTGCAACTGGTACCCCATGGTCCAGCGGCAAGGGTGTCGACAACGACAAGATTGCTCCAGAACTCATGTGGAGTGCAAACGCTCTCCGATGGTTCATCGTTGTTGGATGGATCATTTACCCTCTCGGTTACCTCTTCAGCCCAAAGGCAGATATCATCGACCTTGGTTCCGAAGGCGAACTCTGGATGGGTATCGCATACAACATCGCTGACATGATCAACAAGATCGGATTCGGTGTCGTAGCATGGATGGGAGCCAAGAAGGCTGCCGAAGCTACCGCTTGAGTAGAGAGATAGATTACAGCATGTCATGACTGGAGAGGGCGCTTTACGGCGCCCTCTCCTCTTCATGGCGAGACATCTGTCGTAACGCATACTCGAATGAATATGCTGGAAACCGTGTTCTCCAGAACACGCTCAAAGGCCACCATACCAACGTGAACCCAATCACAATTGGTACAGCTGAAGACCACGCCAGTACCACACTCGATCCCAGGTAAATTGGGACAAAGTGAACAAGGTACAGTGTGAGAGAAAGTTGTCCTAGATGATCTAGTCCACGCAATGGTTGGCGGTTCTCGAGAAGTAGCCATATGATCAGAACGCCGGTACACGCACCGATAAGAAACGGAGTGTTTGCCGGAAAAAAGGTCAATATGGCTTCTCCCCGGGGTTGAGCGAATGGAATGCCTGTTCGCACTGATTCATACAGAAACAATATGCAGAGAAGCATTCCTAATGTAACCACCAGACCAAGTCCTCTCATTGTTGGAGCGTGCGTATTGATACCCGCACCAAGGATCGAGAAGAACATCCATGGAAACAGAGGATATGTCCCTGTTACCAAAAGATGAGAAAGGAACTGGCTAATCCCAGAGACCTCAATTCTATCATTCCATGATAGTGAGACGTCGCCTGGTGAAAATACGGTATTGATAATTCCAATGAGGACGAGGCTTGTTCCGAATGCTATGCTGTTTCGTGAAAGTCGAATCCATAACGGTGCCAAAAGGTACAGAATAGCAAACAAGGAGAGTACCCCTGGTGTAAACGGATCAAAGAGGTGGGGCGCAGTGATATTGACTAGAAACTGTGCCATCATCAGAAACGTGAACCGGATCAACGCTTTTCGAATTGTCCAAACCGATTGAACCGTGACCCAGCCTCCAACCGTTACAAACAGGGGAGCTGCCAGTCCTCCAAGACTTGCAACAACGATGGCGAGAAACGAGGTTGTTGATGCACTTGACGGAGCCCAGGTAGCTGCACCATGCACCATAATCATGAGAAGAATTGCAAGACCTCGAATCTGATCGATGTCCTGGCGACGACGCATTCTTGGTCACCGCTGACTACGAACGTACTCAACTGCATTTCGGAAGATTTGCAATCCCTCGCCTTCCCAATCATCATCAATATCCATGGATGTGTGTTCGGGATGAAGCCACATGCTGTAGAAGGCTTCGGGGTGTGGCATGAGTCCAAACACAAGTCCCGTTGCATCACATATTCCTGCTATGTTCCTCATGCTACCATTTGGGCTCATAGGGAATGAGAGTAACTCATCCTGTATCCCTTCACCTGCTGGAGTTGTTGGATCGACATAACGAACCGTTAGGAGATGGTTGGTGTCAAGATTGTCAAGATCTTCTTCGGTTGGCATCACGAATCGTCCTTCACCGTGACGTACAGGGCATTCAATTCTCTGAATGTTCTTTGTCCAGATACACGGGCTTTGTGAATCAAATTCCAACGTTACCCACCTGTCTTCGTAACGTCCTGTATTGTTGAGTGTTAGGCTCGCTCGCTGGATTAAATCAGGTTCGAGTGATGCATCTGCAGGCCCTGGGAGTAATCCTGTTTTGACAAGTGCTTGGAAACCATTGCATATTCCAATAATTGGTTTTCCGTCCGTGACGAACTGTTGTAACTGTTCGCGTAATGCAAATCTCAGACGATTTCCGAGGAGGCGTCCACTTCCAAGGTGGTCACCAAATGAGAATCCTCCCGGTACTGCGAGGATATCAAATTCGGAGAGCGTGCGTTCACCCTGAACAAGGCGATTGACATGTACACGCTCAGAAACGCCGCCGACCATTTCAAAGACGGCGGCAGTTTCTCGATCGCAATTGATGCCGAATCCAAAGAGGACACATACCTTGACCTCTTGACTCATTCAATCGCCCCCGTCATATCCAATGCTCCTTTCCAGGAGTGAGTTAATTCCTCAACGTCAGCCTGAATCAGCGTCTCGTAGCCATCCTCAATTAACAATTCAGACGATGATGAAACCATTCCTATGAGATGGATGTCTGCACCTTCCATCATTTCGACGAAAGCAAGTTCATGCTCTGCTTCGACGGAAACAACGATTCTTCCAAGAGATTCACTCCACAGCCGAGTGAATGCATCACCCTGTCCAATTCCATCGATATCGATGAAGGCACCACAGCGCCCTCCAATACACATCTCTGCAAGGGCAACAGCCAGCCCACCTTCGCTGCAATCATGAGCGGTTCGAATCAGTCCAGACTGGATGCAAGCGGACAATTTTCTGTACACCTCTAGTTGTTCTGAAGGGTTCTCAAGAAGCGGTACCTGGCCACCAATTCCATTCGCATCACCACGCTCTCTAAGATGGAATGCTACCTCAGAAGCTCCGAGTTCATTGTACGTCATTCCTACAAGATAGATGCGTTCGCCATGGTGTTTGAAATTCGACGTTGCGGTTTTTCGAACATCAGGTTGATTTCCAAACAAGGAGAAAAGCATGGTTGGAGGAATCGAGATCTTGTTCGGCCAAACGCCGTAATCGTTCTTCATGGAATCCTTTCCAGATACACATGGAAGGCGATAGGCACGACATACTCGCTCAAGTTCTCGATTGGCACGAACGAGTTGGGCAAGTTTGAATTTACCATCAGGGGTCTTTTCTGATTCAATAGGGTCTGGCCAGCAAAAGTTGTCCAAACCTGCCATCTTGTCGATATCAACGCCGACACATACGGCATTTCGGACTGCTTCGTCGATGGAGGCGGCAACCATAGCGCCCGCATCAATATCGGAATATCGTGGCGCAATGCCGCATGAGACGACGAGCCCTTGCGAGTCGCCATGAATTGGGGCAATAAGTCCTGCATCACCGGGGCCATCTCGTTCAACACCGACAAAGGGTTTGACAACCGTTTGAGCGATGACTTCGTGATCGTATTGCCGAACCCAGGTCTCCTTTGAGGCGATATTTGGTCGTGCAAGCATTTCCGTCAGCAGTGTGGTTTGATTTAATTCACGAGGCGGTACAAACGCTTCGTGTTGTGGAGGTATCCATTCAGACTCCAATTCGAGTTGTGGGACGCCATCATGAAGGAACGTGATTGGGAGATATGCTACTGTCTCCTCTCCATGTTTAACATGGAAGTAACCCGTATCTGTGAACGTCGCGACTTGCGTGGCTTCAACTTCATGGAGATGTGCAAGGGCTTCAAACGCTTCTCTGTCTTTCGGAGAGACGGCTACTGTCATTCGTTCTTGTGATTCAGAAACAAGGATTTCCCACGATGAAAGTCCTTCTTGCTTGAGTGGGACTTTTCCAAGATCGATCTCACAACCATTGGTGTATTCTGCCATTTCTCCGATGGATGAGGAGAGCCCGCCTGCACCATTGTCAGTGGTACAGGTGATGAGGCAAGCATCACGTGCTTCGAGAAGCATATCCATCATTTTCTTCTGAGTGATTGGATCACCAATCTGAACTGCGCTTGAGGGTGATTCGTCCGTTAATTCGAGAGAAGAAAAGGTCGCTCCATGAATCCCATCAGCACCGACTCGTCCACCAACCATGTAAACCAAATCTCCTGGTGTTGGATTCTTTTCATGTGATTCGCGTCCATCTGCTAATTTTCGTGGCATAAGGCCAACTGTTCCACAGTAGACGAGAGGTTTGCCAATGTATCGTTCATCAAAAACAATGGAGCCGTTGATGGTTGGTATACCTGATTCATTCCCGCCAACCCGAACACCTGCATGCACTCCACGCAGAACACGGGATGGATGGAACAGTGTCGATGGTAGCGCACCAGACCAGTCTGGAGGGCCAAAACAAAATACGTCAGTATTCGCAATCGGTCGAGCGCCCAATCCTGTCCCGAGAATGTCTCGATTCACCCCCACAATTCCTGTCATTGCTCCACCATATGGGTCAAGGGCAGAAGGTGAGTTGTGTGTCTCTGCCTTCATGCAAATCGACCAGTCGTCGTTCCAAGCAATGACGCCTGAATTATCGTGGAACACTGATAGCAGCCAATCGACTTCTTTTGCCATATCGTGAGTTGGTTTCATGATGTGTGTTTTGAACAATGAATCAATTGTCGTATCTTCGTTCGTTTCCGTATCGATATGGTGGATTTTGCTTGCAAAAATCTTGTGTTTGCAATGCTCGCTCCACGTTTGTGCCAAACATTCCAATTCAACATCCGTTGGCGAATCTGGTGAGATGCCTACGGTTGATCGAGCGTTTCGTGTTGTTTCATCGCGGTAGTGATTGCGTATCGTTTGCATTTCATTCAGGTTTAATGCGAGTAGACCTTCAGTAGATAATCGAAGCAATTCATCATCGCTCACTTCAAGATTGATCGTTGCCGGTGCCTGTCGTTCGATGGTTGGTCGCTCAGGATAAGTAAGGGACATTGCCTGTTTTGTTACCAATTGTTCACGAGTGGTTAAAATTGATTTTTCAATCAGTCCATTGAACAGCGTTGATGCTACCCACGCATGATCAATACCTTCAGGCAACTCAAGAAAAGCGTAAGAAATGTACGTTGAAATTGAAGATTCTCCTTCAGGGAATAGGACCTTGAAGCCGTCGTTTGCTGCAGCTCCGGGGTTATCTGTGACCCCTGGTTTGAATCCAACCGTAACGGTAAGTGTAGGCGGATGGGGGAAGAAGGTTTGATGTTCAAGGAGAGAAGTATTGGTCGCCCCATACTCGATAATTGGATCTGAAAAAATATCCTGAACGTGCCTATCGATTTGTTCTGCAGAGTAGTTGCTTCGAATAAGATAGCCGCGAATGCTCCGAACCTTACCAACATCAACGCCATGGTCAGCGAAAAGTTGCCGCTGAACGACGTCGCCGAGAACATCACGCATGCCTTCCGTTTGCAACGGGGTGACTTCAACTCGGACTTCTTGCACAGTCATTGGTTCCGACCCAAACACAGTTCATCGCATACGCTCTTTGAACACTACGGAGGGATTCACTCGGACTTGAGCATCGATTTCAGGAATTGTCCAGTATAACTTGATTCAACTTGGGCAATTTCTTCAGGAGTTCCTTGAGCGACAATTTGACCGCCTCGATCGCCTCCTTCAGGTCCAAGATCAATAACATAATCGCTGCATTTAACGACATCAAGGTGATGTTCAATCACGACAACTGAGTGGCCTTTTGAACGAAGTTCAAGAAGGACATCGATCAGAAGTTGAACGTCACTAAACGAAAGTCCTGTCGTTGGCTCGTCGAGGATATACACTGTATGTTTATGTGGAGGTCGTCGTAATTCGCTGGCGAGTTTGACCCGCTGTGCCTCGCCACCGGAAAGGGTCGTTGCTGGCTGTCCAAGACGAATGTAAGATAGGCCAACAGCATTCAATGTCTCGAGTGTGCGGTGAATCTTTTTGTGATTCTTGAAGAAAACAACCGCTTCCCCAACAGGCATTTGGAGAACATCATGAATGGTTTTTCCTTTCCATGTCACTTCCAAGCACTCACGAGTATACCGTTTACCATTGCAAATATCACACTCAATCCAAACGTCCGGTAGGAAGTTCATTTCCAATTTGATCGAGCCGGCTCCAGAACAAGCTTCACAGCGACCGCCTTTGACATTAAAACTGAACGTACCAGGGGAGTATCCTCGCTCTTTGGCGAGTGTTGTGTTAGCGAATAATTTGCGAATTTCATCGAAGACCTTCGTGTATGTTGCAGGATTTGAACGTGGTGTGCGTCCAATTGGCGATTGATCGATAATGATCGCTTTGTCAACGTATTCCAGCCCTTCTATGGACGAGTGTTTTCCTGGAAGTTTCTCCGAGTTGTGGAGATGGCGTTGCAATGCTGGAGAGAGAATCCCGGAAATGAGGGATGACTTCCCCGATCCGGAGACCCCTGTAATTGAGGTAAAACAGCCAAGTGGAATTGCGGCATCGATGTTGCATAAGTTGTTGTGCTGAGCGTTTTTGATTTCCAGCCATTTCTTGTTTGGGGAATTTCGCTCCTTGGGAGGCTCGATTGTACGACGCCCGGAAAGATAGGCTCCAGTAACAGATTCTTTCGCTTTCATCACGTTCTTGGGCGGGCCGTTTGCAACAACGATTCCCCCCTCCAGTCCTGCTCCTGGTCCAAGGTCACAAATCCAATCGGCTTGCCGGAGTGTATCTTCATCGTGTTCAACGACGAGGAGCGTGTTTCCAAGGTCGGTGAGTTCTCTTAATGTCTTGAGAAGGCGTTCATTGTCCCGCTGATGTAAGCCAATCGAAGGTTCATCCAACACGTACATGACACCAGTAAGCCTCGATCCTATTTGTGTAGCAAGTCGTATCCGCTGGCTCTCTCCTCCTGAAAGCGTATTGGCCTTCCGATCAAGTGTAAGATAGTCGAGACCGACCGACTCAAGGAAGCCAAGACGGTTTTCGATTTCTTTAAGAATTTCATTTCCGATGAAGAGGGATCGGTCATCGAGTGCGGTCAGAACATCTGCATATTGTTCGGGCGGGCCGTCAGCTTCAGGATGGAGGGCTTTGATGAGTTGGTAGGCTTCATGCACTGAACTACGGCTTACCTCCGGCAGTCGGATTCCTCCTACAGTAACGAAACGCGCTGCAGGGTTGAGTTTTTCTCCATGACATGCATGGCAGTCCAAATCGGTCATGCAAGCGATGAGTCTGTTGCGTGTGCGATCGGAAGAAGTTTCTGAATACGTACGCTCTAGGCGAGAAACGATTCCTTCCCATGGTCTGTTCATTTTGTAGACTGAGCCATTATCCGATTCAAAATGGAAATGAATAATCGTTGATCCAGACCCGTACAACAAGATGTCTTTCGCATCCTCATCGAGCAATCCAAAGGGAACATTTGGTGAAATTCCATAATGTTCGCACACCTGTTGTAGCAATTTCTTGTACCAGCCAGGTGACATCGATTGACGCCATGGTAACACACATCCATTGGCTACGGTGAGCGTATCGTCGATAATGAGTTCTGGATTGAATTGACGTTGTATCCCCAATCCTTGGCAATCAGGGCAAGCCCCTAGTGGTGAGTTGAATGAAAAGACACGAGGCGAAAGTTCTGGCATAAAGGCTCCATGCTCTGGGCAAGCAAAATCTTCAGACCATGAAATGGTTGTACCCTCTTGATGTTCGGGACGATTCATTCCATCGGATTCCATAGATTCTTTCGGAACACGTAGACTTGTTACTGCTAATGCGCCTCCACCGAGCCGGAGGGCGTTTTCGACCGCTTCAGTGGTTCGATGACGACGATCTTTAGAAAGGACGAAACGATCGATTCGAACATCAATATCGTGACGGAAATTCTTATCCAATGTTGGTGGGTTTTCAAAATCCGCATCGTGGCCATTCACTCGCCCATTCATGTAACCCTGCTCGACAAATTGTTTGAATAATTCAGCATGCGTTCCTTTACGTGCTCGCACAACAGGGCTCCAAACTGCAATTGTATGCTGTTCGAAGTTCCACATGATGTCATCGACAATTTCTTGAACAGTTCGACGAGCAACTTCTTTACCGCAATCTGGGCAGTGAGGTTTACCAATTCTCGCCCATAGTAAGCGAAGATAATCTTGTATTTCCGTAACCGTGGCGACCGTTGAACGTGGGTTATGTGAGCCTTGTTTTTGATCGATGGAAATCGCTGGAGAGAGGCCTTCGATACCATCACAATCGGCTTTCTTCATTTGGCCGATGAATTGACGAGCATAAGAAGACAGGGATTCAACGTACCTTCGTTGTCCTTCTGCGTAGAGTGTATCGAACGCGAGACTGGATTTCCCGGAGCCTGAAACACCTGAAATTACAACAAATTGGCCTCGTGGTAACTGAACGTCAATGTCTTGCAGATTGTGTGTTCGCGCACCGCGAACCGATATCCAATCTTGATTGGCTGACATATGAACAAGATTCCCGTGTCGTCAAGGGTTCTTCAATCCGTGCCTCCAAGCAGGGTTGAATTTCGATTCAAATCGAACGGGGTCATCGGTCAATGGATGAAGGAATTCAAGGGCGACAGCATGCAAACAGATGCGTCCATGGAGGTTTGTGGTGGCGCCATGCATCTTGTCGCCAACGACCGGCGTACCATTTTCAGCCAAAGCAACACGGATCTGATGGCGGCGACCTGTTTCGATAATGACGCTAAGGAGTGTTTCATCCTCTCCTTCGGCTAACACATCCCACATTGTAACAGCCCGTTTGCTTGTCTTCGTTTTCTTCTCAGATACGTGGACTCTGAGGTTTTTGTCTTCAACCAAGTGATGGTGCGCCCTCCCTGATTCAGATTTTCCTTCAACGAGTGCAACATAGTGGCGGTGTACCAGTCGCTGTGCGAATTGTTCTTGCAGATCTTGTTTCGCTGCCTCAGTTTTTGCAAAGACCATAATGCCTGATGTGGCCTTATCGAGGCGGTGGACGATAAAGCACCAACCGTTTTTTTTCTCTGAACGGCAATACTCGACGCATCGATGATGAAGTGTATCCTGCTCAAGTTTGTCTGTTGCCACAGAAAGAAGGCCTGCTGGTTTATCAACGACAAGGATGCTTTCGTCTTCAAAAAGAATGTCGAGGTTGTGTGTTTTTGCATTGTGCTCACGCACCTCTTCAACTGAAATCTTTTGCTTTGGATGGATTTCGACAACCTGCCCTTGAAGAACGAGGTGTTTCGCACGATGGATGGTAATCTCATCAACGGTTACACGCTGATTTGTCAACATTTTTCGAAGAACATTTGTGCTCGCTTGTGGTTGCATCGTTTTGAGAACATCAAGAAGAGTGGTGTCCTGATTCAATTTCTTTCTCATGGACATCCCTACAATAATAAAACTTGAATCAATTCACCAGATTCTCCTGATTGGCCTGGTTGAAGGAGTGTGAGCCCATCTGCCGATGATAAGCTGTCGATGTTTCCAGAGCCTTGGTGCTTAGGCTGGTCTGCGATGAACCCTTCGTCTGTTGATGTAAGCGTTACACGTCGTAATGTAAGGCAATCTTTCGTTGAGCGTACATTGGTGTTCAATCGGGCATGAACAATCCGGTCGTGTGGATAACTTGTTTGAAGTGATCCTCGCAGATATGGAACAACCAACATTCGAAAAACGACATGGCTACTTACAGGATTGCCAGGGAGGCCGAACATTGGCGTGCCCTTCCAATGTCCAAAAAGTGGAGGAGAGCCGGGGCGGATTTTTACTCTCCAAAATACGAGTTTGCCTTCTGTTTCCATGAGTTTGCGAACAAAATCCCATTCGCCCATTGAAACGCCTCCTGAAGTGAGAAAGAGATCGCATTCTTCGGATGCGATATCGAATTGTTCTCTCAATGCCTCTAGAGAATCGTGTACTGCGGGATAGCGTATTGGAATATGCCCGAGCATCTTCACAAGTCCAGAAAGACCGTAAGAGTTGGATTCGTAAATTTCTCCATATGAAAGTTCTTCACCCGGTGATTTAAGTTCGTCTCCTGTTGAGATAATTCCAATTTTAAGTCGTTGAACAACAGGTATCTTTGAATGACCCATCGTTGCACACATTGAGATGGATTGTGGGGTAAGGTAGCATCCTTTCTCAAGTCCAACCTGTCCCTTTGCAATATTCTCACCGCATTTTCGAATAAAATGGGGTTTTGATGGTTGGTTGAGTGTTACTTGATCTCCTTCGATGTCGCATGCCTCAATCGGTATGATGGCATCGGCTCCTTCAGGAACTGGTGCTCCAGTCATAATTCGTACAGCTTGACCTGATGAGAGTGTGAGATCTTGATTGCCTGCTGCTGCTTGGGATGTTGCGATAATTTGCAGTGTAGAAGGAGCCTGTTGTGTATCTTCAAAGCGAACTGCAAAACCATCCATTGCCGAATTATCAAAAGGAGGGTCATTTACGATTGAATGGAGATTTTCTGCAAGGATGCGTTGATGAGCTTCGTCCAAAGGAACATACTCGACAAAACTGGACAGTTTGTGTTGAAGACAAAGATCAATGGCTTCTTGGAGTGGTAGATAATACGGTATTTCCTTCATTCAACCACTTCCAAGCCCTATGGCTCACTTCGCCAACCTCAAAGGTTTGTCTTACCTCGGGTTGGTGTGGTAGATTCTACTAACCTTTGGGATGTGGTCGTACGAACCCTCGTTACGAGTGGTTCTGCGACGGTTCTTGCAGGAGGCCTTGCTCTTGGTTTGGCCATGGTGTTAGCCAACAGTGAATGGAAAGGAAAACCAATCCTTCGAGGAATTACCCAAGCCCTATACGGCCTGCCGCCTGTTGTCGTAGGGGTAGCTGTTTACATTGCTTTGAGTAAAGACGGTGTATTCGGTTCACTCAATTGGTTGTTTACGATACAAGGAATGATTGTTGCCCAAACATTGCTGATCTTTCCACTCATTCTTGGTGTGTCGTGGACTGCGCTGGAACGTGTATCTTCAGAAAAACGTGATGTGTTTCGAGTGATGAATGCAAGTCCGAAGCAACGAATATTCTTGGAGATGTATTGTGCACGACGCGGAATTACTAACGCGATTCTTCTTGGGTTTGGTAGGGCGATTGCCGAAGTTGGTGCTGTCTTGATGGTCGGAGGTAATATTGCCGGAAAAACAAGGGTGTTGACCACAAGTGTTGTTCTTGAAACAAGTGTTGGACGTCTTGATGTTGCTTTGCAACTTGGGTTTATTTTGCTCGTTATCTCCCTCGTTACTGCATTCAGTCTACAACTTGTACAATACGTTCGATTGTTTGAGAGAAGGGTTCTAGGCAGTGAACTATTCAATGAAATGCCTATTGATTCATTCAGTGTATCTTGGAATGATTTGAAGGTTGAAAAGAGCGGAAAGAAAATTGTTGATTCCTGTTCAGTTGAATTGTTTAGTAATGAGATCGTTGCTCTCATGGGAGAGTCGGGGTCTGGGAAGTCAACCCTTCTGAGAGCGATATGTGGTTTGGAAAACGAACCAAATCCTTCAGCTTCAGATATCGCTTATGTTTCACAAAATCCAGTTTTGGTTATGGATACGGTAGCGATGGAACTTGAACTCCCATCAACACTTCACAACGAATTACCAAATGCAGGACAATACTTTGCATCGCTGTGCGGTTTCGAAGAGAAGGGTGATCAACGAACCGATTCCTTGTCTGGTGGTGAAATCCAACGGTTGGCATTCTTACGAGCCTTATCGATGAACCGTAAGATATTGGTTCTTGATGAAGTGACTTCTGAACTTGATGGGGCTTCAATCGAACGGATTGAGAACCAAATCATATCCTTCAAGGAAAGAGGAGGGAGTGTACTGTTGGCAACACATAATCCTCAACAGGCAAAACGGTTAGCGGATCGTATTCTCTACATTCACAAAGGGCGTCTTATCGCTGACGATCATGAAGTGGCAGAACAATTGCGAAGTGGTCAACGTATTGGTTAATCCGTAGGCTGCCCACTGAAGAACAGCGTCTCGTTGTTGACAGTGTAGTTATCGATGCGTTCTGATGATTCGAGAAGGAAGTCACGTAGCGCTATTGTTGATGTATTAAGTTCATTATCCATGAGGAGAATTGAGTAAGGGTTGATGAGAATCGAATCATTAAATTCATGCACGTGAAGGTTGATGTTGTTCTGACGAAACAATGCAGTTCCTCGATCAGATAGTGTCCAACATTCTAACTCATTTGAAATGGTAATCGCAGCTCCCATTCCTTGACCAATCGACTGATATCCTTCCCAAACAGGATGGTAACCTAACGAATCTTCAACGAATTCTACATTCGATTGATTGCTCAAACGTTGCCAAATAGCTTGCTCTTTTTGATGTGTTCCTGATTCATCTCCTCTTGAAACAAAACATTGATTTTCATCAAGAATCCAGGTCAAGGTTTCATTCAAATTTCCAGACAACGTTGTAGGGCCAAGGAGAACAAATGTATTCCATGCGAATGTTGTTCGATTTTCAGCAAATCCATTCTCAATAAATTCAATCTCTCGTTCTGGATCATGAACGATAAGAGCGTCAACATCCCTATTCTCGGCAAGCGTGAGTGCAGCCCCAGAACCTACTGCAATAACATCAACGTGAATACCTGTTTGTTGTGTGAATTCTGGTAACAACTCCGAAAGGAGACCTGAATCCCTCAATGACGTGGTTGTTGCTAGACGTATGGTAATGGAATCTGAATCTTCTTCCAATTGCAAGCAGCCTTGAATTGAAGGTAGGACGAGGATAAGAATTGCAAAGTACAATCGATGCATTTCAATCGAACGACATGACATTGCCACATTCCGGGTATGTGCATGTTACAGAATATCGTGCCCTGGAAGGTTTTCGAATCTTGAGCATCGAACCGCACATATCGCATTGAATGTTGATCGTTTCAGGTTCCTGTGCTTTTGGAGCATCTTCGAGTGTACGGCCGACATCTGTAGACCAGCCAAGTGAATCAGTGTATGTATCCGCCTTCTTGATTTTGTTCTGACGAAGCGTAAGTCGTAACTTTCGTTTCCTTCGGCGCTTTTTCCCACCTGGTGCTTTGTCCGCCATGCTATCGACTATCGCTTTAGGTTGATGTATTCAACCCCTTCGGCTGATTGAATCAGTCTAAAAGACCTGAAATTCCGTTTTCTGGGACGTGCACTTGATGGCCTTTCGCTTCAAGTGCTTCTGCTAATGGTGGGCGAGCCATAGTTGGATCTGAATGATAGATTACGACTTCTTCGGCTTGACATTCTTCAGCAAACTGAACAATTTCTTGATGTCCTGCATGTGTTGAGAAAGAGTATTGATCGACATCGAGTTCAATGTTTGCTAGCTTTCCAAAGATGGGTAAGCGACGTTCTTCAAGCAAGCGACGACCTCCGGTGTTTCGAGCTTGATAACCGGTCAGCAAAAGTGCGTTTTTTCGGTCGTGACGGAGTCGGTTTAGATACCAGATCGATGGCCCTCCATCGAGCATACCAGAGGTTGAAACAATAACATCTGCGTCAAGCGCTTTCTTTCGGTCGGATTTACTTGAAACTCTACGACACCAACGCCAAGCTGATTCCAACGCTGATGGATCTCGTAACGTCTCTGGATGTTCCATTTGCAATTTGGCTACTCGTTTCCCCATTCCGTCAACATGAACATCTAATTCTGGAAGATGTTTGTGGAGGAGCATAACAACATCTTGTGTTCGACCATTGGCAAAAGCTGGAACCAGTGCCGTGCCACCTCGATCAACAACCTCGACAATTCGTTCGATGAATCGTTGATTTTCTTCGGCTTTTGGAGGGTGATCCCTGCCACCATACGTTCCTTCAACGAATAGAACATCTGTCTTGACTGGTTTTGCCCCTACAGTAAGTTGTGAATCTCTGGTATCAAAATCACCTGAAAACAAGACAGATTTGCCAGGAGTTTCGACATGAAGCATAGCTGCACCCGGAATATGACCTGCACCATGAAGTTCCAATTTCCAATCGTCCTGAGTCCATGGTTTGTTGAATTGATGTGTTTTCCATGCAGAAAGAGCGAGATCAATATCTCGCTTATCCCATGGTAACGGATATCCTTCTATGGATGAAACTTTATGGCAATCGTACCACATCATTTCAGAAATTGCTGCAGTCAATTCTGTTCCGTGTAAAGTTGAATTATGATTTGAAGCAAGCCACGGAACCATTCCTAAATGATCAATATGAGAATGAGTAATAATTGCATGAGATACATGAGGTGCTTCATTGGGATAGCGTGGAGGTTTTGTTGGAGCTATTCCGTAATCGAGAAGAAGGCGATTTGAAGACGGATCTTCGAGAACGATTCCAACGTTTCCAACTTCATTTCCACCCCCGAGGTAATGATAGCGTAATCCACGATCTGGGGGAGTCTGTGGATATCCCGATGTTCGACCTGGGGCATACACGACCATAAACAAACGATAGGATAGTTACGAATGAACTTGTGGGTCACACCCCTTTGTTTCCACTGGAGGATATTTTCTGATGAATCTATCAATTTATCATCAGAAATTACCACTAACAATATACACTACACGCGACAAAATGCGATTGTACTTTGTTGATTTTACTATTTTATTTTCTTTGTTGATCCATTGTCGTGAAGATGTAATCCTCCAATGGAAAGAAGGGGGTCTTTCATTAGTCATTGGTTTCTATGAATCTTTAATGTAATTTTTTTCTCTTGGATTCAAATCATCTATTTGTAGCATGTTTCCTAAAGGAAGGTGAAATATGTCAGCGTCCACTGGAAGATACATGGCACAACTTCATTTCGTTGTTGAAGAAGACTTGTGCTACGGTTGTGGCGCATGTATTGGTTTATGTCCAACGAATGCATTGTCGATGAAAGGCCTTCTCGCAATTGTCGAACAATCACAATGTACGTATTGTGAACTTTGTATTCCAAGTTGCCCTGTCGATGCATTACAGATTGAATCGAGATGAGATTATGAAGATCCTTATTGTTGGGGCAGGTTTAGTTGCCTATGGCTGTGCTTATTCAGCTCTACAAGAAGAACACGAAGTTTACATTGCAGATCATGCGATTGAATTCGGATTACCAAACGTTTGGCCGAGTGTTCTTCTTGACCGCCAATCAATCCCACTTTCTTTTTCTACAGATCAACAATTTGAAGGTGTAGGATCCTCCTTCCGTCATGAATGGATAATGAAAGGGATGAGTATTGAATTAGCAAAACATGGTGCTAAATTTCTCCATCGAACTCGAGTTATTTCTGTCAGAGAACACGATACAAATCAGTACGAAGTCAATTTAGCAGGAGCGGGTCAACAAAATGGTGTTTTTGAATACAACAAAATCATTGATACAACACAAGACACATGGATACCATGGGCAACACCCCATAACCTTTCAATTTCATCAATAAGGTATGATGTTGAACGAAAAGAAGCCATAGGATATGTACACCTTCGATCAGAATCCAATGAATTTACCAATACGATTTACCAAATTGACCGACAAGATGGTCTTTCAGAATCCTGGTATTCGGAAAATCACACTACAACAAACAGAAAAGTCATTGAGATTATCTCAACAATGCTACCCACAAACCATTCATTATGGGATTGTAGTGAACGTTTTCAAACAGGAATGAAGTTATGGAGCGATGGAAAATGATGACTAAAAAACTGTACCTTGAATCAATAGAAGCCGCATACGAGGATGAATTTACTGCAGAAGTAATCGCTCTCGAAGACAACAAAATTGTTCTCGATCAAACGCTCTTCTACCCTCTTGGGGGTGGGCAGAATTGGGATCTTGGAACCTTAACCGGCCCGAATGGGGAAATGGATGTGATTGAAGTTCGAGGAAGAGATGCTATTCATCATACAATTGAAGACTCATTTCAGCTTGAAGTTGGTGATGAGGTGAGTGGAAAAATCGATTTTGAACGACGATATGCTCACATGAAAATGCACACAGCACAGCATCTTGTGAGCGGAATTGCCTATGAGATGTTTGACGGAGTTCGAACTGTTGGCAATCAAATCCACACAGAAAAGTCGCGAATCGACTTCAAACCGATTCAATTCTCAGAAGAAATGTTACTCGAACTCCAGACAAGTGTGAATGAAAAGATTCAACTTGGATTGGAGGTAACAGACTCAGAAATGACTCGGGATGAAATCAACTCAATCATGCCTCAGGAACGAACAAATATGGATCTCTTACCATCATTTATCAACGATTTACGTGTGATTACAATCGGAGATCAGCAAGACCTTTGCCCGTGTGCTGGCACTCACGTCCGCAATATTTCAGAAATCAAAGGCATCGAATTTATCGGGAAAAAATCGAAAGGTAAGGGTATACAACGAGTGACTTACCGACTTATTGAATAATTATGTAAATACTTTATATTTTAAAAACTATAAGAACAAAAGATAATCAATCTTCATTATCTAACAAATCGAGAACATCAGAAACTGCAGAATCCCAGGATTTCTTCTTGGATCTTTTCTGGTGCAACTCTTCATTTTCCAGTATCTCTAAGATTTCTTCATCAACGTCCGAATTTTCAGCCTTAATGTTGGTACGTGTGACCATTTCCATATCTTCACCAGCACGATCAGAACGGTCGACAGGGGTGATTTCTTTACTAGGAACGGTTCGACCTGCGTGATATTGTTCCGTATCAATATCCTCGTTACCCCAGGCTTCTGAACCGATCTTTCGGGCGAGTTCAGGCTCAGGAGGCCGATCTTTCCATTGGTTTTTGTTCGCAATATTTTGGATAATGTTCCCCTTTTCGATTTTCTTTTGTTGCTCAAAAATTTCCAATACATCTTGTTCAGTTTGTCCTTTTCCTTTCGGAATGTATTGTCCAGCACGCCTTTGCTGCTCCTCCAACACCGTTCCATGGATTGGATCATTATCATGTCGATGAGGAGCTACAGACATAGCGAGCAACTCTTTTGCAAACTGAAAGAAAGCGTCCTCTGGAGGTGCTTTGGCCATCTCATCACGAATACGACTATGTGAAGCAATACACTTACCACACCGTGTACTACCTGCCTCATCAGGCTCATCACACCAGAGGCAACACGCCTGGAACCCCATGTCCTTCATTGCTCGCCTTGGCATCGACATGGTGCTCATCGATGCCTAGTTGTTCAAACACATGAACTCTCGTACATCGCGAGCGAGGATTGAAAGAAGACTATGATTTGAGAGAACCATGGTTCGAGACCCTCGTGCAGATATCCTTGAGCCAAGTCCATTTTACGGGACGAGCCAGAAAATACACAGAGTTCATGCAGGACAGCAACCAAAATCAACTTCACCACTCAACAATTTTTTCCGTGTGATGTCTCAAACACAACCAACATTACACAAGGGCGGAATTTGGCATTTCAGTGAGGAAGAAAAGAAACATCTTCTGTATGCCACAGCAGCGTTTACACTTGCCCTTGGCTTCATGGCTGCGGGAGGTCTTAGCGGACTTTCTATTAACGGTCCATCAACATGGATTCTTCAAATTCTTCTTTCCATGCCAATTATGCTCATAGCTGTAGGGCCTGCATTTGTTCTCCATGAAATAGGACACAAGATTATCGCCAAGAAAAATGGTTGCTGGGCAGAATTTCGTGCAGATCCAAAAGGACTTCAATTTGGCGTTCTTATCTCGCTTTTTCTAGGTGTTCTTTTCATGGCTCCTGGTGCAGTGATGGTAGCCGGACTTGTTACACGACGACAAAACGGCCACATTGCAATAGCAGGGCCGTTGGTCAATCTTGGACTGTTTGTAATCGGTATCCCATTGGGAGCATTGCTGTTTATGCTAACAAATGCACAAGATTACAGTACAATTGGTTACTTACAAAACGGGACTCTTGTTTGGCAATCAATGGTTTACGATATTGTATTCTATTGGATAGGTGCAAATCTGATTCTTGGATTGTTCAACATGATCCCATTAGGGCCGCTTGATGGTGTGAAAGTCAAAGACTGGAACAATGGTGTTTGGTGGGCACTTTTCCTAATCTTTTTGTCACCGATAATCATCTATCTTGCGACACCATATTCACCAATGACGCTCGTCATCTGGCTTTCGAATTTGGTTTAATCAGAGACCGTGAATTTCCTTGGACTTATCATGGCTCCAGTGATAACAAAGCCTGAGCAAGTTGAGATAGTGTCCTTGGCCATCCTTTGTCATCTTCTCATGAAGAGGCTCGTTGCTCATGAACATGTCTCCCCAAACGTTGGCAGAAGTACCCTTCTTGCCCTTTGGTAGGTCAAAGACTTCGTTGGTTGTTGGTTCCAACAGGTTCTTCCAAACGATAGCAGGGTTGACAGCCATTGTAACTTCAACAATGATTTCATCTTCGTTGAGACCTGTACCAGTTTGCCAGGATTCTTCACCCATATCAGCAAGGAATGGTAGACATAGGTCGATAATGGAAAGTCCAGTCATTGGATCCGCACCGGTCATTTGACCATATGCTTCACGCATTCGGCCACGGTCAGCACCACGAGCGCCAGTAATCATACGTAGCTTGTCGATGGATGTTGGTACGAGGAAGCGAATGTCAGTGTAGTAAACGAGCGCCTGTTCACTGCTTCCAGCAGGTGCGAAGATGTGGGAGAATGGCTGAGCGCCACTGCTTTCGCCGAGCATATCCATTGGGAACAGGGTCTTGAGGGCATTCGTAGCAACGGATTGCACAACACGTCGAATCAATCGCTCTGGAGCAGCGGAAACATCGTTGAATGATTCCATGTACTCATCGAGGTTGAGGATATCGTATCCACGAACTGCGAGGATAGAGTGGACGTTTGGTCCAAGAATCTTGTCGCCACCAATCATTGCTTGGCTGATCCAGCGAGCACCCTTAGCAAAGTCACTGGCTGTAACCAGGTCAGCATAGGCCTTGTATCGGCGTGCAACACGGTTCATGAAGTCGGCTTGGTCAAGTTTGGTGAAGACCGTTGCAGCGTAGTTTGACTTGAGCGCATGGTCAGCAACTTGACTTGCGTTCACACACGTTAGGAGGTTTCCTTGGTCGTGAGGATAAAGCAACAATCGTCGTCGCTTTGCAGCGCCACCGAGTGAACCGACCTTTGGATCGGTCAAGAGATATCCGAGACATGCAGTAACTTCGAACAATCGAGCATATTTGTCTTCATCACTTGCGTTCTTGATCCACTCGTCGAGTCCTGGCTCAATGCAGTGGAATTCAAGAGGAACCATTTCAGAACCAGCTCCGAACATTTGTCGAACAGTGGATGAAGACATCATACCCATCATGGTGTACAACGATGTCTTTCCAGTGGTGAGGAAAACGTCAGTAATTCCTTCTTCTCCAAAGGAGATACGTCGGTCTGGTAGGTTAACTAAGAGATTGAATGCTGTAGCAGTGTCTCGGTTTCCATCAACAGCAGGTTGAATCCATGTTGTTGGCTTGGTCATCAAGTATCCGCTTGCATCCTTACCAAATCCAGCAGGTGAATATCGAATCCAACCCAATCGGTTGTTAAAAGCGACACCGCGGTGCATCAATGAAGGATAGTAGACCTTGTCTTGTGGGTCTGAATCTGGTACAACACCACGGTGACCAAGTCCCCAGAGAATTGGTTCCCATTCAGCAACACCGTCTTCGTCTCCACTATTGCCGAGGAATGGGTGCCCACTTGACACGGTTTCACCAGTCAGCATTGAGCCACCCAATCGCTCCTCATCTCCTGTTGAACAGAAAAAGAACGTTTGCGTGGTAACAAGTTGCTTTGGCGTCCACATGTTTGCATTGACAACTGTCTTTTGCTTGAGGAAGTCAGAGAGCGTGCTTATTCGTCGCTCGAACTTGAATCGCTCAGACTCAATCCATGTCGACCCCAAAAAGAGGTTCGTGTTCAACAACTTCGGGCGGCCAGGACCGATGTATCGTGTTCGAGGATCTCCCTTCGTATCATCTGTTTCGTGAATTGGCTCCCAAGGCCCTTGTCTTGGGATGTACTTGAGGAATTCTTCATGATCAAATGGCATTTTCTGCGCTTCTTTGACAGAATCTTCGACTTTATCCATCAACTGAACATAGGTTTCAGTTGGCGTAATTCGTCCACTTTCTTTGAATTGTTTATGCGATACTGCTCGATGTTCCCACATTCTTCTTCACCTCAAAATTTCTTCTTCTTAACGGGAGTTTTTTCCTCTTCTTCGGGGCTATCCTCTTCTTGAGGCTCCTCGGCTTCATCTTCAGGGACTTCATCCCCTTCTTCAAGGCTATCCCCTTCATCAATAGAATCTTCATCCTCAGAATTTTCTTCATCTTCTTCAGATTCAATATCTTCCATCATAACATCCACGACTTCATCGATTTCTTCATCTTCTTCAGGCATTGATTCAACAGAATCTTCAGTTTCCTCTCGTGGAATGAGGAGTTGCAAAACGATCCCAAGAGTCCCAGCACCAGCCCCTAATGCAATGATTTTCCCATCATTGGTTCGCTGATCGTCACCAGGCCATTCCTTCCCTGTTTCAGGAGGAATCTCGTTTCCAGTCACATTTGTTACAATTTCAACAGCCGCCCATGCTGCAAAAATCAGCATGACAATTGAGAGCATATTTACAGTGGAGGCATTCGTTTTGACCCAATTGACAAAGGGTGTCTGACCATCTTCCATGCAGACGCCTCGCGACGTTTGCATATAACTTGTGTGCCTTTAATAAGGAAAAATAAACGAATCATTCATCGAGGTAGGCATTCTTTACCGGATTTTCATCAAGGTGGAAGAATGAGTAGGTTGCCCACCACGTGATGGTATCAAGTGCGTCAACAAGATTACTGGTCCCGCTTTGCTCTTCACCGTAGTCCTTGCCAGTTGTATCCATCCAATCGATCATCTCATCAAGCGTATCGCACGTTTGGTGATAACACCAATACCCATCAACGAGCCCACCAAAGCCCATTGTGACGGTTCCAAGATTGTCCTGAAAGGTAGCGTGATCCGAGCGAGCAGTAGTGTCTTCGTAAACGATAATCTCCGGTCGATCTTTTGCTAACCAATCATCGACCTTCCATGTTGCAGCATCGTAACCTTCACCTAGAAGTGGCGACATCTGTTCTTCAACACCAATCGCATCCGAACCAATCCACATTGCAAGCCCAACCATTCCAGGTTGATTCATGACATCGTGGTCAAGACTTGGTCCAATGTAAACTCGCATTGGCCACACCTCATCGTCTTTCGGATATCCATCCGGATCGATTTCCGGGTCTGGATCACAACCACCATCAGGGCCGTGATTTCCTCCACAAGGCGCACCACCTCCACCAGGCCAATTCACGCCAGCCATGTCAAGATTGACATAATTCGTTACCTCGACGTTTGGATTCTCATTCTTGACCCATTCATCCGTCCAAAAATCACTTCCACGCTTCCCACCTTCTTCTCCAGACCACAAACAGAAAACCATTGTGTTGCGGGTACTGTATCCGGCCATGGCTTCTGCTACCGTGAGTACCATACTCGTTCCAGCTGTGTTGTCGTAAGCGCCGACTCTGGTTCCATACGTTCGACCAAAGATGTGCGGGTCAAGTGCAACAGCATTGACGGGAGGAGCAATGTCGAAGTGAGCACCAAACACCATCCATTTGTCTCTGTCAACCTCACCCCATCGATATCCACAGATATTGTATGCTTCTGGATTTTGGGAACCAGTCATGAGCGAGTCGTAAACAAACCGCTGGGTGATTACTTCGAGTCCGAAATTTTCGAGCGTTTGGATAAGATGCAAAGCAGCATCTTCGTAGGCAGCATTTCCTTGTCCCGCCCAACGATCGAGGTAACCAAGAGCACCATCGACAACATCAGTTGGATCTGCAGTCTGATCGCTGAGCATCGAGAGATAGTTGAAGGTCGTCCGTCCGTTGACAACACCA
Source organism: Candidatus Poseidoniaceae archaeon (assembly GCA_049438185.1). Taxonomy (GTDB): domain Archaea; phylum Thermoplasmatota; class Poseidoniia; order Poseidoniales; family Poseidoniaceae; genus MGIIa-L2. The sequence goes on from JBMTJI010000008.1 coordinate 50,478, forward strand.
GTTGAGTGCCGCCCACCATCTGCCTCCGAATAGGCAGGAGCAGCAGGGCGTTCAATGGACAGTACGATAGGGGTAACGTCTCCACCGTTCATAGTTGATGTCTGAACGGTGCTTAAACTACCATTTTCGCCTTCAATACTGGAGATGCCTTGTGAATTTTCATCAGCATAACCGCTACGTTCCCACCATGTTTTCCACGATTCGTTGAGGTTGCGAATTGGCCAATTGACACGCTGATACTCTCCGAGAAGAACGATTGCTGTGTCAGTACGAGGCGGAGCAAGTACGGTTAACAGAACACTTTCTCCTGCTTTGAGGTGAACGACCGTTGAATTTTGAACAAAGCCAGTATCAGGGTTCATCATCAAGTACGGGACAAAGGCCGAAAGATCACGTTCTGCTGAGATGGTGAGCCCTTGAAAAACACCTCCAATGAGCGTTTCAGGAGTGATGGAAACATCATTTTCTCCAATTGACCCATTATCGCCCCCTTCACCAAAACATCCAGCGAGTGGAGCAAGCATCATGATGCATACGAGACCGAGAGCCTTACTTGCATCTCTCCCCATGGTTTAGCGCAAACCTTCTCTCTATCTCAATACTTTGCTCGAAAACCTAACCAACAACCGTTGCCATGAGGCGAACATCTAAACAGGCGGTAGAGAGAAGCGAACCATGGATAAGGAGTCTTCACCAGTACCACCAAAGTCTGTGGTTATTTCTCCAGGTGTTGTACAGGATGATACCAAACTTGCCATCCAATCAGAACATGGCGTAGATAACACAGAATCTTTCAAATCCATCAACGATTTCCATCGTATTCGATCACAAAAACCAGATGTGGGATTATCTGTTATTGGTTTGATCTTTTTCCTTCTCCCGTTTTTGTTATTGTTTTTCAGTGACGACGGATTGGACATAATTCCAATTTGTTGTTTTCTTCTCCTCATCGCCGTTGTATTGTTCACTATCAACTCAGCACAAATTACAAATTGGAATAAGGAGATGACAAAAGCACGAAAACAGATTGAACTCACAGAAAAAATTCCTTATCTTCCAGTGAATCAATGGCCTCAAGTTGCAGGGCTTTTTTCTCTTATTGGAGGCTTTATCGCAGCAGATTATGATAGTTTTTTTCTCTTTCTAGGTGGTATTGTTTGTTTGGGATTCGTACTGTATTATCAAATGCTCATATCCCGACGAGACAAGGCATTCGACCGACTCGTTGACCAATTGAAGTGACATGGCAACATTGGAAGTGGTTTCAAAAGATACAGTCCCAACTTGATGTTTTGGTTGATGAAATCAAACAGTTACGAGAAGGAATTGAAGAAGAGTGATTACCACGCCGAATCAAAGATAGCGCTTTCATCCTTGAATGACTTGAATTCCAAGTGGTTACCACACGGATCGACGATGAACATGGTCGCCTGGGAACCTGGTTGATTTTCATATCGAGTGTATGGGCCGATTGCGAATTCAACACCGTTTTTGTCGAGTTTATCTTTCAATTGATGCCAATCATCCCATTCCATAACGATTCCAAAATGCATTGAAGGCACATCTTTTCCGTCCACAGGATTGGTTGACAACTCCGGCATTTGAGGAACGACATGCGCTACAATTTGATGACCAAAGAACTTGAACACACAGGATTCCTCTTTTTCTCGACCTGTGGTACATCCAAGGACATCGACATAGAATTGCTTTGCCTTTTGCAAATCATCGACTGGAAAAGCGAGATGGAAAGGACGGAGTTTCTTTGGAGGCGAGTAATCGGTTCCACAACTTCGACAAACATCGTTTTCGTCCCAATCGCATTGACGAATACAACCAGACAACCCATCACTTCCATTTGACTGAGCAGCCAATGGAATCAGTAGACTGAATGGCTGGAGTTGAACCAGCCAACATTGCATCGATGGCATCCTTCAATTCACTGGTTGTAACTTGTGTTGGATCACGGGGATTATCGTCCATGCGTCCATGATACGTAACGACTCCATCGGCATTGAGCAGGAAGAATTCAGGTGTTCGCTGAGCCCCCCAAGTCGTTGCAACTTCTTGCGTATGATCATGAAGATAAGCATAGGGCATTCCTTTATCAGCGCGTTTTACCATGTTCTCAAATGAATCGACAGGATAGTTATCTTGATCGTTGGAATTGATTCCAACAAATCCAATGTCGTTCGTCTTGCAATATTCTGCCATGTCGTTCATACGATCGATACTTGCAACGACATAAGGGCAATGATTGCATTCAAAAACGACAACACAACCATTGTTCCCCATTGATGCTGACAACGTTGAGTGTTCACCACCTATGCTGCCGTTTGCATTTTGTAAGTGGAACTCAGGTGCTTTATCGCCAATACCAAGGGACATAGTCATCGCTCGTTGGCGTCATTGATATGTGTTCGCTTAAACTCACATCGTAGCAAGACGCTGCTCACATTCTTGCAACCGATGCCTTGCGACCGCATGGTCTGGTTCTAAAGCGAGCACACCTCTCCATGCTGCAGATGCTTGTTCGGTGTTGTTTGTTGCATGATGGATTGCCGCAGCTTGCAGTCGAGCCTCAATGTTGTTTCCATCTGCTCGAATGGCTGCTTCGAAATCACTCAAGGCTGCTTCGTATTTGCCCCATGCATGGTACAACATACCTCGATGATGCCAAGCATCTGCGTAGTCTGGTGCTAGACGCAATGCTTCATTGATCGGCCCCTCTGCTCGTTCTGGTCTGTCTAAGGCAAGGTAACATGCCCCCAATTTTGTCATTGCTTGGTAGTGATGCGGGGCCTTTTCAAGGACGGCTTGGAAACCTTCCTTTGCTTCTTCCCATTCACCTAGACGAGACTGTGCATCTGCTTTTGCAAAGACTGCGACGGTTAATTCCGGGGCGAGTGAAAGCAGGATGTTAGCATCATCTTTTGCCTCCAATGCTTGGTTGAGTCCGAGATAGCAACTGATTCGATTGAGCCGGGCACGAATGTGTTTTGGCTTCTCGCTAAGTGTTTCAGAATACATCGAGACTGCACGCTCAAGATCACCCGATTTGATTGCAATGGTACCTCGAACATAAGCGATTGTCGGGCCACTTCCTTGTATTTCAGCAGCATCGATGTATCGTGTTGCAGCATGGATATCATCAAGATCAATGGCTAACATCGCTGCTTCGATTGAGCAGGAGGAATCCGTTTCACCGAGGAGCCTTCTTGCTCGTGTGAGCGATTCACCTGCCTCATCCAAATTCTTCATCAAACGTTGCGTTCGTGCCAGACCTAGCCAAGCAACACCCAATTCTCGATTGAGTTCGAGGGCGGCTTGGAAGGATTGAATAGCCGAACCAAGGAGCCGCTGATCGGTTTCTCCAGTACCGTCTCGTTGAAGATCCGCCCGAGCCAAATGCAACCGCCCTTCGACAATGTGGAGTTCTGGATGATCAATCATAGGCGGTGTTCCATCAAGGAGCGTCTGAGCAACTTCAATACGGCCTTCAGCCAACCGTCGCGAAGCGATGACACTTCTGAGTTCAGCGTCCATTGGATATTTCTCAATCGCTTTTTCTAAGGATGCTTCCGCAGCCATGACATCACCGGTTTCAGCAAGCAAATCCGCCTTCAAAACAATGAGTTGAGCCCCTCCGCAATCCAATGCGACTGCATGTGTAGCTGCCTTCAGGGCTTCCTTTTCTCGACCGTGCTTCACGCTGAGTAGGATTGCTCGTAACGCCCAAGCATCACCGGTTTGACGATCGAGGTTCAAACAACTATCAACTGCTTCCAAAGCACGCTCGTTCTCCTCAGACTCATGTAGCAATTGTGCATATTGCAACCAATAATCAGGCTTCTTGTTATCTTCAGCAAGGGCTTGTTCGATAGCATCAATGGCTTCGTTTGACGATCCTGCCCTGTGGCGGAGACCTGCTAACAAGGAACGATCTGCAGGCGTATCGAGTCCAAGTGCTTCCAATCGTCGGACATCCTTCTCAGCATTTTCATCACCTTGTTCGACAAGGATGTGTGCATGCGTTCGCAACAAGTCAGGATTATCAGGATCGAGACGTAATTGTGCCTCCAACCAATGCAATCGGAGGACATCATCAGCCTTGAGAATAGCAACCTTTTCCAAACCCTTGAGGACTACATCGTTCCCTGGTAGTGCTTGATGGGCGGCTCCAAAAGCATCTTCAGCCCATGTGATGTTTTGCAGATACAAAGAGCACAGGCCAATTTGAAGAGCCTGTCGACCATCGAGACTCAACGATGTTATATTGACATGATTTTGATCAAGAATGCTCAACAACCGTGAAACCATTCCTTCTTGCATCGGCGAAAGAACAACATCAATACTCTGAATCGATATTGATGAGCAAACAGCACTTATTGCATCGCGAACACCGGTTGGAGAAACATCTCCAGTTTCCAGTGTGGCAATAGCCTGATGTGCTTGAATACCATGATCGATTTCTGGTTGTGTTGCACGCAAAGCTTTCACTAAACTATCGTACCGATCTACCTTTTTTTGGAGGAGCACCAGTGCATCCGTCGTTTGTTTTGCATGAGCGCCTTGTGATTCTGAGAGAACGAGTGTTCGGTCTGAAACATTTTGAAGTGCAGTCCTTGCATGATAAAGATTCCAAGACAGGGCGCCGCCCGCTCCAATCGATAGACCTATGAGTGCGATGGAAATTGGTTCCATTAGTACTTTAGTTGTTCAACTGCCTTTATGTTCTGCGGTCTTCATGAAGTCCGAAACCCCCATTTTCGAACCCTTTGGGTTTTTCCAAAACATTGGATATTTGTCTGAAAATGGGTAAATTACGGCTCACATTGAAATCCTATGTATTCATATCATGAATCTGAGGAGGGGGACATGATAGAGAATGACGCCTCCAAAGATGGGGGGGATTTGGAATCGTACCTCCTTGCCTGGGAAGCATTGGGATTTGACAAAGCCCTTCTTCGTGAACAAACCGCATCCATCAAACCCTCAGAAGTTGCCGAATTTCATTCCATGATTGAATCGGCTCAACACGTTCAGAATCGAATGGAACCGTTTCGAGCCGCAGAACCAATTGATCACTTGTTGAACCAATTCAACAATCCAAACGACTGGGAAGCAACACAACAGTTGTTTCTCGAATGGACAAAGGACAACGCTCCCTGGGAATCTGGCTATTATCGCTGGTATCCAAAATGGGAGGTTGATGAGGAACGACGTTCGCAGTTCTGGAACATCATGAACCTGAGTGCAACCCTTGACGAATCCAGTTGGACTTCACTCGATTTACTTCTCCCTCTCATGGGCGATTCTGAAAATTATTCGAACATCATCGACGAGCTTGAACAACTCGTCCAAGATGAACAGCGACAGCACAACCTTCTCGAAAAAGCAGTTCTTCAGTTGAAGGAAAAAGGGTACTCCGCTGACCTCGAATCGCTGAAAATTATTGAACAGTTTGATGAGGTTGAACGACTTCAGCGCTATTCAAATCAAATTGATCTCTTACAACTTCAAATTCAATCCAACATTGTTCCATTCGATCCGGTATTGGCTGATACGTTCATGGGTCGTGTGGAAAAGTTGATTCAAACACCTTCTGATGATTTGCAGACGCTAGAGAAGAATGTAACCACAATCGCTGAACATCTCCAGACCCGTCTCGATGAGATGAACGCTTTGATTCGTTTGTGGCATTCAGAGGGATACATTTACCAAAGCCGTTCAAGGATTCTCCCAGAAGAATTACTTGAATGGGAACATCTTCTACCCGAGATTGAACAACAATATCATCGCCATACAGGAGCCTTTGAACGGTGGAAAGAAATCAAGAAATTATGGAATCATGAGGATGCATCGATCGAACACATTGTTGGAAAACTTGAGCATACAGACGCATTCCTTGACAAAATCGATGCGCTTGAACAGCAGTGGACAGAAAAGGAACTTCAAGGCGCATCACGAATCGAGAGATGGGAACAACTTGGATTCGAAATGGATGTATGGCGATACAAAATAACACAGGATCCTCGCCAAGGATTGGATGAATTGAATCAACAACTTCCTTTCTATGAACGCGCCAATATGCTGCTTGAAAAAATGCTTCAACTTGATACATCGTTAGGAGGAGAAGAAGAAACGGAAAATCGTTCAACGATTCTTCGCACGATGGATTTAGACGCTGATTTGCTGGATGAGATGCAACATTGGCTTGATAAGAAAACCTTGCGAAACGCTCGACACCGGCGAATGCTTCAAACAGAATGGGAACGAGCAGTTCGTGAAGGCAAGGCAGACCCAGACAAGACGTTTACAGATCTTCATACCTTCGAAACCGCAGTAGCTTCACTTGAACACCGTTCTCAGAATCTCATGGCGAGTGGAGCAACATCGCATGCAATCGAGCGGACAAAGGCCGAACTTTTGCGGTTGGAAGAACGTGGATGGAACATCACTGAACTCCTTCAACTACAAGAGCAAAAGCCGGATGCATTTTTCCAACAATTTTCCCAAGCAGTCAAGGCTATGTCCCGTATTCAATCCACCCAACGACGGTTCGCAAATATGGATTGGCGCCGTGATGTACAGCGTGCAAGTGAAGTATCGATCAACGTTCGAAATCCATTACAACTGATGAAACTTGAACAGCAGATACCCGCTCTCATTCGCCATTTAGCAGAACGAGAAATTGAGGATGAGGCTTACTCCTATCCTGTATGGCTGCCTGAGCAACGCCCAATTCTCCTTCCAAAAGAACAAAACCGAATCCGCAAAGCACCGGCAAAAAATCAACCACAATCCACGCTTGAAGAAGCACATGAAGCAATGCTTGAAGCAATGGTTGAGTCTGAATCCACTCAAGAAGAAGAGATGAGTGAAATTGTTCAACTAGATACGCATTCCAATGACGAGAAGGTTGAGATTCTTGTTCAAAATCAAAACGAGAAGTTTGAGGAAATACCGAAACCAGTTGCAGACACCACTCCATCCACCATTATCAGTGGTGATGTATCGTCTTATGAGCGCCTTCTCCGTCAGATTGGCTTAACTAGGGAAGCAGATACTCTGGCGGCATCAGGTGACATTTCGACTGTTCGAAGAGCACTTGCATCCCACGTTGGCGAAGAACCGCGAGATATTCGCATCGATAGGATGCTTAGGCTGGTTTTGAGACTTCTTCCAGTAGGGGATCATGATGATTCCAAGCGTTCGAAAATGATTGACGATCTCGGTGAAGCCATTCCGAAATACAATCAATGGGTTCGCATGCGGCTCGAAGCACGACATATGGGGGCATCGGGCGATTTCTTCGAAGACGCTACTCGCCTTGGAATAGCCCTAAATCGAGTTCCAGGCCCCGGGGTTCGCGTACCTCTCAATGCTGATGAATTGTCGTTACCTGAAACTTCGAATTTGAACGAGTTGCAACAGCAAACGGAGCGTTTGGTACAATCAATGAATCTTCCAACTGCTGGAGGAATCAACTGATCAAGACAATTCATTAAGCAATGCATCCTGCTCTTCTTTCGTAATCAGTGGCTCATCACTCGGTGTTCCCTGAACAGCAATACGTGGGGCTTCTGGCATAGGCATATCGAGAGGGATGGGTTGATTCATTCCAGGAGGTCCTGCCGGCAACGGCGCCAGCGGTGGTGGAAGCGGTGCTGCTGGTGAGGGACTCATCATCGGAGGAGAAGGAAGACCAGGTGGGCCTAATGGAGGTGCAATAGGAGGTTGTAGCGGCGCTGGTGCAGGTTCTGGAGGGGCAGGAATTGAAACTGGTGGGCCCATTGATTGTGGCACATCTTGTTCCGGAGCCTGTGGAACGATTGGGTGTGGTTCCTGAACAGGGATTTCAACGGGGACTTCCGCAGTTTGAATTGGGACGATTTCAGTTGGCGTGGTTGATGCTGGTAGTTGCGCAACAGGTTGTTCAAAGCTCTTCGCTACGATGGGTGCGCGAAGTTGTTTGTGTAATTGGTCGATTTCAGCGACATCAAGGTGTCCCGTTCGCATGTAATCCGCCATACTCGGACCTATCAAGGCCATACTTGCGCGAAACCCAGGGGCGAAAAGACCCCATGTACCAAGGCTGATTTCATGCGAATTTCCACATGAAGAAAAGATGAGCCGATGCCTTTCCAAGTGCATTGGAAGAAATTTCAAACCAGCAAGAAACAGCCCAAGTCCTAGAACAATTGGGGTTAATCCTTGAACCATCATCAGGATGAGCCCAGCCACTGCAAAACCTCCAGCGAGGCCGAATTCGAGTGGAGTTGGCTTATCGATCGAGTGCTGAAAACTTGTAAGTTCAGAGTCCATGACCAGTTGCACGTCAATCCTCGGCACACCATCTTGATGCAACGTGGTTTTGACCACACGAAACAAACCGTCTCCAGCAACAATGGAGGTTGAAGTTAAACCATCTTTTGATTCTGCTAGTGGAAATTCTTCAACGTCCTCATGATTGTTGTGAAACAAAGGCTTTGCTCGAATCGGTAAGGCAAGAACATCCATCATTTCATGTTGAACATCCGGGGAGGTTTCTTCTTCCATCTCCTCTGGAATTTCTTCTTCATCAATTTCTGCGGGTGCTTCGACATCTCCCTCCATACAATCCCCTCATTCAAACAATGAAATGAACGTAACGGAATCAACGGTGCGTTTCGGAGAACCATGACTTTGCATCACTCGATGCATTGAATCCTTTTCCTGGTTTGGTACCTACAACCGTTGCAATTGATGCCTCAGAAGCAATTTCTTGGATTCGGTCGCTAATTGGCCCATTGATGATCAATGCCTGGACACCTTCGGTTCCAGCCGCAGACTTGGCGATGGAGCCTGCTCCCATTTCTTCACTGACCGAACCATCAGCGAGAACAAACATGGCCTTGTTTTTACCAAGACCGTCTTGATAATCGAACATTTCCTGAATTTCAGCAGGTGCGATTTCAGATTCATAGACGTCTTCCATTTCTTCAGCCCACTCGTCGCTGCTGGTTCCATGTTTTGCTTCATCTTCCTTATCTTGAGCATCCATTTTCTTTGCAAATTTTGCAGCTTCCTCTTTCATGGATAGAGTTTTGGTGATTGTCTTTTGGGGAAGCAATTCCCACTCTTGCCCAACCGGCGCTTGTGCGACGAAGTCAACCTTGAGAATAGCGTTGAGTTGTCGGAACAACATCTCTCCACCACGATCGCCATCGATGGCAAGCGTAACCGATTGTTTTCCATTTGCTAAATCAATCAACTCCTGTTTGATGTTCCCAGCACCATCAGCGCTGATTGCATTCTTGACACCACAGTTGAGCAAGTTGATGACGTCATTTCGACCTTCAACGATGATCAATGAGTCTGAACTCTGAACATTCGGGCCGCATGTCAAGCCATGGAAGTTGGTCGCAGTTCCAACTGTCAAAACAGAGCGAACTTCTTCAACAACAGTCTTACTTGCAGCTTCGCCAGAATTGACCAGTGCAAGAAGAAGTTCTTTGGCACGATCGACCACTGCAGTACGCTTCGTGGCACGAACGTCTGAAATTTCGACAACTGTGATCTTAGCTTGGCACGGGCCAATTCGATCAATGGTTTCCAATGCAGATCCAATGATAGCTGTTTCAACATTGTCCATGCTGCTTGGAATAAGAATCATCCCATGCACCTTTCCACCCTTCGTTTCCATTTCGACATCAACGTGTCCAACACGAGCTGTACGTTGCAATTTTCGTAGTTCGAGTTCATCACCGAGCAAACCTTCGGTTTGTCCCATGATGGCTCCGATGATGTCCTTGCGTTGAACTGTACCATTAATTTTGATATCAGCCTTAATCAAATACTTCATCGCCTTTCCTTGTTTATTTCCTGAATTGTTTTTTCGAGACAAATTAAATCCTCCTTTCGACCTCTTCACAGTCGGCGCTTTAACCCCAAAATGGGATGCAGTGCAACGATTCGACAATAATATCAAATCAAGTGAATGTGATTCAGCATGCCTTGCTAAGGCCTTCCCCTTTTCAACCCTGTGGATAAAAATCCGCTAAAATTCCTGTTTCATTCCTTTGGAAGAGAGGACGAGCGCTCAATCAAATCCTCTTGCATTTTCTTACTCAAGAATGGAAGATGTGGATCCTCATCACCCATGGTATTCTTCCACGAATCCATGGCTCGTGCCCAAATTTCTTCATCAGCATTCCATTCCAACCACCGCTCAACAAAGGCAACGTGACGTTGAATTTCTTCATCATCGGTAGCTAATTGCTTGAGAAGCATGTTGGTTTGAGCGAGAATAAGACCCATTGGCGGAGAAATGAGATACACGCCAAATGGATTTCTTTCGGTTGAAATGGTTAAGTGTTCTTTCCACAATCCCAGCCCAACATCGTAAATGTACCCAATCAAGAGGACGCTGAGAAGAACAAGAACGCCAATTGACATGAGTCCAATATATGTCGATGGAATGCCCAGAATCTCATCTGAAAAGCACAATCCAGTGTCGCAGTTCGACTCAAATCGCCACTTAACATACGGCCAGATCAACAATGTCAGCGTAGTTGTCCAAAACACCATCGAGATAACGGTTTGAGATTGTTGAAGACGCCAATATTGACGCATGATGACCTTCTTCATTGGTGGACGCTATCTTGCAACCCTTATGGATTCAACCCTTATGGTGGTTGTTCATAGCCATATTTTTCGAATGTATTCATCATCGACGTGATTAAATAATCAATTCCAGACGAAGAACCAACAAAGGTTGCGTTGGGATGGGCGTGTTTGCTTTCATCAAAAACATTCCAAGCAAAGTCTACATTTCACTCCTGATGATGAAGTTGAATGTTCACAATCGAATTTCAAGATCGTCCATATTATCGAATGCAGGTCCAACCCTTTCCATGACAACATACGGCATCCGTTTCCAAACAGCACATCTATCGCTTGAGGCGATCGCTCGAGGAAACGTTCGACCTTCTCGAGCCATCCTCTTTGTTGACGATGAACAACTGTTCAATCATCCAACAAAAGGCCTTCAACGCCTCATGAAACGTGGGTTGGAAATCCAATTGGTTGAAAATTTTGGGCCACATACGAAATATTACCCATTTCTTGAATTGGTTGAAGATTTCGACCGCCCCCATGCAACGGGCGATGACGACCATCTTTACCCAAAATGGTGGTTGAAAAAACTCTCATCTTCCATTGAAAATCAACCCGAGTGCTTGCATGCATTCCGAGCCCATCGTATCGAATTAACCGATGATGGAACACAAGCACGACCATACCTTGAGTGGGGCCCTGGAATAACGACAGCGCCATCAAATCTCAATTTTTACACCTCATCGATGGGAGAAATCTACAGTCCAGAATTTCTTCGAATCGCAAAACAACGCGGTCGCGCATTCCTCGAATGCTGCCCCAAGAACGACGATCTTTGGCTTACCTCACTTGCAATCGAAAACAATGTTCCAATTGCGTTGGTGGACGGCACCAATCGAACCTTTCCAGCGATTCCAGCATCGCAACAACTGACATTGGAAGCAACGAATGTTTTTGGCGGTTACAACGATGTTCAAATTCAAAATACATTCACAGAAAACATCCTATCAAAGTTGAGAGATTTGGAACGGCAACAAGGCCTTCGATAATTTAGGCTACAATACGTTGCAAATCGGTAAAAAGTGGATTTTTCATCGCGTGGGTTCAAGAAGAGGTTCTACTTACGCAAGGGCGTGTCCGCCGAAACTGTTCACCGTCTGGCTGCTTTTCGTAGCACGATTGAGGTGATGTTGCTTGATGGTGTTTTGACACGCGAAGAGAAGCGGCTCATTATTCGCCTTTCTTCATGTTTGAATCTTGAACCACATCAACCTGCAGAGGTCTATCAAGCCATCATGGATGGCGTCGATACTGAAGATGGTGATGCTTTAACCCCTGAAGAACAGCATGAAGTCTACAAAACGGTTTTCGAAGTAGCGATTATCAATGCATCATTATCCAAAGACGAATTTCGAGTCATGGCTCACTTACGAGAACTCTTTGCTATCGATGATGATGAGCACAACTTAGTAGAACGCGAGTTGCGAGACATGGTAATGGAACGATTTGAAGATCCAAACATGGTCGAAAAAACCCTCAATACACTTCGAGATTCTGTCCGTGTTGTTACAACGTTGTTTGATAATGTTCGCAAAAAGAACAACGGTGAAACGAGATGAAACCAAGTTCTCTCGATGATTATCTGGATGGTTTTTCCTCATTCCCAACCCGCCGTAGAAAACGTTTGGCAATGCTCCGTGAAGCCTACACGTATGGCGTGCCCGGGATGATGGCAAAATCAATGACCGACCGTCTTGCAACATCTGGACAGTACACATTTCACATAGGGACTCCAGATCCTGAGATGCGGCGACTTGCATCATGGATGCTTACGAATGAAAAAGACCGATTGAAAATTGCGAAATTTATTCCAAAAATATGGAAACGTGGTGGCCGAGAAGACCTCAAACTCGTCGGGCTTCTTCTTGCTAATATGTCTGATGAAGAACTTGGTGAAAACGGATGGACCGTTTTTCTACAGCTCGTTCAGGAACGAGTATCCGTTGAAGTTTTTCTTGAAACGGCTGAGGAATTTGTGCGCGGCGGACGCTCACTTCCCGATGATGCTTGGATCGATGATGCAGCAAGTCAAAGCCAGGTTTGGGCTCAGTTGATGGTTCTCTTACTTTCACTCGATGAGAATCGATGTTCAATGCACGAACGTCTCATTTCCGTGGCTCCTGAAGGAGGCGAATTGTTCGAACGTATCCGAATGCGGCTTCTTCAACGACTATCTTGATGGGCTCAGAACCAATCGGATGTTCATGGCTGAGCGCTTTCTGCCCACAGAAGACCCTGTTCTTGAACAGGTACTGTCTTGGACGGTTGAGCGTGATGCGAGAGATGTACGTCGTTTGCTTGAATGGTTGCCACAAGCTCGCTCAAGCCGTGAGCGACAGGCGCTCCTCGACCGTGTGCGAGATTTACTCGACGAGTTGGAACAGGCGATGACGGCATTGGACGAACTTGTGTGAACACCATGTCGTTGCTCTGTTTAATTCTCGCTGGTGGAAAGAGCATTCGAATGGGCCGCGATAAGGCGCTACTCTACGATTTTGTGAACCAGTTATCACAGAAATTGATCTCGCGAGGAACCCGTATCATTGTTGCTTGTGGTCGCCAAAACCGAGCGACTCTCTTCAATTCAGAATGCTGGTTTGACCCAGCAGATTCCTCTTCATTGGCTGATGTCGTTCGTGCTTTTGTTCAAGAGCATGACGAAGAAATCCAATTGTTTCCGTGTGATATGTACAACCTTGATGATGAAGCCATCGATGCAATATTAACACAAGCACCAGGCGTACCAGTCGATCAGGAGGGAAGCGATCAATACACCCTCGCTCGAATTCCAAAGGGCTGTACCTTTTCAACTTCATCGAGTTTGAAAGGCTTGTTCTCTGATTTTGAACGAAATCCAATGGATTTCCTCGGTCGTCGGCTTGAAAATTTTAATTCTCCAACGCAAATCGATGACCTGAACAAATCAAATCAATGATTTCAGGATAGAGTCGATGTTCCTCAATCTGCACCCGCTTCACAAGCTGATGCCTCATATCTCCTTTGAAAACCGGCACCCTACGTTGGGCGAGGATAGGCCCAGTGTCCATACCAGCATCAACAACATGAACCGTACAACCGCTTACACGAACTCCTGATTTGAGTACATCACTATGCGCATCTTGACCTGGAAATGCTGGCAATAGAGAAGGATGAATGTTGATAATCCGAGGAAAATGCTGCGCAACAAATTCAGAAGACAACAAGCGCATGTATCCTGATAAGACAATGAGTTCAATCTCGAATTTCTTGATGTGTTCTTCAATCCGTTGTTCATGTTCGAGTCGACGATCTTCTTTCGACAAGTTGGAATCTACCGTTTCGATGACGATTGGAACATTGTGTTGCCTTGCATATTCTATACCACCTGCATTTTCTTTGTCGGTAACACAGAGGACGGTGTTGTGTATGCAACCATCTTCTTTCTGGTGGTTCAGAAGCGCATTCATTCCCGTTCCAGATCCAGAAAAGAAAACGGCAATTCGAATCGGATTGCTGGATTGACCCACTCGTGATAACAACTGAATCTCTCCCATGCTCCACCCAAGGAGTGCTTGATTTCAGTCCTTCCGATTGTTCAAGGCTTACCCCTATTCCTTATGAGTGTCAAATTACAGGGTCGGCAAAGGAAGTGAGGTGATGGGCGACCAGTCTGACGAGACCAATCATCTTGCGATAACGTTTGAAGGGCTTTCAGATGAGGACATTCTTGAAGCGATTCTCGATATGCATAAACCCTCAAAGAATCCTGTTGTGCGATGGTTATGGACAGGACTGGGAAGTATCTTTGTGGTCTTTGCTGCGATTGGTACGGTCGTTCCCGGTTGGCCCACAACATCATGGCTTGTTGCTGCAGGATTCTGTTTCGGACGCTCATCAAGGCGGATGTTCCGATGGCTTCTGACCAACCGCATCTTTGGTAACGCTCTTCTTGAGTATTACAAAGCCGGACGAGCCTTACCACTTCATTCGAAGATTGTCATCATTGGTATTATTTCGCTTGTATCTGCTTTTTCGATTTATGTTGTCACAAAGCTCGGAGATCCGGGATTCGGCCAAGCAACAATTGCAATTGTCGCATTAGTCGGCATTTGGTTTGTAGGATGGAAAGTTCCCACCGTACAACTGCAAATTCAGCCTAATTAGCGTTCTTTCAAGTGCGTTGAAAGTCGATTTGCGATGGATATTCCTACCTCAGTGCAGGATGCAGTACCTCCCAAATCATAGGTGAGTGACTTTCCATCCTTCAGATGTTCTGCAACACTTTGGTCAAGGAGGTTTGACACACTCAACAAGTCGTCATCGTTGGTACGGCGTGCAAGCCAGTCCAACATCATCTGTACGGAATTGATGCTTGCAATTGGGTTGACTTTGTTTTGCCCAGCGTGTTTTGGTGCAGAACCGTGAACTGGTTCGAAGAAGGCATGGTTGTCACCAATGTTTCCGGATGCAGCCATACCCATTCCGCCCTGTAGAACTGAGGCGAGATCGGTTGCAATGTCACCAAACATGTTTGACGTAACAACAACGTCGTAAAATTCAGGCGTACGTGTCAACCATTGCGTGAATGCATCGATGTACCCATAGTCCTTCTCAACATGAGGATAGGCGTTTGCTACGGTATCAAACGTTTTCCGGAACAATTGGCAACCGCGAGTAACGTTGCTTTTGTCAATGCAAGATACGCGTGAAGCACCGTCAACAGGAGCACCGTTTCGAGTATCACATATATCGAAACCCATCTTGATCAGTCGCTCAGATCCGTGTGATGAAATCGGCCTTGGGTCATAGGCTACTTCGCCATGAAGACCCGGGAATTCGATTTCAGGAGGTTCGTAGCCTTCAAGCCCCTTTGCTCGTTGAGCACTTCGGTGAAGCAAAGAATGGTACAATCCCTCTGTGTTTTCTCGGAGGATGACCATGTCGACCATGTCCGGATCCCAAATGTTGGTGAATCGCCCATGGACTTTGTGCGGAACGCCCTCATAGAGGCGAATAGGGCGAACGTTTGCATACAGGTCAAGCCCACTACGCATTCCAAGAATGACGGAACCGCCTGCAAGATCGCCGTTTGGTAATCGTGCACCAGGATATCCGATCGCACCCATGAAAATAGCATCAGCGTCATCACGGCAGAATTCAAACGAACCTTCTGCCCACTCTTCGCCTGTAGCGAGATAATGTTGACCACCACATGGAATTACGTTTTGCTCGAACCCATGGTTTGTGTGCTCTTGGATGGTATCCAAAATACGCTGTGCTTCGACCGCTACTTCCTTCCCTGTGCCATCCCCGGGAAGCACCGCAATAACGTGGTCGCTCATGCCTCTTCGACAAGTCAATACTACATGAAGGAGACGCAAATCTCCCTTGCCAGTCTTAATGCCGGAACAAACGATGTCCAGTAAAGAGCATGGAGATTCCAAGTCGATTTGCGGCATCGATGACTTCCTGATCTCGAATTGAACCGCCTGGTTGAACAATGGCCGAGGCTCCGGCTTGAGCAGCCTGCTCAAGACCGTCTGCAAAGGGGAAGAACGCATCGCTTGCAAGGACACAACCTTGCGCTCGTTCGCCCGCCCGCCGAGCAGCGATTCGGACTGCTTCAACACGACTGGTTTGTCCTGGGCCGATACCTACGGTCGCTAATCCTTGAACCATAACAATTGCATTGGATTTGACCTGCTCACACACCCGAACTGCGAACTTCATTGAATCGATTTCGGCTTCAGAAACAACTTTCTCAGTAACTGTTTTTGCCGATGACCAGTCAATGATAGGAGGCTCTTCTGTCTGCACAATCCACCCTCCTTCGATTTGTTTGAGGATCCGTTTTCGCTCAAGTGGAGCAAGACGGTCATTTGGCGATTCTATGGTGAGCAGCCTTCTGTTTCCTTTCTGCATGATGAATTCCTTTGCTTCAGCAGTATAACCAGGTGCAATAAGGACTTCAATGAACAATTCAGACATTGCTTTAGCGGTATCAATTGTGACAATTTCATTGAAGCAAATGATGGAGCCGAAAGCCGATTCAGGGTCACTCGCTAATGCGTTTGTATATGCATCAACTTGGCTTGAAGCAAGGGCAACGCCACACGGGTTGTTGTGTTTGACAATGACGCACGCATGCGGAGTATCGGGCCATTCATCGGTTGAAAGCGACCGACACAAACGGAGCGTAGCATCGGCATCGGAGTAGTTGTTGTAAGACATCGCCTTCCCCCCTTCAACGTGTGCAGTAACGAGGGTTGTATGTGCCCCACGAACTTCATCATCAACAAACAGTGCAGCACTTTGGTGTGCATTCTCTCCGTAGCGCAATGTTTCCATCTTGATGGAAGAGGCAAGAAGTGTATTTTGGTAGCGACGCGATTGTTCTTCAACGGAATCAAATGATTCCGGAACGCCATTCCAACGCCCATGCAACGTGTTTGCAATGGCAACATCGTACGATGCAGTATGCTGGTAAGCTGAGAGAGCAAGTGTTTGTCGTCGTTCGATGGGCACCCCTGAGGGGTTTCCTTCAGATTCCTTCAAATCATCAATGATTGAATCGTAATCGTTTGGATTGCAACAAATAATGACATTTGCATGATTCTTTGCTGAAGCACGTACCATTGTGGGCCCACCGATGTCGATCATTTCCAACAATGCATCTTTGTCGAGGGGCGGGTCTGCAGATGCAGCGGCAACAAATGGATAGAGATTGCATGCAACCAATGCAATTGGCGTATATTGCAATTCTTTCATTCCAATTCGATCATCTTCCTTTTGCAAACGAGCAAGGAGTGGGCCATGGATTGCAGGATGGAGAGTTTTGACCCGGCCATCAAAAATTTCAGGATGCTGCGTGACATCTGAAACGCTCATGACGTCGAGGCCTGCCTCCTTGAGTTTACGCGCAGTACCTCCGGTTGAAATCAATTCGAAACCTAGATCGACCAATGAAGTTGCGAATTCGACGATACCAGTTTTGTCCCATACGCTGAGTAGTGCGCGAGGTTTTCCCGAGTCCATGGTTGCACCCGTTATCGACCTCTAGTATGTCTTTGTTATCAAGCATGTGATGAGGCCACTTGCTTAATCGCCACGCGAGGAAATAACTTGGTCAACCCGCAGAAGCCCAGAAGCGGTCTCAACAGCAGCCTGTAACGCGTGCGAGACGGTATGCGATGAAAGGAGAACATCTTGAATTTCGCCAATGCGTCCATTCTTGCATACACCGAACTGATCGGAATGGTTGCGATGGGCTGCACGCAACTGCAACAGTGTGTCAATTTGATCTTCTCCAGCATTTAGCGCAAGCGTACTTGGAATCGTCTCAAGTGCACGAGCAAATGCTTCGATGGCCAGGCGCTGTCGTCCAGATATTGCTTCAGCCTGCTCTCTTAAGTGGAGTGCGGCTGCGATATGGAACGAACCCCCTCCAAGCAATGTGCCGGGATGTTGGAGGACAGATTCCAGAGTTCGTAGAGCATCGTACATGGCTCGAATGTATTCTTCGACAGCAGCACCTTGACCGCCGCCGACATCGATCGTTACGAGACCAGAATTCATGCCAACATCAACGATCAATCGAGTCCGCCGACCATCCTCGTGCTCAGAAACATCAACCAATGCTGATTGAACCGATCCAAGACTTTCGGATGCAATATCATCGAGGTGATTGATGAGTGTTGCACCAGTGGCTGCAGCGATGTCTTCAATTCCATCCTCTTCCATCATTCCGACGAGAAGAATTTCATCGTTGTTGCATGCATGTTGAATGCGGTCATCGACTTCTTTGGAGGTGAATATTACATTTGCACCAGACTGTCTAAGCAGATTGATTTTCTTTCTGATCAGCTTTTCTTCAGCATCCAAGAATGCAACCATTTGTTCGGGGCGTTCAATCTCAATTTCAGCGTCACGCTTCGTTTTCTGGATGGTAAGCGGGCATGTTAATGCAAGTACCTTGGACGGTTGAGATATTTTCGGCGTCCGCTCAGAATCAAATTTTTTGTCGATGATGACACCTTTGATCAAACGTGTCTCTTGCAATGAGTCGTGACCACGTTTCGTCATTCGAACGTTTTCTGCTCGAACAGGTCTACCACTGGATTGAATCGTCGTCATACATTCAACCAAAAGTTGTGCAAGAACATCTCCCCCAGCCTCTGCGGACTTGCCAACCATGGCAGTTTTTGCAACGGAATGCAGTGAATCAGAATCAATCTCCATCTTCGAGCGTTTATCGAGAATGTCCAGAGTTTGCGCCATTGATTCTTGGTAGGCTTCAATCAAAACAAGCGGATGTACTCCACGTTCGAGCAAACGCCCAGCTTCCTTCATCAATTCACTGGCAAACAGAAGACAACCAGTGACACCGTCTCCACATGCATTTTCTTGCGATTCAGCAAGTTGAACAAAGGCCTTGGCAGCAGGATGCTTGACAAGCAATTCGGCGACAATTTTCGCTCCATCGTTGGTGATAGCGTTTTCACCGTTTGTTTTGTACATCATTTTGTCTAATCCATTCGGACCAAAGGTTCGACGAAGTATGTCGCCAAATGCTACGGCAGCTCCTACGAGTTTCTGTGTGACAGCAACACCACTGGTTACTGAGGTGGTTGGTCGAACAATGACAACAGGCGCACGACCCGAACCATCGTCCTGCTGCGCCATGCTTCTGCGGGGTAACCGTTCTTCAAGAACTCTCCTTCTCAACGCCGACGACCTTTTCTGGTCTTTTTGGAACGACCATGCTGCTCATAGGCTCGGCTTTGATAAGCTCGTCGATCTTGGTCATCACTCCAAATTGAATGCTCTGAAACATCGTCAGAATTGGGTGCGTCATCAAGTGATTCAATCGTCAGTCGCAAGCCACCAAGTTGGTCTTGCAAAGCCCGTACATTGTCTCCACCGCGTCCAACGAGCGTTGAAATCATGTTGCTTGGAGCGTAAACAGTAGCCGCAGTGTCGCTTGTAAATTGAACTCTCACGTGTACGCCAGCCCACTGACGAATTGTATGAATCAGTTGCTTTTGTGCGAGTTGCTGAAGAGGCTTCTTTTGGCTCGTCTCTGTCACAGGAACTACTGCAAGTTCCGAACCAAAAGCAAACATTTCGTGTGTCACTTTACCGGTTGGAAATTCAACAACTTCGATGACAGGACGCGCCAACTCTTCCTGCATTCCAGAAGGTGGTTTCACAGTCATCCTGAGTTCGAGTACTTGTTGGATTTGACCCGCTTCGACATGCAGTACGGTATCAAGGACCTGAGAAACGAGCCCAAGCTCAACCTTTCCGATCAATCGTTGAATGGCTTCGAGAGCTGAGTTAGCGTGCGTTACACCGAGTAGCCCAACACCTGCTAGTCGTACGTCAGCAAAGATTTCGAAATCACGAGCACGTCGAACCTCATCAAATATGACGAAATCAGGTCGAACCAGGAAGATGATCTCGGCCGTCTTTTCCAGGTCGCCCTCCAATGGAGCGTATTGTGTAATTCGTTCTGCAAGTTGCAAATCACGTGGCGCTTCCATCGTCTTTACCATTGCACCAATGTCGTCATCGAGATATTCAGCGATGGCTTGGGCAAGTGTTGTTTTCCCTGAACCAGGGCGCCCACAAATGAAGACGCCGCGATGATGATTTGAGAGACGCTCAACAATCTTCGGGTCGAGATCGTAATCGCTCAGGGAGAGTTTTGCGACAGGCCGGACAACTGTGATTTCACGAGCGTCCGAAAATGGAGGACTTGCGCACGTGACTCGTAAGTCGCCCAATTGGAGGACTTGGCAGCCTTTGCGATCGATTTCCAAGAAACAATCACTCCGATGTTGATTGTTTTCAGCAACGGTTTGTAACGACTCTTGAAGCGATTCTAAACGAAGATTATCCCATTCTTCACTGGATTCGAGTTCAGTCAACTTGAGTTGTCCAATGGTTCCACGCTTGACGCGAGGGGGACAATCAGCCTTGAGAAAAATGGTGTGGACATCAGCTTCCAACAATTCTTCCAGTTCGGAAGGGAGTTCAGGATGCTCACCATGCTTTGCCATTGTACGTATGCCATGATGGAGGCTTTTGACACTTGGCACAATTATACGGAAGGAGTGCCCGGTTCAAGCATACCAAACGTCCACCAAATGTAGGCGTTGGTTCCTATGCTTCCAATAATTGATCCAACAAGCGGGAAGTCGTAGAAGTAAATGCACCAATATGTGAGGCCAGCAGTCACAACAACGAAAGCAAGAATATTCAGGATGCCTCCGCTCTTCATTCCACTTAGTCGAATGGTTTTCTCGTAATGAGTTGCACCCCAAATCATTGCTACAAGAACGGAAAGAATGGAAAATGTGACTGCAGCATCAAAAACTGAATCTTGGAACAACCATGTTGCAATGGATGCTACGGTAACACCTGCGAGAAGCCAAAGCATGACACGTTCGGGGCTCATGATTGACCCAGTTGGCTTCATCTCTTCAATTCTCGTGTCTTTGAACGTCCTTGCGCTATTAGTTGCAAACGAGCCTGTTCAACGCATTTGATGGTCCGAAGAATAGAACCTGTTGAGGCTGCGAAGGATGTTGAGTCAGACGTTAGGAAGTCAAGAAGAACACCTTCGAGCGGCGTGTGATTGGGTTCGACCGATTTGATGGTAACTTCATCGTCCAGAATTTCATAGCGTTCATGCTCCTGTAATTTCACAAGAATCCTGCCGTTTCGCCCGATCACTTCCAACTCGGCAACATCGGCTACAGCCTCCCATCCAACATCGATGGAAATCTCGACTTGATCTGGATATTCCAATGTCAATGCACAAGATCTACGAGAACCGACAACCTCAGAAATCCGCAAGGGAGTTTGTCCATCAAGGAGAAACTCGACCAAATCGATTCCATGGATGGCTAATGTGTCCAACGCATGAGCCGTATCATCGCCTTGACGTTGTACGTTCTTGGAATATCGGATGGATTGAATAGCGCCTATTTTGCCTGCCCGAATTTTGGTTTTAGCATCGATAATGCACGGATGGAATCGTAAAAGGAATCCGCTTTTCAGCATCTTTCCTACGTGAACGGACGTCGAGACAAGCGATGATGCATGATCAAGCGTTGTTGCGATTGGTTTCTCAAGAAAGACATCAACTCCTTTGTTGAGAAACATCGTGCCGAGTTCGTAATGGGTTTCATTCGGCGTTGCCACGATGACAGAATCGAGGTTGAACTGCTCGACAAGCGTGTGTGGATCATGGTGCAACAAGATACGATCGCTCACAATCCGTGTGAAAGCGGCTGGATGCACATCGCATGCAACGATGCATTTGATGCCCGCTTCCTCAGCAACCTTCTCCAACGCACGGAGATGCTTCAACCCCCATCTTCCACAACCAACTACACCTACTCGTTGCGGCATAGTTTGAGGGCAGCCTTTCAGCAATTGAGGTTTGGCTTCCCGCCGTGCCTAGTAATCGTAGTAGGCGTACTCCGGGTATTCGATGTCAAAGGTTACAACGTCAACTAATTCCATACTTGTCAAATTGTGGACGGTGATACCAGCACCTGAAAATGCATAGATGAAATCGCCCATGAAAATCGTTCGACGGATGTTTTCATTTCCGCCCCACCAGTAATGAACATCTTCATGATTGACAAGGGAAGAATGGTTGACTTCACCGTGAATGGACATGCTACCAGTGGCTTCATCGACATTGACAATAATAGCCTTTGAAACGTATTCATAGTGCCATTGGTAACCCCAATCTTCGTTGTAGGATTCAATATAGCGATAGGTCGAGAGTGGCACTGCGAGCATTTCCTTTGGTCCCCAATACTGGAATGCCTTATGCTCATATTTCGCTTCAGAATACGACCACGTCCATCGTCCGTTATCTGGATCATCCACAGGCGAGAGCATGAGTGTATCAGCTACAGCCGGTTGGGTCAAATCACTAATGTTGAACGTTGAAAGACGTGTACTTGACCAATCAAGCCCCAAACCGTCTTCACCAGCAGGCCCCATTCCAATGGTGAGAAGCATGTCATCGTGAAGTGGATGGATGTACGTTGAAACACCAGGGACTTCCAATTCTCCGAGAATTGTTGGTGTTGAAGGATCCGACAAATCGATGGTCCAAAGCGGATCAATTTGCTCAAATGTGACGATGTAAGCACGATCTTCTACAAAGCGAGCAGACCAGATGCGCTCATTCTCTGCAATACCGTCCAAGCGACCGTATTCGAGCAAGACTTGCTGGTCGGTTTCAGGATTGACGCCACGGACGAGTGTGATGATCGACGAGGACATCGGTTCAGGATCTTCCATCCACCATCGATTCCATTGACCAATCGTGGTTGCAATACGTAGAACGCCTTCGTGCTCTGAGATGCTGAACTGATTCAAGATCTGTCCATCAATACGGCCTGATCCGGTGTAGGTTGTTGTACCTGGTACAGAGATATCGAAGGTGTGAATGTTGGTCATATCATCAACATCATCTTGCCCCCAAAACCACCACCAGTCCCAAGCATTTTCCGTTAAGATGAGTGCATCGGTTGAAGCGTAAACCATTGGGTGATTGCTGAGTAAGTGATCCGACTCATAGGTGAATGTTGGTGAAAACAAATCAAGAGAAAGGATGTTGGTGAAACCTCGACTGAATCCATCCATGGGTTTTGCAAAGTTCCCACATCCTTCAGAACGCATATCATGTTCGGTGATTTGACCATCAATACGCTGGTAAATCTTCGGAACGAGATCCTCCAAGTCCATGGCTGCAAGAACCTCATCGTTGGCTTGGATTGTTTCATAGGCAATCATTTCCCGGTAGGTTTTTCGTTGTGGGTCGTCCCATTCAAGCTCATAGTAAGCACTTGGCATGTTGAGCCAGCTCGACAATCCGGGAATGTTCAACCAAGAATGCGTAATGGCTCGAATCGAACCATCAACTTCTCGAGCATCAATATTGTATCCTTCGAGATAGAGTTCTTGGACAACTTCTGGATTTGTTCGGTCTGAAACATTGTATGTTGTGTACTTGGTCATCGAACTCACTCGCCATTCGCTGTAATCGCCGTCCCAGCGAAGATATTCATACAGTTCATCTTCGGAGTCGATACTCCACGGGTTGTAACTTGAGAGAACGATTAATCGATCACCACGCAACATCATGGAAATCGGCGAGCCTTCAATGGAAGAGTTACTTGCAAATTCAATCTCTCCATATTCTGGAACGCTCATGATTGAGAGTGTTGAACCTTGTAAAGCATAGATGAAGTATCCATCCGTCTTAATAAAATCCGCTTCATCAACACCTTGCTCTTGGTTGTTGGTTCCACTGAAATCCTCACCTTGGGTGCGTGTTTGCGGCTGTGCAGAGCCCGTTGATGCCGAATCACCATCCATGGCAGCTTCTGCAACCATCCCATCATCGAACATTCCCCAACCGTAGTAGTATTGTTCTTCGACTGCTTGCAACAA
>JBMTJI010000009.1:0-70735 GCA_049438185.1 Candidatus Poseidoniaceae archaeon
GACCCATGGTACAAATTCTGGTGAAGTCTCACAGGAAATTGAACAGTTCGGTTGATTAACGGGGTGCGATTCCCTATGAATCATGAGCGAATTAGACCCTTTCTTGGCAAAGCGAGAACTTGAGGTTGGAGGCACATATTACGCCCTTTCGGCCCTTGATGATGCTGGAATTTCAACCAAGCATCTTCCGTATTCGATGCGTGTTTTGTTGGAAGGTGCGCTTCGTAACTGTGATGGCTTTTTGATTCGAGAAGAGGATGTCAAAGCTATCGCAGGCTGGCAAGCGAACGGTGATCGTGGAGAGATTCCATTCCGTCCATCTCGGGTGATTCTTCAAGATTTCACTGGTGTTCCTGCAGTTGTCGACCTTGCTGCCCTTCGGGACGCTATGGTTCAAATGGGAGGTGACCCCGAGAAGGTGAACCCACAAGTTCCAGTCGATTTGGTCATTGACCATTCCGTCCAAGTTGACGTATCTGGAGCGAATCCGGATGCCCTCCAACTCAATCTTGACATTGAATACCATCGAAATATGGAACGATACACGTTCTTGAAGTGGGGTCAACAATCGCTCGCCAACTTCCAAGCTGTTCCTCCTTCTCGTGGAATTGTCCACCAAGTCAATCTCGAGTTCCTTGCGAGCGTTGCTCGTTCAGAAAACAACATCTGGCTGGCTGATACGCTCGTAGGAACCGATTCTCACACAACCATGGTCAACGGCCTTGGTGTCCTTGGCTGGGGTGTTGGTGGAATTGAGGCTGAGGCGGTCATGCTTGGTCAGCCGATCTACATGCTTTCGCCAGATGTCGTTGGTGTACGCTTAACAGGGGCACTGAACGATGGCGTAACTGCAACCGACATGACGCTTCGAATCGTTGAGATGCTTCGTGAGCATGGTGTTGTTGGAAAATTCGTCGAATTCTTTGGCGAAGGAATGGCCGCACTCTCACTGGCAGATCGAGCCACTATTGCTAACATGGCTCCTGAGTATGGTGCAACCTGTGGATTCTTCCCTGTTGACGAACGTACCATCGAATACCTTCGATTGACTGGACGACATGAGGAAGCTCTTGCTGGTGTCGAAGCCTTCTCCAAGGCTCAAGGGCTATGGTACAATGCAAGCGATGCTGAGAAATCCTACACCGATGTTTTGGAACTTGATTTGGGAACGATTCTACCTGCCCTTGCAGGTCCGAAGCGTCCTCAAGATCGTGTTGACTTGAAGGATATGAAATCCCATTTCATCCAGTCCCTTACCAATGAACTCGGATTCGAAGGCCATGGATTGGATGCATCTGAATTGAACAATGGAGCCATCGTCGAGCGTGATGGAGAAATCTACGATTTGAACCATGGTGATGTTGTCATCGCTGCCATCACTTCGTGTACGAACACATCCAATCCAGATGTTATGCTTGCTGCAGGACTCGTTGCACGAAAAGCACGTTCATTTGGTTTGAACGTGAAGCCATGGGTTCGAACATCGCTCGCTCCGGGCAGTCGAGTTGTAACAGAATATTACGAAGCGACAGGTCTGCAAGAGGACCTCAATGCGCTCGGATTCAACGTCGTCGGCTATGGTTGCACAACATGCATCGGAAATTCAGGACCTCTTCCAGAGGAAGTGGATGCAGCGATTGACGAAGCCAATCTCATCGTTGGTAGCGTTCTCTCAGGAAACCGAAATTTTGAGGGTCGAGTGCATGGCAAAGTCAAGGCATCCTATCTCGCCTCACCACCGCTCGTCGTTGCATATGCTCTAGCAGGTACGCTTGAGATTGACCTGACGAAAGAACCCATTGGAACTTCTCCAGATGGAACACCAGTCATGCTCTCAGATCTTTGGCCTTCGTCTGATGAAATTGCAGAAGCACGCTCTGCCATTACGCCAGAGATGTTCAAGCAACGTTATGCTGACGCAATGAACGAGCCTCGCTGGGATTCGATCCCATCAGAACCGAGCCCACTCTACCCTTGGGATGACGCTTCAACCTACATCCGTTTACCGACCTTCTTCCAGAATCTCTCTGCACAGGCCGATCCAATTGAACCAATCCATGATGCGAAGGTCTTGCTCAAACTCGGAGACTCCATCACAACCGATCACATTTCGCCTGCAGGTTCGTTCCCTGCGAGCGGCCCCGCCGGTACTTGGTTGGTCGAACGTGGTGTTGAAAAAGGCGATTTCAACTCGTTTGGTAGTCGACGAGGAAACCATGAGATCATGATGCGTGGTACCTTTGCCAACGTCCGAATTCGAAATCAACTAGCACCGGGTACAGAGGGCGGCTATGCACTCAATCATGCCACGGGTGAGGTCACATCGGTCTTTGATGCGGCCATGAGCAATGACGGACCAATGGTCGTCCTTGCTGGTTCACAATATGGAACAGGTTCCTCACGAGATTGGGCGGCAAAGGGAACGTATCTTCTCGGAGTGAAGGCCGTTCTTGCAACGTCGTTTGAGAGAATCCATCGATCCAATTTGGTCGGAATGGGTGTTCTACCACTGACCTTCATGGAGGGCGAATCTCACGAATCCCTCGGCCTGGATGGAACGGAATCGTTCACCATTCCTGTCACGGATGATGTCCAACCCTTGCAAGACCTTACAGTCACAGCAACGCACGCCGATGGTTCAAGTAAAGAATTCACAGTTTCCGTTCGCCTCGATACACCAGTTGAAGTTGAATACTACCGCAACGGAGGAATCCTCCATACGGTTCTTCGTCAACTTGCTTCAGTTCCAGAATCGACATCTTGAAATGGAACCAAACGGAGTTGGTCATATGGCATCGGGTGACGTTAGGTTCACATTTCGCTCTGATGAAACCGATGTCAATGTCACCATCGAGGGCAAGCGAGCATGGGTTGAAGGTCTCGTTGAAGAACTCGGTCTCTCCGAAGTCGGTACCATGTTGCCGATTGGAATCCCCTCGCCGAGTTCCAAACAACCATCTGTTATGGAAGATGACGGTGAAGGGAACGCCGATCTTCCTCCAACTGACATGGGGCCTGAGCCTGATCCAAGTCGAATACCTGTAGTGCGACGACCAATCGGAGCACTGAACGTTGAGATTGAGATTGAAAAAATTGGCCTCAAACCTCCAAGTCAAAACGATGTCTTCGAACTCATGGACGCGTTTGCTGAACTCGAAGAGCCACGTCCAATTCAAGGCGAGATGAGTGTGGATCCAATGGCAGAAGCATGGTTGAAGGAACTTATGCGTCTGATTGTACGAGAAGGTGGTCGTACTGCGTTAGCAACAGAGACCATTGAAGAAGTCGCAAGTGCAAAGTTGGGCGGTCGGACTGGCGTCGAACTTAGCGTCTGGCTCGAGTCATTGTTTGCAGCTGGAAAACTTGTCAAAATTCATGGTGGAGACGCCACGGGCTGGGGCCCTTCGCCAAGATGGCTTGGATGAGTTAGAATTCAGGCGCAATATCGCACATTTAGCCCACAGCGGGCGAAACGTAACATCAAAGGGGTTATAGTGGAAGTACGGTTGGCTAAGTTGAGTGATATTGATGCAAACAGAGACAAACAAAATCGGGGCAAAACTTCGAAGCGTATTTCTTGTACTCATAATGGTTCTATCGACAACTGCAGCATTTGCAACGAATGCGAGTGCTTCTGCTGCACGAAATTATACCACAAACCGTGACCCTATCGACATCGGTATTGCCGATTTCAATTGTGATGGTCACAACGACATGGCCGTTGCAACCGACGGTACGCACACCATCACCATTCTTCTGAACGATGGTACGGGTGACTTCACAGAGCGCTATGACGTTTGGGTCTCCAAGAACACCTCTCGAAACGCTGAGTGGGATGAGTTCTCTAACGTACAATTCCTCGAAGTCGGAGAGTTCAACGGCGACACTGCACCTGACATCGCCATTTTCCAGCGTAACAACCCATTCAAGACGGATGACAATGGCGCACCTGCAGGTGAACCAGGAAACTTGACCATCCTTGAAAACGATGGATGCAACAGCGATTCATTCACCATTGGCCAGCGATTCACTCACTTCTGGGCATGGGATCTTGCTGTCGGCGATATCAACCAAGATGGTAACGATGACGTCGTCATTCTCGACCTTCTCAACGACATTTCCAACCAGCGTGTTGTGACCTACATGGGTCCAATCGGTACAAGCACCGCTCCAATGGTTACTGCACTCGGAACAGCGAACACCAATTCCTATCGCAGCCTTGAAATCGGAGACTGGGGCGAATCGCAACAAGGCCTTACCGGACAATGTTACGATGAAGACATTTGGCTCCTGCGAAGCGAAGGTGTCGATTACGCTACTGGTCAGACCACAAACCCAGGAAACGATGACAACGTCACCATCATTGAGTTCAATTGTCAAACAAACCTCTTCCCAGCAACCTACACTTTCTCGACGTCCACTCAAGCGGGCTCCCACGTCGTCAACATGGCGAATACATTCGGTGCGTTTGACATCGGTGACATGGATGCTGATGGCACCGTTGATACCATCGCTATGACCCAAGGCAATCTCGAAAACATCACGTTCTCCACCTCTTCCGCTGTTGGAACATGGTCAACTCCAGCACTCGCTTATTTCGGCCCATACATTTCCTATGACGTTACTGTAGCCGACATCAACGGTGATGGTGAACCTGATTTCGTCAACCCAACTGTTGCCTACCAACAAAACACCTCTGACTCCGCTGGTGGTTCGACTTCTTCATTCTGGTTGAACTTCCCGACTACGGTGCAAGTGACACTTTCTGATGGATCCGGTGGGCACGTTACCCCTCTCTCCTACGAGGCTGGACGTCGACCCAACATTGCGGTCGTCGGACAACTTGCTGGTGCATCAACATCCGCTCCTGACATCGTTGTCGGACACACGTCCTACAACTTTGGAAACTGGGTCGACAACCTTGGCTGGGACGCCCAATACGACTACCTCACCGTTGTCGAGATGGACAGCAAAGACATCGCTGTAACAGGCATTGAAATCAATCCTGTCGATCGCTTCTTTGGTATCGTTGGAGAAGGAAGTCGAGACATCAACGTGACCATTACCAACACGGGAATGGACACGCTGACCCAAAACGCAAACCTCGATGTCGTGTTGCAGGTTGTTGATGAGGCCAACTCCTCAAACACCACTGTCTTCAGTCACGACTTCGATACGCCAGCTGACGCCACTGGATGTGGCGGCGGTTGTACGTGGGCGTTCAATGAATACATTGACCAATCCTCGAGTTGGATTCTCGAAACCAACCACTCTGTCGGTGGAAGCGATGGAAACAACGCACCAAACGTCTCTGCGAACTACCAAAACCCAACCGATTTCATGTGGGCTGGTGAATACAAAACCAACAGCAGTGGTGACGAGTGGTCTGGATATGGCCGTCACTGGGACGATGCTCTCACACTCAAGGACGTTGATTTGACAGGCTCTGACAGAGCGTTCCTCAGCGTTGAATTGTTCCGTCACCTTGGATATGGTGCCCTTGGTTCCGTTGATGCAACGACAGGCCAGTGGTTGATTGGCGAGCTTTGGGATGATATTGCCATGATCGAGGTCGGATCAGCCGAGACCGGATGGTCGACCATCGCTTGTCCTACCTCAGCACAGGTTGCTGGTGAATGTCTCTCCGGCTCATCGATTTGGGGCGGTTATGACAACGACCGTGCCTTCAAGATCAACGGATACGGTGGGGTTGCAGAAGGACGTTACTACTACGGTGTCTTCAGTTCAGGAACCTACTATGGATGGAGCAACTTTACGCAGGAAGGCGTTGGTGAATTCGACCTTTCCCCATGGGCTGGCGAAACCGTTGACGTTCGCTTCCGACTCCGCTCTGGATTCGAGGGTTCCATCGCTGATGACAATGAATCCCGATGGTCTGGACGAGACGGATATGCGATTGACAACGTCACCATCTACAAGCAAAATACTGCTTACTTCCCGAACCCACAAACGCTCCAGCAACCGCTCACATTGACCAACCTCGGTCCTGGTGAAGAAGAGACAGCAGCGATCACAGCAAACCTTCTCAACGATACCATCTACCGAATTTCAGCAACCCTAAGCAACCATGCATGGGACGAGCAAAGCGTCAATGACGAGATCGTTGGTTACATCCAACCGTTCAATCTCTACGACCCTGCGGTTGAAGGAATCGATTACTTCAACCCTGGCGGTCTCTATGCAGAAGGCATGTTTGACATTGATGTCGTCACAAACAACTGGGGTAACACCATGGTTGACTTTGACATCAAGGCAACAGTGTTCTCTGCAACGCCATCCGACGTTCTTTGCAGTGCGCCTGCAGTTATCTGTAAGGAATCCTTTGAGGGTGGCGCCAACGGATACGTCTACAGCGATGATGGTAACCCTCAGGGTGCGATCTACAACGAGGCGACTTGCAGCAATCTCATCTTCAACAACAACGCCTACTGGTTCGGCCACCCATGTGATACCGCAACCCAAGGATACGGTGACTTGTGGGAGAACGAAACCTTGACCATTCCTGGTGTCGACTTGACAAGCATGTCTGGTGATTTCGTTTCGTTGAACTTCGAGTATTACGCAGACACCTTCTACGGCATTGATGTCGATGGAACGTCCATCGTTGACGTTAACGACTATGCTTCGATCAACGTTGACTTCACCAAAGGTAGCGACTCATATTCTGCAGTTCTTCTCGGACAATGGAACGATTACGACGAGGATGGAACGTGCCAGAACGACGACAATGACGATGGCTTTGTCAATGCCAGTGAGTCGATTAACCAAGCTGAAATCTCCTTCATTGGTGATTCGGCCAGTACCGATGGTTCCGGTGGTAACTACAACGTTTTCTTCAACACAGACGATCTTGTGTTGAGCCGAAGCATCGATTTGACGCACCTTTACGTTCTCAACAACACGGCTGCGGACAGTTTGCAGTGGTTCCGTGAATGTATCTCTCTTGCAGGTTCGACCGTTGACATCAACTTCGAGTTCCAGAGTGACGGTGACGGCCGTAACGGAATCAACGATGGCTTCAAGGGTGTTGCCTTCAACAACATCACGCTTCAAGAATTCACATTCTACGAAGATGCATCGTACACCGTTTCACGAACCAACGTCGACGCAGAGGATGTTGCGACAACCACAGTCGCCAACCACGAGTTCTTCTCCGGCGTCTACATGATTCGTGCTGAAACCATCTTTGACAACACCACAACCGGTGTTCCATGGTTTGGTGACAACGAGTTGAGCAACTCCAACAACATCGAACAAGTTATCTTCAACGTTGAATCCGTTGACATCACACTTGGAAAGCCAAGCACGCTTGCATGTTTGGAAGATGGCGTCTATGCTTGTGTTCTGCCAATCGATGGTAGTTTGACCCACAACTGGGATCTCAAGGCGACCAACGGTGTCCTCGCAGGCGATTACATGTTCTACATGACCGTCTTCGACGAGACAGATGGAACTCAGGTTCACCAAGCATCTTCTGCTCCAACGACAACCACACTCGCTTCCAACGAGCGAATTGATTTGACGTTCCCGGCTTACAACGGCTGGACGGATGGACACACCTACAACATCAGTTTCCATGCTGAACTTGCGAACGGAAACCCAAGCGGTAACGTTCGTTACTTCCATGCAACCTTTGCTGACCAAATCGACGTCGCTATTCTCAGCGATTCGACGGCTCGAACATCAACCATCAAGCAAGATCTCCAGTTGTTGGGCATGAGTTACACACAATTCGGCATCAACGATTGGACGACTTACCTTGACTCCGGTTGGATGACGCACTACGATAAGATTCTCTTGCCTTGGCAAGAAGACATCGCTGCGAAAGACGTTGAAAGCGGTGGCCGTGGTTACTACCAGAAGCTTGGTTCAACTGCCAACCGCCAAACACTCGAATCGTTCATGTCTGCTGGAGGAACCGTACAGGCTCACCTTGGTCCACAAGGCAGCCAAATTTACGGTCTCGACGTCGGATTGAACGGTCGCCTACCGTTCGGAATGGATGTTCAAAGCCGAAACACCCCAGAGACCAAGATTCTCTACACAGGTCTCGACATTGCCGACCCATTCCACCCAATCATGAACGATGTCTCGACAACTGCCTTCCAAGGCTTTGAGGGAGATGGAACTGTTGCAACAGCCGTTCTCAACACGAACTCGGTAAGCACGCAGAATGTTCCTGGCGTCTGTAATGGATACATGGAGGATGGAGGATACTTCCAGAGTTTGCTGCGAACCAGCGCAAACAGCAAGGACGTTATCATGGGAACATGCAGTTACTACCAAGGTGGAATGATCCTATCAACCATTGACGTAGCGACCTATTCCTCCCGTGCTGACAGTACGACCTTCCCGCTGCTCGGAAACATGTTGGCTTACGAGGTCACACCATATCCAGAAGGATTCGGTGCAATGGGTCAAGATCTTGGCTTAACCATCGATGGAGAAATGCCAGGTATCGATCCATCGACCGGTGGATATGCTACCCATTACATGAAGAGCGATGCAACGGTCAACTTCGGTTACACAACATCAACCACAGCTACGCTCACAGCAGACTGGATTCTTGATGGTCCAACCGACTGGATGGGTCAAACCATGGCCAGCGGAACAGATCACATCTCCGAAGCTTCACCTTCAGCCACGTTCTGTAAGACCGACTTGTCTTCGGCTACGGGCTGTCTCCAAGGTGCTACATGGACCGTAACACTGCTTCTCCACGATGATGCTGGACACGCTCGTATCATTTCCCTCGAGGTCGAAACCAACGACGTTCTTGCTGATGCATTTGCACCTGAAGCGAACATGAGTATCGACATGCGTGAGGAATACACGGACAACATCGAGTATATTGGAACAAAGACAGTATCCAACACAGAATGGGATGTCAACCGTGTGATCCTCTCTGAGTCTGGCGAACTCGTACTTCACTTCGATGCAAGTGCATCGTCCGATGCTGATGCAATCGACGGAAGCAACGGAATTGTCACCTATGAATGGAAGGTCTTCTTCGACGCTCCATACGGTGACACTTCGTTCAACTTGGAAGGACACACGTTCGAAGAATCTGCCGCAAGCAACGGTCTTTTCTCCTACAAATTCCAAAACGTTACTGTTGATGATTCGGGTACAGCAGAATCTCAAATCCGTATGGAACTGCGTGTCTATGATGCATCAGGTAAGTTCTCAGACAAGTACCGAATGTACTTTGTCGTCGTACCAGAAGGGTACGGTGACGAAATACCAGTTGTTCAATACAACGACTTTGAGAACACATCGGTCGGTGTTAGCGAATCGACATACACCATCACTGGAACAATCATTTCTGGTTCAGAAACTGGTGAAGTCTATGTCGAAGCAGCCTTCTCACGAGATGACTTCTCCGCTTCAGCCATCGAAAAGTACAACCTGATCACGGACAGCAAGTTCGACCGTTCGGATGCACTTGCAGATTCTGACACGTTTGAATTGACGTTGAACATCGATGAGTTCTACAGCAACACGAGCGAAGTGGTTGAGATTTGGGTTCGAGTGTACGAAGGAGAGGATGAACGATGGTCTGATGATTTGACCAAGATGGTTCTCATCAATCTCAAGCAATGCCGTGGAATTCTTGCAAACGAGAGTGCACTTGCCGCAGGTGGCGAATTCGCCTGGAACGCAACCACGTCTGAGTGTGATTGGATTGGCGAATGGGAGTACGATCCTGATACCGGAACATGGTCAGAGCCGAGTACCGATAACCAAGGTAGCGGTGATGCTGAAGAGAGCAACTTGATGCTGATCATTGGAATCATCGCTACTGTTCTCGTGCTCTTGCTCGTTTCTGCTTTCTTCCTCCGTGGTGGAAGTGGTGACAAGGTCGACAACCTCAGTGCCGCTGCTGCTGGTTATGGCCAAGAAATGGACATGACCGAACAATATGTCCAGCAATTGATTGCTCAAGGCTATCCAGAAGAAACGGCGAGAGCCTATGCGGCTCAGTATGTCGGGCAAGCAGCCGCTGCAGCACCTGCTGCAGCAGCCCCTGCAGCTGCAAGCAATGACTTGTACACACAATACTACAACCAGTATTACCAGCAATTCGTTGCTCAAGGTTACGATGAGGCAACTGCCTCACAGTACGCTCAGCAGTATGCTGCGCAAGCCCAACAGCAGCAACAATAGTTGTCAAAGCCTCCGTGGTCATGAAGATGGGTTGAAAAACCCAGACCACCCGGCAGAAGCATGGAAGGTTTGGACATTGGCGAAGGCTACGCTGTTCGAGACATTGGACTTGCTGAAGAAGGATCACTGCGAGTCGATTGGGCTCGTTCACGAATGCCTGTTCTGGCTGCATTAAGAGAAGAGGCGGAACGCACAAAACCGCTTGCAGGAATGCGTGTTGCTGGTTGTCTCCACGTGACCAAGGAAACTGCCGTTTTGGTCGAAACCATTGCCGCTGCAGGTGCAGAACTCTCTTGGTCTGGTTGCAATCCATTGTCGACACAAGACGATGTTGCAGCTTGGCTCGCTCGAGAGGGGTACTCTGTCTACGCATGGCATGGTCAAAGCGTAGACGACTTCTATTGGTGCATCGATAAAACGTTGGAATTCAAACCCACCCTCACACTCGATGATGGTGCTGATTTGATCGTTCGTGTCCATGGGGATCGTTCAGAGTATGCAGAAGGTGTTCTTGGAGGAACGGAAGAGACCACAACTGGTGTCCATCGACTTCGAGCTATGGCTGCTGCTGGAGATCTCAAGTATCCGGTTATCGCCGTCAATGATGCTGTTACAAAGTGGGATTTTGACAACGTCTACGGGACGGGACAATCCACGCTTGATGGAATCTTGAGAGCAACCTCCGTCCTTATCGCTGGCAAAACCATGGTTGTTGCAGGTTATGGTCACTGTGGAAAAGGTGTCGCAATGCGTGCTCGAGGTCTTGGTGCGAACGTCATCGTGACCGAAGTCGATCCTCTTGCAGCACTTCGAGCAGTGATGGACGGATATCAAGTCATGACCATGGATGAAGCAGCTCCGTTTGGCGACATCTTCTGTACTGCGACAGGAATGAAGGACATCATCGTAGAACGTCACTTCGCATCCATGAAGGATGGAGCGATTGTCTCCAACACTGGTCACTACGATTGTGAAATCGACGTGGTTGCTCTGGAACAAATTTCGACTTCCATGCGAACAATTCGCAAAGACAACGAAGAGTTCACGCTTGGAAATGGAAACCGAATCCATCTTCTTGCGCGAGGCCGTCTTGTCAATCTCGCAGCAGCAGAAGGGCATCCATCCGAAGTCATGGACATGTCCTTTGCCAATCAGTTCCTTTCGTTGTGTCGTCTTGCAGCAGAAGCAAAACAGATGGACAATTTGGTGTACGATATCACAACTGAGCAAGATCAAGACTTAGCCACGACCAAACTGGAAACGCTTGGTATTGCTATCGACGAATTGACCGATGATCAAATCGAGTACAAGGACGATTATACTGCTGGAACTTGATCAACTCATTCCTCTTCGAATGAGGTAAGTTCGTCATCTTGTTCTTCATCCCAGAACGGTACATTATCTGAGATGTGTGAAGAAAAATCAGGTAACTTTGGTTTCCAATCTCCCTTGAATGTCTCTTTTGAATCAACGATTTTGAGCATTCTATCCTGGAATGCTGGTGGCCTTCGACTGAGGATGAACATGAACAATTTGGAAAGACGAATCTCTTCCGGGATGACAACATAACCCGTTGCGGTCTCAAAGTCCATCGCTCGCAAGAGGTTGAATGCAGGCCTGTTGAGTCTCTGGAACCAACGCCTTGATATTCGCATTCCAAAGATGACCGTTGTGAGAATGAGTAAGGAGGTTAAACAGAATCCTCCAAATCCTGAACCAAAGATTTGTGGTGCCATGATGACTTCCAACATGAGAATTGGTGTCGTAATCAAGAGGAAAATTTTCGACTCACTGATTGGAGGTTTGCTCATTCGCATTTTGATGGCTTCCCAACCATCGTGATGCTTTTCCCATGGTTTGAAATGTTCAGATGATGGTTGTTCACTCGCTAATTGACACATTTGATGGAGTCGAGCAACACGGGCATATTGGGTTGTAGCAAGATCCATGTTTTCATCAAAAATTGACTGCAGACGTTCACTCGCTTCTCCATAGAGACCCATATCAGCGAGGATGGCTGCTTGTTCGACGATTGGTGTAACTTCATCAGGTGCATGGTGCCTCGCATCCTGCCACCATTGCAATGCGTCCATGTACAATCCAAGTTCATCAGAAAGCAAACGACCTCCTCGTACCCACATTGCCAAGTCATCAGGCTGCAATGCTACGACCTTTTTTGCTGCTGAGAGCGAGGAAGCCGCCTGCTTCAATGTCGGTTGAAGTCGAAGCCCTGGTAGGCTCGCATCGGAAATAACTCTCCATGCGTCTGCATGTTCTGGATCCAATTTGACAGCCTTACGTGCATGTTCGAGAGCCTTCTCACGATCGTCAGCTTCGAGTGCCTCCAAAGCATCCAAGTAATGTGCTTCTGCTGCCACGTCACCTCACCTCAATCGTCTCGATCTTTGTTCTGATATCTGCGTGGACGGATGGGTTGAGGTCCTCGATTGTGAGCATGACCGGGGCGTTTTCCACGGGCTTTTCGATAGCGTTCGTTCGGGCGATCTCCGTCACGGTTTGGACGTCCTCGACCTGAATCAC
Source organism: Candidatus Poseidoniaceae archaeon (assembly GCA_049438185.1). Lineage (GTDB taxonomy): Archaea > Thermoplasmatota > Poseidoniia > Poseidoniales > Poseidoniaceae > MGIIa-L2. Next base: position 12,730 of record JBMTJI010000009.1, read on the forward strand.
GTCGATCATCCCGGCCACCACGGTTTCCACCAAAGTTTCGCCCACCGTCTCTGCTACCGCCACGGCGATCTGAATCTCGGCCACCACGGCTGTCTCCGGAACTTCGTCGTCCATCACGACTGCCTCCACGTCGATCTGAGTTGCGACCACCTCGTTGCCCTCGATCTGAGAAACCTCCACGAGAACGTCCTTGACCTCCTCCGCCTGCTTTTGGCTTACCACATTGGTTGCATTCCGTTCGGAATGAGAAGTTGTTGTTGCCACATGATGGGCATTCCCAATCGTTGCGTCCATGGTTTTCTTGACGTGGGCGCTCTCTTCGGTGATTGGAACGGTTGTTGTCTCTAAAGGATGACTTGTAGGCTTTGACGTTACCATCCTTGCCTTTTCCACAACTGTTGCATTCGGTTCTCCATGCGAAATTATCGTTGTCGCATGCAGCACAGATCCAATCGCTTTTCTGAGAATTGTTGTCTCTTCGATTGTCTCGACGGTCAAATGAACGGTCAGTGCGTCGCTGAGGTCGTTCATCACGTGGTTCTCGACGAGGTCGCTCCTCTCGCTCTTTTTTGGCTCGAATGGTAACGACTGCACCAAGGAATGCATCATTGTCTTGCTTCCTGTCGAGGTGTGCAACATGAGCTAGAGGAGCTTCTGTCGAGCCGATGACAGCATCAACCTTCCCGATGTAGTGACCATCATCTTCTCGAACGATAATCGAACCGAGTGCTGGCGAAGATCCATTGAATGTGATAAGTAGGCCACCTTCGTGGCTTGGACGGTCGACAGTGCCTCGAAACATGCTCCTCAACCCTTCGTGCCTACCAACTGCGTTTGAGTCTGTTGGTCAATCTTGACGTGAGGAGACCCATCCTGCTGCTATCAAACCAACAACAAGCGTTGCAATGAATCCTGGTGCTGGAAGAATATTTCCACTCGCTTCTTCACTATCAGAACTGCTTGTGCCACCTGTGGTGTCACTTCCTCCAGCATTTGGATCGATGACATCGATGCTGAGGCTGGTCGTTGCACCCGAAGCATCGGTGGCAACAATGACAACATTGTACGGAGATTCAACGTTGTTCTGAATACAGTTCGCAATCGATACCTGGATTTCCCAAGCAAGATTGTCGCGGTTGAAATTTGAGGTCTGGCCATTGCAGATGCTCAAGGTCATGGTGACCTCCTGCCCATCAGGATCGATGACATTTCCATTGAGCGTGAACTTCAATCCATCAGTTTCCCATTCCGCTTCTTGGCCTTGGAGGTTTGTATCGATGGTGATTGTCGGCGGCTTGTTCATTTTCTCAATCCCCAAATCGAGCATGAAGTTGTAATCAAGCATACCATTGGCTGTCGCAGTTCCCATAATCATCACATCACCAGGAGCAAGTCCAGACATGGATAAGGTCAAAATCGTAAATGCGCCTTGAGCAATTGCGGTTGTTTCGGAACCCATGGCCGACATTTGATGGGCATGAGCCGTCACGGTTAGACTTTGAACGAGGTCGGTTGGCGCTACGGTAAAGTCGATGTTGTCTCCGTCGGATGTGACTGCTGCAGATGCATCCATGACCATACCGAATGTGTAATTCCGATGTTCAGCAGTTTCTGCACCAAACGCATCAACACCAGCACACTGGCCGACGGCTGATGCGCCGTTTGCGGTCACATACAGCCCTGCATTTTCGTCCATCCGAAGATGCCAACCAGCATCAGCGAAATCACATTGCAAATTCCATCCACTCTCGTCGATGACCCACATGCTGGCGTCTTCAGTTGCAAGCATCTCGCCATTGGTTGTTCCAACTGGGATGATGGTTCCATCAGCAGGTGCTGTTGTACTCCAAATCGGGTCATCGTTGGTAAACGGAGCCATGGTTGTGAAGTCCACGAACAAATTGCGAATCATTGGATAGGAGCCGATTGGATAATCAACATCTGCAACGATTCGCAACCGTCCATCGGGAAGGAACTCACTGACTGGAGTAGCAAGATTTTCATTCAGTTCCCCATCATCATAGAAGCCCATATCTGCAACACGCAAGCCCTGTTCTACAGGAAAGGTCATGACCAGTCGTGCATCCGTAATGTTGGTGACGTTCATCGCTAACGTGAAGTTTGAACTTCCTTGGTTTGGAAGTTGGTCGAAGCGAACGTTGTTGTTCTCATTTTCTGCGATGAGAAGGTGAATCTCGAGATCGTCTGTGACCGTTACAGGTACCTCCTTACATCCAGCATCGGAGAGTGGGCTGCTGCACGATCGCTCTTGCTCGTGACCAGTCGGGACAAGGTTGACCTCATCGAGCGCAATACCATCTTCAACGAATTCAAGATCGTTCCAATCAACATTTCCGCGATGCGCTAGTCCTTCTCGAATACCGAGTCGAGTTTCCATATCAGCAATGCATTTTGGACCAATGGAGCGTACTGCTTCACGTTCGTCGGTTGAAATCCAATCATCGTTTCCGCCAGGAACACCGTCGAACAATCCATCCAAGTTGTCTCGAACGACAGCTGACTTGCTTCCATTGACCCACGCTCGTGCATCCATAACGCCGGTTGCCCAGTCATCGTTGACATCCAGAGTAAAGAGTGCAAAATCGTATTCGAAGAGGTCTTCGAACGTATATCCGCTGCAATCCACATCAAGGCTACCTTGACGACCTGATGTGGTGTGGACTTCTTCGCTTTCCTCCAAAGCGGACATTTCAATCGATGGACTCACAAGGGCCAAAAGCATCATGATGAGGACGGGTATCATGGTTCGACGACACCGACAACGTTCATCAATGCTTGGTTAAGAACTATCAGGGAACGAGCCGATTGAGCCGACGTTGGAAGGCGTAAAACGGAACAACGGTCCAAAGGATCGCAGCTGCATACGCCCAGAAGGCAGACACACCACGATTCACACCATCGAGGCGTGTTTCGAGAAGGTGGTGGTACACTCCATTGGGAGAGAGCAGGTCAAGTCGTCCTTCGAAAATAAGGTATCCCTGATCTTGCGTATCGCCTACTGCAACGCCATTGAGTGCTGCAAGCAGGGTTGTAAACAGCACCCAAAGCAATGTAAAAAGGAACCATAATCCAATCGAAAAGGCAATTGCTGAACCTTGTTCTTTCGCAATGCTCGAAGCGAGCAAGGCAAAGACGGTGTACCACAAGAGAATCAACATTGAAGCGACGATGTAAACCAGTGCATCAATCATCGGAATCCACATGTCGCTTCGATAACCGACGAGCCACATCGAAAGAATCAGGAGAAGTGCGACAGGAATGGCGATACTTCCCCAGTGACCGAGAATCAGCACCAATCCTTGTCGTTGACGGGACATCGGTTGAGACAAGCGAACTTCCAACACCCCACTCACACGATCTCTGCTTATTCCATCATGGGCGATGAGAACCGCAGCCATGGTTCCTGCGAACACGATTCCGATGCTTGCAAGGAACATGACTTCGGTTCCATTGGATGGGACTTGCTCAGCAGGAAGTTGGATGTTAGCATCAGAGAATCCCCATGCCATTCCAGGGATAAAGAGTAGAAGAATTGGAAGCATAATCAGCATGCGTGTCGAAAACAGACGTCGTCGACCGAGAGCGAAGGCGAGGTACCACATTCGCTTCGATGGCGTCATTCTTCTTCACCACCTATGGTTCTCAATGGTATCATGTTGCTCTGTTCAACTTCCATTCCAACCGATGCTCTGTCCATGCCTGTTGCCGCACAAAGCAATTCGATTAACGTTGGAGGAATCACTCTCCAGGTTGTGATGCGATGATTATTGGCGATCAGTGTTTCAAGGAGTTCTGATTGTCCCGATTCAATCACGTATCGGTGCTGCTGATCGGTTTGAACATGTTCGAGAACGTTCATTGTTTCAAGCAGAGATTGTTCGATTTCCTTGTCAGAAAGAATCTCTGTCATCTGCTCAAAGCCGAGGCTCGCCTGAAGTGCATCTGTCGTTCCATGAGCGAGCAATTGACCTCTGTGAAGAAGGGCAATGGTGTCGATAAGGTGGTCGAGTTCTGCAAGATGATGGCTTGAAATAATGATCGAAATGCCTTTGTTTGCCAACGAACGTAAGAGGCGCTTGAACGCATCGATTGCGACGGGATCCATCCCATTAAACGGTTCATCAAGCACGAGCACACCCGGCGTACCAAGCAAAGCGATTCCCAAAGAAAGTCGTTGCCTCATCCCTTGACTCAATGCATCAAGGGTTGAATCCATACGATTTTTCAGCCCGACAACGTTGAGAATGTCGAGTGCTGATTGAACCGAACATCCTCGTAAATGAGCAAATTCTGTCATTGTTTGTTGAATGGTCTGTTGGCTCGACCAGCGCACCTGCTCTGGCATAAAGCCGACCAAGGAGCGCAATTCGTCTATGTCCAACGTTGTGCCATTGGATGTGACTTCTCCGTGTTCGAGTGGTAAAATGCCGCTAATCATTCTCAAAAGCGTGGTTTTCCCAGCTCCGTTTGTTCCGACTAATCCAATGATTTCTCCTTTCGAAATGGCCAAATCAACGTGAGAAACTCCCGCACCTTTCCTCTTCTTCAAGGGATTGTACCAGGTAGGATTTGAAATGTGGTGACGGTAACCGATGGATGAAAACTTCATCGCCACATCTTCCCCCATGCTACGGCTATGGGGAGCCATGTCTCAAATGCTTTGTTTTTGGAGAACAATTCCCAAACGCATATGGTAGTCGATGATTCTTAGTTCAACATGGGAATGGTGTTCGATGCGATTGGCATTGTCCTCATTCTCACGTCCTTGCCACTCGCATATGGACTCTTGAGAATTGTGCGAAACGACGAGTCGATGCAATTTGCGACGTTTCTTGGAGAAAGGACAACCATGTTTGCATTCATTGGCCTCATTGTCATGCTTGTTGTCCCGTACGGGGCTTTTACCATCCTTCCCCTTTTCGTCGTCCTATCGTTCGCGAGTCCTGCTGGACGATTGGATTGGGCAGAATATCGCAACCCACGATTGTTGGCAATTGCGCTCGTTCTGTTGATGCTTGGAACCTCCGGTTTTATCCCTACAGAAACTCCTCGATCCCCCGAAGCATGGGGTGATCCGTTCGCAACAGAGAATCCCTACGCCCCTGCTTGGCCAGCGAGTGAACAGTACACATGGGTGTTTGTCGAGCCTTTGAATCCAACAAACTTCGAGGTTGTTCAGAGTCTTGTTTTGCGAACGCCGCATCAACACAATCCGTTCCTTCAGGTAGAATCATCGCTTTGGATTTCCTCACTGCTTGGCCTTCAGGAATCAAGGATGCGACAAGCCATTGATTTGGTTGATGAACGAATTCCCATACGTATCGATAGTGAGGCGTTCAGGCTTGATCAAAAAGGCGATGCTCAACAGCATACATTCCGTCCGAATTCAGGCAATATCGACCTTAATGTGTGGGTTTTCGATTGTTTTACAACCTCTGGTACCGATCCAGATGGGACAAGGGTTGGCGAAGTTGTTGTTGTAGGACAATCAAGTTGGGGTGGAACGGTTGAGTTGCTCGTCGTTGTTCGGCCTTTCTTCCATGATGGGCTGACAACCGACCCTTTTGCAGAATCCATCGTTCATGCTTGGCTAGATGCGTAGTTTTAGGTTAACCTAAAATTAAATACTTCTTGTTTTTAGGGCAGCCGAAAACGAGGTTGTGTTGTTGTTGTCTGTGTTGCAAAAATCGTTGCTCATCTCCACTATCGTCCTCCTTGGAAGCATGGCAGGATGCCTTGGAGGAGCAGATGATGCATCCAGTTCAGATGCCATTAGAATCGCATTTGAAGTAAAGGATGATTACACTGATGCAGATGCTAACCCACAATTGTTTGCTGAATACATGCGCAAAGAAACAGGCCTCGATGTTGAAATTTATCCAGTATCATCGGAAGGTTCCATCATTGAAGCATTACGCTTTGGTCATGCAGATATCGCATTTATGGATGCTGGAGCCGCATGGATGGGTTGGCAGCAATATGGTTTGGAGGTGCTCGCTGCAGATACCAAAACTGATGGCCGCTCCTACTACAATGCACATGCAGTCGTGTTGAACGGTTCGGAAGCCGCACAGGCCTATCTCGATGACAATGCTTCAACCGATCCGTTTGCGGTGTTACAAGGAAAAACCTCGTGTCATACAGGGTGGCTCAAATCAGCTGGAATGTTGTTGCCAATGGGCTTCCTTATCTCGGAGGGATATGCATCTGTTGTTGGCCCATCAGATGATATCGAATCGCTTCGATCAACCATTTATTCGTACTTCAGTGAAGATGCAAGCATCCCAGATTCTGGAACACCATATTCATCCTATGGTGGTGCTCTTCACTGTCTGTCAGATGGAACTGGCGATGTTGCATTCGTCAAGGATTCGTCAGTCGCAACCTATTGCGGATTTGATGACCCTGCTTTGAATGAAGACTGGTGTCTTGCTTTGGATGATTACATCCTGTTGCCATCCTATGGGCAGGCTCCATCCCACCCAGTGATGTACAATCCTGACCACTTGAACGCAGAAAAGCAGTCGCTCATTCTCGAAGCGCTCCTATCGCTCAATGATGAAGTCTATCTTCAAGACGGTCTCATGGGTGATGCCGTTGTCACAGGATGCGTCAACCAGATCGAGAACACGGTCAATGAGGCAATCGGTCCATCTGAATGCGGGGATAGCATCCTTTCAAACATCCTCAACACTGGGGGTCTCATTGAAACAGATACAGAAACACATCTTGGAATCTACGGCTCGTTGATTGAGGCCATTCCTGGTATCTCTACATACTTCGATACCAAATACGAGATTTCTTCCTAAGGATCTGATTGCATGTCTGAACTTCTGTTGAAACTATCCAATTTGAACGTTGGATTCAGCGAAGATTTAGTTCAAGATGTGTCTCTCGAAGTCCGTTCTGGAGAAATTATCGCCGTGCTTGGACAATCAGGGATTGGAAAAACAACGTTGATTCGAACCATTGCAGGATTGGTTCAGCCGCGTCAAGGTTCTGTTGAACTGAACTTACCGGAACATGGGGGCCTCGGATACATACCACAACGACTCGGATTGGTGCGACATGCAAGTGTCTATCACAACGTCAATCTCGGTGCGAGAGCAAGCCTACCATGGTTCAAAGGGAGCCGAGAGGAACGCGCACGTCGAGTGACCTCAGCGATTGCAGCCATGGGGCTTGAAGAAAAGACTCGGGAGCCTATTCGACGGTTATCAGGGGGGCAACTTCGTCGAGTGGCAACAGCACGTGCATTGGCACAACAACCCAAACTGCTGTTGGCTGATGAATTCTTGAGTGAGTTAGACCATACGACCGTTGACGTTGTTGTCGATGCCGTCAAGACGTTGACAGATGAGGGTCATTCATTGGTTATGGTTGAACACCATGAAGAAAACGTTGAGATGATTGCAACACGTATTTGGTTGATTGAAAATCAACAACTCATCGATATGACCATCGATGAGTGGCGTAAGAAGATGGAGGAAGAAGAATGAGGAGAGGTTTCCTTTTCGCCATTGGAGTGCTGCTGCTCACTGCGTTCATCATTCTCAACGATTTGGTGGACGATTGGGGTCGCCTTAGTGGGGGTATGGAAAATCTATCTGTTTTCATTCAAGAAAGCATGTGGCCTCCGAATTGGTCGGTGTTGGAAGCGCAGTCTTACCCTGTGTGTGAAAACAAAATCGAATTCTTTTGTTCGGTTGGTTACATAGGGATGATGGAAACGATCAAAATTGCCTTTGTAGCCACCATTCTCGGATTTATCGGTGCACTTTGTCTTTCGTCCTTTGCAGCCAAGAATCTCATGCCAATGCGTATTGCCTTCCCATTCCGTACACTTCTTTCAGCAACACGAAGTCTACCGTCTCTAATTTGGGCGATCATCTTCGTTATCGTGATTGGCTTTGGACCTCTCGCAGGAGTCCTTGCCATGACCTTCTACACCATTGGCTATCTTGGAAAATTGCAGTATGAGACCTATGAGGGTATGCCGAGTGATTCCTTGGAAGTGAGCAAAGCAATGGGTCTTTCTCACCCTGCAATCTTTACTTCCGTTGTCATTCCAGAGACTGGAAATCATTTGCTCAGTCAACTGATGTTCATGTTTGAATACAATGTTCGCCATGGAACCGTAATTGGCATCGTCGGAGCAGGTGGCATAGGCTACTACATCAACACCTATCTCAAACTCTTGCAATACGACAAAGTCCTTGCCTTGTTGATTCTGATCTTCGTTGTTGTGATTCTCATCGATTTGTTGTCGTTGATGCTACGTTCGTTTGTTACCGATGAAGGCGATGTACGTCGACCAAAATGGTTGTCCTTCCTCATGAAATTGAAAAAGGGAGATGAATCAACTAAGTGAGATTCAATCTGCTGCGATGTGCAGGGTGCCGTTTTTGTAGAACACTTGAATGCGTTGTGGAACTTTCCGAGTCAATGCTGCAACGGCTTCGTAGATGGCGTCCTCTTCAACGTAGAATTGCTTAGCAGCCTTCTCTGTTGACCAAGGTTCGACATGGAAGTTGTTTGCACATAGCCACTCAAGGAGACCCGCTTCAAAATCGGTCAAATCAGAGGAGTTGTCATCTGACATGATTGGAGGATACCTTCCCTCCATATGAGGAAATCGGCGTTAACCCAAGAGAACCATACGGCGACAGCACTCTTCCGCCTCAATATCACCGTCGAGAAGCGTATTGAGTGCTTTCGTGAACGGAATTTCAATACCTTGGTCAATAGCACGATCACGGAACATGCGTGCTGCACGTACTCCTTCAGCAACCATTGTCATTTCTTCCAATGCTTCTTCCAATGTCTTTCCAGTTCCAAGTTTTTCTCCCATGGATCTGTTTCGACCGAATGGAGACGTTGAGGTGACGTAAAGGTCGCCCAGTCCTGCTGGTCCAAAGGCGACTTCTGCTCGAGCTCCAAGTAGAGGCAAGAGAATGCATCCTTCTTTGAAACCCGCACTAAAGATTGCTGCTTTCAAATTGTCACCGCCCAGTGTTCCAATGGTCTTCAATCCATCAACAAGACCACACGCAAGGGCAACAACATTCTTGAACGCACCCCAAAGTTCTGCACCTTCTGGATCAGAAGCAGCATGCAACAAGAGTGTAGGTGTTGAGAGTGTATCTGCAAGTCGTTCAGCAACGGACAGGTCTTCCGATGCTACCAACGCTGTTGTCATGACCCCTCCTGCAGCTTCAGGAGCGATTGTCGGTCCTGTGAGTACAGCAAGTGGGTTCGAACAATTTGCATTTTTCAAAGCCTCATGGATGGCTTGGGAAATCAACCGCTTTCCTGGAGCAAGCCCCTTTGCTAAATCAAGCAAAACATGACCTGGGCGAAGGAAAGGTATGATGTCATCAACAACGTTGAGAATGACCGAGGATGGAATCGCAAGGACAACGATTTCAACACCATCGAGTGCTTCTTCGAGGTGCATTGTCGCTTCCAATCCTTCAACAGACTGCTGAGGTAAATACTTCCGATTGACCCCATCCATCGTAATCGATTCATACACTTCTTGTTCAATGGTCCATCCTTTCACATGATGGCCTTCGAGCAACCAAAGACGGGCAATCGCCGTCCCCCAATTTCCCAATCCTAACACCGCAATGTGTGCCATGACAAGGGACTTCGAACTCTTTGTCCTTATGTGCATTCCCTTCGCGAGTGACAGAAAGCCACAATTTCTTATGGGAAAGCGTTCACCGAATCAGAACAAGTCATCATCGTCTTCTTCATCGAAGGAGAACACGTCTTCTTCCTCTTTCTTCTTGGAAGCAGGTGCTTTCTTGACGGTCTTTTCTTCCTTCACAGGTTCAGGTTCAGGCTTCGCTTCCTCAACAGGCGCTTCTTTGGAACCTTGTGTACGAAGTTTTGCCATTTCTTCTTCCCGTCGTTGGAGATCTTCAACGGATGTTCCTGTTTGCGCAGCAAGGGCTCGTCGACGGTCTTCTCGAGCCTTTCGTTCAAGTTGCTTGTGTTTCGCTTTGTCGATGTTCTGCAACATGTACATGGCATCATGCTCCAACAATGGTGAGTCGGAGATGAGGGTAATATCCAACCATCCTCCATCTTCAACGATGAATTCAGCCAAGGGTTCGAAGTTCAAATCAGACTTCTTGATTTGTGTGTAGTGCATGGCGTTCCCAGTTCGGTGTTCAACACCCGAGAAGTGGCAGTAAAATTCCTTCGTACCAATTGATTCCCGAACAAAGTCGAACAACTCTCCGTAGTCTTCAGAGGTCTTCATTCGTCCATGACCTCGTGCGTGAATGTGAGCGATGTTGAGGACCGGAATTGTTCCTTCAACGTGGTTGACCACTTCGATGACTTCCTCAAGGCTTCCCCACAATTCTTGTCGACCGGACGTTTCAACACCAATCTTTGAGGGAGTGCCGTCTTTGATCCAAGGGAAAACAGGGTATTCATCCTCATCATCATGCCAGATGTCGTGGACTCGCTGGACAATGTCGGAGAAGATGTTGGCTACTTGTTCGTTGGCTGCGGTACCTCGTCCAAAGTCACCGTAATGCCCTGTATGAAGTGTGATGTGGCGTGCATTGATGGTTCGAGCAGCTTGCAATGTCGCCTCAATTTTTGCTAGCGATCGTCCACGTTCGACACGATTACCAAGCAATTCAGAATAGTAAGGGCCGTGAATGTTCATTTCAAAGTCAGCCTTGTTTGCGAGTACACCCGCTTGCCAATACTGTTCAAAGTGCTGAGGTTGAATCAATCGAACAGTTTGGGCTTCCATGGTCTCGAGCCCAAGAGCAATAATATCGTCCATTCCTTCGACGATTGTTCGTCCCTTACAGGACAAAGGTACGCCAGCAGGACCTAGTTTTACACCCATCATTCCACCCCCGCGAATACAAGCCAAGCCGTTCCCTACATTAACCCCTTTCCGTCACGCGTTTGCCGGAAATCTGTACACAATGTGCAATACGACGGTTCATGAAGGTGAAACGAAACGACATCATATGTCGGAAATTGTTGAAGCAGCCATTGCTGCCTTCCGTCAAGGGAATCCTGTTTGCCTGTTTGATTCCGATAAGCGGGAAGGAGAAACAGACCTTCTCTTTCCAGCCTCATTTGCGCAACCTGCTACGATGCGACAACTCCGCCAAGATTGTGGCGGCCTCCTCTTTTTGGCGATTGGCCATGATGTTGGCGAAGCGTTTGGCTTGCCATTTTTACAGGACTTGCACACGCATGATGCGCTAACTGCAGAGTATCCAATCTTAGCCGAATTAAAGACAAACGATCTTCGATACGATTCAAGATCTGCCTTTACGCTGTCACTCAACCATCGTCAAACGTACACTGGAATTACGGATCAAGACCGAGCACTCACAACCCGTAAATTTGCGGAACTAACCTCAACAGTGTTTGATGAGAACCTCAGTGAAGCAGAAGCGCAACGTAGAATGGGCGCAGAATTCCGTACGCCAGGGCACATTCCAGTGTGTCGAGAATCGCAAGGCGGTCTCTTGACCCGTCAAGGTCACACAGAACTTGCGGTAGGAATCGCACGACTTGCTGGACTGACGCCGGTTGTCATTGGTGCTGAAATGTTGCAGCCCGATGGAGATGGAGCGCTCTCAGTCGAGGATGCTCGAATCTGGGCAGGTGAACGAGGAATTCCATTCCTCGAAGGTGCAGAAGTCATTGCAGCGTTGCATGGTTAATCTCAAGAACATGATTCCTCTGCTGGATTTTGGTGAACACGATGCGTAAGGTCATGGCCGTGGGAGTTTTCGACCTTCTCCATGCAGGCCATCTTCACTACCTTGAGCAGGCAAAAGCACTCGGTGATCATTTGACTGTCGTTGTTGCCCACGATGATACAGTCCGAAAGCGCAAGCACGAACCTGTGACCAATCAAGATCTTCGCCGTCGAATGGTTGAAGGTTTGAAACCTGTTGATGTCGCATGCATAGGCAATCCTCCAGATGTTCCAATCTTTGATATTCTTCCAGAAATTCAACCCTCCGTGATTGCCTTGGGGTATGACCAAGAGCACGCAGAGGATCGGATTCGAACAGCACTGGAAGAGCGTGGTTTTTCATCGATTCAGGTCGTTCGTGTTGAAGGTTTGAGCGATGATTTGGACGGTACTCGAAAGATCATTGCTCGAATCGTTGAACGAGCAAAAGGTGGTGAATTTTGATGTTCACTGGAATCGTGCAAGGCAAGGGAGAGATTGTTTCTATAGAAATTGGAAACGAAATTACAACCCTTAGAATCAGGGTTCCATCGACAGAAGGATTGCAAATCGGTGCCAGTATTTCCATCGATGGCGTTTGCTTGACTGCAACAGAATTTTCCGATGAAATTGTTTCGTTCGATGTCATTTCTGAAACACTGGAAAAGACAACCTTAGGCCAACTTGAACAAGGCCATCAGGTCAACGTTGAACGTTCATTACGATACGGTGATGAGGTTGGCGGCCATCTTCTTTCAGGGCACATCATTGGTCGAGGGCTCATCAGCAAAGCAGATCACGTTGGCGACGGTGCTCAATATTCAATCATGACACCCCCAGACGTTCGCAAATACATCGTCAGCAAGGGATATGTCGGTATTGACGGCATTTCTCTCACCATTGGTGATGTTTCTGAAGATCGCTTTGACTTGCACTTGATCCCCGAAACGCTTCGATTGACCACCATTGGAGAAAAGCAAGTAGGTGATGCAGTAAATCTTGAAATTGATTCCACAACAATGATGATTGTTGAAACCGTTGAACGAATGATGAAGGAGAAATAAGTATGACAAATATCGTAGCAGTATGCGCAATGTACCACTTGGATGAAATGGAACGGATGTTGACAATTGCAACATCTCAAGCAGAAGATTTGGGATACAACATCGTTGATGTCATTCGAGTTCCAGGATGCATGGAGATTCCGCTCGCTCTCGACCGAGTTCTCTCTGATGAGGACATTGCCGGTGCATTCTGTCTCGGCATTATCGAAAAAGGAGAGACCGATCACGGTCTTGTCATGGGTCAAGGTGTTGTCAAAACCATTCTGGAATTGCAATTGGTTCACAACAAGCCAATCGGTTTGGGCATTATTGGCCCAGGTGCACTACCTGAGCATGTTGGACCTCGAATTGGGCCTCATGCGACAGCTGCAGTTGATGCACTACGCCCCTTCCTCGATGAGTGATTGGCTTCTTCTTTTGTAGAATACATACGACCAGATTGCGATGATGATCGCTAAATTGGTAAACCAAACCCAAGGGGTACTCCAGCGATAGCCATCGACTCGGAAATCACTGAATGGAGCCAAAAATGGCGTCGGAAAGAACTTCGCTGTATGCGTCGGGATATCGTTGAAGATGTGAATAAACCAAGGAAGCCATAGCCAAATTGCAGCATTCCTCGCTGAAAGCGTGTTGTCGGTAAACAACCTTTCAGTAACGCCTCGCTTTTCAAAAAGTATCCATGTGAACAAGAAACCAATGGTGGCCCAAATCAGACTGTGTGTGACTTGGTACGCCTCCCATGCATACCAACCGAAATCCGCTGTGACGGTATCTGCATTGACCTCTGGGCGTTCATCCAAAAAGAACGAATTTGGAATGAAAACGAGCAAGTCTGGTAGAACGCCCATCAGTCCAGCGACCCAGAATTTTGTGCGTCCACTTGTCGCACCAGACCCCATCAACCAATGCGAGGCAACATCCATGGCTCAAGCGATGGTTCTTGAGAATTAAATTTTAGTATGGCAGGAAGGTTTCAAACTGGTCCTTCTTTGCGATGTACCCACTGTTGAGTAGATGGGTCGCGATAGAACCATTGTTGGCTTCCAGTCGGGTGTTCAATCCATTCCAATCCTTCTCGCATCGTCCCACGAGTTGCGTATTGTGGGTATCTGACTTCGGATTCTTCCAAAGTTTCAACAGATTCCTTTCTTCGGAAAAAGAGCAGAGCGATCAGAAGAACAACCACAACTCCTGCGGCTCCGACGAGTGTCGTGCTGGTAAGAAAACTGCTGCTGGATGAAGGCTCAATCAATTCATTTTGTTCTGATGAGCAACCCTTTGAATCTGAGACGTGTAATGGGTTTGTATTTGCACACGCATCGTTTGCATCATAGACGCCATCTCCATCGGTATCGATTTGCCAAGTCGAACATCCATTTGGAGCCACGGCATCTGCTAGCGTTCCTGGGCAGACATCGAATTTGTTCAAGACGCCATCACCATCATCGTCTTTTTGATTCCAAGAACATCCATTTCCATCAACCGATTCATTGGCTTCCGTATTCGGGCAGGTGTCTGTTGACGTACAGTTCGAAGGACCAGTTGAAGTTGCACCTCGGTCGCAAACCGTATCCATATCTGAATCCACTTGAGCGTCAGAACAACCAACATCATCGATAACTTCACCGAACAATGTCTGTTCACAGAGATCCCAATAATCATAGATAGAATCGCCATCCGTATCTCTCTGCTTGCGATCGCATCCATTGGCGTCAGCATCTCCAGCAATCTCGGTTTCTGCACATTGGTCGTCTGCGTTGTTCACACCATCACCATCGCTGTCTTGTTGAGACCACGTACATCCATTTGCATCCGTTTCTGTACCAGAAGAAGAATCAGGGCATTTGTCTTCGCCGACGCAAATTGATGGCCCGTTACTTGGTGCGCCAGCGTCACAAACGCCATCAAAATCCTGATCAACCTGTTGATCAGTACAACCATTTTGGTCTACAGGAATGCCATATGGAGACGCGGGGCACAAATCGTGGGAATTTGCAACGCCATCTTCATCATCATCCCGTTGTTCTTGACTGCAACCGTCTTCGTTGATCTCAGCCGCAATCGTTGTCTCTTGACATAAGTCCTGTGTGTCGACAATCCCGTCGCCATCCGAATCCTTCGTCCAAATCGTAAATCCATTAACTGAACTCAAACGTACGATGGCCATCGACTCATCTGGAGAAATCGACGTAACCATCCAATTTGATTCGTTAACACTTGTTGATTTGACGAGGAATTCAAGCTCATTTGATTCTGTGATTGCATAGGTATGTATTGTCACATTCCTCCATATTGCTTCATTTTGGATGTCATAGTATCGTTCGGAGATTGAAGCATAAATCAGATTTCCATTACGAGACAGTGACAACCCATCGATGTTATCGTAGATATAATCAGAGTTGTTTCGTCCAATTGAAATTGAATCCTTGAACACCAACGTATTGAATGAGTATAATTTGATCTCCTCTTCAGTTGATACAATCAACCAATCTCCATCGGGTGATTGATGGAAAGAATTGATTGAATTGATGGCCTTGCTTCGAAGTAGATAACCATCGAACGTATCCCACATCAGTATGTCGCCTGAAGTAAATCCAACGAGAGTCGTGCCATCATGCGAATATTCCAATTGTCGTGGATAGTAGTCCTCATCCTCAAGCCCCTGAACTCCAGTACTGAGGTCAATCGTCATCATTTTGCCAGAATACTCATCGTATGAAAAAATCGATACAGCAAGCTCGTTACCATCAGGGCTTATCGCTAAGGCTCTGATGTAATCACAGGAGTTGCTGATCGTGTTGTGCGTTGGATTTTCAAGATTGGAAAGCATGAAGATAGAATATCCACATGTGGATTGGTAATAACTTGAGTTCGCCCAGAATGCAAGAATGGAATTCCCGTCAGGAAGCCACAATAATCTTGAAAAATACGTATCTGTAAGTTCATTCGTAATCTCATATTCAATCGAAAAATCCGTATTGAGGATGTGGATGCTTTCTGAATCATCAAATGTTGCAAGCAAATCTCCATTCGGGGACCATTGTGGATTGGAATAGTCTTCAGTGTTGTCTACCGGTTCAATATTTGGCGCCCAAGACATGATATTCGGACATTGGTCAATGTTATGCAAAGGGCATTCATCATTCGAATCTGTTGTGCCATCTCCATCAACATCACGTTGGCTTGAACTACAGCCGTATATGTTGCTATATTCGTCAATTGGGGTGCTCGGGCATTGATCATCAGAGTCCGAAATCCCATCACCATCAGAGTCCGTTAATTGTTCTTCAGAGCATCCAGAAGCATCAACTGTAGAAGCAGTATTTGTTCTTGGACAAAGGTCATCACGGTCATTTATCCCATCCAAATCTGTATCTTTTTGGCTCGGAGCACATCCTCTGATGTCGGAATTTTCTTCTGAAGGAGTATCGGGACAGAGGTCGAGTTCATCGACAACTCCATCCGAGTCAGAATCCGGTTTAATCGCCATGAATGAATATTCACTGTAATATCGTCCGTCGAGAAATACGACAATTTCATCGTCTTCAGATGTGAAGGAGAGTGTAGGAGTGTTGTAGGATCCAGTTTCTTCTTCAATTTCACTTGTCTTTGACCACATGTCGGTCGAATAGATTTCATATCCATCGTAGGTCTGATACAAGAGATGCGTTCCTGTGGAACTGAAGACTGGGTTTGAACCAGTGGCGTAGAATTCTTGCTGGAATGTTGAACTGGAATAAACATACAAATCCCCCCAACTCTCGGCGACGATCATATCACCGTCTTCACTAATTGACATTCTTCCAGTATTATAAGCACCAACAGTGTATGTTTGAATTTGCACCCAGCTATCCCCAACAAAAGGAACGTTTTGTAATTCGTATTCGCTCACCGCCCCATCTGCTGTCATGTACCAGAGCGTATCTTCAGATGGATGATGTGCGACATAGTATCCGGTTGAAGTTGTTCCAGTCACTTCGTCCCAATCTGGACCTTCGTACATTTTTCCTCCATCGTTACCGGTTGAGATCACCAAACGTTCACCATCGCCTGACCACGTGATGTCATAGGCGGGATAGTACGAACCGTCAGTTGTTGAGATGTCGCCAAAATACACCTTCTCCCAATTTTGTGTGCTGTATATCTCAAAATCGTAATCAAGGATGAGCAAATATTTGCCGTTTGGTGAGAACTCAAGGAACCGAAGGCTCTGAATGTTTGTTTCCAAGGTTTCGATGACCGTGTTCCAATCAGAGTTGTGACGAATGGTGACGTCGATCTTGTTGTAATTCCAGGAATCGCATTCAGGAACAGCGATGTAATCATTTTCAGTATCGTATGCCATTCCGCCGTAGCAATACGATTCCAATGGTGTTTGTTTGTAGGATGCCCAATTACCTTCATGTACGGAACTTCTGGCATCCGCCGATGCGATGATTTCTGGGTCTTGGAATGGTTCGGATTGTAAGAAAGGATGCGATGAACAAACAATGAACATCACAGAAACGATGCAAGAGAAAAGGGGCAAATTCTTGCTCATAATAAACAAACGAGCGAGGTGATAAATAGGTGTTTAGCCGACACAACGGCTGAAAACAGAGGGATAATGTTCAAGTCCATCGGGGTGTTGGTTGAAGAGTGAGTCAAATGTCGGATGTTCACAATGTCATCATTATCGGTTCTGGACCTGCTGGATATACCGCTGGTTTGTACGCTGCTCGAGCCATGCTCGAACCCCTCATGTTTGCAGGATACATGTCCGGTGGCCAGTTGATGCTGACCAGTGATATCGAGAATTTCCCAGGCTATCCAGAAGGAATCGGTGGCCCTGAAATGATGATGCAACTTCGCGAGCAAGCCGAACGATTCGGTTTGAATGTTCACGACAAGAATGTGGAATCTGTCGATACATCCTCTCGACCGTTCAAGGTCACGGTCGAAGGTGAAGATTTCTTTGCACATTCTTTGATTGTTTGCACAGGTGCTGAATCCATTTGGCTTGACGCTCCTGGTGAAGCAGAGCAGAAAGGTCGAGGAATCTCGACGTGCGCAACATGCGACGGTGCTTTCTTCCGCAATGAAGAAGTCCTCGTCATCGGTGGTGGCGATTCTGCTTGTGAAGAAGCAACCTTCCTCACGCGTTTTGCATCGAAGGTGACCCTGGTTCATCGTCGAGATGTCTTCCGTGCATCGACCATCATGTACGAGCGTGCTGCGAATCATCCGAAGATTGAGATCAAAACATTCCGCCAAGTCAAGGAATGGCTGAGCGATGAGAAAGGACTGACTGGAGCAGTTCTTGAAGACCCAAGAGATGGGTCAACCGAAGCGATTGCCGCCACTGGCGCTTTCATCGCCATCGGTCACAAACCCATCACAAGTTTCCTCGGTGGTCAAGTCGATACCGATGAGAATGGCTACATTCTTCACAAGAATCACACCATGACTTCCGTCGACGGTGTCTTCGCTGCTGGTGACGTTGTCGACACACGCTACAAACAAGCGATTACGGCTGCAGGTATGGGTTGCCAAGCTGCAATTGATGCTGAAAAGTGGCTGGAAGAGAACGTTCATTGAGCAACGATGTCTATTTGATGAAGCATCAATACGCATCGACATGGTCGATATGCTACGGCACGCCCGCCACCTTGTCCTTCCACAAGTTGGAATCGAAGGGCAGGAGAAATTGGCCAAGGCGAAGGTGTTCGTCGTTGGAGCAGGAGGGCTTGGTAGCCCCGTTCTCCTCTACCTCGCTGCAGCAGGTATTGGTACCATTGGAATCATTGATGACGATCGTGTCGATATCTCAAATCTGCAACGACAGGTGCTTCATCGAACCGAGGATGTTGGTCGGCTGAAGGTTGAATCTGCGAAAGAACAACTTCTTGCCCTTGATCCAAATCTCACTATCGTTGAGCACAAGGAACGACTCAATCCTGAGAATGCACTTGAATTGTTTTCCGGCTGGGACATTGTCGTTGATGGAACCGATAACATCCCTACTCGATACCTCGTCGATGATGCTTGCCATCTTCTCTCGATTCCATGGGTCTATGGCTCAATCCATCGATTTGAGGGTCAAGTGTCGTTCTTTTGGACAAAAGAAG
The DNA here is from genome assembly GCA_049438185.1 of Candidatus Poseidoniaceae archaeon. Classification (GTDB taxonomy): domain Archaea; phylum Thermoplasmatota; class Poseidoniia; order Poseidoniales; family Poseidoniaceae; genus MGIIa-L2. The sequence continues at coordinate 31,653 of JBMTJI010000009.1, forward strand.
ACCGTCGTTATCGAGATTTGTTTCCAGAAGCACCGCCTGCTGGAGCGTTGCAAAATTGTGCAGAAGCAGGTGTGTTCGGTGTCCTTCCCGGGGTTGTAGGAAGTTTGCAGGCAACAGAAGTCATCAAATACATTGTTGGGATGAATTCGAGTCTCATCGGCCGCTTGCTGTTGTATGATGCAGAATCGATGACGATGCAATCGTTGCAATTTGGCGCACTTGATTCCAAGCCAGATGTGACAGATTTGTCCCACGCTCAAGCGTTGTTTGACGACCCTGAATACTGCACGCCGCGCCCTCAGCAAGTTCAAGAAGACGAAGTTGCACGGGAATCCATGATGCAATCGATCACCGTGCCTGAGTTAAAATCCAAACAACAAGGAGGATGGAATCCTTTCATCATCGATGTTCGCAGTGATCAGGAGCTGGAGCAAGTCCGCCTCTCTGCGTTTGATTTACATGTTGTTCACGATGCAGCCGATTCTGCAATGAATGACATACCTGAAGATCGTGATATTGTGGTCATGTGTCGAAGTGGTATGCGTTCTCAAATGGCCCTCATGTTGCTTAACCAATCCGGAATTGATTCGAGTCGTTTGTACAATCTTACTGGTGGCATCATGGCATGGGGACAAATCGCTCCAGAAGACATTCATCACGGCTAATTTGAGGGTGAGGTTCAAAGAGCCGGAGGTCTCGTTTCCTTCTGGTCATCATGGGAAAGGTCATCGTTGCTGACGAGAATCAGGGTCGTCGTACCCTTCTCGCATCAACGCTTGAACGTGAAGGATTCGATGTAACCCGAGCAGGAACCTTACGTCAAGCAGAAGGGACAGCCCTTGCTGTCATGCCAGAAGTTGTTTTGCTCGATGGAGAATGGAAATCTGGTGACGCTATTGATGCTGCTCAACGATTGATGGGCGACCCTGAATTTGCCTTCAAGTGCCGCATTGTTCTTTTGTCCCGTTCAACAACACCTGATTTCATGTTGATCGCTGCTAAAGCGGGCATTCACGAAGTGATTGGAAAACCAGTGGACATGAAAGTTCTCATCGATCAATTGTGGAAGCACAGTCGTAAACAATTCGTCCCTCCTCCAGCAGATGTTACGCTCGATACTGGAGGTGGATCGTTTGATGTCGCAGTTATGGCTGGTGGAGGTGGATGGGCGCTTCCCATGCTCAAAGGGCTGGTTGGGCCAGACCGAATCAATGAGTCCTTCATCAACGAGATTCTCTCTCAAATGGGTGAGGAAGGAATGGATGTTGATTTGGATCTCGAAGCAACGGATCTTTCGAACCTTCTACGGGTCGCACTCAATCGTTTGGTACAGGAGGGTGATGCCTCAGGTGAGGCAGCGGGCCCATCGTTTGAAGACCTGAAGAAGAAGAAGTCGCTTGGGAATCTGAACGAACAACCTGCACCTGTCTCCTCAGGTGGAATGGAATCCATTTTGGAACAACAAGCAGCGAACATCGCCGATGAAATTGAATCAAAAATGGATGAGATTTTGGATGAGGTTCCAGAACAAATCGCACTTCTACCTGATGACGATATGGACAGAATCGACCCTCAGGTCTTGCGAATGACTCGGTTAACAACAGAAATGGTGCACGAATTGATGTGGGATTTGGGGCGTCCAGGAGCCGTTGCCGACATCACACTCATGACCAGAATTGAGGATGCAACCGAAATGCTTGGGGATGTTCTTTCTTCATTACCGGAATCGGAAGAGGAGTGAACCCAGTGAAGAAAATTCCTCGGCCTTCGGTGTCCCAACTTCCCAAGCCGTCTGAACTTCGTCTCACCGATGGTAAGCAAAATCTTCAGCAAATGAAACAACAAAAGGTGCGACTCTACCAGTGGAGAGCCTTATTCGGCGTTGCCGCTTTGGTCTTGTGTGCTTTCGCAGGCTATCTCTTGTTCCAGGATGCTGTGAACATCATTGATTGGTTCAAAGGCTTCGGAATTTGGTCGCCAGTGTTGTTCACGATTGCGCTCTCTCTTGCGATTGTTCTTCTCCTGCCCACTCCATTTGTCAAAGTTGGCGCAGGAGCCATTTTTCCCTTCTGGATTGCCGTAGTTGTGAATTTTATTGCATCAATGGTCGGGGGTCTTGTCGCCTTTGTCTTAGGAAGGTGGTTGTTCCGTGATTCGATTCAAGAAGCGATTCAAAACGATCAACGCATGCTCAACATTGAAGCAGCATTGGGCGAAGATGCGATGCGAATCTCGGTTTTGGTTCGTCTTTCCCCCATCCTTCCCGATGAATGGCTCAATTACATTATGTCAGCAACGCCTGTTTCGCTTCGAGTGTTCCTGCTCTCAAATGTTTCAAGTCTGATTTACTGCCTGATTTATGCCTATTATGGACATGCTCTCGGTTCAATTGCTTTGAGTCAATCAGGTATGAATGGATTGACACAAACGAGCGGTGGCCTCTTCCTTTTACTCCTCGGAGTCGTTGCAACAGTCCTTGCAACTGTGATAGTCACACGAACCTCAATCCGAGTTCTCAAAGAAGCAATCGGTGAAGAAGAGTAAGGCGTTTCACCAAATCCATGAATCCATAGCCTTGAAACAAGGTGTCCCTTCGCAAACACGGGGCGGGGTCATGACACAGGGTGCACAACCAGTCATTCACGGTGCTGATTGGACGCCGAGTGAAGCATTGACCTTCACACAACCACTTCTCATTGATGCAGCACGAGCCGAAGTAATGCGGTTTTTTTCAGAGCGACACGAAGGGCATGTTTTCCTTGCTGCAAACATTTGGGATCATCTGAACCTGGACGGTCAACATTCCTTTGATGGTGATTCATGGCATGCCTTCAGTGAACGATTTGTTGATGCTTTCAGGCGCGGCTTTGAGGCGCAAAACACGCACAAAATTTCACCCATTCTCGACCAAGAGGTCATGCCGCGAAGAACCATTGAGGAACATCTTCAACGTCGAATGCAGCACCTCATTATCGACTTGCGTTTGTGCTTGAGGCGTCTTGCTCACTACATGTCGACGTCGATGGAACATCGCCTGGAATGGCAACGCATGATGACTCGTACACGAGCTATGGATGCCCATCTCAAGGAAGTCTTCTTCTCTGGAATGGAAACACCGGATGGGTCAAGATTTGGAGGCAAAGGATTTCGTTCAACTTGGCAGGAGGGTGTCGTTGCTGTTGCAACAGCATTGAACCGAACGGATCAACCAGACAAATCCCATACTCCCGGAAATGGATACGATGGAGATTTGGTCGCCCCAATGATTCGTGACGTAGGACTTGCCCTTGCTATGGGCGATACGGTTGTCGACGTTATGGCTGCTCAGATGGGCAAGGCTGGTTCGAATCAAAACGGTGGTCACGAGGGAGCAGGAGGACGAGATCTCCACATCGGTGCTTGGCACGTCGGGGTGCTTCCACCAACTGCACCGCTTCCAATCGCAAGTGCGACCATGACGGGTCTTGCTTTTGCCGGATGGAAACAATCGCTTGGTCGATTCCATGTGGCTTGTATTGGAGAAGGAGCATCATCCTCAGGAGAATATTGGGAAGCCATCAATCTTGCAGGAGCACGAGGGTTGCCAATCTGCTACATTCTCCAAAACAATCAGATTGCCCTGGATACGCCTCCTGCTCATCAGTCCGGAGTTGAACTGTGGGCTGACAAAGCCGTTGCCATGGGATTCCCCGCTTGGACGATCGATGGCTCAGACCCAGCAGCATGGCACGCAAGTGTGGCAACTGCTCGTGAATTTAGTCTTGAAGGAGGAGGTGCAACGATGGTTCATGTTGAAACCATGCGAGGGTGCGGTCACGCCCATCATCATGATGACCTCTACCTTGGTTCAGAGACGGGAACGCCTCCGGGATACGTTGACCGCGATTTGCTTGAATATTGGGCGAACAAAGATCCAATTCCATCCCACCGTGAATTGTTGTTGACCCTCGGCATCAGTGAACAAGATCTTCTTGACATGGAATCTGAGGAACAACAGCGTGTTGATGAAGCACGAGAAGTCGTCGAAGCAATGGCATGGCCTGAACCAAAAACGGTCACAAAGGGTGTAACAACTCTTCATGATGCACGAACGCATCAGGATCACCTTGATGCAATTGGAAATATTTCCGATGTTCAATCCTTGGCATCACATCAACCACTCGACTATGTCGAATCAGGGGGTTGGACGTATGCCCGAGCAATTCAGCAGGCCATGGTTGATATCGCGAATACATACGGCGAAGATTGCGTCTTCATTGGTGAAGATATGGAAGTTGCAGGTGCCTTTGGAATGAATATGGCTCTGAAGAACGCCGGTCATCAGGAAAAATTGGTGGATATGCCGTTGTGTGAAGCCATCATCGTTCATGCTGGAGTCGGCACTGCGTTATCTGGAATGCGCCCGATGGTTGAAATCCAATTCGGAGGTTTTGCAGCGTTGGGATTCAATGCTCTTGTGAACAATGCAGCAATGTTACGATGGCGCTGGGGTGCTGATTGCCCAATGACGATTCGAATTCCTCTCGGTGCTCGAACGCGTTCAGGCCCTTTCCACGCAAATATGATCGAATCCTGGTTTGCGAACGACCCGGGTTTGGTTGTCCTCGCCCCTGGAACGCCACAAGATGCTTACGATTTATTGGTTGAGGCTGCACATCTCAATGACCCTGTATTGTTCCTTGAACACATTGGACTCTATGGCTTGCGTGGAGGAAAGACCGGTTGGGGTCAGAACATCAATCAGAAGGTTGACACTGAATCTGTTCATACATCGATTGAACAAGGAAAACGTCACGCTGTTGGGAAGGCATCGATTGTGCGAGAAGGTGATGACGTGACCATTGTCACATGGGGCGCCATGGTTCACATTGCTGCCGAAGCGTCTGAGCTTCTCTCCGAGAAAGGGGTTGATGTCGAAATCATTGATCTACGCACCCTCTTGCCATTTGATGCAGAATCCTGTATCGCATCCGTTCAGAAAACAGGTCGACTAGTGGTCTTGCAAGAAGGACAATGGCATGGTGGTTTAGGCCATACCATCCAATCACGGATTCTTGAGTCAACCTTCTACCAACTTGAAACGCAACCCATCGTGATTGGTGCTATCGATACACCTGTGCCGTTTTCACCACCATTGGAAAACCACACGATTCCTTCTGTTGATCACGTGACCCGTGTTATTCAGAAGTTGATGGAATAAATCGTTCAGCAAGCACAGCCAACCAGGCTCCAAGAATCGTGCAGATGAAGTAAACTGGAATGATCAAAACATCACCTGAAACGAGATTGGGGCCGAAGGTGCGAGCTGGATTCATACTTGCCCCTGTATATTTCCCAAAAACAAAAGCAAGGATGGCAACAGTTGCTCCGACAACGACAGCAATTGGAATCCATTGCTCGGTTTGTCGGATGATCCAAAGAATTGAGGCCATAAGCAAGAACGTGATGAGGATTTCAATCCCAATCAGGTTGATCCAAGAAGTATTTCGTACAGTTGGCCCAGCACCATTCAAGATGAAACCTGCACACAATGCGCCTGCTAGTTGACCAACAACATGGGCAATTGTATCCTCGCTGGATAGGTTGCCTCTGAACCAGAAAGCAATCGAAACTGCAGGATTGATGTGAGCACCACTCCAGCGACCAATGGCGATGATAACCAAGGCTACAATTGCTCCAAAAGCAATCGAAATTTCAAGCGATGAACGTTCTAAGGCAACGCTTCCACATCCGACAAAAACCATGCTGAAGGTGCCGCATGCTTCGATGCTTCCACGCTTCCACATCGTTCCAACGAAATCAATGCAGAACATCATCTTACCCCATCCTCTTGACAGAAGCATCAAAACCCATAACCCATGGGGAGTTTATGGAGCAGAAGGATGAGTTGATGGGAATACCCCAACTCATCCACTTCAATGCCATGCTCATTACTGGAGCATTGTTTCTTGCAATCGTCTTGATGAAATACATTGGGCAATCCAATTCAATGCTCGTTGTCAGTATCATTCTTCTCCTTTCGCTCGGCTTACTCATCACCAGTGCGGACTTTTTCATCGAGGGTGCAAAGGGTCTTGCACGTAGGGCTGGAATCGCAGAAATCGTCATTGGATTAACCATCGTTTCAATCGGAACATCCCTTCCCGAAATTCTCGTTTCAGGAAGCGCTGCGTATGAAGCGAGCCAAGGAAAGGCTGGCGCAGCAGATTTTGCTATTGGCAGTATTCTTGGCTCAGTCTTGGTTCAAATCACGCTCATCTTGGGAATCGTTGTTATGACACGATCTGTCAAAGTCCGTCCATCGTGGTTGAATCGTGATGGTGTCATCATGCTTCTGGCAGTGGTTCTTCTTCTATTCTTTGTCTGGACAAACAATACGCTTGAGCGATGGGAAGGAGCGATTTTGGCCTCTCTCTACATTGCCTACATTGTCTGGTTGTTGATGAAACGTGAAGCCATTCGCCAAGAAGAGGTAGAGGATGCGGGAGAGTACGAGATTCGTGGTTCGAATTGGAGTTCCGCTGCTTACATGCTGATGATCTTCGTTGGCCTTGCCTTTGCGGTCTATGCTGCCAATATCTTGGTTGAGCAAGCCTATGATTTAGCCCTAAAATTGCATGTGCCTCACTCAGTCGTTGGAACAACTGTATCGGGAATTGGCACTTCGCTACCTGAACTTACCATTGCACTAATGGCTGCAAAGCGAAGCAAAGGTGTTGCGATTGGAACGTTGATTGGTTCAAACATCACAGATCCGCTCCTCTCTGTAGGAATCGCTTCGATGATTCATCCATTGTCCATTTCATCCGCTGACAACGGTTTGACGATGGATATCATCGCTCCGGCAACCGTTCTCGGTGTCCTCCTTGCACTCTTTTTCATGCGTCGAACGTATCGTTTTGAGCGATGGGAAGGGACGTGTTTGGTCTTGTTTTACATTGCTTTCTTGGTCGTTTTGCAATTGAATCGCTGAGTTGACTCAAAATCAAGACTTATGTCCGACCATCAACTGGGCAGTTCATGGTCGACTTCCAATTGGACGAAATGCAAGAGATGTTGCGCGAACTTGCACAGGAGTTTGCTCGTGACGAAATACGTCCACATGCCGAGCACTGGGACGAAGAATCCATCTATCCCAAAGAGACCATTCAACTCGCACATGAAATGGGTCTTCTCAATCTTCATATTCCTGAGGAATATGGTGGCCCAGGACTTGGTTGCATGGAAGAAGTCCTCGTCAATGAAGAACTCGCTTGGGGCGATCCAGGGTTTGCTACGGCTGCGTATGCAACGGCATTGGCCTGCGCTCCAATCATCACAGGAGCAACTGAGGCACAAAAGAACATCTGGTTGCGTAAAGTTGCAGAAGAAGGCGCTCTCGCATCCTATGCCGTTACTGAGCCTGGTGCAGGATCGGATGTCGCAGCGATCCAAACAACGGCAGTTCGTGACGGGGATGAGTATGTTATCAATGGCTCAAAGATGTGGATCACTGGTGCAGGGTACGCCGATTTCTTCTTCGTTCTTGCCAAAACTGATCTTGATGCTGGATATCGAGGTATGTCAGGATTCATCGTTGAATCAAACGCAGATGGACTTTCTCTAGGAAAAAAGGAAACTAACATGGGTCAACGATGCAGTGATACACGTAGCATTACGTTCAACAATGTACGAGTTCCTGCCAACCAATTGGTCGGCGAAAGCGAATCGGGTGGATGGATGAATGCAATGAGTGCATTTGATTTGAGTCGGCCGAACATTGCAGCCCATGCAACTGGACTTGCACGAGCAGCTTACGAGCATGCACTTCAATACAGCAATGAGCGCCAAACCTTTGGCAAACCGTTGCATAAGCACCAAGCGATTCAATTCATGCTGGCTGATATGAAGACCAACATCGAGGCAAGTCGAATGCTCACATGGAAGTCTGCGGCTGATGCGGATGCTGGGATCAAAAACACAGAATCAGCAGCACATGCGAAGCGATTCGCAGCTGATACTGCAATGCAAGTTTCAACCGACGCAGTCCAAGTGTACGGCGGATATGGATATTCAGAAGAGTATCCAGTTGCTCGACTTATGCGTGGTGCAAAAGTGATGCAAATTTACGAAGGAAGCAGTCAAGTCCAACGCATGATTATCGGACGAGAAATCACGAAGAATCTTTGAGTTGAATAGATTCAATCGAACCGCTGCATAATATCATCAGATATGTCCTGCAACCAGTTGGTTTGAATCGAATCCAAATCAAATGGTTCGTCATCACCATCAAAATGCCAAAAGTCTGGAAGAAAATCGATAAATTCAACCTCACGATCTTCTTCCATGTAGTCCAGTACATGTTGCGGATTGCCTTCGAGGGCTGATTCATCGATCATATCCTGTGTGACCACCAGTTCTTCTTGGAAGGTAAAGACGTGATACAATTCTTCACGAGGGCAAACAATGAATTGTGCAACGAGTGGAATCTCCATGGCCAACTTAATGTCGTTATGCAGGCTTAGTGCCAGGGATGCAAGACGATCACCAATGGGTAGATGCTCTTTATTTTCATGAATATTGAGGCATAATTTGGCTGTATACCCTCGTGAGTTTTTGGAATCAAAATCTCGTTTCCAAGCAGCTCCTGTGACCTCAGTCGTCCAAGGCGTCTGAAGAAACAACCCGATTGGACGAGAAGCTTCAACCTCATAGTGCCTTCCAGAACGGCCACGAACTCGCACAAGAATCTTGTAAATTGAATTTGAATCAAGCAATTCAATACCATCGATGTTGCAAACCTCACGAAGAAATTGCATGGATTTCTCATGCGGATTCAGGTCAGATTCCATCGACATGGTTCATTCTCTTTTCCACCGTTTATGAACCGAAATTCTCAATTTCATTCCATTCATCGCCGTTGTATGGGGGCAGTTGACGTAATCATCTTGGCAGCAGGACGATCCTCTCGCCTCGGTCAACCCAAAGCACTCGTCGATGTGAATGGGAAGACACTGATTGAACACCTTGTCAAGAGACTGCATCAACAAGGTAATGTTGAGGTGACCATCGTCACCAACATCGACCTTCTGGCCGACGTGATGCTGCTATGCCCTTCTGGCCACATTGTGCTCAACCCAGACCCGGAGAAAGGCCGTACGGGTTCAGTTCAATGTGGGCTTGCAAGCATTCTCGAACGCAACGGCAGGTTACCAAAGAAGGTGCTTGTGGTACCTGTTGACCGGCCAGGTTGGAGCATTGAAATTGTCAACGAACTTCTTCAATTGGAAACGAGTTCTTGCCCTACTTGGAACAACCGTGGCGGTCATCCATTACTGATTGTTGGCGATGATATCAATGCAGTTTACCTCTCGGTAGCCGATGCTCCTCTTTCTTCTTTGATTCATCGACAGTCCATGCCAGTTGATTTTGAATGGCTCCATCTGAACATCGACACGAAAGAAGACTTGGCCGATCTCCTCGCCGCTTCGAACGGGGATTGGTTCTAGGCAAATCGTATGTGTATGTTCTCCGAGGCGTTGTCATGACGGCAAGGGTTCTGGCATGGGTGTTGGAACAATTGCAACACAATTCACCAGTCGTCCTTGCTTCAGTTGTCGGAACAAAGGGAAGTGTACCCGGGAAAGCCGGTGCTAGATTGGCCATGAATCGACATCAGGAGTGGGTAGGTACAGTCGGTGGAGCTGGTCTCGAGCACCGAATTCTCAACCGTTGCAAAGAATTACTTCAAGAATCCAAATCAACATCTGAGGTGCACACCTTTGGCCTCAACAAAGGGGCGAAGGGCTATGAAGTACAACCACTCGACTCACTTTGTGGTGGACAAGTCACCATTTCGCTGGAGTTGATGTTACCGATGCCTCATATTTTGTTGATGGGAGGAGGGCATTGTTCAGAAGCCATTACCAAACTGTTGCCAAAAAAAGGGTGGAATTATTCTGTTCAAGACACACGTGAAGCGTTCACAACAAGTGAACTCTACCCCGAAGCAATTGAACGCTCCCATTCAACCGTTGAAGGGTTCTTTTCTGGTGAAACGTTTGAATCACTCACACGATTTTCGGATATCCTTTTGCTTGGACATGATTATTCTGAAGATCTTGAACGTCTTCAACGGTTGTTGCACCTTGCTGAAGGTGCGGATGTTTCGCCCGATGGCAAGGACTTTCCTCGAATTGGAGCCATCGGTAGTCGTTCGAAATGGAAATCGTTCACAGAGTCGTGCATCGATGTTGGAATCCAGTCTTCAACCCTTGACCACGTTCGATGCCCTATCGGCTTGAACATCGGTGCTGAATCGCCTGAAGAGATCGCAATCGCCGTCATCGCGGAGATTCTATCGATGCACAAAGATGCTGATGTTCATGCCCCAAATTGGCGAGATCAGTGAGGCCATCCTATGCCATCGATGGATGAGTCTTGGGAGATGCGAAACGGTTTGGTCATTCCGAATCGTTGTGTTCTTGCAGCAATGACCAACAAACAGAGTCATGCAGATGGAACGCTTTCAGATGAAGAGATGCGATTTTTGGTACGTCGTGCTGAGGGTGGATTTGGGCTAATAACAACTGCAGCGTCACATGTGCAAGAATCTGGCCAAGGATGGGAAGGTGAGTTCGGAGTTTGGGGCGATCACCATCTTGCAGGATTGACTTCACTTGCAACACAGTTGAAACAACATGGTTCGAAATCGTTTGCTCAGATTTTCCATGGAGGTATGCGTGCACCTTCTTCGATTACAGGTCAGCAAGCCTCTTCAGCAAGCGTGAATTTCATTTCCGAAAGTGAAGGTTCTTCGAGAAGTCTTTCCAAAAGCGAGGTTGAAGAGACCATTTCCTGCTTCATAAAAGCCGCACAACGCTGTGAACAAGCGGGGTTTGACGGTGTTGAACTCCACGGTGCGCATGGTTACCTTATTGCTCAGTTTCTTGGTTCCAACACCAATCGACGCAGCGATGCGTTTGGAGGTAATGTCGAACAACGCAGTACCTTCCTTCTGCGTATTATTCGTGGTATTCGAGAGGTCGTACAGAGCGAATTTGCCATTATGGTACGTCTTTCTCCAGTATCCGAGGAGATTGGGATCACACTTGAAGATACGAAGCACGTCATTGAACTACTGATTGAAGAGGAAATTGATGCACTACACATCTCATGTTGGGATGTTTTTGAGAAGCAAAAGAACGGTCGAACAATCACCGAAGAGATCTGTTCGGTCTATTCTGATTCAATTCCAATCGTATCGACCGGTTCGGTTTGGAATGCAGAAGACGCTCAGTTTGTTCTTGACCAGGGTGCACAAGCGGTCGGCGTGGCTCGAGTCGCACTGCCACATCCGGATTGGGCTCGACGTGTCAACGAGATGACATACAATCCCAAGCGCCCTCCGTTCTCTCCAGATGAGTTACTCTCAGTTGACCTCAGCCCAACGTTTGTGGACTACATGCGACGATGGAAAGGGTTCGTTATTGACGGTCGGTGAAGATTAATTCTCGGAAGTGAACCAATTCAAACACAGATTCGCGGATGTCATCGAGCGCAAGATGTGTTGCCTTCTTTTCGAATTTTGGCAATTCGGGGTACCATCGCCGAGCTAATTCCTTGATCGTTGAAACATCGACCATTCTGTAATGCAGGTATTCCGTGACACTTGGCATCTCTTTGACGAGGAATTGACGATCGTTCCATACCGAGTTGCCACAGAGTGGTGCAGTATTTTTCGGAACGTGTTCTTTGATGAAATCAAGTGTTTGACGTTCGGCTTCTTCAAGACTGACGGAGTTGTTTCGAACTCGGTCGATTAATCCACTACCGAAGTGATGCCTTGTGTTCCAATCATCCATGCCTTCAATCAATTCTTCAGAGACAGAAATAGCAAGATTCGGCCCCTCTGCAATGATGTTGAGTTCAGAATCAGTGATGATAGTCGCAATTTCAATAATGCTTTCACGTTCCAAATCCAAACCCGTCATTTCGAGGTCAATCCACACCATGCGTTTGTTGGGGTCGTCCATAATGAACCGAGGAGAATTGGGTTCTTGAAGTCGGCGTAGCATTCTTGACGGAGAAGTATTCCGGAGAAGCATGGTTGATGCCTCTGACGTCGCTTTTGAGGCTTTCATTTGGTTTAGTCCAACAAAAATCTGGTCGACTCTTGTAATCATCATGGTTGTTCTTGCAGGAGGTTGGTTGTTTTTTCAGGTCACCTGGGATGATGAAAATGGTTCGCAAAATAGTGCAGGAGAAGCGAATCTCGACACGGATTGGAGGCATTACTCCGTCGTAGCACCTGTTGATACGGGCATCAATGTCTATCACGATCATTTTCGAACGGATGAAGTCTATCCAAACTGGTTGCTTGAATCGCTTGGCGTGACCAAAACATGCGACATAACGTTTGATGGTTCATGGCAAGACCGCTATGAGGCTGACAAAGAATCCTGCTGGGACAACATCACGACATCCGATATTGTGTATTTCTATGGGACGAAAATCATCGGGACATCACCTGACGGAGGCACGGATATTCACATTCTTGACGACCCATCAGACGGTCACGGTACAGCAGTGACTGGCGCCGTCTTGGATGCGAATCCAGACGCTGTCATCTTCTTTGTAGAGGGCTTCTCCACAGAAGCCGTTCTTGCTGCTTCAAATCAGCCACTCGTTGACATCATTTCCACATCATTTGGAGCAATCGGCTCTCTTCCAGTGCCTGGTATTGAGACGGGAACCTATGAAGCAGTTGTCGTCAACAACAAGATTCACACAGGTGCTGCTGACAATACACCTTCTCCAGCCGTTCAAGATGCAACTGCTGGCCCACCCTGGTCGATTGGTATTGCTGGATACGCTGAGGAGGGGGACGACCAAAAGGAGACCATGAGTGGTTCTTATCCAGACATAGCAGCCGATTGGACGCAGGTATTGCCGAATCACGATGATACGGATGGCTATCATGAGACGTCAGGAACGTCCTTTGCAACACCCCGCACGGCTGGAATTCTGTCCTTCATTCTTCAAGAGCTTCGAGAAGAATTCAATGATGTAGGCTCCGGTGCTTCGACAGAACGTAGTGGATATCTCGTTGATGGTACGACCAGTGAAGGTGAATCCTTTACCATTCGTAATTCGGAGGTTCGTAACGCACTAAACTTGTCTGCATGGTATCCATCGTTTACGACTTGGGATCCATTTTCAGGTACAACACCTGTTTCACCGGTTGCACCCTGTACACAGGTTGGTTGGGGTGTTGTGAACATGTCGAACATCGAACCTATGCTGATGCATTTGAATGGAACTCAAACCATGGACAACCGCCCTGGAGACGTTGTTCTATGCATGAACATTAATCAGGAAGCACGTGAGGCTTACTGGGGGGTCTACCCTACAGCATCCAATGAAGCCCTTGTCTCCGATCGAGGCGCCATCTTCAGAGAAGAATGATCACAGTGGCTCAAAGTCGAGAACGATTTGTCCAAGCATGTTGACTCGTACGACAGGCTTGAAACCTTCATGCGGTGTCATAGCAATGGTTCGTGTGATCTGTTCAATCGATTCCTTTGGTAGACGGACATCAAATCCTTCCATCGTTTTGATGTAACCGACGTTGTTGGTCATGGCTTTACCAATTGGCTTGATGATTTCATCCAACTCTTCTTCGAGTGCTTCACCCAAACCGAGGAGTTCTATTTCATCAGCATTGGTGCTGCCCATATCATCAACGGACGATGCTTCAGTCTTGATTTCATGTTCTTGAATATCGTCGTTTTCTTCGTCAACATCATCCTCAACGTCGTCTTCCTCAACGACTTCAATTTCAGGAATCGGTTGTTGAGGAACCACCGTATTTCCAAAGACTTGAGGGATTACAACATCTTGTACGTCGAACAACGATCGGCGTTGCATGTACATGAAGCCGTAACCAAGAGCAAGCAATCCGGTAATAACAAGTGTCAGGCTTCTGAAGAGAACATCATCTGCCCCATCAAGGTAAATGTAAAGCGAAATCATCGTCAAAACGGAACCAAACACGCCGAGTCCACGTCGCCAACGAACTTGCGCCTGCGTTTCATCAAAGCCAGTAACTGCAAGTGCAGTCAGAATCGCTGCAGTCAAGAAGAAAGCAATCTCTGTCTGGTCTTGCCCAAAGGCGTAAATGACACCAGTAAGAGCGGATACAACACCAGAGAAGCCCATGTACTCGATGAAGTTGAAGAATTCATCATCATCCTTCCATGTGAAAATCTTGGAATCGTAGATTCGATCCGTCTTTGAGGAGAGGTAAATCATGACAGCACCTTCGACAAAGAATATGCCTCCGATGAGGAATTCTCTTAGGGAATCCGTTCCAACCTCAAACTGGTGGATGAGATTGGCTGCGGTCAATCCATCGATGAGTGGAAGGAAAAGAATCGAAACTTTGTCGCCTTTCTGTATGGCTTCATAGGTGGCCCATCCACTACCAGCAAGCATGCCTAGACCATTGACAACATCAAAGGAAAGGAGAAGCGTTGAAATCGCCAAAAATCGTAGTTGTGTATCCAGAGAGTATGGCATAAGTTCTGCTAATCGTTCTTTATCTGTGACGTTCATGTCCATGATGCCATACGCTTCTGCTAACCAAAGAACATAGATGATGGCGCCAGAGAACAGCATTGAGTATCCGAAGATATCGCCCGTGAAGTAGCCTCCATCAGCGAAACCAATCATGAACGAGAAGATGATTCCAACTGAGAGAAGTGGGATGAGGTTGATGTCACCACGCACCCATGCATTGACGATGCCGAAAATACAAGCAACCAATGGCAACCAAGATGCTGATGGAAGAACAGCCCAAATGGCGAACAGGAACCAAATCATTGGCAAGAACCATGGGAACGGATTGCCCACATATTCCTTGCTTTGGACGTCTCGAACGCTCCATGCAAGTGGCATCAGCATGTGCGCTGCTACAAGCATACCAGTAACTCGTGTAAACCAAAGGATTCGAATCTCTGTGATATCGCTGGAGTCATCAAAGAACGACTCTAGGAAGGCGTGAGCGAGTCCGTGCTCCATAGTCCAGTACATAGATACCGTTGCCAGAGGGGCAAGCATTGTAACGCCATGATGGCGATACTGAATGGCTGTAACGGTGACAAGCCCGTACATGCTGAGGAACAGCAAACCACCTGATTGGTCAAGCATTCCAATAACTAAGAGCACACAGAGCATGACTTGGTCAGCAGGCCTACTCAAGTGATCTCTGTCAAGACCACGCTTGTTGATGAGGGCAAACGCACCAATCGGTGCAGAGAGGAAGATGAGATCGTACACGATGCCTGCCTTGAACAAACCATCTGAATGTTCAACATTGAACATGAGTGGAATGGAGGAAGCAGCAACAATGAGCAGCATGAAGGCCGCAATCATTCTGCTTTGCGAGGAAATGACATCCATTGATTTGATTTCCATCATGACAATTCCAATCGGAATGGCATACAAACCAACCAGATAGAATGCATCTCCAGTCAACACCTCAGGGTTGAGCATACTGATACCTATGGTAACTGCAAGAAGCGAGAACGCCAAGGAGATTCGTCCAATTGAACCTATGGAGCTATCAGTCAACGCCTCTGAATCATCTACTTCTTTGATGTACCACGCATTCGTTTCTGAATCGTAGGTGTACGCACCAGCTGCTTTCAACTCGAGCAAAGACATCAATTGTCCGATGTCGACCTCAACATCACGGACGGTATTGAATAGGGCGTAGACAATGAGCCCAAGCAAAACAAATTCAAGTGATACTCCGTTCAAAGCCGAAATTTGGTAGGCGTCTGGAATGTCGAGTTTGCCGGCCAGCAGCAATCCTGTACTCACAATCAGGGCTGTGATGAGAGCAAGCGTTGAATTTCGACGTTCGATGTCGTCTTTTTCTCGAGCTCGAAGCATCGATTCATAGACCATTGCGAGGAGATAAATTACGAAGATCCAAGTGACAAACCAGTATTCGGAATCCAAAATAGTTGAACTGAGCGCGATGAATGTGACGGTTTGGACACTGTTCCATATTGAGATCTTTTCCAATCGCCGCGCCGTTTCGGCGATGACAACAATACCAATGGCGATAGCAATGTCCATCTCAACTTGGTCTACCCCATATCCGATTTGGTCGCTGAAGAGATAAGAAAACGATAGAGCCGAGATGGTGAAATTCGCGACCCACTTTCGTGTGGCTTCAGCTGCGAATAGCATGTAGGAAATCATGAACAATGCGATGACCCAGGGGATAATGGCTTCATCACCATCAAGAGTCCACAATGAAAAGGCCAGTCCAATCGGCATTGCCGGGACTCTGTTTCTGTGTGTTGCGGGGAAGTATGCGCAAAGGACAGTGATCCAGAGCGCTACTGGTAACGTTAGGAGTGCTGCAGCGTTTTGAGATCCTAATTCAGCAGGTTTGAATGGGCCGATGATGAGGTTGAAGTTCTCCAAACTTGCAATGAGCATAGCGACAACAACAACGCCAATTACGAAGAACGACATTTTCTCAGCCAAGGTTTGCTTTAATCGCTCATTCCCTGCCAAATAGCCTTGGATGATGATAATAAAAATCAACAGAGAAAGTGCGCCACCTCTTCCTGTTGCTGGTGCTTCTGTGTTGAGGAGTTCATAGATGATTGGAATGATACCAGAAACGACACTTACGACAGCGAAATTGATTGATTTGTTGGACATCAATGCGCTGTACATTGCAAGTCCACACAATCCAACGATTGCAGTTCCAAGAGGATAGGATACTTCGTACTCTGCCCACTCAATCCATGTTCCAACGCCTACAAGCAACAAGCCGAGTGGGATGTAACTCGCAACAGCCCAGCCAAAGGAAGTATCTCCTTTGTACCGATCGAGAATCTTGCGGTGAGCGAGCCACATGGCGAAGGCACCAAGACTCTGGGCATAGATTAAGTTCGCACTTGCAATAAATTCGCCAGTCTCTCCATCGACAGAACCAAAAATTGTGAATTTGCTCCCATCGAACTCAAATTCAGACAGTGTAAAATATCCTGCGAGATATCGAATACCCCAAAGCGTTCCAACAGCCATGAAAAAGAAAGCCATGCCAAGAAGATAGTTCTGTGAAATCATCAGTTGGAAATCATTCTTTTTCGCTTGCAATTCGACCATGAAAAGGGCAATTCCAGCCGATAGTAACCCTCCGCCGAAGAGGTATGCGAATTTTTCTTCACCGGTATTCTCAGCGAAGGCAATCCCAAGTAATCCGGTCCATATTGCGATCATCGCAACACCGAACATCGTGATTTCTGTGAAACGTTCGAGTGAATCGCCGTTTGTTTGACCAGGGGCGCGAACAATCACGGGCTTGAATGGTATTTCTTCCTCCTCATTTGCATAAATTGCATCGTTTGCAATTGAGACCATTTGTTTTGGTTTCCTCTGTGGCGCAGGCATTTGAATCAATATATCTTCATATCATTACCAATATAAGTTAACACCCAGCATTTAAGTCTAAAGTAGCATTTTAAATCGATTTCATAACACTCCAATTGAAAGAGTTCAAACAATAGTGTTTCGTGCGGTTATCATGAGCGGTGCAAAGTCTCCAAAATTGATGCTAACAATCCTTTGCCTTGGCATGTTTGTTTTGCCTACAGTTCTCGCTACTGTACCTATTGAATCAAGTTCTGACTCTGACGAAGAAGGCTGGTGGGTAGAGACCACGGTCGACCGAGACGGAAACGGTATCGGAGATATGATCGAAGTGCACCAAAAGAACCCGCTCTTCCTTGATGGCGACAAGACGCTTCCATTGATTATTGACTTCTCATTCACACCAGGTGAAGCAGAGATTCAAATGCTCGAAGAAACGGTTGAATACCGTCATCAGTGGACGTTGAAGGGCATTGATGCCCTTGCTGGTCGTGTACCGGTGGGATACATTCTCGAAGCCTCTCAACTTCCAGGTGTCGTTATGCTTGAATTGGATGGTATCCTCTCCGTAGCCAACGGGGATGCCGCAGTTCTTCACGGCGTGGATACGGCATGGGCTCAAACTGGTTACGACGGTTCAGGTACAACCGTCGCCATCATCGACACGGGTATTGATGGAAATCACTCAAGTCTTGATGATCAGGATGATGACCCAACAACCTACGACCCAAAGGTCATTGCATTTTACGACCCAGTCAACAACCCAAGCTTGACGAACGGGACTGAAGTCTTCCCCTACGACGATCAAGGTCACGGGTCTCACTGTGCAGGAACCACAGCAGGAACCGGCGCCCCAACCTACGACCACCCAGGAATGGCTCCTCAAGCATCCCTCGTTGGCGTCAAGGTTCTCGATGAAGGTGGAAGCGGTTCGTTTGCAACCGTCATGGCTGGAATGGAATGGACCGTTGAGAAGCGCTACGAATTCAATATTCGTGCTGCATCAATGAGCCTCGGCGGACCAGGTGCAATCGAATGGACGTCTTCGGAAGAAGACAGTGTGAATCGCTACGCAAATGAGATGGTTCGTGCGGGCATTGCCTTGTTTATTGCAGCAGGAAACAGTGCTATTTCGGCACAAATTGGAACGCCAGGTAGCGCAGAAGACGCAATTACCGTCGGAGCATTGGATAAGGATTCAAGCATTGCAATCTACAGCAGCCAAGGCCCAACAGAGGAGGGTCGAATAAAACCAAACATTGCTTATGTCGGATCCGACGTTATGTCCGTCGCTGCTAACTCAGGTGATGGTTATGTCGCATTCAGCGGTACAAGTATGGCAACACCTGGTGCGGCAGGCGTCGCAGCACTGATGCTGCAAGCGAATCCAGACCTCTCCCCATTCGATATCCGAAACATCATGCAAGAAACCGCCACATACCGCCAATGTCATTACATGGGTGCGAATGAGCCATGTGCCGAGGACTTGATTCCGAAGAACAGGCAAAACAACGTCTACGGCCATGGTGAAGTCCGTGCGCTCGATGCCTTGCTGGAGGCAGCTGAGCGTGATTATGTGTTCAACTCAAATCTCAGTGTCACAATCTCGACTCCGGCAACACTCGATAACCGAATCCACCTTGAGCGTGGTGATAGCATTGCCTTCGACGTGAGTGAAAACATGGAGACAGTGCAATGGAGAAGCAATCACCTTCGTGACGATTGGTCGAATATTCACACCTACGAATCGGGTGATGCTTCCGGTGAGTTATCGATCATCGACATCATTCATCAAATCGAACATCTTCCTGGCATCGAAATCATGGGCAACCATACGATTTCCTTGCGAGGTATTCAGTACGAAGATGGGACAACTTCCGCCTCTCCGCTCGTTACAGCAGAAATCATGGTAATGGATGACAACACGGCACCTGTTTCTTCAAGTGGTAGTGACGGATTTTCGACGGGTACAATCGTCGGAGTTTCCATTGGTGGAATCGTCATCTTCCTCATTGCACTCCTCTTAATTTCGACCATCTCAAACCGAGAAGAAGGGACGCTTGCAGGTAAGAATCTGCAAACCTATCTCGATGCTCAAATTCTCGATGCAGTTGATTCGGATCTCTCCGAGAACCCATTTTGGGAAGAAAAGGCGTGATACCTTACATTCATAGACGGCGTTCTCAAGGTTAAGTTAGGTGAGTCATGTGGTCGGAAAAGAACATGTTACCATGATTCCATCCGCACCAAAGACGATTTGGTCGGCTACAGTTAACGGGCAAGAGGTACAAGCGATTGCCCCATCAAACGCTATCCTGCTCGATGTCTTGCGTGATGAAGTTGGTATGCTCGGGGTCAAGAGAGGATGTGACCTGGGAACCTGTGGTTGCTGTGCAGTCCTTATCGATGGTGAACCTCGACTCTCTTGCCTATGTTTGGCAGGCCAAGTTGAAGGTCAAGCAATCACAACGGTTGAAGGACTTGCAGACGGGGCGCATCTCGCCCCAATTCAGACCTGTTTTGCTACGCACGGGGGTTCTCAATGTGGGTTTTGCACGCCAGGATTCCTCATGAGTGCAGAAGCACTCCTCAACGAAAATCAAAACCCAACTCGAGATGAAATCGCTTGTGCAATCGAAGGAAATCTTTGCCGATGTACTGGGTATCAACAAATTGTTGATTCTATAGAAGCAGCCGCAGAAATCAAGCGAGGTGATGTACCTGCTCCATCTCCTGCCAGTGACCCTCATCCAAATCCACATCCAGACGGGCCTGATGAACCATCAATGCCGCCTGGTCATGCGAGGTGATCCCATGGCAGGTGGATACCGTCAACAACCAGGGGCATCTTCGGGTGAAATCCGTAAGGACGGAAAGCGTGTTGCTGGTAAACAGAAGTTTCCACCACCTGGTTCGGGAGGATCTCGGCCAACGATGGCACCTCGTGATCTTGACGCAATCCCTGAGTCTGTCGGTGGTAAGGAGCCTCAGCCAGCAGGATCACACATTCATGACCGGTACCGAACGGGCACTGAGGTTGGCAAGCCTAGAGCCTTGGTCGATTCCCACGCAAAAGTGACTGGGCAAGCATGGTACGGTGATGACGTTCGCCTTCCAAATGAAATCATTGGCAAGATTCTCCGTTCCCCTCATCACTATGCCAAAATCAAATCCATTGACACTTCAAAAGTTGAAGCACTCCCGGGCGTTCTTGCAGTAGCCACTGGAGCGGACGCACCAAACACATTCGGTGTATTGCCTGTAACGAAAGATGAGCACGCCATGGCCGTTGAGAAAGTACGGCACGTTGGCGATCTCGTTGCGTGTGTCGCTGCTGTTGATGAAGCAACAGCTATGGAAGCGTTGAACTTGTTTGAAATCGAATGGGAAGTCCTCGAACCCGTTTTTGACCCAAGAAAAGGGTTGGAAGACCAGGATGAACCGATTCACTGGCGTGGAAAATATCACGTTGGAACAACCAACGTTCAGAAGCGTGTGTTCCAAGAATTTGGAGATCGTAGCCTCGTCGAGGATCCAACGGCCTCTTCTCACGGGAAGTGGCGAATGGAAGGTGTCCACCATGGATTCACAGAGCCACATGCTGTCGTTGCTCATTGGGATCCAAATGGTCGTCTTCAATTGTACACGCCACAACAAGTACCACACTACGCCCATCGAGCCCTCTCGACCGTTCTTGAGGTTCCAATGCACCAAATCAACGTGATTCGAACGTTTGTTGGAGGTGGTTTTGGTGGTAAATCGGATCCATTCCCCCACGAGATGTGCGCAGCCATTCTCGCTCGAAAAGCAGGACGTCCGGTTCGAATCAATTTCACTCGAGAAGAAGTGTACTGGATCAATCGTGGTCGGCACCCAAGTTACATCGAAGTGAAGATGACCGCTGACGATGAGGCTCGAATTTCTGGCTTTGATATCGACGCTCTCATCGATGGTGGTGGATTTGCTTCCTTTGGTCACGTTACTTCCTATTACAACGGTGTTCTCGCAACCGCACCTTACGAACTTGGTTCCTTCCACTACACAGGGGCTCGTGTTTGGACCAACAAACCGGCAAGTGGTGCCATGCGTGGACACGGAGCGGTGAATACTCGTTGTGCTGTTGAAGTCGGTCTGGATGAAATGGCTGAACAAATGCAGGTCGACCCTATCGATCTTCGTTTGGCTAATCTTCTTCCTCCACACAGTCGCACAATTTCAGGTTTCAGAATCACTTCAAATGGAATGCGTGAAGCACTTGAGCGTGTTCGGGAAGGTTCCGAATGGGATTCAAAGTTCCGTCAAATGCCACTTGGCAAGGGAATCGGAATCGGGTGTGGCTTCTTCATCTCGGGGTCAGGGCTACCCATTCACTGGGATCCAAACCGTTTCCCACATGCAACGGTGCACATGCAAATCGACATGGATGGGGGTGTCACTGTCCATACTGGTGCTGCTGACATTGGCCAGGGTTCGACAACAGCCGTCGCTCAAGTCGTTTCAGAAGTCCTCGCACTACCAATTGAAATGATCCATGTTCGTTCACATGAGAGTGACACGAGTCCGGTCGATCTCGGGTCGTATTCAAGTCGCGTCACCTTCATGAACGCCAATGCTGCGATTCGTGCAGCACTTGACATTCGAGAGAAACTTCTCAACGCTGCATGGGAAATGCTGGGTTATCACCCCGATGTTCTTGTTCTCAACGATCGACGCATCTACTACAAACACGACCCTGCAGTCGGTGTTTCGTACCTCGAGGCACTTCACAAGGCACAGGAGGACAAAGGTTCACTGATCTCAAGCGGAGCTTATCGATCACCGCCCATGGGAGGTGTACACAAGGGTGCTGCAGCAGGACTCGCTCCTGCATATTCATTCTCAGCCTACGTTGCAGAAGTCGATGTCGATGTCGAAACAGGACTCGTTTCCTGCACCGATGTTTGGGCTGCTCATGATTGTGGAAAGGCACTCAACCCGCTGGCTGTTGAAGGGCAAATCATCGGTTCTTGTCACATGGGTCTTGGTCAGGTACTGTCGGAAAAGATGGTCTATGGGCGAACAGGACATTTGCAGAACCCGAATCTGCTTGAATACAAAATCCCCTCCGTTCATGAAATGCCTCACGTAACTCCAATTATCGTTGAGTCCTCTGACCCAGAAGGACCATTCGGTGCAAAAGAAGCAGGAGAAGGCCCGCTTCTTCCCATCTTGCCTGCTGTCGTTAATGCTGTCTATGATGCCATAGGTGTCCGTATCCGTGAGTTACCTCTCACTCCAGATGTGGTCTGGAAGGCTATTTCGGCGAAGACAAAGGCGCTGGGAGGAATCGATGAAACGGAATTACCCTCACCTCGTCTCGAGCACAGCCCGTTGCAAGAAACATTGGTTGCTCGTGGAGCGGAACATAAGGAGCGAGACCGAAGACGTCAGCGCAGTGAAGACACCAGCGCATACGTCAACGGAGTGCTGTTCGGATTTGACCCAGACCAACCTCTAGAAGACCAAGTCGAAGGTTGGAGATCTGCTGTTGAACCTGTTCCCGAGCAATTGGCTGAACTTGGTCTTGCAGGAAAGGCTTGGTTGAAGAAAGAACAACGACAAATGGGAGGTGAGAAATGATGTTGATGCCACCATTCAATCTCCATCATCCTAAAACGGTTGAAGAAGCCTGTGAATTGGCATCAACCTTCCTTGCCAACAATGAGTCTTTTGACTGGGTTGCAGGTGGAACCGATCTTTTGCCAAATTACAAATGGCACATCAATGTCAAAACGCACGTTATTTCCCTGGCAAACATCCCTGGTCTTGATACAATTTCAATGCATGAAATTGGTGCTATGGCACGATTGGGAGCGTTGACAACGAGCAGAGACGTCCATCCTCTCATCGCATCCGCTGCGAGTAAAATCGCATCGTCCCTAATCCGTAACAATGCAACCGTTGGAGGTAACATTTGTCTCGATACCCGTTGTTTCTGGTTCAACCAAAGTGAAGATTGGCGACGTTCAATCGATTGGTGTCACAAGGAAGATTGTGGCACAGGTTCAGACTGCCGTGTAATCCCCAACCAAAATACCCTTTGTGTTGCGACCTATCAAGGAGATCTCGCACCATCGCTCATGGTTCTTGAAGGCACCATTCACATCATCGGTCCGAACGGTCAGCGAAACCTCCCTGTCGAAGCGTTTTTCCAACTTGATGGAATTACACGAAACGTGCTCCAAGAGGGCGAATTTATCCTTAAGGTGACCTTCCCCGAGGGCGTTGAAAATAGGACTGGTTCGTACAAGAAACTCCGCGTTCGGGAATCCTGGGATTTCCCAGAAGCAGGGGTTGCATCGTCTTGGATTGCAGGTGATGCATCGACGCTTCGAGTCGCTTCGACTGCTTTGGAATCCATTCCACGCTCGCATCAGAGCGAAATTGATGGGCTTGAAAGTGTCTTCTCAAGCGAAACCATCCCTCAACTCTCGGAAGCCATCATGAAATCAATCAAACCTGTCAACAACACGGCCTTGCCTCCAAGGTACCGAAAATCGATGGTCAGGGTATTGGCGAAGCGAAGTCTTCGAGAAATTCTTGGTGATCAATCATGAGACGAATCTCTTGGTTGTTGTTGACGGTTCTGCTTTTTGCACTGCTTCCAATCAACCAAGCACAATTTCCTGCCAACAATGAATGGGAATTTGGATGGGATACGGAAGTTGAGCCAAGTTATGACCTTGCATTGGATGGTGGAAAGTGGAAAATCGAAGATACACTTGTATTCTTTGTTGATAATCCAAGAATCAATGATCTGAGTCTTACCATCACGGTGGAGTTTGATAACGAAGTTGATTTCATTGATACTACCTATGAAGAATCCATCACCGTGGGTTCTCAGTCCAACGAAACGTTCACGATTGAATTGAGCACTTCCGATGCGGATAAAGTGCGCAGTCACTCGCCAAGTGAAAAAATCACCTTGGTCGTAACTGCTGAAGAAAGTACTGCGGGCACACCTGGGACTTCAAAGGAAATCGATGCGAATCTGAACGTACCTCGACATCACAATCTCGTGCCTGAGGTGTCTTTGGTGGCGAGCTCTGTTGATGCCGGAACATGGATCGAAGAAACGCTCCTGCTCAACAACATGGGCAACAGCGTCGATGCTGCGAGTAAAATCGAAGCCGACGTACGAAATTGCCCGCTTCTTGAAATCGAGGGTCTTGAAGAAGGCGAGAATGTGCAAATACAACCGACAGGTGTTGGCGGCAATCAACCAACTGAGATTCAATTCCGTATCGCTCCTTCAACAGCCCATCCAACAAAGACCTGTGAGGTCGTCTTGATCGTAACATCCGAAGGTAATGGTTTGGAGCGAAGTGTCTCATGGACAATCGATGTTGATGAATCAGGTGGAAGTCAAGATTCAAACACCGGAGATACCGGCTCAAGTTCATCAAATTCAGAGTCGGATTCTGACAGTTCCTCGGCACTCCCAACATTGGGCGCACAAACGCTCATTATTTTGCTTGGATTCGTTGCACTCTTCCATCGAAAACGTCTCGATGTCCACTGATTTAGAGTGAATAAAATTGACCTGATGTCATAAAAACCTCTCTAAACGTCAAGGGAGAATCATTATGTGTGTATCGAGGTTCCGAAGAAAAGAACATACTGCGCTTGCCGCAAAATGAGGTGTAAATATGGCAGAAACAGAGAAAACGAAACTCTCTGTTGAAAAGAAACTCATGGTCGGCCTCGTGGTTTCGATTCTCCTCTCGACCGTCCTTATCGTTCTGGCATCCTCTTCGAAAGAAACGGTCTTCTCTCCTTACGTTCGTGACGCAGATGGAGATTATCAATACCAACAACTCTCCAAGATGCGTGACACCCTTGGAGAGAGTGATGATGGCAAATCGGGTGAAAAGTATTCGATTTACAACACCATGTCTACGCCTATGCTTGTCAACGACTGGCAAGACCCACACCGAACAATGCTGGTCATCGCTGCACCCGAGAAGCCATTCGATGCAGCAGAAGCACAGGCCATTCACGATTTTGTCACCGAAAAGGGTGGCAAGGTCATCCTCGCAGCAAACTCAACCAACGCAAAGCGAGTTGCAGAAGAATTCGGCGTTCTATACTTCGATGCACCTGTCTCGGATGCGAAGTGGTACTACGAGGTCACCGATGCAACCGGCGGACGATTGGCGCCACAGGAAACTCGGCTCTGGTCTGTTGCTTCTGTGAGTGAAGACTTGGATCTGATGGACGAGGCTTCGCTTCGAACACCTTGTACAGAAGTCGAGGTTTCATCTGGTGCCACAGACAATTGCCGAATGCCGGTTCTTTTCCACTCGCCTACTGCGATTCAAGTTCTCGATGTTGAAGATGACAGCCGAGAGGTAAGTGTCCTCGCATCAGCAAGTGACCAAGCTTTCGTCGCTCGTTCAGGATTCGACATTAACAACGTCGCAAATCCAAAGACAGGGAAAACAGACCTGATTGTACGAATCGATTATCCGAACATCGATGCTTACGATACAAAGTCCGATGGAGACAACGGCGAAGTCTCTGTTACGGGCAGCATCGTCTTCGTTTCCGACCATTCTGTCTTCGCCAATCACCTCTGGGATGCTGGCGACGCAGACCTCACTGGAAAGCAACAATGTGGTTCAGATCTCTACCAAGAGAACGGGCACACGTGCTGGGATACCGATCCTGACGGACTCGTCGCTGCACAGGGAGACACCGCATGGCTTGGAAACCAACTCTACTTCCGAGCGTTGATTCGGGACATGATGGAATTTGACAACGATGAACTCTCGCTTCAAATCACTCGAAATACCGACGAATTCAACATCGTTTTCGATGAAAGCCGCCACGTTTCAAGTGTTGCAACACAACCGTTTACCGAAGCGATTGGAGCAGTCGTTCTTCTCACGAGTGATGCATATCTCAAGTGGTTGATCATTCTCAATCTGTTTGCCCTCCTCGCTATCGCCATCATGGTTGTTCCAGAAAAAGAGAATTGGCGCCATGTCTTCGATTTGACACGATTCCGCGAACGTCCAAACAAAGTTGACAGTTCACTGTACCAAGTCCGAACTAGGGAGGCCTTCCTCTCGAAGGTTCGGCAATTCAATGACCTTACGCGAGACGAATTTGCTCGCAAAACCCCTGCAGAAATTATGCAGATGGTTCGTGACCCACGCCTTGTTGAACTCGTGAGTTCAGCAAGATCTTATTCCAACGAAGAACTACGGGATATTATCCCACTGATTCGTCGTTGGGGAAACTGAAGAAAAAAGGAGGAAAATGACATGCAACCCCCCGCACCACCAGCAGCCCCGCCCGCGCCAGCGCCAGCAGCGCCAGCGGCACCAGCGCCACCTGCACCTGCAGCACCAATGCCTGCGGCACCAGCCGCACCAGCACCTGCAGCACCAGTAGCGCCTGCCGCTCCTGCAGCACCGGCCGCTCCGGCACAGCCGAAGCACCAAAGCACCCCAGAAGTCCGTGAGCGACTTTCCGCCGTTGGCGCCATCGCACAAGCGATCAGCGCTGAGGTTCAGAAAGTCATTATCGGTAAGAGCCACGTCATCGACAACGTTCTCATCAATATTCTCTCCAACGGTAACCTTCTCTTCGAAGATTATCCTGGATTGGCAAAGACATTGATGACCAACACGTTTGCTGACGCTCTCGGTTGTGACTTCAAGCGTGTTCAATTCACGCCTGACTTGCTCCCAGCTGACATTACCGGTACCAACATTTACGACGCAAAGAAGGGTGAATTTACGTTCAAGCCAGGACCTTTGTTCTGTAACCTACTTCTTGCTGACGAGATTAACCGTGCTCCACCAAAGACCCAAGCTGCATTGCTTGAGGCTATGCAAGAGAAGCAAGTGACCATCGGTACCGTTACCCACAAACTCCCTGCTCCGTTCATTGTTATGGCAACACAGAACCCTGTCGAGCAAGAAGGTACCTATCCACTTCCTGAAGCTCAACTTGACCGTTTCATGTTCAAGATGAGTGTCGGTTACCCAGACCGTGCTGACGAAGATGAGATTCTCTCTCGACGTATCAGCCGTGGTAAGGACGCTGTCGATGTTGATGTTATCACCGACCCACAGCGTGTTATCGCTATGCAACAGGCTTGTGAAGACATCTACGTCGATCCAGCCATCCGTATGTACATGGTCGAAGTCGTCGCTCGAACCCGTGAGGATCCTCGTGTTCTCGTCGGTTCCTCGCCTCGTGGTTCCCAAGCATTGCTCAAGACCTCTCGTGCAGCAGCAGCTATGCGTGGTCGTGACTTTGTAACGCCTGATGACGTCAAGTCGATTGCAGAACTTGCAATTGCGCACAGAATCATCCTCAAGCCTGAGCACCAAATCAAGGGTCTCGAGGCTGGCGAAGTTATGCAAAGCATCCTACGAGAAGTGCCTGTACCGACCGTTTGATACCGTTGAATCATACTTGAATAGAGGTGTTCTCGGATGTGGAGTCGCAAATCAGCAATGCTAGGAAGCATGGCCGTTGCCATGTATCTTCTTGGCCTGACGCTCAGGAATTCTCAATTGGTCACAATTGCTGTTGTGATCTTTGTTTTCCTGACATGGGCTGCCTTGTTTGGTGGTCATGCTGACGTTGCTTCCAGCGGCCGACGAGCCGAAGAGTGGACGGGTGAGGAAGGTGTTGCCTTAGGTAGTGTCCTTGCCATGCGAAAACTCTCTGGTTCACGCATCTTTGAGGATGGTGAATTGACTGTAACGTTACGTATGCAGAATAATTCTGGGCTCGCGAAGATTCTCGAAGTTCGAGATCGAGTACCCGAAGTCATGCGTATCAAGGAAGGTTCCAACTACATTTTGATGGAACTCGGCCCACGACGAGAGACGTACATTGAGTACACACTTGAGTGCCCACTACGTGGATTCTACAGCATCGGCCCTGTTGCCGTTCGAGTCCAAGACCCGTTTGGTCTGTTTCACAAGGAAAAAGAAATGCATGTCTACAACGATTTCCTTGTGTTCCCGAAAATGGAAGACCTCAAAGAGACCTTCGTCAAGTCCCGTGTTCCAAAGATTTTCACTGGAGCCGTCAACATCCGTCAACCAGGACCAGGTTCTGAGTTTTACTCACTCCGTGAGTATTTCGAAGGTGATTCGTTCCGTGCCATCAACTGGAGTGCTTACGCACGTTCCGGTAAACTGATGGTCAACGAGCGTGAGCGTGATGCAGTTTCCGATGTGATCATCATCATTGATTCAAGAGCTGTCAGCGAAACAGGACCCGTCAGTCGTAACGCCTTGGTCTACTCGACTCGTGCAGCAGCATCGCTTGCCAAGTACTTCCTTGGTCGACGTGATTCTGTTGGTGTTGTCGTGTACGGCGATGAAGTTGTGAGTGTTGACCGTGATACTGGAAAGAAGCAATTGTACGTCATTCTTACGAAACTTGCTGGAGCTGTCGCTCGTGGTAACATTCCGTTGCAAGTCGTCGTCAACCGTATCCTACCGCACATCAACAAAGGTAGCCCAATCATCTTCCTCTCCAATCTTGAAGATGATCCAACCATTGTGAATGCGTTGAGAGATTTCCGTGCACGTGACTTTGACGTAACCGTTCTCTCACCTTCATCGCTTGAGTTTGAATTTGATGCAAAGCGTCTCGATCGAACCGGTTACGAGGTCATGAAGACAGAACGAGACGTTCTGATTGGTGAACTCCGTGGACTTGGTGTCAATATCATGGATTGGGAGCCAGATATGCTTCTATCAACCGCACTTGCAGGTGCACGAGGATTCTGAGGTGAGACGATGACAATGCGAAAACCATCTTCAGATACGGCTCACTTGTACGACGGCAAAGTGGTTCGATCTTCCGCTCCAAGCCGAAAGAAGGCTGCAGGACAGGCTGGAATTGGCTCTGAAATTCCAAAGGATGCGATTCCAGAATTGGAAATGCCTTCGTTCATTGAGAGTCTGATTGGGGGACCTATCGTTCCAAAGATGAAATTCCTTCCGCCTGATAAATTCGTCCAGAACATGCAACTTGGTGTTTATGTCATTCTTGTCGGTCTTGCTCTGCTGACCTACATTATTTCCCCTCCTGAAGGAACCATTTGGTTCATGCTCCTAGGAAGTGCAGACCTTGCCTTGTTGTTCCAGATTGGCATCATTACTGGTGCGACAGGCCTTGGATTCTGGGGTGCGTATCAGCGAGATGCACGCTACATGCTCGGCTCTTATGTGCTGTTCATTCTTGCCATCATGCGTTTTGCTTCCTCGAAGACAAGCGTCAATGACTTGTTTGGACTGGCAGATAGCCCAACGATTCTTGCCTCCTTGGTCGTCATCTACTCGGTTCTTCTCATCATGTATTTCGAACTCTCAAACGGTGTTCTCCGTTATTCCATGCTCGATACGAGCATTCGTACCAACGAGGTCTACGTCATGAACCCAAAGAAAATCGTTGGAAAGTACCACCGTTCGTTGATTGTTAACCCAATTGTTGCAACCATCCTCGCAACACTGGTTCTTTCAGCAAACACGATTCTTCCATGGATTGTCGGCATTCTCTCAGAGGATACGGCAACACGTCTCAGTGAATCGGTCGAACTCGGATCGGTATACGGTGTTGCCCTTGGGACACTTTTCGTCTTCCTCGTCGTAGGTGGCTTGTTTGCTCTCGATCTGCCAACCTACATTCAGAAGCGTCGTGAAGGCAACGATGAATGAAGTCAAGATTGCTTGACTGCGGTGCGATTCTTATCTTGAATCAGCTTGTACAACAGTTGCAATGCGTGACTCAAATCTTCACCATCGATGGCCACTCTGGCTGCAGAAGTTGTCTGATGGAGCCACGTCAACTCAAATTCAGTCGATTCAAACAGCGTATTGATCGCATCAACATCGCTTTCTGTACAACCAATCAATGAGAGAAGACCGAGATGTTGGTGGTGATTTGCATCAATATTGAATCGTTCGAAAATTGATGAAGCACGATGCATATCGTGTTGAGAAACAATGAGACGAGAATCTCCTAATCGAGACTCAAGACCCCACCAATGAACCTCATTTTGTGCCAATTCTCCAAGAATGTTCACCAATTCACGTTGATGTGAATCGACATGGTGGTGTGAGAACCCTAGGCTGATTACGTTTGGAAGGCAGCCAACTGCTTTGAGTTGTTTTGTTTGCAATTCAGGGCCAATGACCGTTTTATCTTCATCGTTGGAGTGGTAAAGGTGGCGTACCTCCAACCGAATGTTCGGTTCGATGAGAGGCTCAATCGTTGATGGATGAAGAACCGGTGTGTCCATGAGCGACAATTCAATGGCTTCCTGATAGTTGAGGTAAGGTATTGTTTCAGTACGAATTCCCCATCGAGGATTGAGTGTGTAGATGCCGGGAACATCCTTCCACAGGATGACTCGTTCTGCTTCGATGAGATTGGCAATCGCAGTTGCTGAATGATCTGAACCTCCTCGGCTAAGAATTGCGATTTCTTTGTTTTGACCTTCTCCAAACCATCCTGTGATGACCGGTGTGCCGCGGAGTGTTTGGCGGTCGAGCTTGGTGCTAGATGCTTGCAAATCGACATGATTGGCTTGATAATTCCCATCGAGTGTAATTCCTATGTCTTCAGCACCTAAAGGATAGGCATCATAGCCATATTCTTGCAAACGGTGAGCGACAACAAGTGCACTGAGTCGTTCTCCAGATGCAAGGAGGTTGTTCAAAGCGGACTGATCATCAGGATGTTGCGCTAACGACCTGAGGGCATCTTTCAGATTATGGAGAACCATTGAGAACAAGTGTGCATTCTTGGAGGAATCAAGACCGGGTGCGAACCGTAGGTGTTGTTTTGACAAATCCTGAACCAATCGGCTTGCATATCGAGGATCCTTAGCAGCGCGATACAATCGGTCGGTCGTCCCCCATAGCGCAGAAACGACCAAGATAACCTGCTCTTCACCACGAATGACCTCAGCGATTTTCTCAATATCGTCAGGTTCACGAAGACATGAACCTCCAAATTTGTGAATAATTGGGCCATTCACAAAGCATCACGTTTCCTAAGAAGAAGGTCGCACAAAACCAAGGTCGTCATCGCTCGGGCGACACTGACTGCTCTTGGACCCAAAACAGGGTCATGTCGTCCTTTAACGACAAGTGGTTTCTTTTCTCCATCCTCGAGATCGAGTGTGGTTTGCTCATGGGCAATGCTCGAAGGAGGTTTGAATGCGATTTGGGCAAACAAATCAGAACCCGATGTCAGTCCTGCAATGCTTCCATCTGGTTGTTCACCTTCCTGGATTGGATGCTCTTTCGAACCTCCCCATGGACTGTTGTGTTCCAGTCCTGTCATGCGTACAGCTTGAAATCCTTGTCCAAATGCAACACCTCGTGCGGCAGGAATGGAAAGATATGCACGGCCAAGAGCAGGTTCAAGTCCATCAAACCAAGGCTCGCCAAGGCCGATTGGTAGGTGCTTCACGAGAACATCAACACGGCTTCCAATCGAATTTCTTCCTTTCCTGACCGTGTCGATTTCTATTTTCATCGCCTCGACAACATGTGGATCGCGGCATCGTAGTTGCTCGCACAATTCGTTCGCCCATTCATCAGGACATTGGTCAATGCGTGCTGATTCAATGGAACCAATGGCTCCGACATGGGCTTCTATCTCTATATCTCCAAGAAGAGGTTCTACGATTGCTGCAGCCGCAACAATGCCTGCGGTTAAGCGTGCAGATGAGGAACCTCCTCCTCTCAAATCTGCAAAACCTCCGCTACGCACGTGCATGAGAAGATCCTGATGTCCTGGTCTTGGGTGATTCGGAATGAAACTGTAATCACTCTCTCGGGCATCTTTATTGCGAATTTGAATTAAAATCGGTTGTCCAGTTGTGAACCCTTTGTGCACCCCTGAAAGCAATTCAACGCTATCATCTTCATTGCGCTTGCTTGCAAAATGGCCTCCAGGCCTGCGCACCAACATACGTTCCTTGATGCGTTCTTCATCAATTTGAAGACCAGATGGCATCCCTTCCAATAAGGCACCAACCAAATGGCCATGACTCTCGCCAAACAGCGTCACTGAGAGGGTTTCCCCTAGGCGCATCTTCATTGGACTCAATACGCCCAATCACCATGTCTTCAAGAACTTGAGCCTTACTCCTCAGAGTCGTTTTCCTTAGGATTCATGAATTTGGTTTCAATGATATTGAACTCTGGATGTTTGTTCTCATACCATGATTGAAGACGTTTTTTCACGCCTTCCAATTGCATTGGAATGACGATGACAATGGCTGTTCCAGAACCACTGAGGCCTGCTGCACGTGCTCCATTGACAAGTGCATCGTTGGCGAGAATTCGCGCTTTGTGATCTTTTGTTGCCCCGATGACACCTCTTCCATTGAGGGTCAATGCAACCAATTCATTTCCTTCTTGTATTGCATTGAGGGCTTGAATGAACTGCTGTTGGTGCGGAAGGAAGTCTTCCAACGTTGGTCGTATTTCTCGTGGACCACGTGAGACCAAAAGAACCGTCCATTCATCTCGTGCTGGACCTTCTCCCTCAAGCAAAAGACCCTGAGCAACATCTGGCTCATTGGCATTGACGAGTTTCCAACCACCAGATGCACATGCCCATGTATCATCGATGCTTCCAGTGAGCGTTATTTCTGCCCGAAGTTGTGCATCAACTGCGATGGCAACAACCTCATGCAGTTCGAGCGATGTATCCGTTGCATCACAAAGAGCTCGAACTGCTGCAACACAAAGTGCCGATGACGATTTCAAACCTTCTCGTGCAGGAATCTTCGATTGAACACCCCAGTGCATGTTTTCTTCTTCGATTGGAAGCGAATGGCCAGCCGCCTTCCATGCTTGCATAACATGAGGAAGCAATCCGTCATCGTCGTGAACATCACGCTTGCTCTTCTTGTCGAGTACACGAACAAGAATCGGCAGGTCAAGTGCCATGCTTGCACCATATCCTGTGCCTGCTGCATGCAGGAGGCTACAAGCACCATGGGCGGTTCCTTGACCTAAAATCGCCATTCGTTAACGCTCCTCAGACGGTGCTGAGATGCTCTGTCCAACGTGTCGAGTTGTCGAAAATGAGCATCCAAAAATACGCTCTCCCACACAGAGGTTTGTAACCGAGTGGGCCTTTCGATTTTCTAAAAGCAAGCGAACCGTCTCCGCTTGTTGCATGAATACATGTCCTTCATTATCATTTTCGTCTTTGAACCTCAATAGAATGAACGGCCTTCGTTCGATTTTCATTCGACCGATGATTGCAAGTCTAGACGTTCCATTGGAATCGCAAATTCGAATTTCGTCCCCTGATTTCAATTCACTGAGATATTTCGTTGTCCCATCTGCGAGATATGTGTATGCATCAACACTTCCAGCATTGACACGAAAAGGTCTCGTAGGGACGTATTTCGATTGAATCGTTTCCCCATGCACGAGAACAAACGATTTCGCAGTGGATCCAACTAAAATCCCCTCACCTTGATTCAGCAACGTTAACAAATCAATGCAGACTCGATCACCAGCGTGTCCTTCTTGGATTTCTGTGATTGTCATCATGCTCAATTCGACACGATCTTCAAACTCGGCTTCAACTAAATCGATAGCCGGTGCTTGCTCGAGTCGAAGCGATTTGACGATTAGAGCAGCCTCCAAACACGCTTCCGTACACAAAAGGGCATCAACGCCGATGTCCAGTGCGAAACCTGCTCCCTGCGCTTCAATTGGCTTCGTAATTTGAGCCGCAACCTTCGTTGGTGTTCCTTCCGTAGCAGCGAGAACGTTTTCGATTGGAATCATCGACCAATCTTCAAAGGTCAAAAGAATCCATTCGACGCTTCCTGCAAGACTTCGTGCTTCTGCTTGAGATGCTTCAGAGACGATGTGAACGTGACCACCAATGGTTGTGCCATTTCGGTACAGCAAACCATCTTCGGACGAAATATGGTGACCATTCTGTCGTGTATAGAAGGCATCAATGCCTTCATGTCCTGAGTCAGTGGGCGCATCAAGCCAAACTTCCATCGAACTCCCTCACAAGCTGACTTGCTCCATTGCCTCTTCAACAGATGCGTCATGATGGACGATGAGGACAAGCGCTTTTGCAACGGCTGATGGTTGTTCATGAGCGAAGACTTGACGACCCATGCACACACCAGCAGCTCCATTGTTCATGGCTTTCTTGACCATGGTAAGCATCTCGAAGGTGTTGGTTTTTGCTCCGCCTGCCACAAGCAATGGGATGGGAGCTGCAGCGGTCACCTGGGCGAACGAGGCTTCATCACCCGTCCAGGTTGTTTTCCCGACATCACAACCAATCTCAAAAGCAACTCTTGCTGCATGAGCTACGCCTTTGGTTGCATCATCATCCTCGATGTTGAGGTTTGGTCCACGTGCGTAAACCATACCCAGTACAGGCAATCCAAGGTGGTGACATTGAGTGGTTAAGTCACCGAGCGCTTCCAGCATAGCGGCCTCCCCCTCCGATCCAATATTGACCTGAGCTGAAGCGGCTATGCCGCCTCTGGATTCAACCTCAGATGCTTGTCCGACGGAAACTTTGCGAGAGGAATCAGCCCCGCCGTGTCGCGTTGAGGCTGAGAAGTGAATGACCATGTTCGTCTTCGTCCCTTCACAAAGATGGCCATAGTGGCTGACCACTCCTTTTTGTGCAACAATTGCATCAACGCCAGCAGTAACAAGATCACGGATGAGGCCTTCAGTATCTTCCAGGCCTTGACAAGGATAATCCGACATCCCGTGGTCGATTGGTATCCACACACCTCGTCCATTTGGAAGGAGGGTTTCAAGTCGTTCGGACTTGTTCATGCCATGACGAGATGATTGACACATTCAATGCTTTGCATGAGGTCAATCATGAAATCAGGCAAGCAAATGATAAAAGACACAGTACGTATTCGGATAATCATGGACACGGGTTCTATCCTCGTTTTGAGCATCCTTGGTGGAGGCTTTATTCTTGGAGTCTGGTTCATTCTCATTCGACGCGATGCTGCTCTTGAGGTACGTCAAGGCATGGTTGCTGATGGTTTGAAGGCACCTGTCAGGGGATCGAGTTTTTCCAGCGCCCGTTCCGAATTTGAACGTAAACTGGTCATGATTGAGGCAGAACGACGTCGGCGAAATCTCTCCGGTGGAAGTATTTCACTTATCCAACAAGAGCAGGAACAACCTGCTGAACCATTCTGGGAGGAAGAACCACCAGTTGTAGAACCAGAACCTCCAGTTGAGGAAGAAGACGATGATGAAGAGAGCGAGGAGGAAATGCTCGAACGTCGTCGCCAGCGTGACGAAGAATGGGCTCGCCGAGAAGAAGAAGAAGAACGCCGCCGACTCGAGGAAGAGGAAGCAGCTCTCGCAGAACAGCAAGAACGACTCAAGAAGGAGCAGGAAGAACAAGCCGAAAAAGAGCGCCTGGAAGCAGAAAAGGCTGCCGAAGAGGCTCGACTTGCTGCAGAACGTGATGCAGCAGCTCAAGCAGAGCGTGATGCAGAAGAAGCTGCACGACAAGCAGAACTTGCTGCTGCTGAGGAACAACGCCTTGCCGAAATTCGCGCAGCCCAAGAAAAAGATGCATTGGAGCGACGCCAGGCGGCATCACGTGCACTCGAGGAACTTCGAGCACGTCTTGAGCGAGAAGGTGCCCGGTCTTCGGACGTTCAGGTTTCATTGATGTGGAACAACTACAACGATCTTGACCTTCACGTCGTTTGTCCATCAGGTGAGCGTATTCACGGTGGAAACCGAAAGTCAGCCTGCGGCGGAGAACTGGATGTTGATGCCAACGTTCGACCTGATTCTCGTAAACCAATTGAGAACGTTGTCTGGCCTGAAGGGCAAGCTCCTGCAGGAACCTACCAAGTCTTCGTTCACTACTACAAGAAGCACAAGAAGCGACGATCGAAGGATCCAACCAAATTCCAAGTTATTGCCAACGCATATGGTGACCTCATGGAATACACTGGTGAATTGACCTTTGGTGAAGAAATTCAACTCGTCTGCACATTCAACGTTCCAACCATGGAAGAGCGAGAACAAATCAAGCGAAATTTGGAGGAGCAAATCCGACGTTCCGAATCGGGAGAAGTTTCTGCTGACCAAATCCTCGCTGATGAGGCAACACCGAAGCAAGTCGAATTTGGCGACCTTGTTGATGAGATAGAAAGTCAACTCGATGACGAGCCAGAAGACGACGGATCTGGTGTTCCGCCAGCACCTGACTTAGGTTGAAGTCAAGAAAGAATGTCATCAAGACGATCGTTCTTCAGTGCATTGCGAACGCTTCGAGCGATTCGACGACCTGTTGACATTCGTGTCTCATTAATATCGGAGTAAGGAGAACCGCCAACGAATGGATTGGAACCTGCAACAATCCGTGCACTGATTTCAAACACCTTGAATTCGAGTGAATCCGTTACAATCGTTTCCAAACAGAATGGTCCAATCATCCCACGGGATGCATCTTCGAGCTCAAAGGAAGCTGCAACGGTTCCCTCCGCCATTTCAAAGGCTCGAGGAAGGAGTGATTCACGAATCACAACAGGTTGGTTTCCGGTAACAACAAACGATGGCTCCATACCTGATTCACGTAGGTCTCTGAGCGAACCCAACTTGTAGAATTCGTCAACGTTTGCCTCATCTCGCCGATCCATTGAAAGCAATTCGAGTCGACCGAGATTTTGACCAGCAAATTTCCCACGACCTTGGACTTGATATCCATCCGTTGCAAGCGGATCAAAGAAGAAGTGAAGGTAGTAGCGACAACCGAGGACATATTCCTGAATCGTAAACTCTTCTTCAATGTCGACATTTCGACGGAAATCACGGTAATCTCGTGCGATGAAGTATCCACGGCCGCCTTTGGCACCAGCATACTTGACAATCACAGGCCCATCAATGTCGTGTGGGTCTTCAAGGACCTTTGGCATCGTACATCCACCAGCCATCAACCAATCGCGTTGTTTTGCTCGACTGCTCTCCCATCGGAGGATGCCACGGTTGCCAAAAGTAGGAACTTCCAAGTTTCGGAAGTTCTCGCTTCCAAGATATTCAACCAGGGATCCATGCGGTACGATGATGACGTTCTTGCTTCGAAACCATTCTGCATAATCGAGCATTTCTCGATAATCCTCGAGCATCAACCACTCATCTGGTTCTGCTCCTGGGAAGGCTTTGTAGAACCGTCGACGATTCTCACCAACGGCAATACCGAGGGTTCGGAAGCCTTCCATGCGTGCTCCATGAAGGATTTGAAGGGATGAATGTGAGGCAACAACACCGATTGTGATGTTGTCCTTGTCGTAGTCCGCAAGCCAAGAGAGGAGTGTTGAGTGGTCTACGCCCATGTCGAGGGGTTTCGTATGCACTCTATGACTGTTATCCCTCACTTCTCAATAGTGTGGCTTGATTGAGACAAAAATGGGTGAAGAGTTCAAGTGCCGAATCCCCATCAAGGTTCATGGCAGGTTCAGGTTCACCAGCGAATCGAATGACCTATTCCGGGTATCTTCGCCTTGATGAATTGCTTCAATTGCAAACAGGTCCAGAAGGGCATAGTCCCCTACCATCAAACGATGAGATGCACTTTATCATTACACATCAGGCGTTCGAACTGTGGTTCAAGCAAGTACGAGCAGAACTCGATGCAGTTCATGGGTATATGGGGCAAGAATCGGTTGATGAGAAACATCTCCCACAAATTGTTCATCATTTGGAACGTGTCATCGAAATCTTTCGTCTTCTTGCGAACCAATGGAAGGTTATGGAAACATTGAGCCCTCAAGGCTTCCTTGCGTTCCGTGATCGATTAGGAACATCATCTGGTTTTGAATCGTGGCAAATGAGAGCCATGGAAATGCGTCTAGGACTCAAGCAAGAATCGAGAGTTGCAGACATGGATCCAATGGCACACATGAAGAAGCTTTCAGAAGAAGGAAAAATCAGCAAGGAAGCCTATGAAACTCTCCAAAAAATTTCTATAGAACCAACATTAGTTGACTTGATTTCATCTTGGTTATCCAGAACGCCAATCAACGGTTCCGTGCCTTCAGATGCGAACGATCAAACAATCATCGATGCATACATTGATGCACACCTTAGCACGATGAAAGCCCATTCAGATCAAGTGATTGAGCACATGGTCAAAATTGGACATGGCAGTCCTGAAGCACTCAAACCTCGAATGGATGCTAACCTTGCATCTGCACGAGATTTCCTCAAGCCAGATGGTGCAACCCATCGAGCACGAGCAGGCTTACTGTTTATCGAATCCTATCCAGAACTACCACTTCTTTCATGGCCACGTCGCTTGATCGATACCATCGTTCAACTCGAACAATCCATGCTCTTGTTCCGTCATGCACATGCACGAATGGTTGAGCGCATGATCGGTCGAAGAATGGGAACAGGCGGCTCAAGCGGTGTCGATTATCTCGACAAGACAGCAACCTATCGAATCTTCACCGATTTGTGGGCAGTACGTACAGTCTTGCTTCCACGACAATCGCTTGATGATGTCATTCAATCCAATTATTATGGATTCAACATTTGATGGGTTCAGACTCACAAGGGTCACTCTTGTTTTTT
>JBMTJI010000010.1:0-69391 GCA_049438185.1 Candidatus Poseidoniaceae archaeon
GAATGATGTGGCCATCGTCCCTTCGCTTCGAGAGCATTCTGAACCTTGGGTGTGAGCAATTCGCCACGACGGTTTTTTGCGACCAAGGAAAGGAGATACCATCCAATCGAGAGAATTGGTGTAGCGACAAGCAACGTCAACGAGAACCAAACAACAAGATTGCCATCAGTTGCAAACCAAGACCACAATCCTGTACCCAGCATCGTGATGAGCAAAAGGATACGAGAGGCTTCACTTGGCGTCGACATGCCACGATGATCGATACGAGGAGCGAACAATTTGTTCACGAGGCTCATGTTGGAACCAACGCCGTCCCCTTCTTGAAGAACTGTTTACAGGTTAGCGAACGCTTATGGAATGCAATGTGGAGGGACAACCCCGCAATGATGAGTGCTCGAAGCCGACTGCTGTTTCCGTGAAGACTGATGGGCGAACTGAGCGGGACTCCTCCCTATGCTTCATGTAGGTGCAGTTCCTTTCATCATTCATGCAGGCCTCGATCACGTCATCGACATCACACCTGCAATCCGAATCAAGGTGGTCGAGCGTTGGCCGTATGCTTGGTATTGTCATTCTGCTTTGGGTGCTCGCACAATTTGTTGTCCTCATTGCAGCAGGATTTCTTGATGGGGATCTCGATGGCGATTTTGGACCGTTGGATGGTGCATTGATTATCGCAGGATCGTTGTGTTCAGCACCCTTGGTGGTCTTGCTTTTGTACATTCGTAGACCAAAACTTGAGCACCTCATCATCGCCGAGCCAACCACAGATGGTAGCCACGTTCATTCCCTATCAAATTCAAAGATTCTGCAAACACCAATTCCAACGCGAATTCGGCAATTTATCGTACGCTCTCGACACCCTCTACGGGTTCCTGTAGCCAAACATTTGTGGATGCTGTTTCTTGGAGGCGTCATTGTCTCATCGGTAGCGTTTGCACCACTGTTGATCGATTCGAACAATGTTGGATTTCTTCTCCTCGCCTTGTTTGTAGCAATACCTGCTTGGTTGATTGGTTTCTCAACGCCTGTCTTTGCCTGGTGGAGTTTTTCATCGTCTCGATTTCACCTTTCGACAACTCGTCAACAAGGGGAGGCGATGCTGATTGCTGGAATGCTTTCGACATTTCCGGCCATCATCATCAATTCGTTCATCACACCCGGTGCCGTTCTCTTTCTCAGCGGAGGACAAGCATCGGCAACACTGGTGGAAAACATCACCATCATCGTCTCCGCTCCTGTCGGAGAAGAACTCTGCAAGGCTTTAGCTGTCTTTTCGCTAGCAGGCTTAATCGATTCGAAAAAGCGAGGATTCCAGGTTGGATTCACAGTAGGATTAGGTTTTGCATTGCTTGAAAATCTTCAGTACATTCTTTTGAGCCTCTTTGCAGGTGAGGTCATGGCATTCTCGTACGGCCTTACTTCAATTATCAGAGGAATTGGGTCAATCCCTGGTCATGCCATGTGGACGGCTTGTAGCGGTTATGCCATTGGTCACATCCTCGAGCAACGCCGACAGCCGAATCAGATACCTGATGTCAAACAATGGAACCTTGTGAACCCGCTCAATCCAACCTATTCACATACAGACATCGGCTTCCGTACCCAACAATCGTTCTTTTCAAAATCATCCAACCTTCAACTCCCCACCTCTCTCCCAGTCATGTTAGGGATTGCAATGTTCGGTCACGCTTTCTGGAATGGGAGTTCGGTTCTTGTATCCTACATTTCGGGTAACCTTGATCCCTTCGCTGGACTCTTTGTAGAATTAACGTGGATTGGTGTACTCATTTCGTTGCTCTGGGTTCTCGGCAGGTTTGTTCTTCTCGCGGCTATGGAAGAGGGTGCTTGATTTCAAAAACGCCTCTTAGCGAGGCAGACCTTACGCAAAGAACAAAACCAATCACTTGGGGTCACACATGAGGCCTTGTTATGGATTTCACCTCAGGTGGCTTTGTTTCGGGAAACATTGTCATCACAACAGTGCTCATTTTCGGACTTGTTGCTGCTTCCTTGCGAGCACGTATCCTCGACAAGCAGGGTATTGTTGCAGCAGCAGCTCTGGGATTCTTTGTCGGTTGTCTTGGCCATTGGACATGGCTCTTGTTGCTGCTTTGTTTCCTCTTGAGTAGTCACTTAGCAACAAAATGGAGATTTGATGAGAAGACTGAACTCGGTTTGAGCGAATCAACGGATGGACATCGTGGATGGATCAATGTTGCAGCGAACGGTGGTATGCCGGCTTTGGTAGCCTTGCTTGCATTTCTTTTCGAGGATTGGGAGCATGGATTGTGGATGTTCGCAG
This sequence comes from Candidatus Poseidoniaceae archaeon, assembly GCA_049438185.1. Classification (GTDB taxonomy): domain Archaea; phylum Thermoplasmatota; class Poseidoniia; order Poseidoniales; family Poseidoniaceae; genus MGIIa-L2. The sequence continues at coordinate 2,306 of JBMTJI010000010.1, forward strand.
CTGCAGTATCCGTTGCTACCTCCGATACGTGGGCGAGTGAAATCGGATGCCTTGATAATCGCGTTCGAATGATTACGACGCTCAAACCATGCGAAGCAGGTGTGAACGGTGGTTTCTCCCCGAACGGTCAACTTGCTGCAACTGTCGGTGGAATTCTCATCGGTGTAAGTGCCCTCGTTGCGAGCATTGTCATGTTTTCGACGACCGTAAGTGATAGTCTCGTCGTTGCTGCAGTCGTTGCAGGACTTGGATTCCTAGGATGCCAAATCGACAGTGTTCTAGGGGCAGTATTCGAAAATCGAGGTTTCCTGACCAAAGGTTCAGTCAATGCGTTGTCGATCATCGCAGGTGTGGCATTGATGTGGCTCTACTTGGGAACACCGATGTAAATCGCCGCCGAGTTCATGAACTGGTTCACACTCAGCGTGTCATGCGCCATCGCCACGTCATAGCCCTGCTGCTGATGACGTTGTTCATCTCCGGGATAGCGCTTACGACTGTTCAAGGCATTGAGAATGTGTCCTATGAAGCAGGGTACGTTGAATGGGAGATGGATTTTGAACAAAGGCTCTACGTTGAAGGAGAAGATGCTGAAACCTCCGTTTTGCAACGTGAACGGCCTGATGCGACGCTTGCATTCGCAGATGTCCCCCCGAATTCGGGGCTTGTCCCTATTTTCACACTGACCTCCGAACCGATTGTGAACTCGATGAGAGGTACAATCAACATGTCGACATACTTCAGTGCCTACTTGGTTCCACAAGCAGGTTTTGCGCAACCAACTCAGTGTGTGAATCCATCCTTTCCTCTGACGCCCGGAGATGATTCTACGACATTATTGATGTCGGTTAGTATCAGTGGTTCACAGGTCTACGAATCATCCATTACGCACACCCTCGATACCATTGCATCAAATGACCCTCAGAATTTTTCGGGCGACATTGTCATGATGGATATTGATCTCAGCGCTGGAGATACATTCTCGGTTTCGTTGAGCGCTGAACATTTCTGTGAGGGAACACTTGCGCGCGTGCAATGGGGCGGATTTGAGACCAATGCAGGTGGCATCATCATGACAGGCAAGGTCTACGAACCATCCGCAAGCATTCGGGTTGATTCTTCTCGAAGAGCCCACATTGAATTCTTGCCGATTCTTCCATGGGGTGTCAATGACGTTCTCATTGATGGCGACGGTGACCCTGCTGTCAGTTGGGTACTGCGTGGACCACTCGATGACGATGTGAAAACCAACCGTGATCGAGACATGGTCATGGAGAGTTCAATCGGAAGAATCCGAATGGAGAGAAGTCTAGGTAACAACGAAACTGCTTGGATTTGGACGGGCAAAGAAGTGCTGCAAAAGGGAACATCAAATCTCGAAATCTGTGTCAAAACAACGAGTGGAAATCCGAATGCTGATTGTCACGCTTTTGGTATTATTCGATTTGAGGTTGAAGCAGAATCTGATGGATTTGCAAGTGCAGGGTTGTGGCTAAGTCTGTCAACGATCGCATGCTTCATCGGCTTCGCCTACAAAGGATTCAACGCCGATCCACCAATGCCTCTACCAATTCTCATTGCATTGGTGTTGATGACCCTCCTCATGCTTCCAGTTGGATTCTCACAATCCAATTTAGATACTGAGGCACAACTCAACGAAAATGCCTTACTGATCGATGCTGAACTCAAATCGAGTGGTGCTGAATTCACGACCTTGTCAGAATTGATGGGTGATGCAAATGTTCTCGCGATTGGAGCGATTGCCCCTGGTTCAGAATCGGCTCAGGATCAAGCCAATGAGCTTGAATTGCTGCTTGGTCAGCGCGATGATGTCGCCGTTGTGCAAATCGTTATCGGTGATGATTCCATGATGAGCGATGTTGAGGCCTATCGTTCTTCCATCAATACCAGTTGGCCAATTGTTCTTGATTACAACCAAGAGTTCGTTTCAACCTCGCCCACAGGCAACGCAGATTCATTGGTGCTCGTCGACCGAAGCATGCATGTCACTTGGAGCCAGTCACCGACTGGAGGTGCAAAAGCGATGAACGATGCGATTGACGCTATCGACCGAGGAGGTCCCACAAGTCTTGGAACATACTTCTCAGTCCTTTTCCCAACAGGTTTGTTCTTGCTTTTCCTTGCTCTTCCAAAACAAGGCTGGACAAAACCAGAGGAACCATTGCCACCTGGCACCCTCTGGGCAAGCATTGTCCTTGCAGGCGGTTTGGGAGCCTTGATGGTTCATATTCCTCCACTTCTGGTCAGCCTCCTGCCACTCAGTTCTTCTGTCTCCTACATCGTTTCTCTTCTGATGTTCCTTTGGTTTATCTTCATGTGTGCCATGACGTTGCGACGAGGGGCGCCCTTTGAGGCTGACCTTCTTGGGTCGTTGATTCACGGGAGAACGACATCCTCATTCCAAGACTGGCGACCGAGAGAAGACATGCAACGTGATGTCTTCCTTGGCATCTTCATCGGCTGGTTGTCGTGGCTTGCTGATCCCGGAATCATTGCTCAAGGCGTAGGTGCTGCTGCACTGAATGGCGGGATGGGGGTCGTTTTTGCCATTGTGTTGTTGCTTGCAAATGTTCTTCTCGCAGGACTTACCATACTTGTTCTGCGATTCATTGCTTCTTGGGGTGGGCCATTTTCAAACATCTTCGGCAGAGTAGGGTCTGAAACATTTGCAAGATTCATGGGGCTTGTTCTTCTCCCAATCAGTATCTGGGCAACCATCAACGGCGTACTTGCACTCCTCTCCATTGGAGTGTTTTAGGAAAGCCTTCAAGAGGGTTGATGAAAACTCAACCCATTATGTTCCCTTATCAGCCAACGTGGTCAAACACTCGAATCAACTTGCTTCAACGATGCCCGAGAGCCTTTGTCTTACGATATGGATTGGCTCAACTCTCGAAACATCATGCCCAGGGTCAGTTGCTTTCTGTTGCATTTCAAATTCAAACACCTTGGATACTTTTGCATCAAACAATCCGTGAGGTTCTTCTCGATTACATCGAAGATCATGGAATTGGTAACCAATGGTCAAAGGGATTGCTTCGTGCTCGGGTGAAGATGGATTATTCGAAAGCAATTCAACGGAGAAATCGACGAATCAAGGACATTCAATCACAGCATATGGCTCAATCATTTACTGTTGTAGAGCCAGAACCTCACCTTATTGACATGGGTGTTGACGCATGTCTGAAACTTGTTGAGAATCCCCACTTTGTTGCCCTCCTTAGTGAGGGTTCCATTGAACGAATTGAACCAACTACATCCGTGCTTCAGGGGAACATCAGAATTTACGCTGCACCTGATTTCATTCACTATGGACGAGATCGAACATCGCTGGTGAAGTTCAACCTCTATGGACAAACTACGCGATGTGAACGAGAACGACAGGCAGCCCTACTCATGATGTACGGAGAACATGATTCAAGGGTCATTCAGTTTTCACTCAAGTACAGGAAGTGGAGTGTGAACACGTTCGCATCAACACAAACACAAACAAAGCAAACGCTTGATCTCGTGTCTCAAGATGTTGAGCAAATGGAAGCGATCTTTGCTCAAGTTGGAAAAAACAACGATTTGAGTTTGATTCCACTTGCGGATTCCTTTCGGTCGTGCATGAATTGCAACGTCCGATCACTCTGCCCATCTCGTCACGGGTATGAACATGCCAAGGCCGAACAACGCTCTCTGATGTGTCAATAATGGGACTTCCTTACAATGGGATTAAATAGTCTCGAGTCGTAATTAGTATCCCTGTGGGATTTACTATGCTTTGACGACCTCTAATCTGCGCTTGAAATGACGTGGTGAATGGCGGAATCGCTTGACACTACGAGAAAGCAATAGAGGATAGAAGAACATGAACAACAATCAGAAGAACAAAGGTAGAAAGAAACGAACAGGGAGAAGAAACAGCAAAATGAACTATGACCAAACAACAAAAACTCAGGTCAAGTCCAATTCAAGAAGCAACAACACCAACAAACGTTGCTGTAAGAATTCATTCGCTCAAGAACTTATGAACATCAAAATGTTTGGTGATCTGCAAAAGTACTGGAAGGGGCGCAACATCAGAGCTTTACGCGGTTCAATCATCTCACGACTCCCTGAAAACTTCGTGAAGAAATACAACAAACACTTGGATCACTTTGTCAAGTACATGGAGAAGGAAATCAAAAGATAAGATCTATTTTTCAAAGGCCTTCCGGAAGCCTTGGATTTCGGAACCATTGAGCGTAAGCCATAGGCGATACTCTAAGGGCTGCTTCCTCAAGCCAAGCCCATGGAAAAGGGTGTTCAACGTCAGTATGCGCCCACATCGATCTGTTTTGGATGTGGCCCAGCAAACGACAAGGGGTTGCAAATCGATTCATATCGGAAAGGGGACGGTTTGGAACTCAAGTTCACCCCTTCCGTGGAGCATCAGGCTTTTCCAGGAATGGTCAACGGCGGAATCATAGGAACACTGCTCGATTGTCACGGCAACTGGGCAGCAGCGATCGCACTCATGGACACACACGGGTTGAATGAGCCACCCTGTACAGTCACAGCATCGTATTCTGTCTCGTTACGAAGGCCAACGCCACTTGGCGCTGAATTGCATATTGAAGCCTATCCTGAAGAGATTGGAGAGGATAGGGTGCATGTCCGAATGGAATTAACAGCAAATGACAAGGTTTGCGCGACTGGGAAGGGGTTGTTCGTTGCCGTCAAAGAAGGGCATCCTGCTTATCATCGGTGGAGTTGAGATTCAGTCATGGCGAAACCATCCAGTCAGCAAGCGAGCGTCTTGATGACTTTGAAGGATGAAGTCCTCGATGAAATGAAAGCGATGAGGTTTGAGAGCGAAGAACGTCTGAATGCCTTGCAATCGATTCCTCTCGCAGTTTTGCGACGAAATGCAACACAACGTCATGGTGTGACTCGATTTCGAAGAGGTGTAAATGCCACTGAATTGAAGATGGAAGATGTGGAAACCATTGATCTTCACCCCATTTTGTTAAAGGATTCGTGGAACGATTACGCTCGATTTGTTCTCTTTCATGAGTACCTCCATGCGTTGGGAAATCGATTCCATGACACTGCTTTTCGTCGTTTAGAATCGATGTGGCCACACGACGGACATGAACGAGGGCGTGAATTCACCCAATACCTTCGGCGGAGAACCGCAACGTGGTTGTGGGTGTGTAAGACCTGTGACAATCAATATCCAAGAAAACGAAAAGCAAACGGACGTTTTCGATGCAGAGCGTGCTCAACAATACTGATTGACGTAGTGAACGCGCAGGAAGCAAACTAAACAAGTCATCATATCTCGGAGAGACGAGGTGAATCCATGCAAATGAGGAGAGGATGGACTGTTGTCTTGATTCTCCTCTGCATGACTTCAATTCCTGCCAGCGGTTCACTAACCGACCAAGAATCTGGAGGCACACTGTATTTTTCTTGCGATTCAGATGATGATTGCCAGTTAACACCGGTACCGATTGGAGAAGAGATCATCTCTGGTTCCGTGCAAGCAAATCCGTTGATGCCCGAATCTGTAGCTCTTGAATTCGATATGACGCCTACGCAAACCGAACTTGCTGTCCTACCCGATATGTTGGATGAACTCTTCATCGATTTGCGTGTCCAAGGAGATGCCTTGGGCGTGTACACACCCGAGATGGAAGTCAAACTCATTATCGGATCGAGCGTAACAACTCTGGAGTCTGAAGATTCAGGAATTCCAAGCACCGGTACACAAACCGGCCATCGGTGGGAGGATGAACCGTTGAATCTTGATCAAGGTCGCCTTCTTTGGCCTGACGATGTGGTTCGGGCACGCATCGTCTTCACCGTCGACCGCCCATCAACATGGGAATTGCATCTTCGAGGTTCATCGTTCATCGAACTTGATATCGCTTGGTCGGAAAATGTAGCAGCCAAGGATGTCGACGAGCCGACAAGTTCCTTGCAGCCGCAATCAACTTCACTTGAAGACGTTCATTATGGGGCGCTTGTGGGCGATGATTCCGATTGCTGGTCGTTCAATGTTGATTCGAACGAAATAATGCGTATTCTCATCCAATGGGAGGATGTCCCCCTCGAACTGCAACAGAGCAACGGCGTCCATCGTTTGAGAACGGCAGGAGGACTTCAAGTCGCTGCACCTGAAGTCATCACCAAAGCCGAAGGCGATGAGATCTTGACAAATTATCGGTGGCGGGCGCTCGATCCTGGCGACTATGTGTTCTGTTTGAACGGTCAAACCGACCGTTTCCAACCCTACATTTGGAGCGGAGTTTATGCAGTCGAAAGTTCAGGGCCAACCGATTCTTCTGAATTTGAAGGCAAAGTCACATACGAAGCACAATTCTTCGATTTCTCAACTGGGGAAGAAACTGAATTATCGACACAGAGCGGTTTGTTCATCATTCCCATTGTTGGTCTCTTGGTCTTCTTTATTGCACAATTTTATCGTTCAACAACATCCAATAACCTTCGATTTTATGTCTTCGTTCCTGCCGTTGTCATGCTTTTCTTGAGTGGTATCGTCAGCCCATTATGGACGATGGCTGATGAAATGCAATCCGACACGGAGTGGTCGTTGGAAGAACTTCTTGACGAACGCGTCCAACAGCTATGGGATGTGTCGAGTCCAGCCACTCCCGAAGCAACCATGATCGAGCACGTTGGAGCAACATTCGGAATTCGAGATGGAGAATCGTTGGGTCTCTGGTTGGAAATCGATTCAGCCTATGAGCGAGAGGATGGTCGTTGGCAACTGTCTGCGGCAGGGTTCGATGAACTGCGAATCGATCAACTCGTCTTCAGTCAAATATCAGATGCAAGGAGTGGAAGATTAAGCGATGGACTGGATGAACAAATCGTCCAGTTTTCAATTATCGCAACACGTGCGTTGCTTCTTGATTTGATGATGCTGGAAGCCCTTTTGGTCGTTGATGAACAACCAACAAATTCAATTCATCACATCGATACTGCCATGATAGCAACCTCTTCGTTTGGATCCTTATCATCGCCGACTTGGTCGACACGTCCTGCTGGTATCGATGATGCTTCTTGGAAGCGATTGCAAACCTCATTGTATCCAGAGCGCATTACGGTCACACTGTGTGATTGTGAGTTGGATTTACTGGACTTGCAGGTGGATTATTCGAACCAATTCGATGCAGATGACACGCCATCGTTCAGCGCACTTCGTTCCTCAAATGGCATTCTTCCAAACGCAGGTTATGTGGCTTTTACTACGATTCTCATCGGACTTGCCATCGTCATCAACGATGAAAACCGAAGACGAAAAGCCAAGAAATTGGCTGAAGCATACGCTCCCCATCAAACGATTTGGACATCACTCTTCTGAGGTTGCTTTCTTTGCCTTCTTCGAAATGTCCTCTGCTTCCTCGTCACTGATACCGAGTGCGCTTTGAAACTGCTTCAAATCCGAAAGTTCGTCTTCAGTAATGATGCCATCTTCCCAGGCCTCTTCGTAGGCCTTCGTGAGGAATTCTTTGTACGCATCAGGGTTGAGAAGAACATCTCGAATAAGACCGTGGTCAATGCTGCTGTTCGAGGAGGTTGATGCACTTAATTCCATCATCGCTGCAGAGCGTCGCATCTCTTTGACAGCCATATCTTTCAGACCATGTCCAGCCCAAACTGCACCTGCAGCAATCACAGAAGCTGCAAACCATCGCATAAGATCAGGGTCGACAAGTTCGCCCGGTGTGACAAGATGGAACAAACCAAGAACGGCCATGGCTGCCCCGCACATGACTTCAAACCAATCGTTGAGGTCGGGTTCATCTGAAAATACAGAGAGGCGTTGCTCAATCAGGAGTTCGGTCTGTTCGTCCATAAACGTCGTAAGGACTGGAAGGACTTAGGCGTGTCGGCATCATAGCCAAAGCGCATTCCTTTTCAGCCGTTGGCGCAACCTACGGTTATGGGCGAGGAAGAAAGGTCGATTCAGAACCTCTCTTTGCCCAGCAAAGCGATTGAATTCTTTGATTCACAATGGGGCATCAAATACCTCCATCCGCCTCAACATGAAGCAATGAAACCGCTGTTTGATCAGAACAATATTTTACTTGCGATTCCTACTGCATCCGGCAAGTCACTTGTTGCTTACATAGCCATTTTGAATCAACTTCTGAATCTCAATCCAGGTTCACGTGCAGTGTACATCGTTCCACTGAAAGCTCTCGCAAGTGAGAAATTTGAGGAACTGAAGGAGATTGGCCAACATCTTGGCCTGAAGATTGGCCTGGGTATTGGAGATGCAACCTCAGAGGCCAAAAACATCGATGATTCTGATATTTTGATCTGTACATCTGAGAAACTCGATTCCCTTATGCGGAGCCGTTCGGAACTGATGAGCAATGTTTCGATTGTCGTTGCTGATGAGTTTCATCTTCTACACGATGCTTCTCGAGGTCCAACGCTTGAAATCAATTTAACGCGATTGCGGACGTTGCGTCCAAATGCTCAACTGATTGCCCTCTCGGCCACGGTTGGAAATTGCGACATCCTTGCTCAATGGCTTGATGCGGCTTTGGTTCAATCCGATTGGAGACCGGTCGACTTGGAATATGCAACATTGCATGATCGCCATTTGGAACCGAGGAAGATACAATCCTCCTCACTGGATTCAAGCACGAATGTTTTGTCCCCTCCCCGCCATCTTGAAGGTCCTTTAAGTCATCCAGCATGGATTGTTGTCCAAGATACGATTGAACAAGGTGGGCAAGTGCTGGTCTTTGTTGGAACTCGGCGTAGTGCCCAGTCAGAGGCAAAAAAGCTCTCTGAACGAGTAAAAAAACGGTTTGCGAAAGAACAACCAGAACGTCTGCTTGAACTCGAACAAGTCGCTGAATCTCTTGAGGGGCGAACACAAACCAGTATGGGTGAACTGCTCGCTCAATGCGTTCGTGGAGGCGTCGCTTTTCACCATGCGGGCTTGACACATCGCCAACGACAGAGCATTGAATCCGCGTTCAAGAATGGTCTTCTGCTCGCGTTGTGTGCCACACCAACTCTTGCGGCAGGAGTGAACCTTCCAGCACGACGTGTCTTGGTTCGAGACATCAAACGCTGGGATGATGGAATGAGCCGGCCACTTCCTGTCATGGAGGTGCACCAGATGCTCGGCCGAGCAGGTCGTCCTCGTTACGACCCGGTTGGAGAAGCATGGGTCTTGTGTAAGGGAACCGACGGGTGGCAGGTTGCAGATGATGTGAGCGAGCGCTACTTCTTCGGACCCATTGAAGACATCTCATCCAAACTGTCTGCTGAACCGGCTATGCGTATGCATCTTCTGTCCTGCATCGCAACTGGAGGATTGCTCCATCGAGATTCGATTGGTTCGTTCTTCGATGCCACATTCCTCGGCACAACCATGCCAAGAAACCAACTCCAAGAGCGACTCGATTCAATGCTCGATTGGTTGGTTGAAGAACGCTTCATACGTCGGTTGGGTGTTGATGAATCCTACGAAGCACGACGTCAAGACCAAGCAATTGATGAGGAAGAAACCTGGGATGATCATGTACCTGTTTGGGTCAATGTTGCACAAGAATCTGGAGGCGTTACGCTTCAAGAACAACGACAGGTCAGGTCTGCTCCGTCATCCCATGGTACGCCTTCTCTCGGCTTCGTATCAGCATCATCGTTGAATAACGTTGGCGGATGGAATGATGCAGTTGGCGAACCACCATCAATGAAGTATGAAGCAACATCAATCGGCGAGCGTGTGGCACAATTGTACCTCGACCCTCTTTCAGCCTCCATCCTTCGAACGGGCATGCGCCGTGCAGTACGGAGAATGGTACGGCAAGATGGGGTTGTCAGTGAATTCGGATTGACACATTTGGCGTGCAGTACACCTGATTTCGCATCACTTTGGGCAAAGACAGCGGATTTGACCATCGGTTCCGACCTTCAACTCAAGGCCGCTGCGGTTGAAGATGAGCTCCTGTATGACATCCCCTACGAAGAGCGCCATCTTGGTTTGGTCAAATCAGCGTGGTGCCTTGAACACTGGTTTGAGGAAGAAACAATGCGAGAAATCGAAAAGCAACTTGATGTTTCACCAGGTGATGTTCACCATCGTGTTGATCTGATGGATTGGTTGTTGTATGCAGGACGAGAAATTCTTCTCAATGACGATGTTTTTGCTGATGAACACATGCCAGTTCTTGCTCAGTTGTCTTCCGAATTGGACACGCTTCGACAGCGAGTTCGACATGGATGCAAATCGGATCTGTTAAAACTGGTCAAAATCCGTCACGTTGGACGCCAACGTGCTCGTTCACTTGCATCCATTGGCATACGAACGCCAAAAGATGTTCTCGCGATGACACACAACGACCAACAAAAAATCGCTTCATGGAGAGGTTGGGGGCCAAAATTGGTCAACAACATCATGACTGAGGTCAAGAAGGTTGTTCAACGTGAAAGCGGGTCTGCTCCGGTCAAGAAACGGAGCGATGATATGCCTCTCGATGGCGAAGATTTGGCGTAGAGTTGATGAGCCATGTCGATGCAGGACGCGGCAATGTGGGAGACGTTTCCGTGCTGGTCTTGGGAGAGTAACGAGCCGTTGGAACTGAAATCCTTCGTTCAATCGTTCCAGAAAATTGTTCCGAGTCAGCGATGGGTCTTTTGTCGATCTGATGTTGCACAGACTTCTCGCCAACTCTGGACAGCGACAACCGTAAGCAATCGAAATACTGAACGAGGAACGGCACAAGCTCGAACACTTGATGCTGAATTCTTGCGTGTGTTGGCAGGTACACACAACGTTTCAGAAGCGTTCAAACGAGCAGGTCTACAGAACAAGTCAACATCTGGATGGTTGCTCCATATTCCCGATCAGACAACATCGATGAATCAAGATTCCATCGATCAAGAAGCCAATGCACTGCTCAATGGGCTCGGACTTTCCAAAACATCAGAACCGTTATCGATTAATCTCGAAGGGGCGAGGAATCTCGGAATATCGTTTGATGAAACCGTTGATGTAAGTCGTATTGAGGCTTCATTGATTGGCCACATCCTGTTAGCAGATGTGAGCAGTTCTCCATAGACTCAAGTCGAATCTCGTTGCTTAACCCAATCATAGAATGCGTGCATGATTGGACTCAATTGTTTGCCATATTCAGAAATCTCATACTCATGCGTCTTCGATTCTTCACTTACCTTGATACGCTCGACGAGATCAAACATAATGAGTTCTCCGAGCCTACGGGAAACCGTCGTCGATGATGCATCAACTCGATCCTTGATTTCAGAGAAGCGAAGTGGCCGCCTTTTTTGATCAAGAACCATCAAAATATGCAGCGATTTGGACTTCGTTAACTGCTCAAGAAGGGCATCAACCTGCCCGTAAAGCGGGTCGCAATCCCGATTTGATTCCTCGCTCACGAGGTATTTACACAAGACCACGTTCTTAATCCAACGGTAACAGTCTTGATACCAAACATGGTCACGCTCGTGATACGGATTGTTTATTCTTGGACTTTGTATGGAAAAACCATGCGCGCATGGCTTGTGGTATTTTTCCTTACATCGTTTCTTGCCTCCCCGATGCTAACGGTTTCTCCGGATTATCTTTCCAATGTTGAGACCTCGCCACATTTATCCGAGGCCACAAACATCTCCGTAACTCCAAACAGTGGATGGACCACTGGTGGAGAAACCATCACCATCACAGGCTCTGGTTTCTCAAACCTGGCATTTAACAACATCACAACGGATGGGCTTACCCATTCATGGACAGTTTCTACCGTAGATTATGTTCAAGGCGGCCACGGTGATCAAGCCATTGCAGTAACTTCTAACGGAGACATCCACATCGTCTATTACAACTACGATACGCATCAACTCAAACACGCCGTTTACGATGGTAGTTCGTGGTCACGCTCGGTTATTGTTTCAAACTCTGGAAGCATGGATTATCGAGACGTGGAAATGGTCGTCGATGGCAATGATCACCTTCACGTATCCCATTGGGTAACGGGAGATTACCTCCATTACCGATTTTTCAACGGAACAGACTGGTCAGTTCCCTACACTACCAGCAATGCTGATTCGTATGGAACAGGCATTGCCGTGGATTCCCAGAATCGTGCCCACATCGTTTTCTCGAGCCCAGCTTACGTTTGTGGAGGGCTGCACTTGGCTTACGATGACGGAAGTGGTTGGAATAAGATTGGTCTTGACACATCGACAGATCTGATCGGCTGCTATCCATCGATTGATATCGATGACAACGATGCTCTTCACGTATCGTATCGTGATCATCGAAACAGCCGCTTCAATTACATCACCAACGAAAGCGGACCGTGGGACAAGTATCAGCATTCGAATACGAATATGCCCGGATATTACACTCAGACGAAAGTCAAATCTGATGGTGACATCTTCATCATCCAAAAGAACTCCAATGGTCTTCGCTATGCAGAAGGTTATCCCGGATCTCAATGGAGTCAGGGTGGAATTACTGCAGACTCTGGTGATGATACCTCTTTGTTCTTGGATGCACTTGATCGACCACACGTTCTGCACTGGAAATCAAATACTGACGACTTGCTGTATTCCACGCGTAGCGCATCTGGCTCATGGTCGAGTATGACCATCGATGGAACAGGAGGACTTGATGTAGGCCGTTCAAACGCACTCGTGGTTGATGACAACCATCAACTCCATGCAGCCTATGCAGATTATGATAACAAGAACTTGCGCTATGCTACAATGTCTGCAGGTCTCATTGAAACAAGCGAAGTGAGCATTCAATTCGGACAATATGGTAACGTGACCGCAACTGTTCTCGATGATTCAACCATCCAAGTTACCACACCTGTCGCAGGAAGTACCTACGAGACCGTTGATCTCACCCTTTGGGGGGAGAATGGAACCATGCTCGACCTCAATGTATCCTACCTTTTCATCGCTCCCGATGACCTCGATATGGATGGCGTTCTCAACGATGTCGATGATTGCAGCAATGTTGCAGGAACCTCGACAATTGACCTTCTCGGTTGCCCAGACCAAGATGGTGATGGTTACAGCGACACTGGCGATGTATTCCCATCCGATGCCTCAGAATGGAACGACACAGATGGCGACGGAGTGGGAGATAATGGTGATGCATTCCCATATGATGCTACGGAGACGCTCGATACTGACGGCGATGGCGTTGGAAACAATGCAGACGATTTTCCACTCGATCCAAATGAAGATACGGATACGGATGGTGATGGCGTAGGAGACAACTCAGACGCATTCCCGCTCGACCCCTACGAATCTATGGATTCGGATAACGATGGAGTCGGAGACAACTCCGACATGTTCCCATTCAATGCATTCGAATACCTCGATAGCGATGGTGATGGAGCAGGCGATAACTCCGATATGTTCCCATTCGATGCGAATGAAACCATGGATTCCGATGGTGATGGCGTCGGTGACAATGCCGATGCGTTCCCGCTTGATGCCTCAGAGACAAAGGATTCCGATAACGATGGCATTGGGGACAATACGGACAGCCATCCATTTGTCAACAACTTCATCGATAGCGACAACGATGGCATTGTTGATCTCTCGGATGAATTCCCCAACGACGTGACACAATGGTTGGATGCAGATGGTGATGGTTATGGTGACAATATATCAGGCAACAATCCCGATCTTTTCCCAACAGTTCCTTCTCAATGGAGCGATATTGATGGGGATGGTTTTGGTGACAACTGGGGTAATGCATCCTGGGATGAAGAACGTGATGCATTCGGAATAGGGCAATTTGTAGCAGGTGCTGTCCTTGCAGATTACTGCCCAGAGGCTCCTGGAAATTCATCTATGCTGGGATTCTATGGATGTCCTGATTCCGATGGTGATGGAATTCCAAACATGTTTGACATCATTCAACTTCCGACCGATTCCGATGGAGATGGAATATTTGATGAATTTGATCAGTGCCCAAATACCCCTCTTGGCACGCTCTTTGTTGACGCATTTGGTTGTGAAATTGATACATCATCCAACGGTGGAGACGATGGCCTCAGTTCCGAAGAGAGCGGTTTCTTCTCAGGAGAAGTCGCCCAAACGGTTGGAATCGGTGCAGTATTGATCGCAATCTTCTCCCTCTTGCAAACGAATGCAGTTGCAGCAATTCTTCCTGATGCATTTCGTTGGGTACAAGTGTTCCGTCGCAATTCAGAACTTTCTCGTGAGGAGGAGAATGAACTCACGTACTTGCAATCCTTGGTTCAAACCTATTACACCGAACCCGAGACTCTTCGAGAAGAAGTTCGCAATCTGAAATCAGACCTCACAGCTCGGTTCATGAACAACGAAATCAAGCAAGAGACTCGTGAAAAGATGTTTGTTGTCATCAACGAATTGCTTGAATCCGATGCAAGTGAACTCCATTTTATCGCTCAAAGTGATGGCTATTTCGGTCTTGGGGATGTATCAAGTGTTGAACATCGATTCGATATTCTCGAGGAGGAAGTTGCGATGCGTGATGCGTCCGCAGGCCTACCTCCTGCTTCAGCAAGTGGGGAAATCAATCCTAAAGATGGCTATGAGTGGCTTGAATATCCCAAAGGCAGTGAAACGTGGTTTGTCCGTGATGATGGCACGAAGAATTGGACCTTGTGGGAAAACTGATTTGAGCAAAGACTTCAAACACCCCGCACTTCTTGCGACATCATGGTCATCCAATCGCAACACCCAACCGACCACGCTCGTTCGACAAAGTACCTTGATCGAACACGAATGAACAATGCTCTCGAACAAGCATTGGATTTTGGAGCAACCTATGCAGAGATTCGTCTCATGGCAGAGACGACATCCTCGGTTCGTCTCAAAGACGGTCAATTGGAACATGCCATTCCTGGCCAAGAAATCGGAGCAACCCTCCGAATCCTTGCTGATGGTGCATGGGGTGTACATTCGACAACCGATATATCGAACATTCCAAACGAAATTGAATCCACAGTCAAACTTGCACGAGCTGTTGCTGCTCGACGACCAAGCGGTTCAAAACCGATTCAACTTGCTGAAATCCCAGTCCTTCAAGATGAGATTCACTGGCGACCAAAGAAAGATGTGAGGAATACGGATCTTCAAACAAAACTGGACATGCTCCAAAGCATTCATTCATCTGCCGACGATGATGATCGTATCATCTCCGTTGCTTGTGGCTGGTCCGATGAACATCTCCATACCGAACTCCTCACCACAGAAGGAATGGATCGCACGTGGTCCTTCCAACGTTCAATGGT
Source organism: Candidatus Poseidoniaceae archaeon (assembly GCA_049438185.1). GTDB lineage: Archaea > Thermoplasmatota > Poseidoniia > Poseidoniales > Poseidoniaceae > MGIIa-L2. Next base: position 17,608 of record JBMTJI010000010.1, read on the forward strand.
CAACGGTATGGTTACTGCTCGAGATGGTGGAGATCCTGTTTCCTATAGAATGCGCCATGGAGGAGAAGGTGGGCTCGAATTAATCGAAGCCTGCGATCTTGGGGGTCTCGGCGAACATGCTCGGATCTCTGCGCTTCGATTGCTCAAAGCTCAGCGCGCACCGAGCGGGAAGCTTCCACTCATTGCCGACCGTGATTTGACAGGCGTATACATTCACGAGGCGCTTGGTCACCCATGCGAAGCAGATCTCGTGGCTGCTGGTGATTCCTGCCTTGATGGAAAACTTGGCCAGAAAATTGGCAACGACATTGTTACCGTCGTCGACGATCCAACCATGCGAGGCGGCTATGGTGCCTATCCGATCGATGATGAAGGTCTGGATGTACGTGAAAAGACGCTCATTAAGAACGGCATCCTCACCGATTACCTCAACCATCGAGAAACTGCACATCACTTCGGCATTGAACCGAACGCTGGAGCACGTGCTCAGGATGGATTGCACCATCCACTCGTCCGCATGTCGAACACGATGATCATGGGTGGTTCATTCAATGATATTGATGAGCTTGCGGAAGACATTCAGTACGGTGTTTACGCATGCGGTTCACGCGGCGGACAAGTCGATACGGGTCGAGGTTCGTTCCAATTCGCTGCACAAGAAGCGTACCTTATCGAAAATGGAGAGATTACGACACCACTCCGCGATGTGAGTGTGAGTGGCCTTACGCTGCAAATTCTCAACGATGTTGATGGCCTTACCAAGGATGCGAAACTCGCAAGCCCGGGCTTCTGCGGCAAAGGACAGACCGTTCCAGTCGGTGACGGTGGCCCAATCATGCGAATTCGTGAAGCATTGGTGGGATAAGATATGATTCCTGACGATGCCATCGACCGGCTCCTCGAAGGATGCCAGTCCATTGCCAAGCAATGCGAATTGCAGGGCATTCAAGAATGGGAAATCGTAGCCTCTCAAGGGTATGGACGCTCTTTGGACATTGAAGCCGGACGCATATCCCTCGCCTCAGGAGGAGGTGAAGGTGGCTTTGGCGTCCGTGTGCTCCAGAACGGTCGCTATGGCTATGCACATCTCGTTGACCCAAGTGGTGCTGAGCATGCTGTGTCCGAAGCCCTCTCCATTGCAAAAGCCAGCCCACAAATCGAGGGTTTTTCGCTCCCCAATGCAATGGATGCATCGCCTGTTGAAGGTATGCGTGATGATGCAATTCTCAACCTCTCCGCCGAAGATCTGTTGACGCAAGGTGATGCCATTATCTCTGAAGTTTCATCGCTTGATAAGCGAGCGGTGGTCATCGGTGGTGGCGTTGGTATTGGAGCAGAGGCAGGTGTCATGCTTTCCAGTGAAGGCGTTGAAGCATCAGGTATTACCACGTCCCATGGCTTGGGCGTCCAAGTCTCCATTGAAGAGAATGGACAAATGACCAGTTCTTGGGAAAGTTGCTCATCTCGTAAACTGATGGAAGGCATCCCAAGTTGCGTCCCAATGGCGGTTGAGTGGGCGCAGAAAACTCGTGACCCGATATCGGTTGAAACACAACCTGTTGATACACCCGTCTTGATGACTCCTCAAGGAATCAGTTCACTGTTTTCAAACATTATTCGTCCTTCCATTCTTGGCGATCGAATGGTTCGAAAAGAGTCTTTTTGGTCTGAGAAGATGAACAATCTTGTCCTTGACTCACATCTTACGATGCTTGACAACCGTAGGATGGAGGGTGGTTTTGCCTCTTCGTCTCGTGACGGGGAAGGTGTACCTACCTCATGCCATACCATTGTCGAGAACGGCGTCCTTCGGAAGATGATTTGGTCTTCGCGTGATGCTGCAAAGAACGTCGCAGAAGGTCGTATCGATGAGGCAATCACCACAGGTTCAGCTTCTCGCGGTAGTCACATGTCCCCTCCAACCACAGGCTGCGGCGATGTGCAATTGATTTCATCAAACCAGTCCCAAACCCGTGAAGAACTCATCGAGACGATGGATCAGGGATACATTGTTCACAGTGTCATGGGTGCGCACACAGCAAACCCTACAAGCGGAGATTTCTCAGTTACCACCAGTACAATCCTCAGAGTTGAGGATGGAGAAATCAAGGGGGCGCTCAAGCAAGCGGGCGTTTCCGGTAATCTGTTCAAGGCCATTTCAAACGGAGTGTATCTCGGTACGCTTTCCTCCAACAATGGTGTATCAAGCACTGGAAGCAACCACCTTTCAGACATCCTTTTCTCTCAAGGAATGCGCATCAATCCTGCCTGAATTCGAGAGGGTATTGTTTATCACCCCTCGTCGTTCTTGTACAGTTCCATGGAGGTCATGGGAGTGTATCGTCTTCACCAATCCGCACAAAAGCCCGTCGCCTGTTCTCCGCACAGGCTCAATCAAAACAACACGCCTGGCGGAGGTGAAATAAATGGCCGATGAAGATCGTTACAACGACCACATCTCCGCCGTGCTGCAGGAATGTCCTGATGCTAATCGAGACGATATCAAGTCTGCTTTCCAAAAATATGAGGAAGAATTCTTTATTCCTCCTCAAGATGCTATCCGTTCCATCATTCGACGATTCAAGAGCGATTCCGATGCAGCTCCTGCTGCACCCAAGACGGGTGGACAAACCAATCGCCCGACGAAGAAAGTAAGTCGCCTGTCCGAGTTGAAATCGGACGATCGAGATATCGAAATCGAAGTTGAAATCGTGTCGCACAATGTTCGCGAGCAAATGATTCGCGGTGAATCGAAATCAATCGCCTTTGGGCTGTTGGAGGATGATCCATGGCAGGAAGGTAGCGGGGAACGCACACGATGGGAATACAAAGACTGGGGTAATAACAGCAACATCACCCCAGGGTCTGTGGTTCGCATCGAAGGTGCTTCTGTCAATGAATACCAAGGCCGCATGTCCTTGAACATCAATCAATCCTCTCGAATCGCAGTCCTGCGTGAAGGTTCACGACCTGTCGTAGCACCTGGTGAACCGGTGGACATTGCTGCCTTACCAAGTGATGGTTACGTCTGCGTTGTTGGACGTCTCATGTCCTCACGTGCTGACCAAATCCATCGAAGGGATGGAAGTGGAAGTATCGATGTTGTTCGAGGTCGTCTTGCCGATGAAACCGGTGCGATCGGATTCTTGTCGTGGGAACCGTTCGAATACGAGGTCGGTACGCTTCTGAAAATCGATGGCGCTCAAGTGAAGACTTTCCGTGATACGCCAGAGTTGAACTTTGGCCGAACAACGAAAATTGAACCGTTCCATGATGCGAATTTTGCCAATACAGACGCACTCAAGGAAGGCATGGTCTCAACCATTAGCACACTCCGTGACGGTTCAAAAGATGTTGAAATTGTCGTCAACATCACTTCGTGGGAGAAAAGAACGTTCACTAAAGATGGCGAAGAACGTCACCTTTGGTCGGGTCAAATCGCAGATCCTACAGGACAATGTCGAGTCAGTGCCTGGACTGATTTACCGATCGATGACACCTCACTTCCAATGACAGTTCGTATCACCGATGCACGAGTACGTGCATGGCAAGGCATCCCAGACATCACCATCGATCGAGAGGAGCAACTCACGATTCTCGATGAAACGCCATGGGAAGGAGAACTTGACCTCGAGAATTTGAAAATCGAGGTTCCTCTCGATGAACTTGTTTCTGGGCCAAGCCGAGTGGGTATAGCAACCCGTGGAACCATTGTCTCTGTTCGTGAAGATTCTGGAACCATCATGCGTTGCCCAGAGTGTCGAAGAGTCCTTCGTGAAGGCCAATGTTTTGATCATGGAGCAGTCGAAGGAAACGAAGATGTTCGTCTTCGGTTGGTTCTTGATGACAATGCATCCACATGTGCATTGCTTGTATCCAAGGATGCTGCCCTCTCACTACTCAATACCGACCATGCGACGATGGTGGATGAAATTCAAGCCAATGGTTCAATGGCCTATGTGCAGAAGATTCGAGACATACTCCTCGGATGCGAACTCGATGTCACAGGTCGTATCATCAACGATGGACAAGGAGCAATGATTCTCTGCGATGGTGCAACCTTCACTGATACGGATACGGGTTTGATAGCGACTGAACTTCGCGCTCAATGGGGGTTGCAGTGATGGAGGCTTCACGGCAAATTCAACGCCAACCTGCATGGCTCATGCTCGCCTCTGAGTTTGGAGAATCAACTCTGAATGAGAAAGGCTCAGGAGAATTTGATCCGACGTTCGTGATTACAAAATTGGGTGCGAAAGTCAATCGTATCATCGTATCTGGTCTTGTCGAACGTCTGGAATTACGTGAAACGAGCAATGGCTCACAGATGTATCAGGGTCAATTGCGTGACCCGTCTGGCCTACACTACTTCTCTGTTGGGGAATATGCATCAGAATCGATGCGTGAATTCGTTGTTCAACTCCTCGACAAAGTCGATTCGGGGGAGCCGGTTCTCCTAAGCATGACTGCGAAAGCACGTTGGTATCAAACCGACGAGGGTGCTGTCTACACTTCACTTCGTCCCGAGGAAGCTGCTGTTGTTTCCCGAGATCGTTACGCTTCATGGCTCGTTCGGGCATGTGCTGCAACGCTTGAACGTCTTGACCAACACCAAAAATCCTTGAATTGTGAACCAACGAAAGAAGCCATGATCAAGGAAGGAATTCGTCCTGAAATGGTGGAAGGGCTCCTTTCTGCTCAGACACATTACGGTCAAATCGATACTGAAGGCTATCGTCTCAACGTCATGCAAGCACTCGATATCGCAGAAGGAAAGATGGCTGCGGCGACAACAGCGCCTCCGACGTTGAACCTCTCCGAACCACAAGCAGAAGATGGTACAGATGGAAACGGAGGAGAGGATCTCCACGCTGTAATTCTCGAATGTATTCAAGCCATGGACAATGGAGAAGGCGTGGATTTCGAATCCTTAGTTCGTAATTTGGCGGCACGCGGGTTCACTCGAGAACAATCCGAAGCAGAGTTGGATAGCATGAGCGACGATGGTGTATTGCATGAACCTCGATTTGGTTGGTTCAAGATTGTAGCATGAACAAATTGTTCCATTACATTCAAATCTTGCCTCCACCCTCAGTTGACTAGGGGTCAACATGGCAGGCATGGATTTCTTCATTCGACCGGCAACTGGAACAGGTTCTGCAGACTGGATTCGCATACCAAACGCAGACATTGATGTCAAAATCGCTCGTCGTTTGACTCGAACCATTATCCGTGGAGGAGAAGGTGATAACCTCCATGATGAAGGTGCTGAATCAACCATTTACACCGTCCGCGGTATTCTTTCTGTGGACGATTACAAGAAAATTCTGAAGATGTTCCGAACGGGTCAACCTTTCATTCATGACCCGTTTGAAGAACGCGATGTCAAGGTTATCTTTGCATCTCTCGAATACGAAGGTTCAACGGAGAAATTTGTGTTCGAACTTATTGAAGACGTTATTTGAGGTGGGCATGATGAGGAAACTTGACGAAAAACGTGAAGTTCTTTACGTCATTCGTGCAATGGATGTCCTCATGTCTTCCGGGATCGGTTTGGAAGCGACCGTTCACAGCATCTCTCAAGGAGGCTATGGCGTCATTTCTGAGGATTTCAACGATATGATGGAAAAAGTTCGCAAGGGAGGGCGTCCACTTGCCAAAGAAATCAAGGCACTGATGGGCAAGGTTGAGACCGATGGTTATCGGCGTCTTCTCAATATCATGCACATGAACATCACGCAAAACACCGACATCATCGAGACGCTGAAGAAGCAGGGGTCTCGAATGGAAGAAGAGCGTACAGAGGACGTCAAGAAATACATCGAAGATTTGAGCGGTGTTCCAGAATCACTTCTCTCCATTGGAATGATTGGACCGATTATTCTCGCAGTTCTCGGACTCTTTCCACAACTTGTTGGAGACATGGGTTCCTTCTTCAGCATGCCAGAGCAATCAACCATCGATGTCGTTGTAAACATTGGCCTCTTCCTGACACTGTTTGCCATGATTATGATTGGTCTCAAAACCCATACCAAGGATCCAGGCTTGTGATATCATGCTTTTCCGTTTCCTTGAATCATTCAGCAATCAACCGATGATGTTGATGCTTGGCGTCATTGGACTGGGAATGATTGGCGGTGGCATTCCACCCATTCGAGAACGTATTCGACGAAGGAAAATCGAGAACGCATTACCGTCGTTCCTCGAAGGTCTATCAGATGAAGTCGGAGCAGGTCTCGGTATTCAGGAAGCCATGCAACATCAAGCAAAAACAGCTCCTGCTCCACTCGGCCCTCTCCTTGTTGAAACGTTGAAGGAAAGCCACTCGAGTTCGTTTGATGCTGCTCTATCGAGTTTCGCAACAAAATCACGTTCATCACAAGTACAGCGTGTCATGCATCTCCTCGAGACTGCAATTGAACAGAACGCACCGCTTCAAGACATTTTGATGAATCTGTCCATGGATTATGAGCGATTGAACGATCTCATGAACAAGCGTGAATCGGAACTTCAAGGCCGTGGCATTCTGATTGTCCTGTTCGTCTGCATTGGTTTGCCTGGACTCATTGGATTCCTTGTAGGGCTCTTCACTCCAGCATCATCCGGCTTCCAGATTGAAGGGTTCCTCTCAACATTCAGCCTCTTTTTTGCAGCAGCAAGCGCCGTTGGTGTAGCCGTATCTGGCCGAATGTTGGGTCGAATGAGAGATACGATGTGGTTTGTTCCTGGCTGGATGGCAATGTCGATGTTTATTTTCTTAGGAGCAACGAAATTAATTGGAGGTTGAGCAATGTCTGAACAAATTCTTGAACAATATGGAAATGTCACAATTTACACTGAATCAAACCACCCTTCACCAATTTACCACGTTGAAGGATCTGTAGCGCCAAACCCACATGGCGATCTTGCTGTCCTCTTCGAGGACGACAATCTGGAAGAAGTCATGTACAATGGTGGAACCCAGTGCGTCAAGGTTGCTCATCGAAAACACGGAATGTGCCGAACAAACGTCTGGATCAATGACGAAGCTGGCCTGCAAATTGCAAAGAACATTGCCGCCTTCACCAATGTCCCACTCGGCGATGGCCCAGGTATGGTTCCCATTTTCGACGGACGTCTCCCCGATGGATCCCGTGTAAACGGAACCATCCCCCCTGTTTCACCGGATGGACCAACGCTCACTATTCGAAAGTTCAAGGAAGATCCACTGACCATGATTGACTTGGTTAAGTTCGGAACGGTCAATTCCCGCCTTGCTGCAATGATGTGGGTTTGGATCGAAGGTCTCGACAGTCGACCTGCGAACTTCGTTATCGCCGGCGGAACAGGGTCAGGTAAAACGACGACCCTCAATTGTCTCGGGATGTACATCCCATGGCATCGACGCCTTCTAACCGTCGAAGACACTGCTGAATTGCAAGTGTATCACGACCACTGGTTACGAATGGAGACACGACGAGAACGTCCTGATGGAACACCTGAAGTTGACATGAACGATTGTCTAAAATCCAGCCTGCGTATGCGTCCAGACAGAATCATTGTTGGTGAAGTTCGTGGACCAGAGGCCGCAACGCTTCTTACTGCAATGAACACAGGTCACGATGGTTCCTTCGGTAGCCTGCACGCGAACACGGCTCAAGAAACCGTTACGAGAATGATCAATCCTCCGATGAATGTACCACCGATTATGCTGACTGGACTTGATCTCATCATCATTCAAGCTCGCCTCCACGTGAACGGGAAAACGGCTCGTAAGATTACAGAAGTTGCTGAAATTGCAGGTATGGAAGGCTCCAAACCTCGATTGAACACCATTTGGAAATACAATGCAGCGACCGATCAAATCGAGGAAACTGGAATTCCATCAAACCTACGCGAAGTGATCTGTAAAGCAGCAGGTGTAACACCGGACGTCTTCGAAAAGCACGTTCACCAACGCCAACAAATCATTGAAGATTTGATTGCGAGAGACATCACAGACATCCAATCCGTTACTACGGTGATTCAGAACTTCTACGCTCAGAGTCATCATTGACCGTCTTGCAACCGAAGTCGAGACAATAAGGCATCAACCCTGTCGATTTGTCCACGAACACCACCAACACGGTCCGAGGCATCTGCGACGGATTCTGCAACTTGCATCTCAGGCTCCTCTTCTTTGGTTTCCTTCGGCTTGAAAGTTGCAGCAAGCGACTTCAATTCAGCGACGATGGCATCGACCTGCTCATCACTGACCAAGATACCGGGTGCTAATCGCGGAATTTGGCTTGGTGTCAGATAACCAAGTTCAGTACCAACAATTCCTGCACATGCTAACACACGCGGGCGAAGTTCAGCCGTATTGACAAGGTACCCTTTAGATTCAAGGAATCGAATGATGAGACTCTGTTGTGCTTCTGAAAAATCACCTTCACTCGACTCGAGTACGGTCTCAACCAACGATTCAAACGAAGGAAGATTTCGTTCAAGGCGCTCGATGGTGCGACGTACATCTTCTGGAAGATGCACAGCACCATGATAGAGGATTCGAAGCATTCGGTTACGTCGTGCGGCTGAAGGATCTTGCAGTTCCTCTGCCTCACTGATTTCGAGATGGAGGTCGAACAAGGCATGCAACCTTCCAGAGACCGCTGGACTTCTCAAATCCAAACCGAGCGTCCTTGCTTCCTCTTCAAACTCCATTCTGGCTTGAACGAGATTTCCTCTTCGTCCAGCAACAATTTCAGGAATGCGTTCTCGTAATTGAGGTCGCATTTGCTCAAACATTCGGATTGCTTCGCGTTCAGACCATGAACCTGGTTTACTGGATAGAGCATTCCGTTCCTGTTCGGATCGATAAGCTGTTTCCATAATGATGGTTCGAATCGCGTCTTGAACTCGAGCCAACTCAACAGAAAAACCGTGGCTTGAAAGACTTGAAATGAATGTATTCATGTCCTCCATATCGGTTGTGCTTCCAACCAAAAGATAGTCTCGAGCAGCGGCTTCAACTTCGGCCTGACGAGAGGTGATTTCTAGGAGAGCAGCCTCTTCTTCGAGCGTTGGTTCTTCGGATGAGAGTTCTTGCAACATTGGAGGGACTGGCTCCTCAACAGGCGTGCGATGGAGCGTAAGATTTTCTTCTATAGAAGCAGCTACCTCAGAGAGTGAAGTGTCAATACCACTCTCTTCAATACTTTCGATTAAGTCTGATTCTTCTTCGAACGTCCAGCCTTTTGGATGATCAGTCACGAAACTCTCGACCTCTTCCTCAATCGAAGGGAATTGTGAATCTTCCTCTTCAGCATCTCCAGGAACTGGAATCGATACCGAACCTCCTCCACGCTTCAGGGAACGCTTGATTGTTCCCCAATTCTTGTGTTGTGCGGAGAGGACTCCAGCAACACGAATCAGAAGTGTTTGACGATTTCCTGAACGAGGAAGTTCAAGTGCTTTGCAAAGCGCATGCAATTCATCCTTGGTCATTTTGTCCAAATTCTCTTCCTTGAGTTGTTTCGGGTCATGATTGAGGTGAAGGTACAGGCGTTGACGACGAGTTCGTAATGACCCGGTCTTCTTAATGCCAAAGACACCGAGCAACTCACCGAGATCGCTGTTGAGGATGTTCTTCAGCCCATCCAATGTCAAATCCCAATCCGGTAAAATGAGGTCTCGAATCAATTGAGCACGAAGATACTCAACTGAACCATTTTTGGCCAAGCCATAGGCTGAAGCAATCTCCTTGAGGTCTTCAAGACGTGCCTGATAGAGTTCAGACAGGAGACTCGAACGATTGCTCATAACTTCACCTGCTCATCGTTGTTTCCTTACAGTATATGTGGTTTCGCTGTCAAATCGACATCAATGAGCCGTTTTTCGCTTCAATTTTCATTAGCGAGATACCCGTGTTTTCACCTTGAATTCGGCTAAACCTTCAAACACATTCGACATACAGACTTGGTCGGTGAGTGAATGGTAACCGCTGAGAAGACTGCAAGAACCATGCTCAAACAAGCGAATGAACTTGGCAATACGCTTCGCGAGATTGTTCGAAGAGATCTTGCTGATGAAACGAGAAGGTTCAATGACACGCTCACGCAACGAATCCAACTTGCAAGTGAAGCGATTGTGCAAGCTGTCAAAGCCAAGGAAGCCATTGCTGCCGGCGCTTCCTCCATCAACAGTAAACTGGAAAAAGCCCATCGACGCTACTCCAAGAACAACAATCTCGAAGAATTCCGAGGCGTTCTTCAATCCACCCTTGTTGAAGTTCAACAACTCAGAGAACAGCATGAAACTGTTGCAGAATCGCTTCGAGAAGCCCAAACACCGAGTCGATCTGCTGTTGAAATCGTTGAACGATTCGCCATTGAATTGCAAAAAGCAGCTGGTGGTTGGGAATCAACAGGACGAGAAATCGATGAAATCATTGCCAATCTCTGCGATCCAAACCCTGATGTTGCCCTTATCGAACTTGAAAAATACCTCACGGACAATGGCTTTGAAATTGTCCTCGTTGGCGAGAATAGGAACGAAGAAGCTCTCGAAGAGGCTCGACGTCTTCTTGGTTACTCGGATTCATCCGAATGAATACGCATCATTGCTGGCCGTTCCTCGTGGAACTCATCTGGCATATTTCGTACTCTTCGATTCGTAGCCTGATGTTCAGAAGTTAATGTGGTCAGAACACTGCCCCACTCTTGAAGCAGGTTGACCATCGCTATGCGATGCTTCTCAATTGGTCCAATTTGTTCAGCACATGCGCTCACTTTACCATCAACACTCAACGTCTCAATTCTCATTTCGACTCGTGTCCCTGATTGTCGAACCTTCTTTTCAGGGTCGATCATCGCACTCATCGTCCAATCATCGTTGTTTTTCTTCGCTTCACGGAGAATGGTGCCGATACCTCGTTGCTCCACATGAATACCAGTTAGCTCGACAAGATCAACAGGTACGCTTTCAAGCAATGCTGATTCGATACGGTAAGCAAACTCTGCGGATGGATCGAGAATATGCTCAACTCGTTGCTTAGGGAACCCTACACGCCCGACAATGAGCGTGAAACCATTCAATGGAGGAGGAATAAAATGGGAACGTTCTGGTGAACCTTTATGCAAACCGAGCGTATGTCTTCGGGTTTTTTCTGAGAGCAAATTGTACTGGGAACGTTTGACGACATATCCATCGATTGTACCGTCTTGCCTCAACGCTTCAAGAGCTTCAATTTCTTCTCTTGAATCGTGTTCGTGCTCAAGTTCAACTTCAGTTTTTGTAACCAAATCCAAATCTTGGCGCAAGCGAAGCATTTGACGCTGAAGCAATGGATGATGACAAACGATTCGAGCGTTTTTGACCAAATATTCTGGCTTATCATCACTAACAAGAACCCATGTCGGTTCTCGACGAGACAACAATCCAACAATTGCTATATTCTCGTTTTGATGTTGAGTCCAATCCAAGGGACTCATAGCGACCAAATCACCTACGCCATCGGAGAGCAAGGAGAGAGCATCCTCAATGGTAGGAGCCTGACGAAGAATGGCATCAAAGGTCTTGCTTCGTTGCTCAAGAACTTTCTCAATTTGTTGGCGAACTCCGTCGCCATGAGACGAAGTCGATAGGAACACCAAGCGCTTATCGTCCATCATTTCACCTCGGCTGAGGCTGCCTCAGCAATCTATGGGCGTAGCCCACTCGTTAAGAAGGACACCCTCGTCGACTGTACTGTGCAAGCAATTCCCGAAGCGCAACTCATACGCCTCGAAGACCTTCGGGAGAAGGTCAACGACGCATTGGATGATTTGATTCGGCGCGAGATTGAAAACGGGGCAGGGGAAGTTGCACAACTCTCTGGTGAAATCCTGTTGAGCGGTGGAAAACGACTTCGCCCCCTCCTCGGAATCTTTTGTTTTGAGGTTGCAGGAGGAAAGGATATCGATGAAATCATGGATCTCGCAATGGCCTTTGAATTGATTCACACGGCCACGCTCATCCACGATGACATCAATGATGCTGCAAAACTTCGACGCGGAATTACAACCCTTCACGAACGAATCGGCCAGCCAAAGGCGATCATTGCAGGTGATTGGCTCTTTGTGCAAGGTTATGGATTAAGTGGGCGATATACGAAAAAGTGCATTGACTTAATTCGGGAAGCATGTGCTAACATTGCCGTTTCAGAATTCAAACAACTCGACCATGTCTTAGACCTCTCAACATCACCTGAGGACTATCTGCAAATTGTCCGAGGGAAAACGGCTGGACCGTTTGCTGCGGTTTGTGAAAGTGCTGCGATTATCGCAGGTGCCTCAAAACAACAATGCCAAGCCTTAGGACGATTTGGCATGGAGTTGGGCATTGCCTTCCAACTCATGGACGATCTTCTTGATCTCCGAGGGGATGAACGCATGGGGAAACCACGAGGGATCGATGTCCTCGAAGGTAAAATGACGCTTCCACTCATCCACGCCCTTACGTTGCTCCATGGAGAACGACGGCGCCAGCTTGCAGAAATTCTCAACAACTTCAACGATGGGTTGTGGGATGAATTGATGGGGTTGCTCGAAACCTCCGACTCCATTACCTATGCCGAATCGTTGATGCTTACGCACCTTGAGCGGGCGATACAAGAACTCGATCATTTTCCTCCTTCGATGGCAAAATCACTCCTTCTACAAGTCGCAGAGAATGTTCACCAACGACACACCTGAGGCTAAAGCATGGATGTTGAACATCGAGAGGTCATCGTTGTTGGTGCTGGCCCTGCTGGCACTTCCTGTGCCCAACGATTAGCAGAGGAGAGCATCGATGTCCTCATTCTTGAGAGAAGAGCGATTATCGGGAATCCAGCCCAGTGTGGTGAATGTATACCAAATTGGGGCGAAGTTGTCGGGACATTTCATGGAATTGACAATCATCAATGGTTGAAAGATTCATTCGACTTTCCAGACCGGATTCAACTTCATCGACTCGATCATATGCGCGTTTTTCTTCCAAGTGGGAAGTCGTACCATTTTGATCTCGATGCGTTTGCAGGCCATCGATTGCAATTTGATGGATACCTTGCAGAAAAAGCAATTGCTGCAGGAGCCGAAATTCGGATGTCTGAACCGGTCACCAACGTCAAACGTCGCTCACAGTCAGACTCACTCCTCATCGTTACAGAGAAGGGACGGTACACGTGCGACTTGTTGATTGATGCAAGTGGTTCACTTGCCCATGTTGCTCGATGTCTGCATGGCAAGGACAAGGATTTCCGCCCAGCGGATCAAGTTCCAACCGCTTATGCTCAAGTCCGAGGTAACGTCCCAGAGACGTTCGATGTCTTCCTTGGAAGCGTCGCACCGAAAGGATATGCTTGGATTATTCCAAAGGGGCCAGACACGGCGAACGTAGGACTTGGAGTGCGAGCAGGTGCCCTGAAAGGATCGATCAAGGAACATCTTCAGAAATTCTGTGACGATCTTGGATTTGAAATTCTCTCTATTGGAGGTGGTTGGATTCCAATGGGAGGACCAATCAAAACAATGGTCGATAAAAACGTCATCGCAGTAGGTGATGCAGCGGGATTGGTCATGCCTTCCAATGGTGGTGGCATCTCACAAGCGATGATTTCTGGATGTTTTGCGGCCGAGGCTTACCTTGATTTCAAGCAGGACGGTACACCGTTGACAGCGTATCAGGACCGAATTGAATCTTGCTTTGGACGTGCACTCAAAAATTCCCTGCGTTCGAAAAATATGGGCTACCTGATGTTCCAAAACGACCTGATAACAGAGGTTCTCCTCAGAATACTCGGACCAATAGGAGGGATCAAGCGTGCCATGGAATGCGACAAACCTCTTTGGGTTCTGTAATCGAGTGTTGTTGTCAGAATCCATCGGTGCGTTCAAGTCTTATCGATGCCTGCACAATCCATGGCGAGGATAGACCAGAACGATGAGGCCGTAAGCCCCGTCATCGCAACAGTCCTCCTTCTGGCCATTACAGTCATGCTTTCTGGCATGGTCTTTGTTTTGATGCAAGGTGCATTGAGTACGACAGAAAAAGCGCCTCCACAGATGACGGTTAGCGTCCGAGCATTGGACAATGGGTATCACGTGATTCGAATTACGACACTCGACCAGACCCTTGACCCTGGAAGAATCTCCTTTGAACTAAGCCAACAAGGAAGCAACCTCAACAACTCATTTACTGGACTTGTGAACGATGCCGACGTCTACTCCGTTATCGGATCGAACATCTCCTTCCACGATCGAGATGCAAGTTACTCGATTTCAGCTGGAGATTATTTCGTCATTCATTCCGAAGCAATAGGAGCGGATGAAGGCCTCTGGACGTTTGTTCTGCTTGACCAGAGCATTCAATACGTTCTCGTTCGAGTCGATCTCCCACCTATGACCTCATGATTGGTCATCGGCGTCGTTCAATGCTCGGATGAAGTTGAGTTGTGCATTCTTTTCACGAAGCGCACGCTGAAGAATTGAAAACACATCAAGACTCGTTATTGAACCAAGAGCTGATTGGCGATCCTCAACCTTGTCTAAGACTGCATTTGCCACCTGCCAGAGAGATGCAGTATCGTATGGAAGAAACTCTTCTTCCAAAATCAAGAGCATCTGTTCAAGTTCGACATCATCATTGCGGAACATTGCGTTGACATCGACAATGTGCTGAGCCCAGTCGTGGAGGAAGACAGACCAGTCTTCTGCGGGCACATCTCCTTCGAGTTCATCAAGAAGGCGGATCGTTGCACGCAGGTACAACTTCCCCGTGGGCTGATCTTCGACATATTGTTCGACCAAATCATCGACTGTAGGATAGATATCACCAAATGGCATCGAAGGTAAGGCGGATTGGATGACATCCAACACCTCGAAACGCTTGTCTCCATTTGCAGTGAACATGAGATTCGTTCCTTGTTCTGTCATATCCTCAAGAGAACACAATACGCCGTATGTACCTGGTTGGGACCACCCATCGATCGATTCAGCCTCTGGATTGTGAGCAATGTAGCCGAATGGTTGCTCATCAATGGTACAATCGTCAAGCATCTGCTTGTATCTCGGTTCAAAAACCCGGAGGGGTTCGGTTACGGATGGAAAGATTCCAGACGGTAAAACGAACAAAGGGACGGCCTGGTCGTCGGTCATGATGGAACACCTCGCTTTACCCTCTTCAAGGATTGTGATTCATCCACCAATATAGGACATCTCAACTTTGGCTTTCTTGCTTTGATTTGATCGTTTTTCGGAGTAACGATCGTTCCTTCGTGACCATATCGAACGAATGGCTTCTGCGATTTCCCCATCCGAGGCATCCATTCGAAGGATTCCTCGGATGTCATGCGCCTTATCCGTAAACAAACAAGTGTAGATGCTTCCATTTGCGGACAGGCGAGCCCTGGAACAATCTCCACAAAATGGATTGGTGATCGATTCAATGAAGCCAATCTTCCAACCGGACGTTGTTGAATACACCTTTGCAACATCACTTGCATGATGTGGTTGATTCGCTTGCAACGCACCAAAATGCTGTTCAATCGTTCGACGCATTGATTCTGCCGAAACGACATGCTCAAGATTCCAATCGTTGGTCGACCCCACATCCATGTATTCGATAAACCGTACAGGAATACTTCGAGGACCGAACCAATTGATGAGGTCAAGAATCTGGTTATCATTAACATCTTTCTTGATGACTGCATTAATTTTGATGGGAAGCCCAATGTTCTGAGCCGCATCAATCGCATCCAGAACAACGGTTGGTGATGCTTCAGTATCCCCCATAGACTTGTAGATGCTCTCATCCAATGCATCGAGCGAGACTGTGACGCGACTCAAGCCAGCTTCATGGAGAGTGGACAGATGCTTATGGAGCAACAAACCGTTGGTTGTAATGGCAATATCGAGATCTTCTGAGCAAGCACGCAACTGACGAACCAATTCATCCAAATTCCGACGGAGCAAAGGCTCGCCTCCTGTAAGACGTACCTTTCGCAAGCCATGAGGAATGAGTGCCTTTACGACTCGTACAATTTCCTCAAATCGTAAAATGTCATCTTTCGGCAAGAATTCGTGGTTGTCGTCGAAATGCTCTCGAGGCATGCAATACCTACATCGCATATTGCATCGATCCGTAACTGAAATCCTAAGGTCAAGAAGAGGACGGTGGTAGATATCCTCCATGACCATGTATTTCCCAGTCCTGTTTGTATTGTGAATGTTTGCAAGCCTTCATCTGATATGGTTCGGTGGGAAGGTTATGGCCAAAGGCTGGGTGAAACGATGGGGCGCCCGAGGCACAGGCCACCGGCCAAGCCATATTCCAGCTCTTGAAGTGCATCCTACTACTATCATTGAGGAGTCATGGGATTTACCTCCATCCAAAAGCCACATGATTAGAATGATGCTGTTGTGCGCCCTTAGTAAGAAAAAACATACATTAATCGGATTCACGCATATCGGAGAGGATGCCGAAAGTATGAGACGTTGTTTATCGCAATTGGGGATCGAATTTATCGAACTTGAACATGGAATTCAAATCATTGGGAAGGGTATTGAAGAATTTCAACGCTCACCCAGTGTCCTTCATGCCGGGAACTCAGGAACTGCACTTCGATTCCTTATCGGATTGGCATCACGATTTAATTTCGTAAGTATGGTCGATGGTGATGCAACCTTACGCAACCGGAATCACTCGAATCTACTCAATGCCTTATCGCCTTTGGACGTCCAGTTCTCGTATGGGGTCGAACAGGAACGGCTGCCAATCCTTGTTCATGGCCCTTGGAAAGGAACAGAGCTTGTCGTGGATGTTTCCAGTTCCTCCCAACCATATTCGAGCCTCCTCCTCGCGTCATCAGGACTTGGACACGAATGCGTAATCACCACTCAAGGGGATGCTGTAAGCCGTCGGCACTCTGAATTAACCATCGAATTGATGAAAGAAAGTGGCGCATCACTTGACATCGGCAAAGATTCTACAACGATTGCTCCTTGGACATCAAGCCCTCCAACAGAATGGGTTGTTCCGCCGGATGGTTCAATGATGGCGTTTCCAATCCTCGCTTGCGTCCTCACAAAGAAGGCGATTCACATTCAAAACCCAGTTGATAGCAATGATGCTTTAGGGCATGAACTTCTTTTTCAACACCTTGATGCATTTGGGATGAGGTTTGACAACTCAACGTTGAATCCTGATGGTGAATGCAAGAGGATTGACATCAATCTTCGCGATGCCAACGATCTGCTGCCTCCGCTTGCTGCTATCCTTGCTTTGTGCGGGGGAGGACGCCTGCGAGGTGCAGCACATGCAAAACACAAGGAGAGCAATCGCCTACTCTCAACCAAAACACTCCTTGAATCGTTTGGAATCGCTTCAATCATGGAAGAAGATGGCCTTTCTATAGAAGGTGGGCAGCGACTATGCAAACCTGAAAAACTCATCGATACATTCGGAGATCATCGAATTCAGATGACTGCCATACTCCTTGCCTCACAGGTAGGAGGGGTCGTTGAGGGGCCGAGATTGCATCGAATTGCTGATCCTGAATTCTTAGATCGTCTGTCAACCATGCCGACCGAAGTGCTTGTCAAGGGAGTCCAGCGATAGGCGCAATGCTGTTGGCCGTCCATGAACACAAGCCCAAGGATTTGGAACATTTCGCATGTCTTCGAGCAATCTTCGCATTTGAGCAATGGTCAACGTATCGTTGGCTTTTACTGCTCCACGGCAGGCATTGAGGAAGGCGAGGTGATCTTTTCGACGCTCAATCGTTTCCAACGGCGCACCATCCTCTGAAATATCTTGAAGCAAGTCGAGTAGGAATGGTTCGACCTCATCTCCATCCAACAATCGTGGTGCCTGCGTCACATCCCATTGACCATCGTCTTGTTTTTCAAGATGGAAACCGAGTTCTTCAAACCGATGTAAAAACGATTCCAGACGTGCTTGTTGAGCGAGCGTGAATTCAACTCTTGAAGGTACCAAACGAGGCTGTGGTGTCCAAAGGCTCTCATCATTGCGAAGTCGTTCGTAACGAATGCGTTCGTGCAAAGCGTGTTGATCGATGAGGAGTAATTCTTCACCTGCCTGGGCCAGGATGTACGAATCAGCAAACTGCGAGAGTGGCTCCATCGCAGGAAGGTCGTTCTCAACCCCGCCGAGTCGAGATTCTTCGGTAGGAGAAACGCTCCCCCCACAACCAGCATGGCGATGCAAATCACGCTCTTCATGAGACAATGCAGGTGCAATGGGTGCTGTTGACAAACCGGGTAATGATTTCTGTGCGGAGGCAGCAATCGATTGTGGGCGCGGTTTTTCAGCGTGCTCAACTGTTTCATCAGCAACGTCTCCAACCAAATTGAGTTGTGTTCCGGCAGCAAGAGCCCACGGAGGCGCCGACGGGGGTTTGGAGCCTTGCTCCTCCTCTTCGATTGGCATGAGCAATTCTTGAATCGGCTGATTCTGTTCGGATTGAGCTAAACCTTCCAGTTCTTGAAGTTCACCACTGGAATCCGGTTGCGTCGGTGAGGTGGCAAGCGTGTGCGCAATCGCACGCTCCAAGCGTTCCAAGACGCGCCATGAATGGCGAAGGCGTACCTCTCGTTTTGTTGGATGGACGTTGACATCCACTTCATTGGCTGGAACACGGAGATGGAGAACGGCTACAGGATGTCTTCCTTGCATGAGACGTGTACGATAACCCCGGCGGATAGCCTGGTGAAACGGTGTTGAGGCGACGGGCCGGTCGTTCACAAAAATGTGGATTTCATCGCCCTTTCCTCGTGAAATATCTGGCGCACTAATGTAGCCAGTCCACGACTCATCGCCGGGAACATCTGTGTCGTTTGCAGGAGGTGTGAGCGAAAGAAGATTGGAGGATTGACCTCCAAGTACATCGTAGAGACGATCTTCAATCGAACTGCTTGCAGGAAGGTTCAGTGTTGAACGACCATCGATGGTGCAGCGGAAAGCAACACCTGGATGGGCAATAGCATGGGCGACAACAACCTCGACAATACGTGCATGCTCTGTTGCCGGACGACGTTGGAAACCGAGACGTACTGGGGTGTTTCGGAACAGGTGTTCAACAGTAACAACCGTTCCATTAGCTATGCCCATTGGTTCAATTGACTCCTGAACACCATCTTCCATGGAGATGCTTCGTCCTTCTTGCCCATTGGGTCGAGAGGCCACGGTCAAGCGAGAAACGACCCCGATGCTCGCCAGTGCTTCGCCACGAAAACCCAGGGTGTGAATTTCGTTCAAATCCTCAGGTTGACGCAGTTTTGATGTTGCATGACGTGAAAGTGCCAATTGCAAATCGTCTTCGTGAATTCCACTTCCATTGTCTTCAATACGGATCAAATCAAAGCCACCGCGTTCGATTTCGACATGAATTGATGTCGAGGATGCATCAAGCGCGTTCTCAAGTAGTTCCTTGACAACCTGGGCAGGACGTTCGACGACTTCTCCCGCTGCAATATGGCCGATGGTCAACTCATCGAGTTGTTGGATACGACGTGGTTCAGTCAATTCTTCCCCTCCAAGCGATCCTGTAATCGTTCAATCAACGCAAAGGCGTCTCGAGGTGAAAGTTCATCGAGATTCAAGTCTGATAATGTTGAGAGAACTTCTTTCTGTGCTTCAGTTAACGATGGAGTCTTTGGTTCATTGGACTGCATAGCAGCAGCGGCAAAGTAGCCAAGGAGAGAGGACTGGCCATGTTCTCGGGTACTTGGTGCTCCATCTCGACCAGCCCTCGCGCCTTGGGCTTGCTTCTCAAGGAAAGCGAGCAAATCCGTAGCCCGTTCCACGACATTTCGAGGTAACCCCGCGAGTGCTGCAACCTGTACACCATAGGATTCATCACAGGATCCATCCGCAACGGTGTGCAAAAAGCGCAGAGTTCCATCGCTTTGAGCAACTTGAACATGCACATTCGCCAGTCCATCCACTTCAGATTCAAGGCCGACCAGTTGATGATAATGTGTCGCAAAGAGACTTCGTGCACCGATTCGATTGCAGACATCCTCTGTAACGGCCCATGCAATCGACAAGCCATCAAAGGTCGAGGTCCCTCTTCCGATTTCATCCAATAAGAGAAGAGATTTCGATGAGGCGCGACGCAAAATATGAGCGACTTCAATCATCTCCATCATGAACGTTGAACGACCTCGCCTGAGGTCATCACTGGCGCCTACGCGAGTGAAGATGCGATCAATCAATCCTAACCGTGCCTTTTCTGCTGGAACAAAACACCCTGCTTGGGCAAGAATGCTCACCAGAGCAACGGTTCGAAGGTAGGTCGACTTACCACCCATGTTCGGCCCAGTGATCAGCAGGAAGCGACGCTTGTCATCCATCACAACATCGTTTGGAACAAAACCCTGTTGCACTTCCAAGACAGGATGTCGAGCCTGACTGAGCACCATTTTTCGTCCATCGGTCAAAACAGGCTTCACCCATGAGCGTTGACGTGCCGTTGATGCAAAACACTGCAACACATCGATTGCTGCAACTTTCGAAGCGATTTGAGCGAGTTGATTAGCATGTTGTCGAACACGATCACGCAATGAACAGAACAAGGCATACTCAATGCTCTTTGATTTACTCTCAGCCGTCAATAAAAGGTCATCTTGTTCTCGAAGTTCATCGGTAACGTATCGATTCCCATTGGTCATCTGTTGCTTTCTCGTCCATGCTTCCGGAACCTTATCTTCATGGGTTGCAGTCACTTCGATAAACCAACCAATTTGCCGATTCATGCGTACCTTCAGACTTGGTATGCTCAATTCGTTTCGTAGCGTCGTTTCCAGATTGGAGAACCATCCATGCCCTTGATTTGAGGCACTCCTGTATCGGTCGAGTTCTTCGTCAATCCCTGTTCGAATCAACCCCCCTTCTCGCAATCCAAGCGGCACCTCGTCAACAAGCGTCCTATGGATATCTTCTGCAACATCGGTTAACAGGTGAAGTTGCTCAACAAGATGCATCAGGAGGCCATCTTCGGTTTCATTACAGAGGCGTTGAATGGCTGGAAGACGTTCGATCGCATTTGCTGTTGCGAGCAAATCACGTGCATTCGAACGATTGTATTTGAGTTGGGTTGCAAGTCGCTCAAGATCGAGCATGCCTTTGAGACTTTCACGCAGTAAATCCAACCGCTTTGATGAGCGCATGAGTGCCCCTACGGATGCATGTCTTGCTTGTATGGCATCAACATTTGAAAGTGGTCGCAAGAGCCACGATTTCAAACAACGCCGACCCATTGCAGTTCGGCATTTGTTCATAGCCCACAACAAAGATCCTTCGTATTCACCAGCAAGCGTCTGGGTGATCTCAAGATTTCGAAGGGTGGTTTGATCAAGAACCATCCCCTCGGAAGTTTCCTGAATTTCAACATCTCGAATAGCGATGTCATCGTGCCGATGAACGGATGCGAGATAATCTGCAGCCAGTGCTGTCGCTTGAAGCGCAGAAGGTGATTGCCCAAGGTCAAGGTGTCCCAAATCGTTGACTTCCAACATTGTCTTGAGGCGCTGTGAGGCGCGCTTCGGTTGGTATGAATGCTGACTCACGACAATTGAATCAAGCGTTCCAAGCAGATGGAGGACTTCACTTCGTTCAGCGTCCGGAGGTGTTAGCACCAACTCACTTGGATTCCATCGCATGATTTCATCGTAAATTGAAGCCCATTTTCCGTCACCTTCGAAGGCAACTGCCCAGGCTTGACCTGTGGAAGCATCGATCATCGAAATGGCTACTGCTTCGTTCTGAGTCATAAGACTGCAAAGCAATGCAGAGGCATCTGAACCAATGAGTGATTCTTCGTAAAGGGAACCAGGAGTGTAAATTCTTGTCACAATGCGTTCCAAGAGTTTCGCTCCTTCGCGTAATTCTTCCTCTTGTTCAGCGACTGTTACCTTGTAGCCTGCACGTAGCATAAGGCGAAGGTTCTCCTCCAATTGATGCCATGGAAAACCAGCCATAGGTATCGGATTCTCTGCGTTTTTGTCACGAGAGGTCAACGCGAGGCCGAGGACGTTCGAACCGACTTCCGCATCGTCATGAAACAATTCATAAAAATCGCCCATTCGAAAAAAGAGAATCGTTCCAGGATTGGCTTCTTTGAGCTCATGGAATTGGTCCATCATGCTCCGTTTTGCCATTGAAACCCCTACCTTGCAGTATGCAGGATGGAGCCTGATGACGAGAGGTGATTAAGGTTCGGAAAAGTCGGTGTCTTACGCTCTCTTCACATGCATTGCTTTCTCAACCATCAGATAGCCTTGAGTTGCTATCATGATAACACCGACAATGATAAACGCAAAATTCAGGAAGCCTCGACCCGAAGAAAGCGATCCTTCGATGCTCAAATCTAAAGAAAGTCGATCCGCTTCTCCTTTCGCATCAAATCCGTGAACGTAGAGGGTTTCACCTGAAATCACGCCCGATGTTGGCATAATTGGAAGAGGATAGCCGAGTTTCTTTACACTCGATTCACCAGTTTCAACATCAACTCGCAAGATGGATTCACTTCCACGCTCGCCAAACAACCATGCACGATCGTATTCTGGTTCATAGACCATGGAGGTTGATGAATAACTCAGAACCTGAACAGAATTTTTTGAAACGATGTACAATTCTTGATTTGTTGAGGCCACAGCACCACCGTCAGCGGTGCGGCTCATCGAATGAATCTCACTCCCGTTCCCCATCATTTGTCGTACAATTTGTGGAGCGGTGGAATCACCATCCCAGAACACATGAGCCAGAACGATTTGTGGTGATAGAGAGGCTGGGCTCTGCGATGATGACGTCTGAATCGTGAATGTGCCAGCAACCAAAAATGTCGAATCCTTGAGGTAGACGATCTCTTCCCATACCACAGAATCTTGGAGAGGAGAGGTCATGGTGACGAGGCCTTGTCCATTTAAGCCCCGAAGACCCGAACCACCGTCCTCGGAAGTAATCAGCAATCGATTATTGAGCAGCGAAGAAGTGTCTGTAGCAAGACCGTTAATTCCAAATTCGGAACCATGGGTATCGCTCAGAATTTGATCAGAAATCATACCGTCAACATAGGTTGATAGCGTGTTTAGAGTGGTTGAGAAGGTGAGAATTCCATCTGAATTTGCGGTAAACATGGTAATATTCGCAATGGAAGGATCATTTTCAGGAAGAATATCGTCAACATCATCTGGGCTCATTTGCTGATACATCTTGTACCCTTGATGTGTTTTGAGAATTCCACTGTGCGCTTCACTCCAAGAGCCATCGCGATGGTATTCAATATCGATGAGGTAGTCACCATCTTCAAAGACCAAATCGTGAGAAGGATCGGTGCCAAGCACCATACCTTCCAGTGAGTTCGTGCCACCTATCAGAAAACCGCCGATGATAATAAAAACGAAAAAAAGGCCAATTGCGAGCCACTGGTGCTCTGATTCTTCCTCGAGCAACTTCCTCCAGCCACTCGCCATGACGTTCGCTAGCATTGAATGATTAAGTTCCTTCCCATTGTTCTGAAGCAAAAAGGGGCATCATATCCTCAGTGGTAATGCATCGGAGGGATGATAAAGGGAGCATCAGTCGGAGGGATGCTTGGAGGACTGAATATGGCACGTAAGCCCGCATCCATGTATCGCCGTCTCAAGGGACCTGCATATACTCGACGCAAGTATATCGGTGGTGTTCCGAACAACCGTATTCTTGCATACCACTCTGGAAACCGACGTGCTGCAGAGACAGGTGGATTCCCAGTTGTCCTCGAACTTCGTGCTGACAACAACTGTCAGATCCGACACACTGCACTCGAAGCAGCCCGTGTTATTTCCAACTCCACCATTCGTAAGGAGGCCGGCGCACAAGGTTACGCTCTTCGTGTCCACACCTACCCACATCACGTTCTCCGAGAGAACAAGCAGGCGACTGGCGCAGGTGCTGACCGTGTTTCTCAAGGAATGCGATGTGCTTTCGGTAAGAACGTCGGGACAGCTGCTCGTGTCCGCCGTGGCCAGCGAATCATTTCCATTCACTGCAATGCAGCCAACTACCTTACTGCCAAAGATGCTCTACGCAAGGCCGGTATGAAGTTCCCAACACCAACAACAACTCGTGTTGTTCGTGGTACAGAACACCTCAAGGGACTTGTTTGAACAGGCCTTTCGTTTCCATCTTCGGATGGCGCGATTATGCGAATGCTCATGGATGATGAAGTTCTGGAAAGGCTAAGGTGGTTACATGCGAGTTGCAGTTCTCAAGGAAGACAATTGTCAACCTAAGAAATGCAACGATGAATGTTTTCACTACTGTCCACCGGTTCGCAATGGACAAGAATGCATCGTCATGGATGAGAAGACGGGGAAACCGCACATCTCTGAATCCTTGTGCATTGGGTGTGGAATATGCATCAACAAGTGTCCTCATGATGCATTGATCATTGAACAATTACCAAGCGAACTTGAATCGGATATGATTCATCGTTACAGTTTGAACGGATTCAGACTGTTTCGCTTACCAACACCAACGAAAGAATCGGTTGTGGGCATTCTCGGCCCCAACGGTATGGGGAAATCTACTGCCTTCAACGCCTTGGCTGGAAGAATGACCCCGAACCTTGGCGATTGGCTCGATCAAGATCCTGATTGGAACAACGTCATCGATGCTCTTCCGAAGGGCGAACTACGAGATTTCTTCATCTCTGTGAGAGATGGAGGTATCAAGGTTGCACTCAAGCCTCAGAACGTTGATCGCTTACCAAAACGAGTCCAAGGCACCGTTGAAAATCTTCTACGCAAAGTTGACGAACGTGGTATGTTCGATGAGATGACTGCTGCCCTTGGAATTTCACATC
The DNA here is from genome assembly GCA_049438185.1 of Candidatus Poseidoniaceae archaeon. Lineage (GTDB taxonomy): Archaea > Thermoplasmatota > Poseidoniia > Poseidoniales > Poseidoniaceae > MGIIa-L2. Next base: position 42,452 of record JBMTJI010000010.1, read on the forward strand.
TCCTCGGGCGTACCGTTCAACAATTGTCGGGTGGTGAATTGCAACGCATGGCCATTTGTGCAACAATCTTGCGAGATGCCGACGTCTACTTCTTCGACGAACCGTCCTCCTATCTGGACATTCATGAGCGAATGAGAATTGTTCGAATCATCCAGGAACTGGCCGAAACAAAGCGTGTAATCGTCATTGAACACGACCTTGCTGTTCTCGACGTGCTCGCAGATTTGGTTCACATTGTCTACGGGAAAAAGGGTGCTTTTGGTATCTTCACACCTGCTCGTTCGACGCGAACTGCAATCAATGCGTATCTTGATGGATTCCTCGTCGAAGAGAACGTCCGCATTCGTGACAAACCGATTCGTTTCCTCAAACATCATGAGCGAACTGCTGAGAAAGGAAGTGTCGTTGTTCAATGGGGTGACATAGGAAAGAAACTCGGTAGTTTCGAATTGTCCACTGGAGATGGTTCTGTTCATCGCTCCGAAGTGGTCGGTGTTGTCGGTCCAAACGGCACTGGAAAATCAACCATGATCAAAATTCTTGCTGGTGAGCACGAGTACGATAATGGGTGGGTGACCAATGAAGCAACCGTCTCCTACAAGCCTCAACATATCGATGTCGATATGGATTGTACCGTTCAAATGTGGCTTGATAGTGAATTGGGTATGCGATGGCGAAGTGGTGAGTTTAACGTCAACGTCATTCGAGCACTCGGTGTTGATTCGCTTCTTCCAAAGCGTGTGAAGAAGTTGTCTGGTGGAGAACGACAGGCTGTATCAATCGCTGTTTGCTTAGGCCGAGAAGCGGATCTCTATCTCCTCGATGAACCATCTGCACACCTCGATGCGAATGCGAGAATGGAGGCTGCAAAGGCCATTCGCCGAACGATGGAAGCTAACGAAAAATCAGCATTCGTCATCGACCACGATGTCTACTTCATCGATATTGTCAGTGATTCCTTGCTTGTTTTTGAAGGCGAGGGAGGGGTTCACGGAAAGGCAATGGGACCGTATTCGCTTCGTGATGGAATGAATCGTTTCCTCAATGATGTCAATGTTACATTCCGGCGTGACCACGATTCGAAACGACCACGAATTAATAAGGCGGAGAGTCGAAAAGACCGTGAACAACGTGAAGTTGGTGACTTTTACTCGTTCGACAGCAAATAGAACGTCACGAGTTCTAAAGACCACCATCATGAGGAGAGAACATGCCTGTCGGCGTTCCACCAATGGGAGGACCCCTTGGAAGGAGCCGTTCGCGTCTCTCTGCTTCTGGATTGACAACCTTCCTTCGATGCCCTCGTCAATGGTATCTGACTCGTAAAGTAGGCCTCTCCTCGCCCTCATCGATTGGCCAGGTCACGGGTCTCGTGATCGAGGACGCCTTGTGTCGAATCCTCATGCACCGTCCTGGTACGATGGGTTCCTTGGATGCATTGCGAACGTGGGCATACGACCACTGCAAAGAGGAAGCAAAAACGGCCTGGCATGAAGGCGAGGAAGCATGGAATGCTCGACTGTGGAAACGTGATGAATCCGATTGGTCAACCGTCGAGGTAGAAAATTACGAAATGAAACTTCGTCATGGTATTGATTTGTTCCTTGAAGAGGTTGAGGCTTGCTTCTCAAAGAGGGGTGGTCCTTATCTTGATCAATATCGTTCAGGTTCCTCTCCATTCAAGGTCGCTTCACCTGCGTGGGGTGAAATTCCATCGTTCCCGGTTCCTGATAAGGTACGGTCTTTGCAAGCAAGAGATTGGTCTGTTGAGCACCCATTTCAATGGCAAAAAGAAGGAGAGGCAATACAATGGAATGAAGCTTGGGAGATTGCTCGACCTTGGTTCAAGGATCCTCGTGTCCATCAGCCTCAGCGTATGTTTCACCCAGAGGGATGGGCTGCTGGTGAACTTGATTTGGTTCTGCGGTGGGATGGTAGGATCCGCCTCGTTGATATCAAATCTGGACATTCAGGCGGTAAATTCGCAGAAAGCCTCCAACATCAATTGCGATTTTATGCTTGGCTTTGGTCAAGAACAGAGGAAGAAGGAATGGTTGCAAACATGGAGGGTTGGTACCTCTCAAGCAAAGAGCGAATCGTTTACAAGACCCCAAGTGAAGAAGAACTTACATCGATGGATAGTGAATTCTTTTCGATCAATGAACAGATGAGAAGTATGGGTGAAGGTGCCTCGATGCTTCCGGCAGATCTGCAAACCACTGTCGCAGACCATTTGCACGCTTGCTCTGGTGAAGCACCTGGATGCGGATGGTGCAGCGTTTCCTTGAAGAATCTCAAAACTGCTGGGCCGATGAATGATACTACGAGAGATCGTATGATGGAAGGTGTTGAGATTCAATCGCCATGTATGCCATTCTCGGAAATTCCATCCCGAGTTGATGTTTCAGGGGAACTCATCGCTCAGTGGGGACCACTTCCAAATCATTTCAACGAACCTGTGTTGGGAGCGATGCTGAAGGCAGGAGAGGCAACCATTGCTATCGAAGAGGCTGAGCCAGGCGCATTCCCTCATCTACATGATTCGAGCGAAACAAAGGTCGTCATCAAGAATGCTCTACCCGGCGTTTGGAGAGATCAGCCAAGGCTCTATGTCGATGGTGATTCTGAAATTGTTCCACTCGGAGATTCTGAACATACGAGCACTCGTATTGGCTTGTTACGAACACGAGCCAATGTAGAAGGATTGGTGTTGTCCATTCGACAGCAAAGTGGTATGCGACTTGATGGTCGCCCGTGGTCGATGTTGGCTTTCCATCTTTGGGATGGGAAGGAGGTTGCCGAAGTCGTGGCTTTTGGTTCAGCCATAAGTGAGCGACTTTTGTCCTTGCAACCAGGTGAGAAAATACGCTTGATTGGGGCTGAACTTGGTTGGCGAGCCGGATTGGTTCAACTTCGGATTGATGTTCGAAAAACCAGAATCGAACTCCCTGGACCTGCATTCACATCCAAGGGTATTTGAGGGGTCGGTTTCAGTCCTTCTCCTATGCCTGTCCGATTGCCAGATGCGGAACGAGATTTCATCGGACAATACAACCGTCTTTCCGCGAGCCAGGTCAATACATGGAAGGCCTGTCCACGCCTTTGGTATTATGAAAAAGTGCGTCGATTTGTAATGCCACAAATACCAATCTTGTTTGTTGGACGTGCTGTAGAGGAAGCCATCTGTAAAACACTCAAAGAATCTCCAGCCCTTATCGTCGAGAGTGCTCCAGCCGATATATACGCCGAAACACCATTGGATGATGATGGTCGGCCGGATCGATACTACGAACATAAGTGGCCTGCTGAACAATTGCTTGTACTCCCTGAATCAAAATGGCCTACAGATTTGCAAGCGCTCCACGCATGGGCGAATCGCCGAGTTCTCTCACACCTTGCCATTTGTTTGGAAGCGATGCGGCTTGAGTGGTTGAAACATGACCGAAGAGCAGGTGATTGGGATGAAGACGTTGATGTTGAACGATGTGCAATGATGGCGTTGAACGGAATCAAAATGCACATGCTTGAAGTCAATTCTTGTTTCATATCCATACCAGAAGACGAACTAACGTCATGGAGAAAAGGAGAGCGCCCTTCTTGGCCAGCTCCAGATGGACGAGGCTATTCCATTGATGGACATCCACTGGCTCAAACTGGTTCGATTTCGCTGATTGAAGCATGGGAGATTGCTCGACCGTGGTTTGTAGACCCAGATGCAAAGCCCTTCATGATGAACGCAGTTCACCCAGAGCATTGGTTCCAAGGAGAGTATGACCTCGTTTACCGATGGGGGGGTATCAACAAAATCGTCGACATCAAAGCATCGCTTGGCAACTCAGATCGATCAGGAGATTATGTTGAGCAATTGCGTATGTATGCCTACCTTTGGTGGAGTACGCATGAGAAAGAGATTGTAGACGCACTTGAAATTTGGTACCTTGCCGCAGATGCAAAGAAGAACATCGATGTTCCATCCGAACAAGAATTAGAAGAGATTGGGTCTGAATTGAAGGCGCTCTGGTCGGAACTACGAGAAGAAACGCCGTCCATCGAACGTTGTCCCCCCGAACCTGCTCCTATGCGTTCATTCGGCCCTGGCGGCGTTCCATCCGATGAATCTTCAACGTTAACGAGATGTCAACGATGTGATTGGTCTCATATCTGTCCAACAGGAGGATTTTCCGATGAACATCCAAATGGAGGAACCTACCATTTGCCTGGCATGATTGCTGAAACAGAAATCACGCCTCTGAATGATATCAAAACAAGACATACCGTCACTGGACGCGTCCATGCTGTTGTTCGTGGCAATCAACCTCGTGTCACCATTGCTGAGGGAAATTCTGCTTTTGCTGACGTTCAAATCAAAGCTTCAGAGTACAAAGAGGGTGGTTCAACACTTCCTGAAGATTTGAAGAAAGGAGAACTGGTTAGCGTAGAGGATGCCTTCTTCCAAATCAATTACAAGGGTGCTTTCGTTCTGAAAGTCGATCCCTTTGCCCGAGTTCTTCGATTGCAAGAAGGAGACGATGAAATCTCTCTTCATACACCTCGTGCCCGATGGAATGTTGCAGGAACTGTTGTCTATAGAACAGAAAAGAGAGGCCGTTCTGCACGTGGAGATTGGTGTCGTCAAGGCTTAATGATCATGGACGAAACAGGTTCGTTGAAAGTTGAAGGTTGGCAAGCGGATTGGGGGCCACAGTACGAAATGCTCACTCCTGGTGACCGTGTCGTCATTACCAACATTGGTATTGATGGCTGGGCTGCTCTTGAACGAGGAGAAATGTATCGTGCATCACGGTTGCATATCTTGCACGACTAACCGCCTGATGAGACCGTAGTAACGAGAAGTTTGACATCGGCATTCAAGATCGTGCTGTGTGGAAGGATGCGGTCTTCAAAACTGACAACAACGGTTGATGGAAGGATGCCTGCTGCTTCGAGTGTTTGACGAATGGAGACGCCATCTTCAACCTCAATTGTACAATTGTGGTCTCGCCCGTGGAAGGTGATGTGCATGAAGTGGCCTGTGAAGCATCACGCTTATGACGGTGGCGCACAGGCAGCAACCAAGCCGAGATCGCATAGCCCGGTATTGCGGTGGATTCGAAATCCACTGTCCCTTGGACGCGGGGGTTCAAATCCCTCTCTCGGCGCTCAGATGTAGAACGCATCTGGTTCTTCCATCAGTTCGCGTACGTGATCTGTTGTACCGTTGGGTGCTAACTCGTTCAATTTTGCCAAAACCTTTGACGTCGCATCTTTAGGTAACTGAACATTGAGGTTCCAACCTTTCGATAGAAATTCCAAAAGACGAATTGAGGCATGAACATCTCCGCTAGCACCGACTGTCGTGGCCATTGCACACACTGAAGAAAGGCCAAACATCGGTGCAAGGGAGGCCATCAAAGCAGACATCCCAATCGCTCCACCAGATGGTTGATCACGACGAACGTCAATTCCACGCTTTTCGAGGTTCACACGGTGAGAGGATGAGGTTGCAACGGCAAAGGCCTCCTTGATTTCCGGAGTCGACATCAATCCTGCTAGGACAATAATTTCATCAATGTTTGAATCGGATAAGTGCTTCAACAGTTCTGTTGAAAAATCATGCTGTTGGAAGGATTCACTCGGCTGACCACGACCAGTGATGGTGATAACCGATCGCCCTCCTTCGACCTCAATACGCTTGGCTAAGAGATGTGGTGGTGCGAGTAAACCATCCTCATCAAGACGAGCGAGGGGCGTTAGGCCTGGATGGATAAAACGTGCTACAGGTGTTGCGTTATTGGCTTCATTCAGCAATTCAATGGCGTTCTTTCCAACGTCACCTACACCCGGCAATGCAAAGAGGACAATGTCCGAAGCCTGGAGTCCGTCTTCATCCAAAACGTCCACGAGAAGTGTCATGAGTTTCCTACCCTTGCATCAAGGGGTATAATGTTTGACAATGAACGAGCCAAAAGAGGCTCATTCTTCTTCTTGTTCTTCGGAACCAATTCGCATTTCTTCAAGGGAAGGTAGAGTAGGAATGGTCTGAGACCAATCAGGAGATTCGACGTTGTTCAATTGCCGTCGAACGTTCGCTCTGTGATCTTCCGGAGACCATTTCAACGGTGCTGCAGCTTGTGCCTTTCCACCACACTTTGGGCAAGTTGTTTCCAAGCACCAAGCCCCGCAATCAATGCATTGTTGAAGCAGTTGACGTGGCATCGATCTCACTCCCGGTATGAATCAGCCGTTCCACCAGCGCCTTCGATGACGGAAACGACTGCTGCAATGGATGCCGTCCAGGTGTCTTCTGCTGTCTTAAAATCAGGCGCACGCAGTTCAATTCTGTACTCTGGAGCACCATCATAGTAACAGTTGACCTCGATTTCTTGCTCAGGAGAAGAGATTTTTTCAGCTGCGATGAGTGCATCTCGAATGGTTTCAACGCCGTTTCCTGTTTCGACCTTTAAGGTGAGAATACCACGGATTTCAACGTATGGAGGTATGATGTTCTCGACGGCTAGTTCGATGAACGGTTGAATCCAGTCGCCCTCAAATCCTGCATCAACAATGGAACCTTCATGCATCGCTGCTTCCTCAAATGCTCCGTAGAGCGTCTCGAAGACTTGCGTTAATTCCGTTTGGAGTTCGGTTGCAAAATCCGTTTCCCACTTCTGAGATTCTGAAAGAACCTTGAACAATTGTAATGCACGTTGTTCGTTCTTCCATTGCTGAAGTCGATCTCGACGACGCTCCTCTGAGACTGACTTGAGTGATAATTTCAGCGAACTACCGTCTCGGCGACTTGGCATGACCTTGCAGACCAAGCGTTGACCTTCTCGAACAAATCGACGAATGTTCTTGATCCAGCCACTTGCAATCTCGCCAATGAAAATGAAGCCATCAACGCCCTCGTATTCATCAAGGGACACATCGGCGCCGTTTTGTTTGACACTGTGGACAGTGACAACAACAAGTTCGCCCTCTTCTGGGTAAATGAGGTCGGTTTTCGACATGGAGGCTCAGCCTCCTCATTCCAACGTTTCGAGAACTGTACAGCCGACAAGGTTCGCTTTTCCGCCCGATGGGCTGGTTAGCGTTGCACCACAGACATCGCAAGAAATGACGGTGGTTGCACGGGAGAAGAGAATGGATTCATTTCCACAATCCTTGCAAGAGACTTTCATAAATTCGCCAGACATCTTTCTTCACCTCATCGATCAACGAGTTCGAACTTCTTGGCTCGCTTGCATGGTGCATAGTGAGCCTTTCCAGTCTCAGTACAGCGGTAGAGAATGTTGACACGCTTGGTTGGCTTCTCTCGGCCGTCCGGTTTTGGACGTGGGAAACCACGGTACCCACGCATCACCTTACGGAAACGTCGCTGACCCCAGCGAAGTTCCGAAGCGCGCTTTTTCTTGACGCGCTCAACTGTATGGAGGGTGTGCTTACCAGCAGAAGGACTGTAACGCTTGATTTGACGTGGCATCTTTACCATGGTCATCACCTGAACAGTTTGGCGACCATCGTCGGGTATTTATTGCTGTCGTCGCATGACTCCACTTCAAAAAGCCCATGAAAAAGCAGAATTACAGCCACATTGATAAGTCGGGCGGCGTGAAAGACCAACATGGAAAATGAACTCATGGTCGCTCTACTGCTTTGGGCGCCTTTAGGTTTGATTTTTCTTTCACTTGGCCTTCAATTTCGCAAAGACCGTTCCGTTCAGAAGATAGGGAAGAGCCTTGGAGGAATAGGAATTGTATTCTTCAGCATATCGTTTCTAACGGTGCCGTCCTCTCCTTCTGCAGCTTCGAGTGCTTTATTCGTCAGCATCCTACCCGCTCTTCTTCTGATGTTGGTTGGGCTGTATGTTGCATTGTTCGCTGGTAACATACCCGTTCGTAGGTTCTCGCCTGGAATGCGCCCTGTGGGATTGCTAATGTTTGTCTCAGGCTTTGCATTGCTTGAATCAATGCACTGGAACAATACAAACTGGATTCCATCCATCACTTGGGAAGGAGAGACGAACCGTTTCTGGATGATCTTCAGGCCGACGTTCCTCCTCGCCATGAGCAGTTTTCTTCTTGCAGGAGGATACGTTGTGAATCTCATCGGACAACGAATCAGTCAAACATCACGAATCCTCTATCTCATGGGGGGGAGTTCATTTCTTCTCCTCATATGCAGTGTTCTCATCGATGGTTCTCAGACAAGCGCCGATGATTTTCACAATTCCGTCTTGTTCGCAGCAAGCGACCTTTTGGGATTCATTGCAGGGGTTGGATTAACCGTACTCTCTTTTGGTCTTGCTATTTGGCAATTTGAACGAAAGCGTCCCGGACTCGAGCGACTCTCACCCCCAACTGAAGAACAACTTTCGCACGCCGCTGAAATCATTCAACAAAACATTCGAGGTGGTGAAGATGAGTAAATCGATTGGCTTGCGTCACCTTATGATTGGAGTGTTGCTGTTTCTCCTACCAACATTTGTCTTGATTCTTTTATCTGGAAATTCGACCTATGACACGGAACGTGGCGTAACTCGATTCTTGAATGCCTTCCTAACATCCTACACCATCGCCTCAGTCTTCTTTGTCGTCAACATGTTCCAATATTCCAAGAGTCGCCAAGAACCCACTGCACCTTGGGTTTCGATGACCTATGCAGCCATCCTCGGTATTTTCGTAACATTCTTGCTCACGAGTCAAGGAGGTTTCTTGATGGAGGAAAATGGATCGCAGCGTGCACAGATTCTTTACAACATCGTTCACTTTATCGTTACGAGCCTCGCCATTTTAATGGCTATTGGCATCATGGTTCTGCTCTCATTCGTGAACCTCGAATCAAAAGAAGAAAGCGAAGGATGAGAAAATCGGGTTTGCTCATCCATCGTTGACTTCATAAGGAGGAGGCAGGTGGCGTTGACATCGAGGTGAGCAATTGTCAAAGGGTACACCATCCATGGGTCGTCGTCAAAAGACAACACACATCCGCTGCCGACGTTGTGGACGCAACGCATATCACAAGCAGAAGAGTGTCTGCGCCTCCTGTGGATACGGCAAGACCGCTCGAATGCGCACCTACAGTTGGAACAAGAAATCCCACCGACCCAAAGCCTAAGCGAATCTAGGGGGAAGGAATACAAAGGCGGCGCGACTGTCCGCAACAAAGGGACTCACATGTGCGGCATCATTGGCATCGTTGGGCGACTTGGTTCAAACGTGAACCAGGCTCTCTATGACGGACTTACCGTCCTTCAACACCGTGGTCAAGATGCTGCAGGCATCATGACAGAAAAGAATGAAAAATTCAACCTCCGAAAAGGTAACGGATTGGTTTCAGACGTCTTCTACAAGCGACACATGCAAAAGTTGCTCGGAAACATTGGTATCGGTCATGTCCGTTACCCGACAGCAGGTTCGTCCTCAACAGCCGAAGCCCAACCATTCTACGTCAATTCACCATACGGTCTTGCCCTAGCACACAATGGAAATTTGACCAACAGCAATCAAATTGCGCAAGATTTGATCGTTCAACATCGACGCCACGTGAATACGACGAGTGATTCTGAAGTCCTCTTGAACCATCTAGCAGTTCAACTTGACGAATCTGGAAACCAGATGAATATCAATGGAGAACCGTTTCTCGATGTTGACAATTTCTTTGACGCTGTCAAAAACGTCAACAAAACCGTTCGAGGCGGTTATGCATGCGTTGGACTCGTGAATGGATATGGCCTCTTTGCCTTCCGCGACCCTCATGGAATCCGCCCACTCATTTACGGAAAGCGAGACTATGAAGGCGGCTCAGAGTGGGTTGTTGCAAGTGAATCCGTCGCCATCACTGCCCTTGGCTTTGAGGTCGTAGCCGATGTACAACCTGGTGAAGCGATATTCATTTCAACTTCAGGACACTTGTTTACGAAGCAATGCGCAGAAAAGAAAGCCTTCACACCATGTGTTTTCGAACACGTTTACTTTGCACGACCGGATTCGACCATTGATGGAATCTCCGTATACCAAGCTCGTTTGAACCAAGGACGACGACTTGCAGAACGATTGCTCGAAGATTGGCCCGACCATGACATCGATGCAGTGATACCGGTACCTGACTCAGGACGTATTTCAGCCATTCAAATGGCGAATACACTCGATGTACCCTACCGTGAAGGATTTGTCAAAAATCGCTACGTTGGACGTACGTTCATTATGCCCGGACAGGAAATGCGAATGAAGTCTGTACGAAGAAAACTGAACGCTATTCCTCGAGAATTTGAAGGAAAGAATGTCCTGCTTGTCGACGATTCCATCGTTCGTGGTACAACAAGCGCACAGATCATCGAAATGGCTCGAGAAGTCGGTGCGAAGAAAGTCTACTTTGCTTCTGCAGCACCTCCTGTTCGACATCCAAACGTCTACGGAATCGACATGCCAGCGGTCGACGAATTTATTGCAAATGGGAAAACGATCGATGAAATCAACACAACCATCGGTTCAGACAAGTTGTTCTATCAACGATTGGATGATCTCGAAGAAGTGACCGGACACAAGGAAACCAGCATTGACGGCTTTGATAGTTCATGTTTCAATGGCCAATATGTTACAGGCGACATTACCCAAGCCTACCTTGACAAACTCCGTGAAGAGCGAAATGATGCCTCCAAACAAGAGAAATTGGCAGAAGATGAGCAAGGCATCGATATGCACAACGATCAGGCATGAAACAGTTACACAACGCTGGTAAGTCTTACTGCCATTTCTGCCAGAGGGCATTTGAGTTCACGCCTCGATACCACCAAACGCCACTGTTTTGAGGCCACTCTAACCATTCATAACCATCTTTGATTGAACCAACCTCATGTACTGGAGGTTCCGAAAGAGATGGTTGATTTGCAGATTGATACACTTGAGTTGTTGCCGTAGATTCCAAACCTTCTGACATTGCTAATTTTTCATGAAGCAGTTTTGTTCGATCCTTTGAATCGATTGAACCTGCTAAACCGAAGTAAGCATCGTTGTGAGCAATTTGATACAATTCACGCTGTGAGGATGCAAGCAAATCATCGATTAATGTGAAGAGTTTCTCTCGAGTCTGCTTCTTGATCTCATTGTTGGTATAGCGCCCAGTAAGGTCGCCTTTTAGTTGATTCAACTCATCAACTAACTCTTGTGGATTGTTGAAATAAGCCTGAACGATGGATTGTAAATACGTCAACTCATTGCGTTCTTCTTTCGTTAATTTCGAATTCTTACGTAGAACCTGCACCCATCGGAATGCATCAGGAAGCAGTGCTGCAGCTGCATTGGTTTGAAGCAGCGTAAATAACGCAAGCAAGACCGCACTGACTCCAAGCGTTGTTGTTACCGTCCCGCCGCCGGAAAAGAAGGATTCTGCTTCAGAGGTTGCTTCGTCTTGTCCTTCAGAGTCTTGAAGTTCGCAACCAAAGGAATCAACCGTCGTTCCTTCAGGCGTTCCTGGACAGGTGTCATCCAAATCTGAAACACCATCGCCATCCGAATCAAGCAACGAAAGTTGAGCATCGCTGCAGCCCGTCTCAGTAACGGTTTGTCCGAACCCAGTGGAGGAACAAGCATCATCGGAGTCAAGTACGCCATCGCCATCAGCGTCGTCCAAACATCCATCGCCATTGAGGTCAAGGGCTGTAGCATTCTCTTCAGGGCATTGATCGTATTCATCTTCAACACCATCACCATCGGAATCAAGTTCAATCAGGCAGCCGTTCTCATCGACCAAATCCGTTTCATTACTCTCAGGACAATCGTCCATCGTGTCATCGACGCCATCACCATCGGTGTCGGCTGAACGGTTGCTATCGTTCGGGAACGCATCGCTATTGTCTCCAACACCATCGCCATCCGAATCGACACTTTCCGTCTCATCGTTGGGGAACGCATCGGAATTATCCCCTACGCCATCGCCATCCGAATCCACCGATTCGGTTGCATCGTTCGGGAACGCATCGGAGTTATCACCAGTACCGTCACCATCGGAATCAAATTGCTCGAAGGCATTCATTGGGAACATATCGGCATTATCACCAACACCGTCACCGTCCGTATCCTTGGTTTCCGAGGCATCGTTCGGGAATTCGTCCCCGTTATCTCCAACACCATCACCGTCCGAATCCAATTGCTCAAAGGCATTTTGTGGGAACGCATCGGCGTTGTCACCTACACCATCGCCATCTGAATCGGCTGTCTCTGTTGCATCGTTCGGGAATGCATCAGCGTTGTCACCGACGCCATCCCCATCGCTGTCCATCCATTCGTTCACATCGTTCGGGAACGCATCGCCTGCGTTGCTGTAACCATCACCGTCGTCATCAGGGCATCCGTTCAAATCTTGACTGGACGTTCCTGCCACATCTTCGCAATCATCGTTGGCATTGGTAATTCCGTCTCCATCCAAGTCATTCTGATCAATGAATTCGAACGTGGAAGAAAGTTGGTGTTCGACTCCCTCGTGATCGATGAGCGATACTGTGACAGTGCCGGGGCTTGAAACGGCAGGTGTCGTGAGTCGGATTGTCGAATCATCAAGGACTTCTGCTGTAACCGAACCAAGATGACCAAACTTGACCGTAATTTCATTCGTCACTGTCACACCGGTTGATTTTGTAGCATATCGGAGGACATCATTTGTCTCATCACTGTAGGCCACATGGATGATACCTTCGTCATCGATGAAGATGGAATTCGATTCACCTGTATCACTCCCCGTTTCAACATTGCTTATTTGCCAGTTTGGCGATGATGGATTGAGCGTCGCATATTTCAAATTCCAACTCGACCAAGAGCGGTAGACAATGTGAGGATCTCCCGCAGCATCGACAGCAATTGAGGGATTTTTACCAGTATTTCCAGAGGAGTCAACCAATGTGTTGGTCCAGCCTGTGCTAGGGCTACCTGTTGAATATCGCAAATCTTCGCTTTTGCTATCGTAATGAGCGATGTGAAACATACCATCATGATCCATGGCTAGCGATGAATACCATCCAGGATACATGCTACTTACCGGATTTGCAGACTCAGGTGCGTACTTACTCCACGAGCCTCCTTTGTTTGTTGCAAACTTAAGTTTCGATTGATCACGGTATTGATAGGAGATGTAAACATCATCGTTGCCATCAATGACAATCGCTGAATCACAACCTAGGTTTGATCCTGACTCAATGCTTTGCGTTGTCCATGTTGAACCATCAAAAGAGGCCAATCGCAATCCATTACCACAGTTTGATCCAGATGCTGCAAAGGAAACATGCGGCATGTTGTTCGAATCAACTGCAATACCTACTGGACCGAATTTCCCGCTGGTTGATACTTGATCATCGTGCCAGGTTGTACCATCAAAATGCAAATATCTGATTTCTGTGCTGTAAGCAGCATAAGCAACATGGAGTTCATCGTTTTCATCGATGACCATGTGTGCATCCCAGCAATAGATCCCTTCACAATCGTGAATCTTTGTTGAAGTCCAAGATGATCCGTCAAAAACACTGTGCCGGATATCGTAACTTGTATCGGAAATAGCAACGATGTGGACATGACCGTTGGAATCAACGACAACAGCGTTTTCAAGACCGGATTGGTCTGCGAAATCTGCAGTTGCTCTCGACCATTGGTGATTGACACCATCATACGATACATTTGTGTCAGCAAGAGCCGAAAAACCGCTTCCTGTGATCGTAATTTCCTCGCCACCAGTAATCCAACCAGAGCTCACGGAGAGCGATGTTTGAAGAGGGCTGGAAGAATGAATACGCTCACTCAAATCTTCCAGATTTGTTGGGTGATTCAGGAGAGGAGACATGGACATTGCCAAGAAAGCAACGGCCATCAACCAAACACGCATGTTATTCGCTGGACTGCGGCATAAAAAATGATTTTGTATCATTTGCGTAACAAAAGGATTGAGCGATTGACACATGAGCATATAACTGAACAATACGTGTCAGGAACATGGTCGCAACACTTCCGATGATTGATGCACTCCACCAAACGGTGAGTGTTACGGCAATTGCCTTGCATCCAACCTCTGGTCATCTGTTGATCGGTAGCAACGACGGTTTCGTCCAATGCGTCGATACCAAGAGCGAAGGGCATAAATTACTGACTAAAATTCATGTCAACTCAAAAATTGTAGATGTTGCATGGAGTACAAACAAAATTGTCATCCTCGATGAAACCAACGGATTGCACGTGTATTCAATGGATGCCGAGGAGGTTTGGACTTCGGAATTTGATGCTGGTGGTGCACAATTACACGTTGGTAAGCAAATCCTTGCACTCGATGGAATTGGTACGCTACGGCAGTATACCTTCGACGGTCAAGAGTATGCGAACGTTCAGCGAGATGTTCGATCCTTCTCAACGAGCGACGATTCAATTCTTTTAGTGCTTGAAGACCAAACTGTTGCAAGGACTGATGAACAATTGGAGATTATCTATCGACGAGCACAACGGGGCGAAATTGGAGAGGACATTGTTGCAGTAGGAGCAAGTTCCGGCCAAACATGGTTCGTAGCAAGGGAAGGACACGCACTGGTTCCGGGAGAAGAAGAGGCTCTCGAATTGGAAGTGTATTCGAACGATGAATTGCTTCATCGACATGAGCTGAATGGTCGTGTAAAAGCATCCACTGCAGATGCATCCTGCCTCTATTTGGGATTGGACAATGGAAACCTACTTTCGTTGAAAAATCAAGACCTTGAGGAGTTGACCTCGTTCGATTATCCGATTCAAAGTCTGAGCATGAGCGGAACAACCATCGTAGTTGGGACGTGGTTCTACCTGTATGGATTCGATATCGAAAGCAAGGCCATCATCTGGCAGATCGAGCATAAAGGGATGATAGAAGGGTTGCAGATTGATGCTTCGGGGCGTATGGCCTTCTTTGGTGAAGACCAAAACGATTGGACTGGAGCGGAACCTGTCGGCATTTGCGACTTGAATCAAGAACAAATTGAAGTCGATCCATCCTTCCTCCAAGGTTGGTTTGAAGAAGAAATAATCGAGGTCGAAACGAATCCAGAAATTGTCTATAGAAATGTAGATGACTTTACAAATCTTCTCTCGGATGAAGAACAGGAATCGTACAAACGGGATATGCAAAGCCTAGAGATTGGACTTGATTCACTTACTGCTGCAATGAACGAAGAGGTATCTTCAAACTCAATCGATGAAGACGATGATGACCTTGATGACTTGCTTCAGTTCCTTCATGAAGATGCTGATGAAATTATCCTTCCAAAAGCATACGCCGGCGAGAATCAATCGATTCGTTTGCATGATGCTGAAGCAGCTGTCATCACATTGGATGGCACCCAGTCCTCTGATCCGCAAGACAGGATTGTGACATGGTCATGGCTTGATGCACGTGGACGTGAAATATCAACCGAGCCTAAGTTAATGGTCAAACTCTCACCCGGAAATCACCAGTTTGAACTTCGAGTCTTCGATTCCGAAGGGGGCATGACCTCCGATTCAATTCAGATTACGATTGAAGCCTCAGACTCATGAAGGAGAAGTGTTTAGCAACGCCATGGGCGTCAGCACTCCACTGATTGAGAACTTCTTGGTTGGCCCATTGCAAATGCGATGTTCAGTTGTCACTGATTGTGCAACTGGTGATACTGTCATCATCGATGGTGGGGACGAGCCACAGCGACTCATCGATTGGATTGAATCCTGTAACGGAACTGGACCACATTGGTCGACGCATACAGAGGAGGAAACCAGGGCGATCGATCGAAAGGTTGTCGCCCTTCTCAACACACATGCTCATTTCGATCACAGCGGACACATACCTACACTCAAGAATCACTTCGATGTTGATTGGTACTTACACCCCGATGATACCTTCTTGCAAACCCTTGCCAAAAAGGCTGCAGTGCGGTATGGAATCGCTCTACCTGAACCTGCCGTTGCAGATCATGATATCGCTGATGACCAAGTGCTCTCCCTTGGTTCGCTCGATTTTGAAATTCTGCACACGCCCGGTCACACACTTGGAGGTTGCTGTCTTCGCTTGCTTGTTGACGATGATGCAGATCACTTGTTCGTTGGTGATACATTGTTTGCAGGTTCTGTTGGTCGCACGGATTTGGAGAACACTGGAGGCGACTTCAACGTGCTCTCGAACAGCATTCGAACCAAGTTGTGGCCTCTCGATCCTTCAACGATTGTTCACCCCGGCCATGGACCACTTACAACGATTGGACATGAGAAAGCAACAAATCCATTTGTTGGAGACAGTGCCGGTGAATCCGGTGTCTACACGTTTGGAAAGTACGCCTAACCAAGCAGATTTGATAATGCGTCTTGGAAGACTGGAAGAGCTTCTTCCCACGTTGCAACGATGCCGTAGTCTGCATGTTGGAAGATTGGTGCATCAGCGTCCTTGTTGATTGCAACGATATACTTCGATGAGCGCATACCAGCCAGATGCTGAATCGCACCCGAAATTCCTACGGCGATGTAGAGATTCGGATTGACGGTTTTTCCAGTTTGACCAACCTGCATGGAGTGAGGTATTTCTTCCCACGTATCGACGGCAGCACGGGATGCTCCAACAGCAGCACCAATCGTATCTGCAACAGCCTCAAGATGTGAGAAGTTTGCTGGCGATCCCATTCCACGTCCTCCTGAGATGATGATGTTCGCTTCTGAGACATCGAGGCGAGCGCTCGCTCGTTGCATGACTTCCTGAACCGCAGTTTTGACATCTCCGGATGCATCGACCACAGACACATCACTGGAAGATCCTGTTCCTACGCCTGGGAAGACGTTGGCTCGAACCGAAATGACCGCATCTCCGTTGACGGTGACGGTTTGATTCGCTTTTCCAGAATAGATTGGAGAAGTGAGGTTGTTTCCTTCGATTGAAACGACGTCTTGCACAACCGAAAGACCACGGCGGGCTGCGAGGCGAGATGCAACATCTTTGCTACGTGCAGAGGCGAGGAAAAGAACGGTTCCGTTCGGTATTGCAGTGTCAAGAGCACTTGCCCATCCACTGCTATCGTTCCCTGCAAAAAGATCGGATTTTACGGCAAGGACTTTTGATACTCCATCATAGGTTGCAACAGAATCAGCCATTGATGCATCGGTGCATGGAACGACGACCGTCACATCGCCTCCTATCGCCTTCGCAGCAGATACAAGTTCTGCAGTGGATGGGTTGACGGTTCCTTTGGTTAGTTCAGCAATTACAATCATGTCAGTCATTTTCTCACCTCATAGTACGTTGGCTTCATCTCGAAGCAATTGAACAACTTGCGAAGCACTGGATCCACCTTCAAACGTTTTTCCTGCTGGCTTTGCAGCTGGCATGGAGTGTTGTGCAACGATGACCGTTGATGCTGGAGCATTGGCAGTCATAAGTTCAACTTGGGCTTTCTTTGCCATCATAATCCCCTTGACGTTGGCTTTTCGAGGTTTGAAGTCACCCTTGTCACATGAGATAACAGCAGGAAGAGGGACTGTGATTTTTGCAACACCTGCTTCGACAGGCATAGAAACGGTTACTGATTCTCCAAATTCAGCACCGATGATGTTCGAGGCATTTGCCCAACCAAGTCGTTCTGCAAGGCCAGGTCCTGTCGAACCAGCGCCCGTATCCGCAGCGGATTTTCCGCAATAGACTGTGGTTGCTCCGAGCGATTCGATGCTTTGCTTGAGGACGGATTGTAGAGCATTTGAGTCAAGTTCATTCCAAGAATCATCCCAAACTCGCACGATGTTATCAACACC
This sequence comes from Candidatus Poseidoniaceae archaeon, assembly GCA_049438185.1. Classification (GTDB taxonomy): domain Archaea; phylum Thermoplasmatota; class Poseidoniia; order Poseidoniales; family Poseidoniaceae; genus MGIIa-L2. The sequence goes on from JBMTJI010000010.1 coordinate 60,220, forward strand.
CATCGCCTTCGCATCTTTGAGAATCTTCTCCGTTCCTGCTGCACCAACTGTGAGAGCAGTTACAGTACCACCGGTTGCTTCTTTGTGACGCAGAGCTGTTTCAATGGCAAATCCGTCGTATGGACTCATTTCCATCTTCACTGATGAGAGATCGACACGACTCCCTTGAACAGCGATTTTTGCGTTTGTATCTGGAACTTGCTTGACCAATACGACGATTGTTGACATCTCTATCGAATCTGCCAGCATGGTTCGATTCATGAAGATTGGCTTTGAGCCGTTATGGATAAGTCTCCAGATTTTGAGAACAAAGGGAATGTTTACATGCTGTCTTTGGACACGAAAAACTCCATGTCCGAAGACCGTCACATCCCAGGCCCTCCTAGCGATATTGCAGACACACTCAATGCTTGGAGAGATCTTTTCCAGCAAAAGCATGCGGATGATATCAAAGGATTGAGCGTTCTCGATGGAACCGAAGATCCCATCTTTTCGTTTTACGTTGATTTTGCAGACATTGACGGAGATGATTTACTGAGTTATCGATTTAATGAGTATCCTGAGCAAACGATTGAACTTGCAAATGAAGTCCTACGGTCGATGTGCTCTGAACACACCGATGTTCGATGTGTACTCCGACCGCTTGTGTTTCCAGATGAAAAAATCATTTCAGTCTCCGACCTCCGAATGCGGAACAGGAGTAAATTGGTGAGCCTTATTGTCAACGTCAAAGACGTTGGACCACGACTTGGCTATTTGAAACGCGCCAGATATGTATGCATCGACTGCGGCCATCAAGAATTTGTTGACCAACGTGTAGCACGGGAACGAAAACGACCAAGTCGACCTTGTCAAGTTTGTTACCAAGAGGCAAAAGAAGCACTCAATGGCGACATTTCATATCCCCTTTTCCGACATTTAGACTCGTTATTGCAACTGGCCTCTGAGGGCTCTTTCTACCAAGACATACAGTACCTTAACGTCCAAAATCATGATTCAGACAGTCAGCAGTCCATTCAGATTATCGTTGATGATGAATATGTAGATGGCTACAACGTGGGGGATACAATTCGAGTCAATGGCGTCGTGTACATCGATCCGATTCCAGACCGGAGTTTTGTCAAAGACACACGCCGAATTCTACAAGTTCGAGCGCTGAGTATTGAGGAAGTTCCTAAGAAGTGATGGAAAGCATCGTTTCGTATGCCTCAGGATTCGCTTCAAAATGTTCAGCAATCGATGAAAGACCTGCGGCTACGCCAGCAGCGACACCCATCTTCGCGTCAAATGGATGCAAGGTTCCATCCATAACTGCGGCTTTGAACGAAGCAAGGTCGTTCCAAGTGCTCGGTTCGCCGAATTTCGGATTGGGCGTCACTTGAATGTGTCCGAATTCAGGGAGGACGACATGTTCGGCCAGTTCATACACCGGTGATTGCTCGTCTTCAGGATCCAAATACGCTTTCTTCATTTTCTTCTGAACCATCTCGAGAGTATCGTGAAGGAGAAGTGCGCCGTTCGGATCGGATTTGCTCATCTTGTGGTCGAACGAGTCCATCCGAACTCCTGACGCTTTGAGAGAGGAGAGAATTGGCGTGTGGAGACATGTCGCTTTCTTCCAATTCCACTTGGACGCCATATCTCGCATGAACATGTGTGCTTTTCGTTGATCCATACCTCCGATTGCAATGTCAATGTCCAATTCAAAGATATCAGCGGCTTGCATGGCGGGATAGTAAAACTTGGACAAATCGTGGTCTGAAGATGCTTCATCACGTCCCATGATGGTGAACGTTTTTCGAACCATTGGAAGTGTTGCTCCCTTCGAGCATCGAAGCACTCGAGCCCAATAGTCACCAGAATCCATCAATTGGCTCGCCCAATAGAATCGTAATTGACCAGGCTCATCTCCTTCTTCAGGATAATCGAGAAGGGCACGAAAGGTCTCTTCCATGTAGACTGCTGTCTTCTGGATGTCCTCCATGTTACCTCCAAACTTATCGTTCACCCATGCGTGCCAATCCGCCAGGAAGATGAGTACATTCACATCTGCTTCCAGCATACGCTTCAACTGAAGCGAGAGAACCTTCCAACCAATGTGGGCTTTTCCACTTGGTTCGAATCCGACATAACAACGCAGCACACCGTCACCTGCCATCGAGGTCTGCTCTGCAAGACTGTCAACAAGATGTTCGATTCCGACACTTTCTTCGACATCACCAATCATCATGTAGAGTCGTTTCCGATTCTCAGCAGAGAGTTCTTTGATCCGTTCGTAGCGCTCCTCAAAAGGTTCGAGAAGGGCGTCCAAATCCACATCAACACCTCAAACCAATTCGCTCAATTTCTTGACTTTGCCTTCCGAAGGTGCTTCACCACGTTCGATCATCTCTTCGAATTCAGCAATCATGGATTCCGCCTTGTCGATGGTTTCCTGAGTTACTGTTGTGCTCATCTCAATTGATTTTCGAATCATTTTGATTGCAGATTTAGCCTTTGCGAATTTCTTGGCATCTTCTTTTGCCTTGTCGCCTCGTTGCTTGGCTGTGTATCCCGTTGCCTCATCGAGGAAAGCTGACCAACGTCGACGACTTTCCATGGCCTTTTCTCGCCCTCCATCCGCAGACAGGAATGCTTCGAGATCCGATCCCTTGAGCTGAACCACATCAACCTGCAATTTCCCCTGATCCGTATAACATCCAGCAATGTTCGAGAGAAGACCGAATGATGCTTGGAATTCGCCCTCAGCATTTGCTTGAACATTCTCAAAATGTTGTGCTGCCAACTTGGCCAAGCCTGCGTTTCCTCCGATTGATTTCTCAAGACCTCGTTTTACTGCGAATCGCTCCATGCACGCCCATCGGTATGAGCCTCATAAGGCTCGCGAAGAAGAAACCACCCAAAGAGTGGGGTTTTTCAGTAAGATTACTTGGGCCAACTATGCGCACCAGAGCATTATGTGTCTTGTTTCTTATTCTTGCAGCACCATTGACGAGTGCATCTGAAGTTGGATTCAAACAAGAGAATGCGCTTGATGGACAAGGGTTGAACATTCAAGCCGGCGAGGTGTCTCCAGGTGGTTCAAACATCCTTTTGGTCGGCAATGATGGATATGTGCACATGATTTCAGCAGCAAACCCTGGCGATCGAAACCAAGATCAAGCCATCAACAGCAGTCGCTCTGCGCGATTCAACGATGTCTCTTGGCATCCAAATGGAGAAACGGCATTGATTGCAGGAGACCTAGGGGCTGCGCTTCGATACAGTTTGAGTGACAACAGCATTGAGGCCGTCAACGGTGCTGGAATGGTAGGGAGCATTGAGCTTACATCAACCTCTTGGCGTGCAGGTGGTGATCTTGCCTTCTTTGGTGCAAAAAATGGCAACATTTACAGTTTCAACGAAGGGGAAGGGATGACGCAACTTGATGATACACGTACCTCGGAAATAACCGATATTGCATGTCATCTTGAACAAAATATCTGCGTTGTATCAACGCTGAATCATGGCATTGCTGTAATCGATCGGACAAGAGAGGTTACATGGCTCGATGGAACCTCAGACAACACGTGGGTTGCAGTTGACTGCCCCGATTCTACGTATCGAAAATGTGTTGCCTTTGGAAGTGGCCGAGTTCATGTTTCGATTGTTCTTGACATCGAGGATGCATCTCGATCAACAACTGAAGAATTGAAGACATTGCTCGAAGGAACGACAGAATTTATCGCCCTTAGTCGAGGATACGATGGTACTTCATTGGTTCATCTTGCACCAATGGAATCCGTTCGGTATATGACGAGTGTCGATGAGGTGTTTATGCACATGGAGGCCAAAGCAATCACTTCGTACGACCCTAATGTTGCTGGTCAACGAATCGCACTGATGTGGGAAATTGGAGAAGATGAAGGTTGGATGATTACAAATGAAGGTTTGATTGTCAAAATATTCCCTGTTGAAACGCACGAAAGTCTCGGCATCATGGAAACCATTGTTTTCGCTGCAGTAGCCATCTCGGTGCCTGGAGTTATCATTGGACTGATTTTCATGAACAGCCCCTTTTTGCAACGGAAATACAGGCAACTGCGTGGCTTTGAAAAGAAAGACTGAGAAGAATGAACATCGATTTGTTGGGCTAAGGTTCATGAGTTAGGTTGACTCCCGTGGGATGAGGGAACTGAATGGAACCTTTCGAAGCCATCGATTTTTACGACATCGAATCCTTACTCACCGAAGAAGAAATCATGATTCGTGATCTCGTTCGTGAATGGGTCGATGAAGAAGTCATTCCGAAGATTGAACATGCTTGCGAGGAGGGTATTTTCCTCGATGAATGGCGCGTTGCACTTGGTGAAATGGGTGTTCTTGGAGCGCCGCTCAAGGGCTATGGATGTCCAGGACTTTCCTACGTTGCATACGGCCTTATTTGTCAAGAACTTGAGCGGGGCGATTCAGGGCTTCGATCGTTTGCTTCCGTGCAAGGATCGTTAGCCATGTATCCAATCTGGGATTTTGGAAGCGAGGAACAAAAGAATCACTACCTCCCCAAGATGACATCAGGTGAGTGGATTGGCTGCTTTGGCCTGACTGAGCCCGACTATGGTTCCAATCCAGGAGACATGATTACAAAGGCAGAGGATAAAGGCGACCATTACCTCCTCAACGGGGCGAAGATGTGGATTACAAACGGAACAATCGCCGATGTTGCCATCGTTTGGGCAAAGCTTGATGGTGTCATTCGAGGATTTATTGTTGAGAAAGATGATGAAGGATTTAGTGCTCCAGAAATGAAGGGTAAGCACTCTCTCAAAGCGTCCGTTACCTCCGAACTTGTCTTCCAAGATTGTAAGATTCCAAAAGACAGAATTCTTCCAGGCGTCAAAGGACTACGTGGGCCGTTCTCCTGCTTGAACAACGCTCGTTACGGTATTTCATGGGGGGCACTCGGTGCAGCCATGGCCTGTTTCCATAGTGCCAAGACCTATGCATTGAGCAGAATTCAATTCGACCACCCCATCGCATCCTACCAACTTGTTCAGAACAAACTCGCTTGGATGCTCCGTGAAATCACAAAAGGTCAACTTCTGGCTTATCACCTTGGCCGAAAGAAGGACGACGGTTCATGGTTCAACGAGCAGATCTCGCTTGCAAAGATGAACAACGTTGACATCGCACTGGAGATTGCCCGAGTTGCTCGTGACATTCACGGTGCGAATGGTATTCTGGACGAGTACCCTGTCATGCGTCATATGGCAAATCTCGAATCTGTCAAGACCTATGAAGGAACACATGATATCCACAATTTGATTCTTGGCCGATACATCACCGGCATTCAAGCGTTTACTCGAACAGTCTGAAGTATTCAGACGTTCGGCAAAAGACCAATTCGAGCGAGTCCACTCCATAGTGGATCCAAGAATCGTGGAAGGAATCTGTGTCGCAGATAAACCGCTGCAGCTAAACTCAATTTCTGAACCTTGTTGAGTTTTACTCGTCGAGTAAACACATCACCTTGCTGCTTCTCAATTTGCTTGAGGATTTTATCGTAAAATGCGATCATGGCAGCAGGAGAGTAGCGGGTTCGCCTTGGCAAGAGCGGTAGGAGTTGACGCGCTTCATCGAGGTAGGTGCGAGCACGCTTTGCATAGTGATGGCAGTACGGCTCCCAAGATGTGTTCAGGACAACCTTACCACCGTAGAGGTCTTTCTCAGCCATCCCATTTCGTTCAAGTTCGTCGAGAGGGAGGTATACACGGTCTCGTTCGATGTCTTCTCCAACGTCTCGCAAAACGTTGGTCAACTGCATGAAGATACCCCATGATTCAGCGAATTTTCTTGCTCGTGGATCGTCATACCCGTAGATTTCAATGCACATCAGCCCCACGACAGATGCGACACGATAGCAGTACACATACAGTTCTTCAAACGTTCTGTAACGGTTGCTATACAAATCATCCTCCATTCCAGAGATGAGGTCATCAAAGACACTGCGAGGAATGGTGTATCGCTCGATTGTATCTTTGAGGGCGAGGAAAACGGGATCGGTACTGTAAACCTCGCTGTAACAGGTGGAGAGTTTCTTTCTGAAGAAAAACAGCTGGTTGATTTTGTTCAAATAAACATCATCCTCAAGTATAGATGTTCGGTTCTGCAACGATTCGAGTTGAAGACGATAATCGATTGCTTCTTGACTCAGTTCGATTGTCGAACCAGGGAATCGGTCAGCCCAATCTCCATCAGCAATATCATCTGCACGGCGGCAGAATGCGTAAACTGCACACATTGCGAGTCGTTGTTCATCTGGTAGATACTTGAACGAATGGTAAAAATTCCCTGCCTCGCGCTTTGTTAATTCTTCACAATATCGGTAGGCTAAGCGATACAACTCAATCGGAGGTTGATCCGACCAAATCGGTGCGTCAAGATCGACAAATGGATCAATGAGTTCGTTTTGATCGTTGAAAAGACCAATCATCATGGCACCCTCACGGAGGGCTTCCATGGCGGTAACACTCACGGCTTTCACAGCGTCACGTGCGAGCATGACACCTGCTCGTAAGCGATCGAGAGGTGTTGGTGAAGACTTTGCATCCACCGAACTTTCTGCGCCACCCTTGAGTGGGAAGAGAAGGTCGAGAGGTTTGCGGCGTTCCAGCATCCTAAACAAGCGCTCCTAACAGTCGTTGTTTAAGAGCCCTCCTCTTGAACGTTTGCACAATAGAATGATTTTTTTGAATGTAAATATTTACTCACATAATGCCTTGTTAACCATTCTTATTTTTTGCAAGCAAGCGTTGAACGCCTCCGGGGATGATTAAGGCTCGGAGTAATTTTTTGAAATATCCTTTCATTTCATCACGTGTGATTTTGATCTTCTCTTCGGAATCGAGGATGTTACCTTCTCGCAGCAATGTGACCGTTCTTTGGCCGATCAGTACAGGAAGCATCGATGCCGCTTTGAGACGAAGTTGTCGGTCAGGAATCATCCGAATGTATTCAACAGCCGCATCAAGATGTTCACTTGTCAAATCAAGGTATGTATCGTAGAGAGGGCGGAACTTCTCAATGTTATTCGAGTCCAACAAATCGTTTGGTGTCAATCCGTGCTCTTCAAGCCGGTGTCCGGGGATGTAACAGCGACCAAATCTCAAGTCTTCGGGGATGTCACGTAGGATGTTGATCATCTGCAATGCTTTACCAAAACGAATTCCATTTTCAAAGAACAATTCTTCCTTTTCCTTCGAGAGTTTCATTATGTGTGCAAGCGACATCTTTGTCCAAAATACCCCTACACAACCAGCAACTCTGAAGGTGTAATCATCCAGTTCTTCTTCGGATAGGAGAGAGGAGATGTTTCCACCTTCTCGTGCGATTCCAAATCGTTGCAAATCCATGATTTGTCCGCTCACAATGATGTCGAGGCATTCGAGCATCCTCACTTGATCGTCTTTCTCATACACCGATAAAGCGTCGACAACTTTCTGTACATTTCGCAATAATTCTCCTTCATCTGGGTTCGATTGTATCTTAGCAAGTTCCATCAAATCTGGGAGATCTTGCTTACGACCTTGTGCTACGTCATTGTACTGCGTCAAAGCCTCAATCAACTCTTCTGTTTCACCGACCTTTGAATCGGCTATTGTATCGGCAACTCTTGCCAAGAGATAGAGCAAGCCAATTTGTCCACGTATCTTCTTGGGGAGATACTTCAATGTTGGATAAAAGGAGCGAGAAGTTGTTTCGAGTAACTTGTCAATTTCTTCGCCAATAAGAACCGACATGAACTCCCTCCATTGTGAACCACCAGCCTCTCCCGCATGAAGATTCTCACTCGTTGAAGGCTCATTTGCAAGACATGAGATAGAAGACTTTAGAATAAGGGATGTTTAGGTAGGTAAGGGTGAGGAGATGGAGTGCGGTTCCTGCGGTGCAGTTATCCCTGACGATTCCATCTTTTGTTCCGAGTGTGGAGCTCGCCAAGAGTTCTCCAGGGCAGGTAGTTTCTCGGCAATGGGATCACAGAGCCTAGGCGGTGGGGAAGCCACCGGCGGTCGTGGTTTCGGGGTTGTCTCAGGCGAAGCTGTTCGGCAGCAGCGAGAAATACAGCAACAAGGTATGCCTCAAGGAATTCCTGCAGAGATTCTGCAAAACATTGCATCAGGTATTCAACAACAGAACAACCTGCCTCCTGGCAGCCAACTCCCTCCACAACAGCCAAGTCAATTCCCGAACCAAATGAGCAACCAATTCCCTCAACAACAACCCTTTGCTCAACAGGGACAACCAATGCCTCAAGGCATGCCAGTCAATTCTCAACAGAGCGATATTCCTCAACAACCACGTGGTCCTACACTTGCAAGCGGCGCTGCCCCAACTTCGAACGTTGAATCCCAATTAGGAAAGCAACTCGGTGGGACAACTGTCTCGAACAATCCAACTGCGTCTCCTACCGATGCCATGGTGAACCGCTTGGCTGAAGCAGAGCGTGCCGTCAAAAACGAACGCCGAAGTCAATGGTTGAACATGAATCAATCCAGCGCTTCCGATGTACTCGCAAATTTAGGAGCAGATTTGCCATCCCATCTCAAGGATGCCCAAGGAATTACGCCAGCAGCAGAGGTCATCGCTGGCGCCATGGGACAAACAGCATCAGACGGTCCAAACGATGCATTGCTTCGTCGAATGTGCGAGGTTGCATCTCGACGCGTCGCACGAAAGCGTGGAGTTGCTGTGGAAACGCCTGAGGCAAAAATCACTGATGGAGTCCTTGTAGTCAACCTCACCTATGTCGATGATGGCCGAGTACTCGATACACCTGAAGATTTGAGCTCCGCCTTTGAACATGCCATTCAAACTGAAGTCGCTCTGAAGGGCTACGATATGGCTGTTGAAATTGTTCTTTCCTGCATGAAGGATGGTAAAGTGACCACCATCGGCGCAGAAGCAGAGGAAGACGACGAAGAGATGTTTGCTTGCGAGGTTTGCGATGGACTCGTCAAAGAATCTGATCCAAAATGCCCACATTGTGGAGCCATCTTTGAAGAAGAGGAGGAAGAAGTTGTTGAACAAACTCGAAAAGGTCCACCTGGCCCATCCCGCTCTGGACCACCAGGACCCTCTAAAGGTGGGCCTCCGGGACCTTCCAAAGGCGGGCCACCCGGTCCAAAGAAAGGTG
>JBMTJI010000011.1:0-59042 GCA_049438185.1 Candidatus Poseidoniaceae archaeon
GATCGAGATGGTTTCCTAGCGCCTTCAGAAATTGATTCAACGCTTTTTGTTTGCAATGGCCAAGATGGAAGCGATGGTACGAACGGTGCAGATGGTTCAGATGGAGCAGATGGTGCTGACGGAGCAGATGGTAGTTCAACTACAACCATGATGGTCGCAAGTTTGGAGCCCGCTCCGACATACCTAGCATGCAATGGTTCGGGTCAATTGTTGAAGCAAGGATTGGACGATGGTTCTGGCGGAGGCATCGCTCAAAATGGGATTCTGGAATCGGGTGAAATCATTACCACTTCGTTGATTTGTACGACGTTTGATGTTGCTCAAGTCGATGACATCAATGTGGGTGCTGGACATAGCATGCCTTCGGATTTTGCCACCATCAATTCAACAATGTACTTCACGGCAACGAGCGGAGGCTTGGGTGGAATTTGGTCAATGGATGTCAATGAAACCATTTCAAGCGTTTATTCTGGTACGGCTATGAGCATGCGAGCAGTTGGTGATGTACTGATGTTCCTTGGCAGCGATCCAACAAACGGCCTTGAACCTTGGATTTACTATCCTTCGAATGGAACGGCATCATTGATTTCGGATGTCTTACCAGGAACGTCTGGTAGTTTTGCTGGAGAATTTACACTTCTTGGAACGACAGTGTTTTTCCCTGCACGAGATACTGCAGGCGTGTTTGATTTGTGGGCATACGATTTGGCAAACGGGTCCATTTGGAATGAGGTGGCGAATGTTCAACCAACAAGTTTGCTTGTTGTTGGTTCTGATCTCTATTTCTCAGCAGGTCCAAACAATGCAAACGTCGAATTGTGGAAGCATGATTCTACGACAAAAACGACATTCATGGTCAAAGACATCAATTCTGGAATTCTTTCATCAGATCCTTCTCATCTCACAGCGATAGGCACGACCATCTATTTCTCAGCTAACGATGGAAATGGAGCAGGAACGGAGCTGCACGCCTATGAAACAACAAACAACTCAACATGGCTTGTAGCAGACATTCGCCCGAGTTTTGCAGGCAGTATGCCCTCCAATCTTGCTGTCATGAATACACGCGTCTATTTCCAAGCGACCTCATCAGGCACACATTTCGAGATGTGGGCATATGAATCAACGAACCATTCGTACTGGGAAGTCACCAATCTCCAATCCACCTCTGGTACTGGCGGCCCACATGAACTCACAGTCGGCGGATACACTGTGTATTTCGCCGCTGATGATGGAACCACTGGAGAAGAATTGTGGGCTCACAATTCGGTTAATGGGACAACATGGCAAGTCATCGATTTGAAGCCGACAGGCGGATACATCGGTGGAATGCATCACCATAACGGCAATTTGTACTTTGCCGGTGAAGACAATTGGGACGGTATTGAATTGTGGCGTCTTCTCTTCTCAAGAGAAGTGACCTACGTCTGAACGAAATCGTTGAGATGAAACAATCATCTCAGCTATTCCATGATTCAATCGATTATTCAGCGAATCAGAGGGTGACTGTACAAACCCACTGATTCGTTTTCGGCCAACCAAGGGGCTTGCAGTGGGCTTTGTCATAGCCGACCCTTTGTGCATCAAACAGGCATCCCAATGAATGGCTCATCAATATCCAACTGGAGAATGTAGAGTCCGGTCGAAATGCAGGAAGCGTAAATTCGGCCTTCATGGAATTCAACAGCCCACAGGAACGGAACCCATGAGAAGTCGTAGAATGCACTGTCAAGAGGTGTTCCGTCGAGGTGGCCTCTTGGAAGATAGTAGCCTACTGTAGCTTCAAAGTGGATATCGATCCGATCAGTAGCGATTGGTGAAATGAGCGTTTCAACGTCAACAATCCAAACGCCTGCGTGATAATGAGAAATGTACAGTCGTCCGTCCCACGTACCACCACGAGATTGGTCGGTCTCTTCCGTCGTCTCGAAATAGCCACTGTCGAGGTTGTGTGGGCTGAACAGCAACCATTCGTCTGCTACTGGATCGAGTTCACACGTAGAACCGAAACAATGGTCTGTTGCATAGGGGATTTCCCAGTCACGAGTCATTGAAATCTCGAACTTGAAGTTCCCATTTTCCATTGAGTATTCGGTGGTGTCAAGCAGATAGACGATACCAGTTCCCTCGTAGAGATCGAGGCATTCAACAGCAGCAGTCACGTAATGACGTGGCTCGTCACCCAGTCCAAGGTGAGAAACATCGAGCATTTCTGGGAATGGTTCAGCATAGTGAATGTAGGACACACGCCCACCATTCTCATTACTCGTTGTTCCGCTATCTGGTCGACCGTCGTCGTCGAGATCAAGGAAATCCATCCATGAGCCAACCTCAGGTGCACGCCATCGACACATCACTGGGTTGCCTTGTCCTGCTTTGCACAGGGTTGCCATTGTCGTGTACTGGGCTGGTGAATTGACAGGGTGTGGAACATCGGTGACATCGCCGATTCGAAGACCTGCTTCCCAGTACGAACCGTAGACGAAGGTTCGCCCATAGCGTGGGTCTTCAGTGTCTTCACCGGGCCATCGTTGTACGGTCATGTCGTGAATGTAGATCCAGCCGCCACGAGTTGTTTCCCAAGCGACTTCGTATTCTCCAACCTTGATGATGGTATGGCCAATACCTGATGCGGGGATGCCTGGAAGCGTTCGAGAAGCACTTCCTTGAAGGTTGAGGTGAGCGATGGTGACACCGCCACAGGCTTCACCCAAAGCAGAATCGCATTGTTCGTAATCGGGGTTGGCTACGAAAATATACCATTCTCCATCAATCATGTGAGGATAGAGGTTGTGAGGACCACTTGGATGGTCGACATCGTACCATGAGTCAACGTACGTTGGTCTGGTTTTGTCTGTGACATCAATGAGGACAACCGAAACTTGTGAAGGGTCACCCCACTCACCAACATTTGGATCAGCATAGCCTGAATCGACGAGTTGATTCTGGAGAATGACATACTCGTTTCCGTTGTATTCAAGATACTTGACATCGAGGACTTGTGTGTTTGGATCGTTGTAAACACCAACGACCTGAGGATCGGATGCATTGGTGACGTCAACAATGTGCATGTCATTCCAACCTGCTTGGTAGGTGTAAACGCGTCCATCAGGTGAACGTGCAACAGAAACTTCGGCGTTTCCTGGGCTTGTTAACGGATTGAAGGCAAGTTGCTCAATGTTGTCGGTACCAGCTTGATGTTGACTAGCGTTCGAGTGGTCGTGTCCTTCACCTTGGAACAATGGATCGCCGGCTGCAAAGGAGAAGGTCTGTTCCGATGTTTCATCTTCTTCACCGACGCCAACGAGAAGAACAGTAATCGACGAAGCAAAAAGAATGCCAAAGATGCCTAGAGCAATCACTCGCGTGTCCATGACAGGGCGACAGATACCTTGCGTATTGTATTTATTCTCGGTGCACATGGCTCAACCATGCGTTCCTTTGTGGTTGCAATGGCTATGTTGCTGCTCGCAGCACCCGTAGCGGCTCATGAGTTGGTCATCTACACCGTCATAGTCAACGATGAAGGCCCACAACCAGCTGATGTGCCTGCAACTGCCCTCAAAGCCGGTGATTCGGTATGGTTTTGGATGAAAGATTCGACAGAAAACATGTCGCTCGTCATCGAACTGAGTAAAGATGGCGCTAGCGCACGATCTCCGGCACTTATCTACGAATGTGCTCTCGATGAGAACGGGAGTTTGGTTGACCAGAACTGCAAGAATCGATTTGAATTCACCTTCAGCGGCAATCAATCCCTCGGATTATGGAACGTTTCCTACATGAAGTCCATCAACGGAACGCTTACAGAAACGCTCTATGGTAGCGTGACGATCAACGAAGATGTCCACCTTGATGCAAACCACACACATGAGAACAACACAAAGCCACAAGTCGAAGCCCAAAGCACTGGCAGCGATGATTCGATGGTTCAGACCGTTGCAATCGTGGTTGCAATCGTATCTGCACTCGGTGTTGGAGTTATTTTGATGCAACCCGAAAAGAAGACATTGGTGGAAGAAGAATAGGTTCTAATTTGCGCCTTTATGTACTGTGAAAAACAGTATTTTTATGGTCGAAAATCCATCAGAAAACGACAAACTGAAAGCCATCCGTGAACAGAAAGAACAACCACTACTCGATGCGTTCCAAGGATCAAAAATGTGGTTTCATGAGAAGTATCTTCTCTTCGAAACCACAGTAAACATCGAAACCGATGCATGGGGTGCTCGTATCACAGTCAGCAGTATCGCCCATCCGACATTCACCATCTCTGGAAGATGGGACATGCTCAACGTTGGATCTGACTACATCGGGTGCTCGATGGTCGGCTGGTCGCTCTATTCTGAATGCCCTTATCCTGAATGGTTTGAGGAATGAATTGTCATCTGCTCAAATGCGACGATTCAAAGGTAAACGGCTTTTCGGAAGGTCGTGGCTTGGGTACGTCTACGGCGATTTCTGAAGCATCTCGAAAAGCGAGGTGAGGTGCTGCGCATCAACCGTCCGGTTGATGTCGCCTACGAGGCGGGTGCCATCGCTGACCTTCTGGTCAAGAACGATGGTCCTGCTGTCGTCTTTGAGCAACCACGTCTGGCTGATGGTTCAATTTCGCCTATGCCACTGGTCATGAACCTCTTTGGTAGTCATCAACGAACTTTGGATGCACTCGGGGCTTCTCATGAAACTGAGGTTGGTGATCGCATGACAGCGATGATGAAGCCAGACATTGGTACCTTTGTCAAGATGCCATGGAAGGCACTTCCTCTTGCTCGAGACGCCTTTGCTATGCCTCCACGAAAGAAGCGATTTGCTGCTCCTTGTCAACAAGTTCGGATGAAGAATCCAGATTTGACCAAACTCCCTATTCCAAAGACGTGGCCGATGGACGGGGGTCACTTCGTGACACTGCCCCTGGTCGTGACCAAAGACCCGAAGACAGGCGACCACAACCTCGGCATGTACCGTGCCCAAGTCTTCGATGAGAAGAACATTGGATTGCATTGGCAAATTCACAAGCATGCTGCAGACCATGCTGCTGCAAGCGGAGAGCGAATGCCTGTTGCCATTTGCATCGGTGGTCCACCAGAACTCATCTTCTCGGCTATTGCTCCACTCCCTGACAATTTGAGCGAATACCAGTTTGCAGGAATCTTGGGTCGCCGTTCCTTGCGAATCACCAAGGCCGTCAGTCAAGATCTCATGGTTCCTGCTGAAGCAGACATCGTCATCGAGGGTTATTGCATTCCAGGTGAAACCCGAACTGAAGGTCCGTTTGGTGACCACTTCGGATTCTATTCTCTTACAGGCCAGTATCCTGTCCTTCACGTCACGGCCATCACGCATCGCAAGGATGCAATGCTCCCAGCAACCATTGTTGGACTTCCTCCAATGGAAGACGGATATCTTGGTGAAGCCATTGGACGACAATTCTCCCCCGTTCTTCGATTCCAACATCGGGATGTCATCGGTGTTCATCTTCCCCTTGAAACCGGATTCCACAACCTTGCCATCGTTGCATCAAAGCAACGCTATCCTCGACAAGGACGAAAGACGGCACTCGGATTGTTCGGTGCTGGCCAGATGATGTTCCTCAAGAGCATGATCGTGGTTGACCCAGATCAAGACCCAAAGGATTTGGAAGCACTCCTCGATGCTATGAACAACAACGTCCACATTGCAACCGATGTGATTGTTCTTGATGGCATGGTAGCCGATTCGCTTGAAGCTGCAAGCCCGTACGAGAACGTTCACTCGAAACTCCTCATCGATGCAACGACACTCGCAGCAGCCGATCCTCGTTCTTCCAACGATCCCCTGGAAGGTTCGTTCAAGCAAGAAGTACCTGCTTGGAGGCAGGGGCTTGAACCTGCACCTTCCTTTGATGGGCTTGATTTTGTTCTCGCATTGGATGACGTTTCTGATGCTCGCATGCTTCGAGACAGTATGCTCGTTGTCACAACGAACATCCCTGCTTCACCATCTCCAAAGGAAGGTTCGGATGCTTCAAACGATGCTGCAGAAACGGCTCGACGAGAAAAAATAGAGCAATTGAAAAATCAAATTTGGCAATTGGATTCTTCATCCTCTTTACGATGGTTGTTCATCACCAACGACGATCTTGATTTGCACTGTGAGAAAGCTCGCCGAAGACTCCTCTGGCAACTCACGTCTCGCTTCGATGTTGGCCGTGGACTCACCTTTGATGAAAACAAAGAACGTATGTGTTGGGATGCAACAACGCCGATTCCATCCAGTGAACACGGTGTGCGGCGATGGCCTGCTGTGACCATGCATTCCGACGAAACGCTGGAAGCAGTGCGTCAACATCCCGAACTTGACAAATACCAATGGCCACCACATCTTGAATTCAGGTGAAGGTATGAACCTCAAGCAAATCGCTGAGTTCGTGAAAATCGAACACACGCTGTTTTCGCTTCCTTTCGTTCTTATCGGCTACCTCATTGCGATTGAAGAATTCAATCATGGGTATGGTATCGATCTTCTCTGGATCCTCCTTGCAGCTGTAGGCGCACGCGGACTTGCGATGACCTTGAACAGAATCATCGATCGAGACATCGATGCAGCAAACCCTCGAACACAAGGCCGACATCTCGCATCGGGTACAATGAGCATGCAAACAGCTTGGATGCTCTCAGCCGTGTTCTTGTTGATGCTTCTTGTTAGCGCTGGTTTGCTCAATGAAGTTGCATTGATGATGGCCTGGCTACCTGTCCTTGCGTTCGTTATCTACCCTTACATGAAGCGATTTACGTGGTTGTGCCATTTCTGGCTCGGCCTTTGTCTTGGACTCGCCCCTGCTGGTGCATGGGTAGCCATCGCTGCAGATACGCATGGATGGGCGGCCATCACAGGTCTATTCGATACGCAAACTGAGTTCCTCTGGGCGCCAACCATCCTACCTATTTCACTCGGAGTAGCACTCTGGATTGCAGCGTTTGACATTAATTATGCTCGGATGGATGTCGAGAGCGATCGTGAGCAAGGTATTCACTCGTTCCCATCAAAATTCGGTGAGCGAGCAACAACTCGAACGACGATACAACTCACGCTCTTGTGGTTCGCTTGCTTTGCCTTCTCGGATCCGATTGAAAGCATCTATTTCCTTGCAGCATCGGGTTTGATGGCTGTTGCAAACATTTACGTCGTACTCAAAAAGGACAATCTTTCCGATTTCCAAACCACACTTTTCCGTGTGTCCATGCTGACTGGATGGGTTCTACTCGCTTCACTCATCGTAGGCTTTGCCGTTGAGATTCCAACTGGATTGGAAGATTGACTGCTTTTCAGCAGCAACCATGATCACGGAGTGGAGCCGAGACGAATTCGACCTTGTCAACATCCCGAATATCGTTTAATTTCTCCATTGCACTGCGCAAGGATTTCGCCGTTCCACTCAACTGTAATGTGTCAACGCATGAGTGACTTTTTGTCAAACAATTGTGATGAAAAGAAAACACTTCAAGCTCGTGTGAATGACGCAATTCCATCAGTTTGCTTTCGATTCCGTGCTGATAGTAGATGATCATCGTTCCTTCGAGAACAATCTCGTTGTCCATCGTTTCGATCGACCCACGTTGCTTTGCTTCTGCAAAATGCAAACTTGCATCACGCAAGAAAAGACTTCGATTGGAATAACCCGAATCTTGAATCAATCTGGATAATTGAATTGCAAATGCATCATCTGTGCTGAACGAGAGGACACGGCTCATACCATTCCGATTGGAAAGAAATTAATAACAATTTTCTAATACGTATTAATCGAGGGAAGGGTATGTCTTCTGCACCAATTCTGTACGCTGGACTTACCCTAATCGTAGCCTTAATCGCCGGACTGCTCCCTGTTTTTTCGAAGATAAAGGAGAACCCAGAGCGCCTCAAAATGATCACTGCAATCGCATCTGGAATTATTATTGCATCCGCCATGCTAATTGTTATCCCTGAGGGGTATGAAATCGCATCCAGTGATTCGCACGAAGAAAACGACGAAGCGTTGGCTGGTTCCATCGCTTTGGTGTATCTCGAATTGAACCACGGAGAAGTAAACGAGTCTGAGGCCATTGAGGAAATTGAGGGTCTCCTTTCACACGATGGTCACGGTCATGAGGAGGAGCATGATGAAGAAGAACATGAAGATGAGAGCGAAGGTTTGAAAGAAACCGTTGAGCATGCAATCGAAGAATACGAAGAAGGACTCATCAACGCAACAACTGCTCTTGAAGAGATTGAAACAGCCATTTCATCTGTGGGTCATTCCGAAGAGGATGAGCACGATGAGCATGCCTCAGGATTATTGCTTGGTGGTGCCATCCTTGGAGGTTTCTTGCTGATGTTTGTCCTTGAAGGAGCGGGAATTGGACACGCCGTTCACGAAGAGCACCACGATCATGATGACCATCATGGACATGGTCACGTTCATCACAGCGATTCTGGTTGGCGTCTTGTTCTTGGGCTTACTCTGCATTCTGCTACCGACGGTATCGCCATTGGAGCTGCTGCTGCCACAGGAAGTGTCACCTTGACTGCAACAGTAGCCATCGCTGTGCTCATTCACCGAGCACCTGCTGCCTTCAGTCTTGGTGTGTTCTCGATGCATGAGCGCAAAGAACGTAATGATTCAATTCGAGATGTTGTCATCTTTTCACTTGCAACTCCAATCATGATGATGCTGGCATACTTTGCCCTCTCCGATTTAGAAACACACATGATAGGTCTTGCCATGTTGTTCTCGGCAGGAACGTTCCTCTATGTCGCAGCAGTTGACACACTTCCAGACATCCACAACCCTGAAACCGGTCGAACTGCGTTGTTCTATGTCCTGATCGGTGCTGTCGGCATGGTGCTTGTTTTGGCGGGCGCAGATGCAACAGGCTTGCTTGAGCATGGCCATTGAGAACCATCAAGTGCCGTGAACGCTGAAGTTGGTTCATGAACCCAATTGTCAAGTCCTTGCTTGAATTCAATGAAGCCTTTGAAATCCCTAAACTCGATGCACCTGGTCTAGGTTCTGACGAACTCATCGAACTGCGAATTAAACTGCTCACCGAAGAAGTCCAAGAATACGCTGAGGCTGCTCGTGCAGGCGATCTCGTTGAAGTCCTCGATGCCTTAGCAGATATTGGCTACATCCTTGCTGGGACCATCATCAATCATGGTATGCAAGACATCTACGATGATGCCTTCAACGAGGTGCATCGAAGCAACATGGCCAAACTTGTTGATGGGAAGGTCATTCGAAGAGAGGATGGTAAGGTGCTGAAACCGGAAGGATGGCAGCCTCCTCAATTGGCTCAATTCTTACAATGAATTGATGAATACCTGCACAGTGGGAAAGACATGACCTCTCGACCTGTTGCACTTGTCACTGGTGGTGGAAGAGGCATTGGTGCTGCTATCAGCCATCGACTTGCCAAAGATGGCTATGATGTACTGCTCACCTACAATACCTCATCCAAGCCTGCTGAGATGGTCGTCGATGAGATTCGCAATTCTGGTGGCGATGCACTGGCTGTCAAGGTTGATTGTTCCGATGAGGGCGAAGTCGGATTGCTTGGCATTCATGCTTGGATGAACAGGAAAATCGATGCTCTCGTACTCAATCATGGGCGATACGATCGTGTTCCTGCTGCTGAAATGGAACTCGATGACCTTCGTCGAACCATGAAAGCCAATTTCGAAGGTGCAGTCAACGTCTGGAAGGTTGTCCAACCTCATCTTGCACCACATGCAAGCATGGTTGTTGTCAGTTCCCAGTTGGCTACCAGAGGCTCTCCTCATGGTGCCGATTATGCTGCCTCAAAGGCTGCACTCAGTACCTGGGCACGTTCGCTTGCGCTCGCTGTAGGTCCAGAAGGAAAGCGTGTCAACGTACTCGCTCCCGGCTATGTCGACACCGACATTCTTGCAGGTGATTCAGATTCGAAGCGTGCAGAACGTATCGAAGAAGTTCCACTGAAGCGTATTGGAACGGGTGATGACATGGCCTCCATCGTCTCATTCTTGCTGAGTGACGATGCTGCTTACATCACTGGAGCCGTTCTGCACGCCAATGGCGGACTCTATCTGCCTTAGACGCATCTTCATCAAGGGTTGGCGCGAAGCCCAACCATGACCGAGGCTTGGGATGATGACGGTGCGTTTGAGCACGTCGCAGACCAAGAAGTGGATGATTCTGACTTGGTCGAACGTGATCCTTTTGATCTTTCAAAAGCCCTTGAAGGGGCTGCAATGGAGCATTTGCACCCATCTGTGAAGCGATTTCGCTTGCACAGTGAGTTCGAGCCCTCTGGCGATCAACCCGGAGCGATTGAAGAACTTGTCAAACAGTTGGAAAATGGACAAGAGCGATGCATTCTCCTGGGTGTTACAGGCAGTGGGAAGACCTTTGCCATGGCCAACATGATTGAACGTCTTAACATTCCAACCCTGATTCTCAGTCACAACAAAACCCTTGCTCGTCAATTGTATCATGAAGTTGCAGGCTACTTCCCAGAGAACGCTGTTGAATACTTCGTATCCCATTACGACTACTACCAACCTGAAGCTTATCTTGCAAAACGTGACCTATACATCGACAAAGAAATGTCAATCAACGAACGTATTGAGCAAGAACGCTTCGCTGCAGTTGCAAGCCTTGTCAGTCGTCCCGATTGTGTCATCGTCTCGTCCGTTTCCTGCATCTATGGTCTCAACCCACCGGAAACGTTCCTCGAGCATCATGCACGTGTTCACAAGGGACAAGAAATCGATCCACAGGATCTTGTTCGAGAATTGGTAGGATTGCAATACACACGAACAACAACCGACCTTTCTCGTGGAGAATGCCGACTCCGTGGTGAAGTTCTCGATGTGTGGATGCCTTCTCGTGATGACCCATTGCGCATTCGCTTCGATCTTGATGGTGTTACACACGTCCAGGTCTGCGACCCTGTTTCGTGGGAAGTCCTCGATGACCTCGATGAGGCTTGGATTCATCCGAAAGAGTTCTTCATGACAAGTCAGGAACGCTTTGAGCAGGCACTTGAGAGCATTGAGGAGGAGCTTCAACTACGATTGACTGAATTCGATATGCAGAACAAATTCATTGAACGGCATCGTCTTGAACAGCGTACACAATACGACTTGGAGATGTTGCGAGAGATTGGTCACTGCCAAGCCATCGAGAACTATTCTCTGCATTTTGATGGACGACAACCGGGCGAACGACCTTACTGTCTCCTGGATTTCTTCGCAGCATGCGCTCGACAGTTCCATGGTGATCCGAAAAAATTCCTCGTCATCATGGACGAATCTCACGTCACGCTTCCGCAAGTTGGTGGCATGTATTTTGGAGATAAATCTCGTAAAGACAGCCTCATTGAACACGGATTCCGATTACCAACGGCCGCGGACAATCGCCCGTTGAAGATGCCTGAATTCCAGCATCTTGTCCCACAAATGGTGTACGTCTCTGCAACACCGGGCGAGCGAGAACTTCGTCACCTCTGTGAGATCACCAAACAAAAGGTACCTCTCGGCCTCGAGCACGTTGCCTCTGCAGGTGGAGCTCGTCCTGGTGAGAAGAAGAAAAAGCACCCTGATTCGGAAACCATGTACGAACTGCTTCAATCCATCCAAGGTATTGCAAAGATGGAATTGCGGCCAACTGGATTGCTCGATCCAAACATCGAAGTTCGTCCTACTGAAGGTCAGGTAGCAGATCTGCTCTCGGAAATCAATCTCCGCATTGAGAAGGGAGAACGCTGTCTTGTCACGGTTCTTACCATCAAATTCGCAGAGGAAGTCGCAGAATACCTCAATCGGATGGGTGTGCGATCGCACCACCTCCATTCTGAAATCGATACCATTGAACGTACGGAAATTCTCAACGCCCTGCGAATTGGCCACATCGACGTTGTGGTTGGAATCAACCTTCTTCGAGAAGGTTTGGACATTCCCGAAGTGAGCCTTGTTGCCATCTTTGATGCAGATCGGCAAGGCTTCCTTCGAAACGAACGCTCACTCTTGCAAACGATTGGACGAGCTGCTCGGAACGAGAATGGGCGGGTGCTGCTCTATGCTGATGGGATGAGTCCTGCCATGGAAGCAAGCATTCGACAAACCCTTGAACGTCGCAAGCGTCAAGATGCGCACAACAAAGCCAATGGAATTGTGCCGAAAACTATCATCAAAGCACTCCCGCAAATGGGTGCAGAGGCGGATGAATTGATCGCAGGAACAGCAACCGCAAAGGATGGGAGCCGTCGACTTGTCGCCAAGAAAGGTGGTCGAAAGGACGGTGATTGGGCTTCCAAATTCAATCTTGGCGCTGGTGCTTGGGCGGAAACTGAAAGAAAAACTCCAATTGAAAATTCAAAAATCCAATTGACATATGATGAGCCGGATGATGTGAAATCAAACCTCACCCGTGAACAACGACTGGATCTGTTGAACGAACTCAAATCTGCCATGAAGGAAGCTGCAAAACAACTCGATTTCGAAGAAGCTGCACGATTGCGTGACCGCATTTTCGAACTTGAACAAACGCTGTAATCATTTCGAGAGCCGGTGAGCAGCCTCGTTCAACGTCTCATCCTCTTGCTGCAACGATCGGATGTATCGGGCGATTGTTTCATCCGAATCACGAAGATCGTACAAATCGCCAACCCATTCCAATGGTTCATCAAGCGTATGACTCTCTCCGGATTCAAATGCTCGCCACAAGGAGCATTCACTCCCATCTTGCGCCATCGTTTGCAGGAACCATGGAACCTCTTTGAGTCGGTTTGTACAAGGCAAATCGTTCTCCGTGACCGTAACAACCCAGCAACGCCCATGACTGTGAGGAATGTTTGCATCCTGAAGGAATTCGAGCACATCGTCTCGTTCTGCACCTGGTTGCAACCAAATGAACGGTATTGCTCGTCCCTCAAGCAACCACTGTCGAAGTGATGCCATTACACGGTCTGGAGAGAGGAACAAGACGAACAGTTCAGGATGACTGCTTTGCCACGGATCAATGCGAATCGGATGACCAAGAAGTGTATTCCCTGCATCCTTTGGATGTACAGGAATCATTCGATACCCGAGATCTCCTGCATCGTGAAAGGCTTGGTGAGCAGGACGGTCGCTGCGCAGTCCTGCACCGAGGATATGAACCGACTGAATCGATTGGAGCCAACCGTCATCGTTCATGGTATGGCTACTGCAGCCTCAGTTTTCAAAGGCTGTTTGTTTGTGGTTGAAAACTGCGATTGAAAAGGTAATGCGATTCTTTTGACTCATGAACTACCTCATCATTGGCGGAACCAGTGACATTGCAACCGATGTTATCGGGCGATTAACCGAGAACGGGCATGCGATTCATGCCCTTGTTCGAAGCGAAGAACAAGCAGAACAACTCAAGTCCCAAGGGCATACTACGACTGTCGGGGATGCGACCAAAGAAGCCGACGTGAAACAGTGCATCGATGCTGCCAAGGAAAAAGGCGACATTGATGGCATTCTGCACTGTGTCGGTTCAATCGTCATTCGCCCACCGCATGCACTCAATCAGGATGCATTCGAAGAAGTGATTACAACGAACTTGACCTCTGCCTTCCTCACATTATCCATCGGTGGAAAGGCCATGCTGCGCCAAGGCCAAGGACGCATGGTGTTCACATCCAGTGTTGCTGGTTCGCTCGGACTTGTTAACCATGAGGCGATTGCTGCCGCAAAAGGTGGTATTGAAGCCATGGTTCGATCTGCTGCGGCAACGTATGCACGTCGAGGCCTTCGAATCAACGCCGTCGCTCCTGGACTTACGGATACGAAGATGGCATCGAAGATTCTTGCAAGCGATGCCATGCGTGATGCTGCCTCGCAAAAGATTCCAACACAGCGAATCAGTCAGAAAGAAGAGGCTGCTTCCGCTATGTATTGGCTCCTCACCGATGCACCTGACAACTTGACAGGACAAGTCCTACACCTTGATGGTGGTATGGCGAACGTCCTTGTTTGAGGGAGAGCATGAAAGCCATCATCGTCGGTGCGGGTCTCGCTGGATGCGCTGCAGCATGGGCTCTGGAACAGCATGGCTACGACTGTACCCTCATCGAAGCATCCGAAAAGGCCGGAGGTCGAATGCGATGCACAACCATAGGATCACACAAGGTTGACGTTGGTTTTCACGTCCTTCACACAGCCTATCCGAGCCTGCATCGTTGGCTTGATGTTGATCAACTTCAACTCAAACCGATGGATGCCGCAACCGATTTGATTGCACCATCGACTGGAACCATCAAGACCATCGGTGACCCGCTACGCGCTCCGTCCACCTTGTTTCCAACCATTTTCTCGGCGGGAATTTGGAATTCATTGCGAATGCTACGATGGCGTTTGAAGACTCGTAAACATGACCTCGAGGCTGCTATGGATGCTTCCTCCGTTCCGCTTGACACCTACTTTGATTCTATGCGATTCAGCAAGTCGTTTCAGTCCTCGTTCCTACAGCCCCTCTTTGCTGGTATAACGCTAGATGGTGAACGGAAAGAACGCTCTGCTTTTGCCTCGTTCACATTCTCAGCCATGTCCCATGGCATGATGACCATGCCTAAACATGGCATCGAGGCGGTGCCAGCTCAAATCCTTGAACGGCTTACATCGACAGAGGTTCTGTACAACACAAAGGTAACTTCTGTATCCAAGAAATCGGTACAACTCGAAGAAGGTACAACGAAGAAGGCCGATGTCGTTATCCTTGCAACACCACAACACATTACACAAGCCCTGCTTGGCGATGCTTCCAACGTACGTCGCAAAGAAACAGCAACCTATGTTTTCGAATGCAAGACTGCTCCATTTCAGCGTGCACGATTGCTCTTGAACACAGAATACGGCCGAGGCGAGCAGAAGATCTTGCACGTCCATGTTCCGACTCTCTTGCATGCATCCGACGCACATCTGGTTGTTGCAACGGTCATTGGTGAAGACGCTCGGCTACATGACGGAGACGAGGAACGAAAACACATTCAACGTGAATTGGTCAATTGGTTCGGTTCAACTGCCAACGACTGGAAATTGATTGGTACAACGTACGTCGATTACGCCCTACCATCGGGAAATACAACGGCTATCGGTCGTGAACGAAAACCGTTGGTTCACGATGGAATCTATTGCATAGGCGATCATACGATGCATCCTTCCGTCCATGGTACGCTCCGTTCCGTTGAGCGGTTGTTGGAACATCTTGAGGTTCCAATCCCCATGAAAGATTGATGAAGTGAAACGATGGCGAAGGAGCATGGCCATTGACCCGAATGAATTCGATGTCCCCGTCAAAGATTACGCCTTCAGTGAGGTGTCAGATGCATCCACGCTGATCGATCAAATGGCCAAGGCGGGTGGTTTTACAGCGACCAAACTGGCCACTGCTCGAGATATTCTTGTTCAAATGCGAAAAGAAGTCGATGCTGTTGATGGGGACGCGAGCCAAGTGTGCAACTGGCTTTCCTTCCCTGCATGCCTCTGTGCTACAGGAACTCGTTCCTTTTTCATTGAAGCGATCAAGACCAAGATGTTCAACGTCGTTTCGACCACCTGTGGAACACTCGATCACGATATTGCTCGTTCCTACAAAGACTACTATCACGGTGCTTTTGAATTGGATGACATTGAACTTGGCGAGCATGAATTGATGCGCCTGGGTAACGTGATTGTTCCGAATGCATCCTATGGTGAAATCATCGAAGCCGTGGTGATGCCAGCGCTTGAGGACATCTACAACGATCGACTCAAAGAAACTGGTAAAACAGGCGCTGATGCTTGGATTGGCTTTGGTTCGATACACCTTGTATGGGAACTTGGAAAGCGTATTGGTAAGCCAGATTCACTCATCTACTGGGCTTGGAAGAATCAAATTCCAGTCTGTATTCCAGGCATTACGGATGGTTCGATTGGTGCACAGTTGTTCATGTTCCGTCAAAAGCATCGTGACTTCCACATCGATACGTTGGCTGATGAGCAGGTCATGTCTGATTTGACATGGGACGTTGCAACCTCGAATGCTCTGATGGTGGGTGGTGGAATTTCAAAGCACCACGTCATTTGGTGGAATCAATACCGAGGCGGCCTCGATGCTGCAGTCTATGTGACAACGGCTCCAGAACACGATGGTAGTCTCTCAGGAGCTCGTCTTCGTGAGGCTATCAGTTGGGGTAAAATGCGCCCTGAAGCACCGAACGTATGTGTAGAAGGTGATGCAAGTGTGCTGCTTCCTCTGCTTGGAAGTGACATCTTCAATCGTTGAGTTTTCCTGCGAGATAGACCATCATCGCTGTACGCAGTGGACTTGTTGGTTGCCAACCGTGACCATCACATTCAACCAATACATTGTGCAAAGGTCCTAACGAAGGCCTTGTTGTTTGTTGGGCAACCTGAATTGGAACGACGGAAATCTTTGGTGAAGCCGGTTGATCAAGGAGCGAAGCGGTAAATTGACCCGTAGAACCTGCTTGAGTCCGATTGTAAAGCATTTGCAGTTCATGGTGCGTCTGCTGGGTTGACCATCGCCGACGTCCAGCGATATCCATCGTTTCCGGTAATTGTGGCTGATGCAGGGCAATGCGTACCAGAGCATCGACCACATCCGATTCTGCAACCCAATAGTGAGAGGCGTCTCCATCAATCGATTCGTCAATCGAATCCCAAATGGACGCCAACGCTTCGTTCACAAGTCCAGAATTCCTACCAGATGGAAGTACGTCATGCAAGACAATTGAACAAGAATCATTGACTCGAATGGTGTTTGGTTCGGTGAAAAAGTGGAATCGAATATCGAATTCATCCGAAACGATGGCCTGAGCAATTCCTGCTTGGAGCAACGTTGCATGACGTTCCTGTATCGCATGAGCCTCGTTCTCATCAAGACAGAGTACCACATCGAACATGAGCAATCGTTCAATAAACGCCCTTACCATGGAGCCATCGGTTGGATGGACGCTCACACGGACCATTCTTCTCACGCTATGAAGGCCTCAATGGCTTGCTGGGTGATGTCGATGACAAGATCAACTTCCTTGGAGGTAATGGCAAAGTTTGGCGTGTAGCGCAAGGCGTTCACACCCCCATGAATAACACCAAGGCCGTGCTTTCGGCACCATACTTCGACCTTGTCAAAGCCAACGACTTGCAACGTTTCTGGATTCAATTCAGCGGATACGAGTAACCCCGTACCTTGAACTTCGAGAATTTGATCCGGATACTTGGCTTGAAGGATCTTGAGTTTCTCAACCATCTCCTTGCCTCGCTCACGGATGTTTTCTCGTAGTTCTGGCGTAATGTTGTCCAACACTGCTACAGCTGTTTCGAGTGCACGAGGATTGGTTGTCATCGTGTTACCATATATTCCTACGACGTAGAGTTCGCTTGCACGCTTGTTCATTCCAAGGACGGACAGTGGGTATTGACCTGCATTGAGGGCTTTCGACCATGCTTCAAGATCAGGAGCTTCAGCATCCTCAAATCCTTCGTAGTCAACAACGGACAAGCAACCCTGCCCACGTAGTCCTGCTTGTACAGAATCAACCATGAGCATAGAACCGTGTTCGAGCGTTAAGCGTCGAGCCTCGTCGTAGAAGGCACGCTCAACACAACGACCGGGGCTTCCTTCACCTTGTACTGGTTCCAAAGCCATCATTTCGATGAAGAATCCTTCATCATCAGCACGCTTGAACATCGCTTGCAATGCTTCAATGTCGTTTGCAGGAACAAGGAGAAGGTTATCCATATCCCGGAAGGTTGCAAGATTTTTCTTGTATCCATCCATACATGAATGGGAGATTTGAGCAGGTCGGCCTGTCCGTCCGTGGAAAGCCCGTTCAACAGCGAGGAGTTTTGTCGGCTTTCCTTCATGACGGCCGCCCGGATCGGTCATGTGCTTCGCATTGACATCGGCTATACGAAGACCAACAGTCACCGACTCTGAACCACTGTTCATGCAAATGAATCGGTCAAATGGACACGATCCACGTGTATGTCCAAGCTCCTTGCGAAGTCGATCTCCGAGGCGCTTTTGAGAGAACGAAGGCGTCATAACGTTCGCCATGACCCAGTTCTCGCTCATGGCATCGATGATGGATGAAGGCCCATGCCCACTTCCGAGCATACCGTAACCACCATTGTCATGGAGAACTGCACCACATGCTGTGACCAACCATGGGCCTCTACCAGCGATAGGAATGTATGGATTGACTGTTGCAGCGGAGTAGAAGTTGACATAGTCGGATTGGAGATGTTGAATGAGTTCTGCTTCTGGTAGAGACATAATGTCTTGCCCAAACTCTTCCATCAATGTGTGGTGAACGTCCACGGCTTCATGGATAGCTTGTACCAACTCATCGTCTGAACTGCAAAAATCCATGATGACTTCATCACTGAGTCCAACGGTCTCTTTTGGACCACTTGTTGCACGGAGACGATGGAGGGCGTTGATGAGATTATCCGCCATGTGCTCATGCTGTCAAAGAACTCCTTTGAACATAGCCCTAGAGCCCTGTTCTTACCGATGGTTACGATCGAATCATGGTTGAATGCACATGTATAAAATGCAAATTCCAATTGGAAAACAACTAATTTTCAATATTTTTGTAATCTTTACGATCTGAAGGTGAACAAAACAGTATCAATGAGATTTCAATTGAATCGTGGTTTTCATAGGAAATAAAATCCAGTAGAAATTGAGAATTATACGACATCATATTTTGGAAATTTTTTACAATCCCCAATATAAATTGAAGTCAATAAACTACAAATTTCAATTGAAAAGTTAATTTTTGTTGTCGAAGAGTATATATGATTCATCGGTTGAAGACCTCCTAACCGGGCATGACCCGAGGAGATGGGAAAAAATGGCAGACAAAGAATACAACATCCAGGAACTAGTACACCGGGATGTCTATGTGAACGACAAAAAAGTAGGAACGATTGTTGGTGAACGACATCACCCAAACGAGGCACGCGTCCAATCGATGCGGATCCAAGTTGAGTCTGATGTTGCTGACGAATACATGAGGAAACCTGCAGAACTCGCACCGCTACCAAAGGAATTGGTGCACAGCATCCAAACAGATGGAACTGTGAAACTATCCAAGTCGATGCGCGAACTACAACGACGGTGGAGAAACACCATTCGAATTGATGAGAAGCTCTACGCACCAGACGAAATGCTGGACCGAGCTGTTCTTGACAATCAAGGTCGAGAAGTTGGTGTTATCACTGGCATGGTCAAGGTAAAGCGAACCTACAAGGGGTTCATCGTACGAACGCGATTGCATGCACAGAAGCAGTATGGAATTGAAGAAGACATCAAAATTCCATTGACGGCGTTCTCACGAACCCGTGAGCGTCTCGATGAGATTGTTCTTTCTCGAACGTTCGATCGTGTCTTGCAGTTGCCTTCTTACATTGCAATTAACGATCCAAATTTCGACGAAGAGTGATTTTGAATCAACCGTCATTCTTATGACAAGGTTGTAGGTCGGAGGCTTGCCCTTGCGCGGGTGGCTTAGTCGGTTAGAGCACCCGGCTGATAACCGGGAGGTCGCAGGTTCAAGTCCTGCCTCGCGCACCAACACCTTCTCAGTACGGTGTCGTAAGACTCGCAAAGAACATGAACGGGCGTCGCTCAGGTTGGATTGAGGGAAGCCGATGGTCGTTGTCTCCGGAAGCAATGCACAACAAGTGGCAGAACAACTCGCTCAATCCTTGGGCTGGAGTCACGTCAAACTTGAAGCACGTCGGTTTCCGGATTCGGAAGGGTACATCCGAATTCCTGAAGATGAGATTGAAGCAATTCGGTCTGAACCCGTCGTCGTTGTTTCAAACACATTCCCAGATGCTGGTATTGTTGAAACCATGTTGATTCTCAAAGCAGTTTCTGATGTCCGTAAAGGATCCATGGAAAACCTCAGAGGAATAGAACCGCAAAAAATGGAAGATATCGGTCCCGGAGTCTACCTTGCGGTGCCATATTTTGGATATTCTCGACAAGACAAGCGTTTCAAGCCTGGTGAAGTCATCTCTGCACGAGCGATTGCCGATATGCTTGCGGAACAATGTGATGGCCTCGCAGTCCTCGATTTACATGCTCCAAAAGTGCTTGAAAATCTCTCCGTTCCGGTGGCCTTTACCTCTGCCATGCCCGAACTTGCAAATCATCTCCAAACTGAAGTCAATCCAGATTTCATTCTTTCACCGGACAAAGGTGCTATCGATCGTGCCAGCCAAGTTGCCAATTTGATCGGTTGTGAATTTTCGTATCTTGAGAAAACTCGAATCGATGCTCACACGATTGTTCACAAAGCCAAGGACTTGGATGTTCAAGGAAAAATCGTTGCCATCGTTGATGATATGATTGCCACGGGTGGAACCATTTGTCGCGCCGCCGATGCTCTCCGCTCGCAAGGGGCTATCGAGGTTCATGCAGCATGTTCGCACGGGCTTTTCACAGGTGGAGCGATTCGCAGACTGAATCAATTTGTCGATGGTGTTCATGCTACTGGAAGCCTGTCCAACCCTCGTTCGGTCATTGATGCTGGTGAGGCGTTGGCTCGTGGAATCAACGAACTTCTCGGTAAGTGAGCCATAGGCCTATCGAATAACCTTGCATTGCCTTTATATGGTCGAGTGTTGGCGCAACGATTACCACACGAGGATGATTCCAATGAGTGTACACGTACGATTTGAAACCCCAAGCGACCTCGCCGACAGTATTTACGAGCTCATCCGAGCTAACCAAGGCGGGCGAATAAAGAAAGGAAGCAACGAAGTAACCAAGTCCGCAGAACGCGGAACTGCGCAATTCGTTATCCTAGCCGAAGACGTCAACCCTCCAGAACTTCTAGCGCACATCCCACTGATTTGCGAAGAAAAAGGCATCCCATACGGATACGTCCCCAGCCAAGAATTCCTTGCAAAAGAAACCGGACTCCCAACAGGCGTCAAGACCGCTTCCATTGCTCTGATGGAGATTTCCAAAGCAAACACGGAAGCGTTCAACAACGTCCTTGAAGCCATTAAGGGCATCAAGAACTAAACAGGTGATTCAACATGAGTGACGAAACTGTAAGCGGCTGGCCTGCCGAAGTTGTTGAGATCGTCGGTCGAACTGGAATGACCGGTGAAGCAACTCAGGTCAAGGTTCGAGTCAATGATGCTCCAAACCCACGTGACGTTGGCCGAATTATTACTCGCAACGTTGTCGGTCCAGTCCGAATGGGTGACATTCTCATGCTCAAAGATACGGGTCGTGAAGCCCGCAAACTCAATGCACGGTGATTATCATGCCAGAACGAAGAGTTTGTTCATTCTCCGGAGAGGAAATCGAGCCAGGTACTGGAACCATGTTCGTCCGCAAGGATGGAAGCATTCTATGGTTCAAGAACAGTAAGGCTCGCAAGAACATGGTCAAGTTGTCCCGAAATTCCCGAAAGGTCAAGTGGACACGCCACTATGTTCGTGGCGGTATTCGCTGATTCGATTCGGTGAACTCATAAAGGGCCTCTTGGTGGCCAAGGACGGTGAAGAAGATGGAAACAACCTACATTATGGTCAAGCCAGACGGAGTACAACGTGGATTAGTTGGAGAAATCATTGGTCGATTTGAGCGAAAAGGACTCAAATTGGTTGGACTCAAATCCATGGTTCCCAGTGAAGAAATCGCTCGACAGCATTACGATGTTCACAAGGAACGCCCGTTTTTCCCTGGATTGATCAAGTTCGTTACCTCCGGCCCAGTTGTCTGTATGGCATGGGAAGGTCGTGATGCCATTTCCGTTGCTCGCAAACTCATTGGTTCAACCAACGGACGCGAAGCAGAACCTGGCACCATCCGTGGTGACTTTGGAATGGATATGGGCTTCAACATGATTCACGGTTCCGATGCTCCTGAAACAGCAGCATTCGAACTTGGCCTATGGTTCCCAGAAGGTTTGATGACCTGGGAAAACACCATGGGCGCTTGGGTCTACGAGTGAACTTCTTTCTTCCTCCCTTGGAGGTAGTCGCATGGACGAAACAAACGTGAACGAAGAAGAGCCTGTCGTTCGCGGTGAGAATCGACAACCGATTGTTTCCGTTCTTGGTCACGTTGATCACGGGAAAACCAGCGTACTGGATTTGGTTCGCTCCCTCGGCAGCGACCGACAAGCAAGCGTTATGGATCGAGAAGCTGGCGGGATTACCCAACACATTGGAGCCACTGAAGTTCCAGCCCACGTTCTCAATGAAACGTGTGCAAAACTGATGGGAGGACGTCCGTTCAAGTCGCCCGGTCTTCTGTTCATCGACACGCCTGGCCACCATTCATTCGCATCGTTGCGAAACCGTGGTGGTGCTCTTGCCGACATTGCAATCCTCGTTGTTGACATCATGGAAGGTTTGCAACCGCAAACCATTGAATCCATCAACATCCTCAAACAAACGAAAACACCGTTCGTTATTGCTGGAAACAAAATCGATCGTATCCATGGGTGGATTTGTGAACGAGATCGCTCCTTCATCGAATCCTTGAAAGACCAACGAAAGGATGTCATCGATTTGTTCCAAGATCGATACTGGAAACTTGTTGGTCAAGTTTCAGAACATGGTATCAACCTTGAACGCTACGATCAAATCAAAGATTTCAGGAAATCCTTCCCACTTGTTCCAATGTCTGCCAAGGAAGGCGAAGGATTGCAAGACCTCCTCACGGTTACTGTAGGATTGGCTGAGCGTTTCCTTGAAGATCGCCTTACCGATACACTTGGGCCTGCTGAAGGAACCATTCTCGAGATGAAGGATGAAGTTGGTATGGGCAAGACGATCGATGTCATCCTTCACCGAGGCACACTCAACACGGGAGACAACATTACTGTCGTGAGTGCTGATGGGCCGTTTGATGTCCGAATTAAGGGACTCAAGAAGGCACGAGGTATGTCCGAAATGCGTGATGCTGGTGACCGATGGGAGTCTGTGGAAACCATTCATGCAGCAGCAGGTGTGAAAATCATCGCCCAGGGATTGGAGAAGGCGCTCGCTGGTTCAACCATTCGACTTGCAAGCGATGAGGCTCGCAACGAAGCAAAGAAAGAGACTCAAGTGTCGGTCGAATTGGATGAAGAAGGTGTTGTCATCAAGGCAGATACGATTGGTGGCTTGGAAGCACTTGCTTTCGAGTTGAAGAAAATCGAGGTTCCAATTCGCAGAGCAACCGTTGGACCGGTCAACAAGCGTGATGTGATGACAGCCGAATCAGCAAACAGCCGATTGAATCAGATCATTCTCGGTTTCTCTATCGAACCCAATAATGAAGTCAAAGAAAGCCTCAATCAAGGTGATGAGAGTGTCACATGGATTGGTGGTGACATCATCTACCACATCATTGATCAATTCGAAGAGTGGAAAGAGAAAACCAAGGAAGACATGGATGCAGCCGCTCGCGAGAACTTAGCCTATCCTGGAAAACTTCTCTATCTCGAAAACCACACCTTCCGCAACAAAGGCCCTGCAATCGTTGGGATGCGAGTACTTGGAGGACGGGTTCATCTTGGCCAACGTTTGATGAAACTCGATGGTACACCCGTTGGCCAAGTGAAGAGTCTACGTTCACGAGCCAGTGAAGATCTCAAAGAAGCAAAACAAGGTGAAGAAATCGCTGTTGCTGTCATGGGTCCAACCGTCGGTCGCCACATCGAAGAATTGGACGAATTCTATGTCGATATCCCTGAATCGCATGTACCTCGACTTGCGAAAGTTGATTTGACGGAATTGGAAAAAGAGATCCTTGAGGAAATTATTCGGCTTCATCGTAAAGACGACCACTTCTGGGGACGTCGTCACGTTGGCTGATGATTGTTCGACGTATGAACGGCATACATTCAAGTATCATGTCATGTGGTTTGTTCCTTGTTACCACAGGTGAACGACCATGGATGCTGGATTTTCTCAAGGAAACATGGGTGGAGACGCCCGAACACAAGACCTCATTCGAACCGTTGCTGATATTTCCAACGGAT
Organism: Candidatus Poseidoniaceae archaeon; assembly: GCA_049438185.1. Classification (GTDB taxonomy): domain Archaea; phylum Thermoplasmatota; class Poseidoniia; order Poseidoniales; family Poseidoniaceae; genus MGIIa-L2. The sequence goes on from JBMTJI010000011.1 coordinate 24,033, forward strand.
TGATGAATGAAGTAAGCAAAGTCATTATCGGAAAGAACGAGAACCTTCGACGTGTTACTGTTGGAATTCTTTCCAATGGAAACATGTTGCTGGAAGACTTCCCTGGTCTTGCAAAGACGTTGCTTGCCAACACCTTTGCTCGTGCACTAGGATGTAAGTTCAAGCGTGTCCAATTCACGCCTGACTTGCTGCCTTCCGATATCATGGGGACGTACATGTACGACCAAAAATCTGGAGAATTCAAACTCCGTGCTGGTCCTCTTTTCTCCAACATTCTCCTTGCTGACGAGATCAACCGTGCCCCTCCGAAGACCCAAGCAGCGTTGCTTGAAGCCATGGAAGAGAAGCAAGTGACCATCGAAGGTATTACTCACAAACTTCCTGCTCCGTTCGTTGTATTGGCAACACAAAACCCAATTGAGCAAGAGGGTACCTACCCGCTTCCAGAAGCACAAATGGACCGTTTCCTCATGAAGATGAGCATGGGTTACCCAGACCGTGCTGAAGAGAAGGCGATTCTTGCTCGTCGAAAGCTCCGTGGAAAAGATCAACACGATGTTGAACAAATCACATCGCCAAAGAAGGTCGTTGCCATGCAAAAGGCTCTCGAAACCGTTCACGTCGATCCTGCTATTCTCGCTTACATCGTTGAAATCGTTCAACGAACTCGTGAAGATCATCGTGTTGTCAACGGTGCTTCGCCACGTGCGTCACAATCGCTGTTCAAGACTGGTCGTGCTGCTGCTGCCATCGCAGGCCGCAATTATGTCATTCCAGATGACATCAAGGGCATTGCACTGCAGATCATCAGCCACCGTATCGTCATGAAGCCAGAAGCCAAGATTCGTGGAATCACTGGTATGCACATCGTTCGAAAGATTCTCTCGGAAGTTCCAGTCCCTGTTATTTCTTGAGATTTGAATTCGAATCCATGCCGAAGTTCAAAACAGGTGACACCTGTGGTTGTGTACGAGGCGAACTGAGATGACGATGAATCCTTACAAAATGGTCATCGCTGTCGCCAATCAGAAAGGTGGCTGTGCAAAGACCACGACAGCAGTCAACCTTGCTGCTGCACTTGCAAAGGGTTCGCGTAAACAAGGTGTACCGCCTGCAAAGGTTCTCCTCATCGATCTTGACCCACAAGGAAATTGTGCAACGTCCTTCGGTGTTGAGAAGAAAAACATTCGAAAAACTGCCTACGATGTGCTCGCCAACGATTCTGGTGAACCGATGCCACTCATGGAGGAATACCTCCTAACACCACGCGAATTGAGCGATGCGATGCAGAAGGCCTACATTCTTCGACAAGGGAAGAAAGCACCCGCTCATCTGGAAATCAAGAATCTCTGGTTGCTTCCAAGCGACATCCACCTCTCTGGTGCTGAAATTGAATTGTCGCACAAAATCGGACGGGAAACCCGACTCCGAGAAGGGCTTGAACCCATCATCGATGAGTTCGATTACATCATCATCGATACGCCCCCATCCCTCGGTTTGCTCTCGATCAATGCCATGTGTGCTGCCAATTGGGTGATGGTTCCTGTTCAGGCAGAATACTATGCGCTTGAAGGATTCAGCATGCTGATGAATTCGATTAAGATGATTCAGAAGCGCATCAACCGAAATTTGAAGATTTTCGGAGTTGCCATGACCATGGTTGATGCCCGGTCAAAACTCAGTCGCCACGTCTGCACTGAAGTCTCACGAAAGATTCCGAACAAGGTCTTCAACACAACCATTCGACGCTTGGTGAAGGTAGCTGAAGCACCATGGAGCGGTGCACCAACCGTACTGCTCAACGAACCACGAGCCAGTGGTGCAGGTGCCGGTTCGCTCGAATATTGGACATTGGCCAAGGAATTCCATAATCGCGTCCAAGAAATGCGACGTGAGTTCGGTGTCAAAGAGCACCCCAAACTGCTCCGAAGCCGACGGTAAGGGTCTGAAAATCACCTCGCGCCCCTTCGTTTCGCGCGGTTGGGTTAAGTAGGGAAGGGAGTCATTTGGTACTGGGATGCACAAATGACTGGAGAAGGAATGACCTCGGTGAGTGTAAGTTACGAAGTACGACGACAATTGAATACCATGCGCACGGTCAGTGGACATAAGAGCGTGAATACGCTTCTTGAAGACCTGATTCGAGCCCATAAAATGGCTCGAATGCGTGGAGAGCTTGACACATTGCAAGCACACTTGCAACGTGTTGCCGATGTCAACGTCGATCACCTCGTGAGCCGATTGAATATGGCTCCATTCGAGGTTTGAGGTGAACGATATGATGGCATGGCGCCCATCTGGCTATATGTTCACGACCAAACAACTCATTCGTGCATTGTTTGATGATTCGACCGATGAAGCAAAACTGCTTATTGCAGCAACGGCTGGTGAAGTCGAATTGTTTGCAGAAAACAAGTCCTGGAACGCTGTTCTTTGGTTGATCATGAACGTTCTCAAAGAAGATGGAAAGCCCATCTATACGGGCAATGAACTTGGCGACCTTCGCTCAAGCCTTCCCATCGTTTGGCGTTGATCACTCGTTGCCATACTTGGCAAGATACTCGTGACCATACCATTTCCATTGGTCCATCGTCCAACCTTCTGGCAATCCTGATGCTGGAAGTGGTGGCGCTTCTGCTGGTGCCTCTTGTGCAGGTGCTGGAGCGACGTCCTCTGCAACAGGTTCTGGTTCACTTCCAATTGATGCAATCGATTCAATCGATTCATCTTCAGAGAAGATATCTTCCGACGTTGATGGTTCGTCCATTGATTCAACCTCGAATTCAGATTCTGTGCGCTCTTGCATCTCTAGCGGTTTGACATCATCATCCCAAAGCGAATCGGATTCGACACCTCCGGTTGCAGAGGATCCTGCTGTTCCTTCAAGTGCTTCGTCCATGGCTGCTGAACTCGGCAATGAACCTCCGTACTCTTTCTTGACGGTCGCAACCTTTCGTCGTGACATCATCATGCCTACAACGATGATGACAACGGTAAGACCACCGAAAATCATACCGCCGTAGACCAAAACATCGGTCATCGCATCGCTCTCGTACCATTCTCCTTCCGATGTTGGATCCGTTGAATCGCTTGTGTTCCAACTGTTGAAACTCATGGGCGTCCCATTGGTAGCGATTGTCGTATCGTAATAATCGGTGTAGGCATTGTTCCGCCAGCCTTGGCATACCTCACGAACATCGTCATAATTCAATTTGCAATGGTCGCGTTCTGTTGCAATTCGAGCATCGTTGTCGTTGTAGTCTGCATTTGCACCAACCGTATCACGATCGATATCCAGGTATTCGTTCGGATCGTTGTCCATTCCCAACGATTCTGATGCATCCGCCCAACCGTCACCATCTTTGTCTTCGCATCCGTGCGATGGTAGTTCTGTATTCTGCTGAGGATTTTCTGGGTCTGGAAGCCACGCTCGTGTGGAAGCACCAGCCTTGGTTGGACACTTGTCTGGATTGTTTCCAAGTGCGTTGTCACCGTATCCGTCACCGTCACCATCCACCCATTGTGTTCCATCGGATGGTAGAGCATCAGCGCCTTGCGATGACGTCCATGAGTCATCAGGGTCGGAGTAACCATCAAGGTCGCTATCAGGACAACCGTAACGATCTTCTGTGGAGAATCCATTGACTGTTGGGCAACCGTCCGGTGTTGTACCGGTAGGGTTGTCACCATAGCCATCTTTGTCCGTATCGGCCCATTGCGTAGCATCCAAAGGATAGGCATCACCATCGACGCCATTGGTATTGTCACCGTAGCCGTCACCATCCGAATCGATGGTCTGGTCACCATTGGATGGGAACATGTCAGAATTGTCTCCGACACCATCACCATCTGAATCGACCGATTCGTCCGCTGCATTCGGGAATTCATCCGTGTTGTCACCGACACCATCTCCGTCACTGTCCGTTGTTTCACTGGAATCGCTTGGGAAAGCATCCAATGCATCTGTAACACCATCGCCATCGCTGTCAATGTCGAAGAGGTGGACACGAGTTGAGGATGAGAATCCGGATACAATGTAGATTTCACCATTTGAACCTTTGAGTGAACCGATAACCTTGCCACTCGTATCGTAGGTGTTCCCTTCTGTGAACGAAGAGGTCGATACTTCGATGATTTCACCGGATTGTGTTCCAACGTGATAGGTTGCAAAATCCATCTGCTTAACGTAGACGATTTGGGGGTTTGAAGCGATGGACAACTCCTCGTAGGTATAGTCGGTTAAGTTGTAGCGATAGAAATCACCGCCTGCAGTACCAACAAGAAGACGACCGTTGGCATCCAATGCAATGTCGTTCACTGCCGATGTCATATCGGTCAGTTGTGCTACAAAAGTGCCAGCGTTCGACGTGATCTTGATTCGATTGTCGAAGCCTCCTGTCAAAATCTCGCCTGTTGGTGTGATGAGCATGGTGTTCATTCCGCCCGTATGGGCGTTGGTTGCGATACCAGTTGGTACGCCTCCCGACCATTCATCTGCACGACGCTGTCCAGCATAGTAACCAAGCCAAATGTCTCCATCATTATCCCAATCGACAGCATTGACGGGATTGCTTGTATTGAGATACTGGGTGATGATTTGTTGAGCGATTTGAACGATGACGACACCGGAATTGTGCGCAACAGCGACGAGGTTTTCACCAGCATCAATTGTTGCTGAGTTGGCAGTAACGTTCAGATCAAGTCCCCAAACTTCTGTGTGTTGTCCGGCTTCAAACGAATTGACACTGAGCATTCCACTTCCTGTCACCATCAGAATCTTACCATCGTTCATCTGTTCCCAAGCAACGACTTTTTCGCTGATGTTCTCCGTTTGACCAGCATCAACAAGGTTGGCTGATACCGGTACAACCGGGAGAAGTAATTGAGTGAGAAGCAAGCATAGTACGATACTAGCCGTGGTTCGCATAGACACCCGACACTGTTGTGAATTATCAAACAGACGCATAGATGTCCAATCAGGATTCATCCGAGGATGGCTTTTCACCCTTGTTTGAACTTGGAGGTGGTCCACGCTTTTTCTTTGGAACCATCTGACGGACTGGTGTGATTGTTGCTGTCTTGACTTCTTTTGGTTGAGTGGACAATGGCGTCAATCGCTGAACAGGTCGGAGCATGACTGATTCAGAGACTTCATCTTCTTCTGTCTCCTTAGCAACAACGTTCAATGCCGTCAACGTACCTTGAACTGGACGAAGTGTGGCGGTCTCGGTCTCAGCCTCGACAACGTCTTCTATGACCTCTTCCATGACCTCTTCGACTTCAGTCAAATCACGCTTGGTGATTCTTGCCTCATCATCACTGGTTCCGAATTGACCATCGTCACCTGGTTTGATGCTGACTTCGACAGCTCCGACGGGAACAACGATCTCTTCAGCAGGAAGTTCCTGTGTTGGTTGAACAACTGGAGTCGGTGTTTGTGGCTGAAGCGGCATTCGGACTTGACGCTCAATTGGCTTTGGTAGACCTTGTCCAGGTTGAGCCGAGCCGATCGGGGCTTTCACTGGGCGAAGCGCTGGTGCTTGGCCAAGTGGCTTTGCACCACCCATTGGAGCGCGCATTCCACCCAAGCCCATACCCTGGCCTTCCATATTGCCACCGAGTGTTCGAGTCATGCCGCTCATGGCTGGAGCACGAGCGCCGAGTGTCGACGGATCCTGACCCATTGGCATTGATGCTGGTGCTTGACCGGAGATGGATTGCATCCACTTCTGCCGCTTTTCAGCACGCGTATCGGTCTGTTGAAGGTCTGCAAATTCTTGTTCTCGGCTTTGCAATTCAGCCTCAGAACTGTCGATTTCACCTTGAATCTGTGACGTGATGGCATCTCGCATCTTCGTCTCAGCCATTTCACGGAAGGAATCCATCTTCTCAGCAAGACTGTTGAGACGGTCACGAACTTCCGCTCGCTTGAGGCCAAGTTGAGCCTCAATTTCGGCACGAATCGATGCCTCACGCTTGCGAACATCGATGAGCGCCTTGTTGCGCATAATCTCTTCACGCTTGTCGAGTTGACGTTCAAGTTGAACAGCGATTTCCTCTTGCTTACGAGTTCGGAAGGATGCAAGACGCTCTTCCATATCGACTTCGAGTTCGAGAGCCGTTTCTTCCTTGAGAAGGTCGAGATCGGTCTCGAAGGTCAGACGCTCGTTGCGAAGTTGTGCATCCAATTCAGCCATGATGGCCTTACGAGCTGCCGTTTCACGGGACTGGAACTCGATTTCAAGACGCTCAGCCCAGTCGGTTCGCTTCGCTTCGTATTGTTCTTCGAGTTGTCCACGTAGTTCTGTTTCTCGTTCAAAGCGGAATCGAGCCAGTCGATTTTGGATTTCGGCTTCCCTCGTGTTACGGTACGAGGTAAACTCCTCATCAGAACGTCGGGCAAGTTCAGCTTCAAGTTCGGTCTTGAGTACCTTGGAGATGTCATCAACAGCCTTGGAGAAGGTGATATCGTACTTCTCCTTGAGACGCCCCTTCCGCTCACTGAGTCGCTCGGAATGGGTTGCTTCGATTTGCTTCTGAATCTCGACGCGAAGTTCATCTCTGCGACGAGCGATAGCGAGTTCTACGTCCTCACGCATGCGCTCTTCAAGATCATCCGTCTCTTGACGAAGTTGAACTTCGAGTTCTTGTTGCAACTGTTGAGCAATGTCTTCCTCAAGACGGAGACTACGTCGATCGTATTCAGCGCGAAGGCGAGCTTCACGATGTTGGAGTCGGTTGCGAAGTTGCTGCTCAAGGCGTGTACGAATACCGCGTCGAAGTTGCTCTTCTCGCTCAGCGAGACGAGCATTGTGACCTTCTTCCAAGGTTTCGATTTCCTTGTTTTCCATCTCAACGAAGCGAGTTTCCATCTCCTTTTCGATTTCGGCCTCAAGGTCGCGAATCTTTCGCTGGAGACGTTGATTGTATTCGAGGGCAAGTCGCTCCTTTTGCAAAGCAAGACGTCGACGATGCTCGTCCTGAAGTTGAACTTCAATGGATTGCTTGATGGTCTCCTTGTGCTCTTCGAGACGACGGTCATGTTCATGTTCGAGTTGATTTTGGAGGTTCGAAATTTCTCGACTCAATCGGAGGTCGAGTTGTTCACGCATTCGTGCTTCCTCTGATGCGAGAGCTGAACGTTCCATTTCGGCCAATTCGACTTCCATTTCCGAACGCATTTCCTTTTCTAGGGCATCCAACGTGAGTTCGTGTTGTACTGCAAGATCGTTCGCAATGGCATCTTGCATGGCCGAAACTCGCTCCGAAATGGCTTGTTGACGAAGTCGGCGTTCTCGACGAATATCGGCTCGCATACGCTCTTCTTGGCGGAAGCGAGCACTGGTGAGAAGGGCTTGGTCTGTAGACACTGTCGGTGATGATGTGAATTGGCTTCGGAGAGCAGCAAGGCTCAGACGGTCTGCGTTTGCCCGCTTCTTGCGAGCAGCGTCCAACGCATCATCCTGCCTGCTCTCGCTAGCACTCATAACATCCCATCCGGATACGTATCGACCTTTCTTCCTACATAAGGTGCGCGACGCTCATCATGAACAAAAGCGCGATTTAGAGACGGAATTTGGACGCGCAGTCAGGCTTCTTCGTCATTCGAAACTGCTGGTGGTTGTGGCTTAACGATGTAGTAGATGGCAAGCATGGCTGATGCGAAGAACAACCATCCAGCTGGGGCAATATCGCCACCGAGTTCTAGACTGACATCCGAGGCACCGGTACGAATCAATGCCCAAGTGATGGCTGTGAGCAAACAAATCATTTGGATGATGGATAATTTCATGTCCAAACCTCCCTTAAGTTTCGACAAACGGCGTTCTGAAATCATCAGCGCACCAGAGATGAACATGATTGGAAGAATGATGATGTCAAGACCTGGTGTTGCGTGACATGCATAATCAACACCCTCCCCAAGACAAATTTCTGCATTCTTCAGGTTCGGGCCGACATTGAGTAACGGTTGGAGCCAAATGAAACCAGCAGCACTCATCAAAACCATGGCATTTCCAGGCGAAGATAATCCGTGAAAATAGGGTAAATTGCTTCCTTCTTCGTACTGGAATCGAGCGAGTCGAAGCATGCCTGTGGCAATGATCCAAAAACCAGCAATTCCCAATGAGAGCGTCCACAGTGGGGTTGCTTCACCCCAACGACCGAACATGATGAACATCATCAGTGCAGGTGCTACACAGAATGAGAGACAGTCGGACATGATGTCAAGAGAACCGCCAAGCAACTTTCGCTTCGAATAACGCCGAGCGACAGGACCATCGATGATGTCCCCTATTGCAGAAAGAAAGATGCAAAGCATTGAGGCCCAGATGTACTTCGTTGCCAACCCTTCTGAATACGGATCGCTAAGCGTATCATCAACAGCAAGAATCAGGAAGAAGATGGACAATGTGCCGAACATTGCGTTCGTCAGTGTGATGTAATCAGCAAGTCCGGTCAGTTTGAACGTTGATTTCATGACAACAACTCAGAAGCTTACCTTGAATGCAGTTTCACATGCAGGACAGTTGATTGTTCGCTGGCCTGGTCGTTGTTTCATTCGCAGACCACGTTGACAAGATGGACATTCGATTTCAACCCGAATGACCTTTGCAGTAAGCGTGAATTGTGTCTCACATCCACCACACCGCAATTCAGCAGGTCGATGATCAACACCTGCGATGAGAACTTTGGAACACGAAGGACAGGAGAGACGTTCCTTCATCCATTGTGTACGAGTTGGCTCATGGTCTGTTCGTACGTTAGCATTGCACAGTTCACACTGAATCTCACCAAGAGCAGAGGGGAGCAAACCGTTGCATTTAGGACATGAAAGCGGCGGTGGCGCAATTCTTGACTCGATGGTGAATTCTTCGTCCATGATGCCCCATCCCGTCTTTGATTTTGGATTGTTCGCCTACTGAACGAAAGTTCTGCTCATTCATCGTTGTCCTTTTTGGTTCCCACAAGGATGATTTTTCCAGGAAGGAAATTCCAAGGAAGATCCAGTGGAATGTTGTACTCCTGTGCGAGTTTCTGTACCAATTGCTTGGCTCCGACCTGGCCTCGAGAATCAACGAGATCGATGGAATGAACGTGCGTCAACTTGGATAAGGCATCCAATGGCGACGGAGATGTCTCTCCCGTTGTTGCACCCATGGAAGGGAGAGGGACTTCTTTGACCATTCTCCACCATCGTGCTCGACCGACATCGCGATGGTTTTCGATAAGACCGACCTTCACCAATCGCTTGAGGTGGTGGTAGAGATTGTAACGGTCGACATCAAGAACCGCTTGAAGTTGAACCGTACTCATTTCTTCGGATTGGGAAAGAGCTTGATATGCAGCCTGACGAGTTGGGTGGGTCAATGCTGCTACCAACGGGTCTGTCCTCACTCTGCTCATCGGCTCACCGATTAGGACTCAGACCTACTTCCGTTTGAAGATATCCTCTCAACTTCGCATTTCGTTGAATTGTTTTCGACCCGTCTGAAGCGCTGTTATCGTCGCTTCCCACATGGCGATGAAGGTGTTCTTGACCAAGGTCAACGTTCCAGTTCCTTCAGCAAGCCGTGCTCCGTTGAGAATGACCAAAATGACCGATGCCTCATGCACCAATACACCGACCCACAACGCACTGTAGAAGCCATTGATGACGGCATAGACCAGTGTAATCGTTACGAGGATTGAGAAGGTGAGGTTCTGTTTGAAATTCCGTTCCGTACGGCGAGCGAGTTTCAACAGATCTGCAAGCATCCGCGGATCATCACCAGGAATCAACACATCAGCAGCCTCAACGTTGACCGATTCGCCGGAACCGACGGCAACACCAACGTCGGCAACAGCCAAAGCCGCTGCATCATTGAAGCCATCACCAACCATCATCGTGACCGAAATATCGGAACGGCTACGAACGACTGCAACCTTATCTTCCGGCGATTGATTGCCAAAGGCATCGGTCTTCGGTAGGCCAACGGATGAAGCAAAGCGGTCAACTGCGCCTTGTTGATCACCTGAGAGAATCTGAACGTGAATACCCATCTTGTGCAACTCTGGGATCAATTCATCAGCACCTTGCCGAGTATCATCGTGAACGAATGTGAACAGTGCAACACACTTTCCTCCCTTCGCAAGAACAGAAGCTCCATGGCCTTGAGATTCAGCCAATTCAACCTCGTTCTTCAGTTCAGCAGGAATCTCAATCTTGTACTCGGAAAGAGCATCCGGGCGAAGCATGAGCACTTCCTCCTTGTTTCGCATGGCCTGAATTCCAGCGTTGACGTCTTTGATTTTCTTGACTTCAACAGCCTGAATCTTCTGTTCTTCTGCGAACTCTCGTAGGGCTTCCGCATACGGATGCGATGAACGTGCTTCGATACCTGCAGCGAGTGCAACGGAGGCTTCACGTCGTCGTCCCTTCGCCATCACAACCTTGCCAATCGATGGTTTTCCTGAGGTCAGCGTTCCGGTCTTATCCAAGAAGACGTGATTGACTTTGGCCAGGCGTTCGAGAACGTTTCCTCCACGTGCTATGGCGCCCATGTGGGCTGAATTCGCCAAGGCTGCAGCATGTGGAACCGGAGCAGCCAGCAACAAGGCACAAGGACAAGCAACCACCCAGAGGAGAAGAATGATCTTCCAATTGTCTGGGTACAGGAACCAATAGACCCCAAAGGCGCCAAACAGAACCATCGGAATCCAGATGGCCGTGAATCGTTCGATCGAGGCTTGTAGACGAGGCGGTTCGTCTCGGAAGGTATGAACGGCTTCAATCAATTCAAACAACTGCGTTTCCTCACCAACCGCTTCTACCTTCAGGATGACAGGTCCACGTGCAAGGACGAGACCAGCTTGGACAAAGTCCCCTTCCTCGACATCCACAGGAACGGATTCACCCGTTAATGGCGCCTTGTTCAAAGCGCCTCGTCCATCGACGATACGACCATCGGCTGGAACAAGTTCACCACTTCGAACTTCGATAAGATCACCGACGGAAAGAAGGTCGATGGGCACTTGCTCTGGTTCTGAATCGGCGTGTCCACCTGCAGGCGCCATTGGAAGCGATATCGAAGATGCACCTCCAATTTGGATCGCAGAAGGTGTGAACGATTTCTTCTCTGGAACGCGTCGTGCAACCCGTGGTAGTCGGTCGAGTCCACCTTGCATGGCTTCTCTGGCTTTCATCAACGCATCACCCTCAAGATGTGCGGTGAGGGCAACGAGGATGGCAACGATGAGGGCTTCTTCCCACATCATCAAACCACACGCACCGATGACGGCCAAACTGGTGAGAACTTGGAACCCAAGTTGGCGATTGACAACACTCGCAATTGCCTCCCTGAACATTTGATAACTCGACACAAGGATGCCTGGGATGGCAATCGCCGCAGGAATCCAACCTTCGATGCCAATCAATTCGAGGAAGATAATGATCAACAAAAGTGGTAGTGCAAACGCTGCACCAAGGAGCCTGAATTGATCGGGTCGGAGTCGATTTGAGGTCGTTGCAACGTACTTTGGCTGCGAACCACATACTTGCTCAATGGCCTCATCCCGCTTCTTGAGCAGTTCTTGGTCACCACTCGTAACCATTTGCAACAAGATTCGACCGTCTTTCTCGATATCCGCATCAAGGATACCAGGTTGAAGACGGAACAGTTTCTTCAATTCACGAAGCGTTGTATTGTTGCGTTTTGCAACGTTGGCTGCCTTCACACCCTTGAGATGATGGTGTTCAGTATCGGGAGCATGCCCCAGTGAGCGGAGGACGTTTGAAACTTCAGAAAGAGCACCTTTCTCCAAATCGACGGAGAGTTTGACTTCACCACTCGTTGCAGAAACAACCGGAGAGGAGACTTGCGGCATCAAGTTCAACGCTTTCGTAGCCTTACTCGCACAATCGGGACAATCCATTCCGACCAATGGCCATTCAACCTTGTAGTCGCCTGTGGCTTGCATGACGATTTCAGCATCAAGGATTTCAACGTCCTCAAGAGGTTGTTCTTCCTCAACTGGCGTTGGTGCAACCTCAACAGGCTTCGATGGAGTCTCTTTGACATCATCCTCGAGGGAAAAAAACACGTCGCCGTCGCCTTCCCCCATGATAATTTCGTCATGTTCCTGTTTGATTAAGCCTGTCATACATTGGCTTCGGTGAAGTAAGAATCTTCTTGAGACATGAACGAATCGTTGCATCATGGAGTGGCTTCGACCCGGATGGTGTCCTCGTGTCGTCGCTTTCGATATCGATGGTACATTGACCGACGAGAACAAGCGTCTGGACATGCACGCAGTCGAGGCTTTACGCCGACTCGAAGATGCAGGTATTCCCGTTATTCTTGCGACGGGCAACGTGCGTGCAATCACCTATGGATTGTGGCGATTCATCGGCCTGAGTGGCCCGATGTGCTGCGAGAATGGAGGTGTTTTGTGGCATCCTGACTGGGACGAACCCTTGGTTCGAGCCTCGGGAGATGAAGCAAAAAGCGCTGCAGAATGGCTCGAATCTCAACATGCAGAAATCGATGCGAAGGGCATTCAAACCAATGCTTGGAGAGAAAGTGAATGGTGTCTGTTCGCCGATGAAGATCTCGACGTTGTGACATCGTCCATCGAAGCAAGTGATTGGGCGAACCTTGACGTCGTCCGAACCGGCTTTGCGATTCATCTCATGGAGCCGCACCTATCTAAGGGCAGTGGATTGGAATTAATCTTGAAGCGAATGGGTCTTGATGCATCGGACCTCCTTTCGGTCGGCGATGCACCAAACGACCTCTCGATGTTTGCGATGTCGGGCTGGTCTGTCGCTGTTGGAACACCGTTTGCGGATGTTCGGGATGCTGCCGATGTGGTCTCACCCTATCCGAACAGTGCGACCATCGCTCCACTGGTCGATGCCATTCTTGCCGTTCATTCGGCTCAAGAATTATGACTTGGTTTCAAGTGGTTGAAACATGGTCACCTACGTGGTCGATTCGAATTGTTTCATCCACATGGGCGGTATGGCTTCGACAACCATTCTCAACGATCTGAAATCAGCCTTGAAAACAATGCATGTTACCAAGGGCGTCCACGGTGAAATCCAGAACGTTCGCTACCAGCGATGGAAGCAAAAACCCAACCTCTTGAATCACATCAAACCGCTCTTGACCACCCATGAAGTATCCGATGACCAAATTCGTGGTTTAGCAGCAAAAATCGGTGAACGTGCTTCTCCACAAGATGTGGATCTTTCCCTCATGGTCTTGGCACATGACCTGCAACGGGATGGTCATCATGTGGTTCTTGTCACGGACGACTTCAAAATGGCCAAAGCAACTGAAGAACATCAACTTGCAGGTGAAGTGTGTCCTCCATCGACCTTCTTCGAACGGCTCTCGACCAAAGCTAAAGGAAAGCATGCCTCCGAATTACGACGACTTGGACGAAGAATACGTGCAGCTGAAATGCAGTATGCCATTAGTCGCCGAAACGAATACGACGTCCAAGCCAAGATCACCTGGATGGTCGATTCTTTGCTCTCCAGTGCACCAGCAAAGCCTGTCAAAGCATCGGTTCAATCCGATGGAGCATCGAGTGTCAATCTCCTCAATGAACTGCATCGTTTGGTCAACGGAGAGGAGATTAAGACAAGCCTTCGAAAGAAACTGCTTCCACTCAAACCAAGTTGTCAAACTATGATGGAATTGGAACAGCATGTTGCTCAATTGAAGAAGAAACTCTCGAAGGAATCGCTTGATGATATCATTGTTGAAACGCAAACGATGATTGCGGATAGTTTGGAAAATGCTGGTATTGATCTTGCACCTTTGAATCGTGAACTCGTCGATGTTGCGCATCGATTTCACTCCCGCATCCTGGTTCGTGCAGAGATGGCACTTGCCATCATGAAGCGTATGAAAGGTGATGCTGTTGGTTCTCATCTGCACCTTTCGACTGCCCTGTTTCAAGCCACGCACGTTGATGATGACACGATTGAAGCACGGATTCTTGCTCGCCTTGCCGTGCTTGCTCTTTCAACGAACAAATTCGAGAAAGCCATCCGATTGTCCACCTCCTCGCTTGGTCTTGAGACATTGAGTATTCCGATGAAACTCAAGCAACACATCGTGCAAGCGATGGCTCAATATTTGGCTGAACAGTCCTCTGAAGAGGCCTTGAAGCATGCACAATCCATGGTTCACAATGATGTAGCCATGGCTGCTCAAGCCCTCACCGAACTCGGAGAATCCTTCCTCGCCTTGAATCGGCCGGACTTTGCCATCGAACTGTTTGATGAGGCGCTTGAATGCGTTTCTGCTGAAGAGAAGATGACCGAGGAACTTGGAGAATTAATCCTTCTTGCACATCGAGCAATGGAAGATGACGATGACATTGAAATCGAAGGTTTGCGCCAAATTCTCGACCAAATCCACCGCCAGACGGTTGAGCAAGAAAAGCAGGTCGAAGATGTGGTCGAACAAATCAGTAAACGGCAAGAAGATGCTAACGAGTTGGTCGTTTCCAACGAGTGGCAGGATGCCAACGTGGTTCTCAACGATGAACGCCCACTCTACATCTCCAACGTTGTTGGCGAATCCTCAGAAGAACAACTCATCCTCGCTCAGCACCCCTCCTTAGGCAGCGTTGGTATTTGGCTCCCAGCCAAAGCTGATGCGCCTCAACCAGGCGCCAAGATTACGCTGACCAATGGTCGAGTGAAGATTGCTGAACCTCCAACGAATCTTGCCGAATCGTACGCCATTCGAGCGTTAATCGCCATCGAATTCCCAGAAAGTTTGGTGTTTCAATCGTTGACGAGCGATGCGCAAGAAGAACTCGAAGATCTGTGAAATCGTGGTGCCGGGGGCAGGATTCGAACCTGCGAAGCATTACGCAGAGGATCTTGAGTCCACCCCCTTTGACCGCTCGGGAACCCCGGCACTTAGGCTCCGCTCGATGGTCTTCTTCTTGACTATTCCTCTTGGTCAGCATCATCCAAATCGGACGGTCGAGGTGGTGGAAGGTCTTCTTCTTGGAACTCTTCGTACTCATCGTAGAGCGATTGGATGCGTTGTCGTCGCATCATGATCGATGCAACAACGGCTCCTGCAGCAAGAAGAACGAGAAGGATATTGAGTCCTAATTCTGAATTCGAAGATTTCCCATCGACATCTTCAGCCATGACATCAGCGAGTGGAACTGGAATCAACAAGGGGTCATCATCCAGTTGAATGGCCATCCCAAGACGCCCCGTATCCCACGCTTCAACCGACCAAGTCACGCTTTTCTGTTCGTCCGGTTCAAGGAAGAAGGTCGCATTGTCAAGCACCAATCCATCAGCATCCATGAGAACGACATCGGTGGAACCGTTGAGGAATCCAAGGTTTTCCAAGGTGAATTCAATGGTGATGATTTCACCGAGTACTGGCCTGTATGGCGTCGCTTCAACCGACATTGGCATAGGCTCATAGGCCATCCAAACAATGTAGACATCCAAAGGCATCAATTCGGTTCCTTGACCAGAAAGGACGTTTCCTGCACGATCGGTATGTGAAAACCAAACGCTGAGTCGGTCGCTCTTCTCAAACGCAACACCTTGGGATTCAATGTCCAAGGTCGTTGAAAAAGAGGCGATGTTGCCCGTTGTTCCTTCATGCGTCATCGGAATGGAGGTTAACGAATTGGGAACAACAATACCGCCACGGACAAAGCACCAGTGCAATTCAACGCCTTCTTTGGGAACGCCGAAATCATCCTGAATGGAGATTTGAACTGGAATTTCATTGATGTGCAACGAATCCAAATTTGTGAAAACACCTGGTTCAAGCGAAACGGTTGGTGCCTGTGAATCAAGCAACAACTCAACAGTGATGTGATTTTCAACTTCAAACACCGTTCCGGTCATTTCGATCTTCAGTTCACCTTCGCCCTGAGGTAGCGTACTTTGATTGACGACCAGGCGGTGGCGACTCAAGCCTTGGCTATCTACGAATTCTGGAGTGACGAGATGTCGAATACCAAACGATGAGATGTTGTAATGCATGCGTGTATCGAATGGGATGTTGAAGGCGCGTTGTTCGGTTTCATGATGGACAACGATGACATCAATATCGGCGAAATCGTCAGGGTGTAATGTCAGCAGTCCGTCTTCGAGAAGACCAAATGGAGCGACACGGTCTGCTACAGCGTCAATACGCACTTCCAGACGGGTGTGAGTTGACCAGTTTGCAGCTGTCAAATAGGTGCCCCCTAATCCAACATCTTGCGCCTCATCGATGACCTTGATCGATGGTGTAAACGCTGTATTGCTCCATTGATGCATCGTATCCCAACGGAGTTGAAACGCTACATCGATGGAATAGCGCATGGTCAGGTCATCCTTGGTCGCTGTAATGGTCGGTGGTGCAACAAAACATGTCACATCTGCTGTAATGTCATGGAAGCGTGGTGCATAACTGATCCAACAATCCTGATGCAGTGAATTCATCAAACCGATGTTGATTGCGTCAAGACTGTCAATGCCATTGCCATCAATGATGTCAAACTGGAAGTGATGTTCTTGACCAGGGAATAAGTTTCCATTGATGGTATCCAATGCGATCGTGTTCATATCGAGAAGCGTTGCTTGACGTGGTTGTACCAGAATGGTTGCCGCATCGTTTGCTTCTCCGAATGAACCTCCGGATTGCAAGGCGTTTCCTGCAAGGTCATCGCCGACAACAACGATGCTCAAGCGACCTTGCGATGCTCCCGGGGCAAGGATGCCGTCAACATCGACCAGCGGTAAATCAACCTCGGCCTGCACTGCACCACGATTGACGTTGGCCGTCATCACCTGATATTCGCTTTCTTCCATGATGCCATTCCCGTTGGTATCGTCTTGGTGTTCAGACCATGTGTAAATCATCAGTGGTGTTTCCAATCCTTCTGCATCTTCGACATACAATCGTAATGGAACGTCTCGATCAGGAAGCCATACGTGGTTGTCAGCGGGTTGCAAGCCACTTGGGTCGAGGATTTCCAGTCCAATCACATCGGGTGGATTCTTGTCGTACATCATTTCGAAGAAAGTCGATTGTGCCGTTTGGTCAAGGGATGAAGACAAGGAAAGACCAGATGGTCCACATCGAGTGAGAAGGATGCGAGCTTCCAAACGCGTGTTGCTCGGTAGGTCTTCGTCTTCAGGTATGAACAAGTCAATGGAGAAGCGGCCTTCACTGTCAACGGTTGAAGCGTTGGAGAGCGACCAAACAATTGGATCTCCTTCCCACGTATCTGGACCATTCGGATTCAATGGCGGTATGGCATGAAGTTCGACCGTCACCTCAGCATCGTCTTCGCCAACCCATGCATCTGCAATTCCTTGGTAACGGACTTGTCCATCCACAGTAAAGGAGGTTCCTGGATTGACGTGAAGTGGCCACAATGGATTCGTCCAATCGTGCAACGGTCGTCCGCGATGATCGTAAGCAACAACGTTGAACGCTTCCAAATCATTCTCAACGTCGTTGTATGGCGTATTGTCCGAGTAGATCTGTGGCCCCATTTCCAAACCGTTTTCATCAATGGATGAGATGAACCAATGCAGGTCATCGATGTCGTCGTTCAACCACGTACTCTTGAACACCCACGTGACTGTACATTCGCTCTGCAAACATGTTGCATTGGAGGTTGGTTGGAGCGTTGCATAACCTGCTCCCGAAGTTTGGATAAAGCGAGGCGTTGAATCGAGACGATCGACTTCAGCACTGATGCGAATCGATGAGGCATCATCGTTTGAACCGATGGAAAGCAAGATACGTTCCAAAGCGGGTGCTTCCATCGTCGGATGCGTTGGTATCACACGTTCGTGATTGGTTGTAATGCTTCGGAATGTGTTCGGCAGCCATCGAGAACTCGGTGCATCAATGACCGAGTCAACCATGTCCGGTTGACTTTCAACTTCAAGATCAACGCGTACACTTCCACGCTCTGTTTGAACACGGAACGGTAGATCGAGCAACGCTCGGTCATCTCCTGTATACGATGCATTGAGCGCTTGGTTCAGAAGCGATTCATCAAGTCCAAATTTCAGCTTTTCTTGCTTAGGAAGGGCAAGGACATCGTAGGCTGCAAGTTCGATTGGTTGCGATGTGGAGATGTTGTAAATGGCATAGCCCCATCCCCATTCGTTCGAAGGGTCGGCTAGAATAGGCTCAAAGGCTGGACAGGTGTTTTCGATGGCGATGTACCTGGTTGTATCGGCTGGAAGCGATGAAAGCAATCCAGACTCCAGATAGACGTCCGTTTGTTGAGATCCCGAACGTGCTTGAAGCGTAAAGGATCCCTCGAACAGTGGACAAACGTTTGGAATACCCCATTCGGTCATTGGTAAGGCGATGAAATGACGGAATTGATAGGAGGTCGAGGCGGATGTATTGACGTACAATTGACCGTCTTGTGTTGCATCGATGATGTTCGTCCCATTAACGAGGGAATCGAACTGCAATTGAACGCCATAGTTTGAGTCATCACCGGTTGGTGGCCAGTCGATGGCTACCAGTTGATTCTGTCCGACGGTGACGTGTGGACCTTGTGGAGGAGTGATGCATCTCGGTTCAAGAACAAGCGAACGGAAGGCTTCACCCGAGCTCAATGTGAACGACCAGGGCGCATACAATTCCTTCTCGCCATTGACGTTGTATTGATCGATTTTGACCGAAGGTGAGCCTTGAAAATATTGACTTGAACTCTGTGTAAAGGAGAACGAATACAGGGATAGATTTCCACCGTATTGATGGAAGGTTACAGCATCATAGACGCAACCTGGTGTAATCTCGAAATCAACCGTTGTGCCTGTTGTTGCTTGCAAGAATCCGTCTTGCAGCACTTCGAAATCACTCATTTCACTGTTGTATTTCTGGTGGTATCGTCCAAAGCTCTGAACAACACCGAGTCCCAATCGCTCAACGGTTGGAGTCAGATACGGATTGTCAGAGACCATATGGACAACAATGCTGACCGAAGGATGCTCGACCGGATTCAAATCAACAGAGAACGGTAGAATGCGTTGCTCATATTCGGGGATAATGACGCCGTTTGAATCCAAGAGACTGAACCGAAGCGATGTATTGGCAGGCTCGTGAGCAAGTCCGTCGAGATGACCATAGCCAAAAACGGGATGAGGCGTAATGCTTGGAGAAACCCAATCACCTTCCAACTCAAACAGAGCCACATCGATGCCTGCATCATCGATGTACCATCCATCGCGTTCAACATATTGATCGGAAAAGAACGAGAATCGAAGGCGAACCGATTGACCTGAAAGGTTGGAAATGTCTGCCGTCTTCAGTTCGAAGGGTCTTGGCGCACCACTTCCACAGCCTCCGGTGACCTGTGAACCGTCGAGCAGACCTTCACCATAGAATGGAGAGTTCGTGTTCACCGTCGAGATACGGTCATGGAAGCCACCAGGGTCGGGTGGAAGGTACCACCAGTTCAATCCACCATCGGTTGAAACTGAAACGGCTCCACCGTCCCATGCTGCTTCGGTGCATATCCAGTGACGGAACGAGAGTTGAGCCGTGACGTTGTTTGGAAGAACATATTCAGGTGAAATGAGATGCGCATAGGAATTTGCAGCGTATTGTCCGTTCAATTGGATGCCTACACCGTTTTGTCCAGAATGCCATTGGGAAGGTCCTAAGGTTGTGTTTCCAAGCAGGCCATGCGTCCAGCCAACTCCTCGGAAGTTTTCAATTGCCCAACCCTCAGGCATTATGTGTGCATCTTCGAAGGAATCAACATCGGTCTCCGGGCCATTCACACCCATGGTCGAAACCCATTGCCACTGATTCGGAGCACTGACGTTGTCCAACCAACCGTCGACCGAACCGTTCTGATAGGTTGGTTGTGTGGTGAAATTGTTGAGAACACGGATGACATGATTGGCAGTATTGGCTCCTGAATGCAACTGCACGTTATCGATCATGATGCCTTCCCAGCCATTGGCAGGAGCGCCACCACCATGATTGACAATCGCATCGGTTTGAACATTGAACTTCAGCAAAGCGCTGGAAGCATTCGCATGGGACGAAGCCGTAGCAGGAACAGGATAGAACATTGGAAGCCATCCAAACGATTCGTCCTGGTAGAAGATGCCTTGGTAGATCACACCGTTTCCAGGAAGGCCGGGAAGCGGTGTAAGTAAGACCCAGGTGACGCCTTGATCCATTGAATACCAAATGGTCAGGCCATCGTTGTTGCCGCCTTCAATGTCCCAGTTTGAGCGAACTTCAAGTTCGATGGGATTGGTTAAGCCAGAGAAATCGATTGGCATGATGAGCGTTCCATCGGCATTCGGAGCATAATCTCCAGATAGATTTCCATGGAACCACGTTCCCGCTTGATCGCCTTGATTGTGCCAAGTGACGTTATCGATGAACCAACCATCCCGTTGGTTGGTCGATGCTCCAGTAGCGATGCATAGACGGAAACGCATCGTCTCACTGGTCGCAATGTTTGCCAGTTGATCCAATTCGAAACGTGAGGTCGTCCATTGTTCATCATCACCAGACCATATTGAGGTCAGGGATTGAGCCATGCTGTGATGATTCGCAGTGACCGAATCAGAATAACCGCCATTCGGAACAAGTTGTTGCCATGAGGATTGGTTGTCCAGTGTGTACTCAACCCAAGCAGCATCATCGGAAGCTAAGGAACGCCAATGATCGAACGTTAACGACATGTTGCTGATGAATTCGGGCGTTTGATAGTGCGGAGAAATGATGCAGCCTGAAGCGTTGGCAATCATTGTTCGATAAGCGAGTGAATGGTTTCCATCTCTTGGACTTGGACCCGTTTGGAGCGATGACAGATTCTCCACGCCCCAGACTTTTCCATCCTTACCCATCGTTAACCAACCGGTTGGTACCATCTTGGTTGCTTCAAAATCAGTGAGTGAACCGACAGAAGAGTCTGTTGCAAGTGATAGTTGGCCACCATGTGCCAGCGAAGAGGTGAGATTGTGCGTTCCGTTCGCCCATGCATTGGGGAGGTTCGCACCGAAGTAGGTTCCATTTTCTTCCACCGTTTCCCACACAGGTTCAACGGAAACGAATCCCGAAGTGATGCTGTGATTAGCTGGAACTTGAATCGATGAGATGTTTGCATCAACGGTCGTTTCATTGGTCGCAGGTTGGAAGGTGACTGGTCCATAGGTTACCGTTCGTGATTGAACATAGGTTGAAGGCGCAACGAGGACAAGCAACAGCACAAGGAAGACCGCAGAAACGTGCTTCTTTGGCTGATTCACTTATCTCACCTCGCTCCGCGAGGTGTGCCATTTGGTTTGAAGCCTCGTCTTCGTTGATTAAGTCTTGACAAGAGAGTTCAAAGACCCAAACACCGAGGCTATGATGATGTCGAGCGACAACCTCCTCACGCCAGAACAGGCCCGTGAGATTCAGGAGCAGTTGTTCGCCACCTATCGGCAGCAAACCAGTCGCCACGTCCCTGTTCATCTTCCTCGAAAGGATTTCTGGGAAATGGTCAAGCGTTTGTTGACCACACTCGATTTGCAGATTCACGGAATGATTCGCAAACATGGAGCAGATCTTCGCGTTCAGAACGAACAAAAGCGTCAAGCAAACGTTCGTCACATCGCTTCGGAATTGGCTCGACGTCGGATGGTTGCGATGATGACGCATGCCTCCTCACAATCGCTTCGAATGGCGACGAATGTCAGCGATGTGGCAACACCACTACCGCCCATCGATTGGCAGAAGGCTGATGCTGCTGAGCGTGCACTCTACAATGCCATTGAGAAGGAAATGGACAAATTCAAGATGACCATTGGCTGGAGAGAGATGCAGGATGGACTGCGTGGAGAGATGGAATTTGTTGAACCAACGCACAAACCTGGTACGATGCAGTTGGATGATTTTACGGAAGAAGCCTTGACCGATCGAGCTCCACCTGCGCTGGTGTTTGAAGATGAGAAGCCAGAACCAATGGATACGTTCGATGTTGATGAGGAAGATCGCATTGCAGCACTTGAATGGGATGCGTACGAAGCGACACAAGACCCATCTGAACATCAACCAGAAGAGCCACCCATGCCACTCCCTGAAGCACCTGCACCTTCGAAAGAGGGTCGACACGGTGCTGCCATGGAACTCGCTCCTTCAGCGACACCGGCCATTACCGATGATTGGATGAGCGAGAATCAACCTGAATCAGAAGATCCTCCAAAAGTTCGCATTCGAATTGTACAATCGTTTGATGACCCCATTGCAACTGCAGACGGATCGGAACTGGTTCTCCACATTGGAGATGTTCACAATCTGGATGAAACGATGGCACAGTGGCTCATTGAATCCGGCGTAGCTGAAGCTGCACCGTTGTAAGTCTGAGCATCGTTGATGCTCGCTTCATCCGTTCGTTCGAACACTTCAGTTGACTGTGCGCATTGAAAGTTCAATGGTAACAGAGTCTGGAATGTCGATCTTTGCAACCATGCGGAGAGCGCTCTCGTCCTTACCGGAATTGATGTGCATCTCCAACAAGCGCTTGTGAACTCGAAGTTCCCAGTGATCGTAAGTTTCGCTTCCTTCACCATCAGGAGCACGTCGGACAGGAACGACCAGACGGCGTGTTGGTAGAGGGATTGGCCCTCGAAGTTTGGTCTCGTTCTGGGTGCAGATGTTTTGGATTTGACCAGCCACGTGATCAATGTCTGAGTGGTTATTGCCTGTCAACTTGATGACGGTAACGGCTGCCATACTCTACTCCTCCTGCACCAAATCAATGAGTGAAATTCACTCACTTCTTTTCAATCTTGAGACAAACACCAGCTGCGACGGTCTTACCCATGTCACGGATAGCGAATCGGGACAACTCAGGGAAGGTGTCCATTTGCTCGATTGCCATTGGCTTGGTTGGTTGGAATCGGATCAAACATGCATCGCCGTTCTTGAGGAACGATGGGTTTGCTTCCTTACCAGCCTTGTTGGTCTTCTCAAGAAGTTCTTGGAAACGAACAGCGACTTGTGCGGTGTGTGCGTGGAAAACAGGAGTGTATCCGACGGAAACAGCCTTTGGAATGTCCATAAGTTGGATTTGACCGACGAAGGTCTCATCGTGACGGACGAAGGTTGGTTCACTGTCAGAGTATCCAGCGACGTCACCACGGCGGATGTCGACAGCTGCTAGACCACGGACGTTGAAACCAACGTTGTCGCCTGGCTCAGCCTTGTCGACCATTGTGTGGTGCATCTCGATGGACTTGACCTCAGCGGACTTCTGAGACGGGTTGAAGACAACGGTCTTACCAGTGTTCAGCGTTCCAGTTTCGATCTTACCGACTGGGACAGTACCGATACCAGAAATCTTGTAGACGTCTTGGATAGGTAGTCGAAGTGGCTTGTCGATTGGCTTGTTTGGCATTGCTGCAGCGTCGATAGCCTCGAAGAGGGTTGGTCCGTTGTACCATGGGCACTTGTCGGACTTCTCGAAGACGTTGTCGCCGTTGAGGGACGAAGCAGGAATCATTGGAATGTTGTCGAGTTGAGAACCAAATCCAGCCATCTTGAGAAGTGCAGTGACTTCGCTTACAGCTGCCTTGTACTTGTCCTCGGACCAGTCAACACCGGAAATGTCCATCTTGTTAACGTGGACAATCAATTCCTTAACACCAAGAACCTTAGCAAGGAAAGCGTGTTCCTTGGTTTGTGCGTTGACACCGTCGTTTGCAGCACAGAGGAGAACTGCTGTGTCTGCTTGTGAAGCACCGGTGATCATGTTCTTGACGAAGTCTCGGTGACCTGGAGCGTCAATGATGGTCCAGTAGTACTTGGGAGTAAAGAACTCCTTGTGAGCGACGTCGATGGTAATTCCACGCTCTCGCTCTTCCTTTAGACCGTCCATGACATACGCAAGACCGAATCCGGCCTTACCTGCCTCAGCGGCGAGTTTTTCGTTCTTCTCGATAACGTGAGCTTCGATGTGGCCTGAGTCGAGGAGGAGACGACCGACAGTGGTCGACTTTCCGTGATCGACGTGACCTACGAAGACGATGTTACGGTGTGGCTTGCTCTTATCTTCCCATTGTGATGGCATACTAAATTACTCCTTAGCATCCCTGCGACAAACAACCCCTATTTGAAAGAGTCGGTACGATAAGGCTCAATTTCCAGAGCGAAAAGTGGTTGAGTCTCGCGGTTTTACTTGTAGACCAAGCGAATTACCAACGATTCAACTTGCAAATCATTGACTCGGTTATTTCGAATCTTGATCACCCACTCCCCGTCGCCATAGGTGCTGTCACTTTCCGAATCAGTAAACAAGTACGAGGACAGTGTCAAATGAACGCAGTCGTTATCGTCACTGTTGCAATCACCATCATCGCGCTGATCAACGGCTGTGTTGGACGTATTGGTCGCTTCTTCGTCCTCTTCGTTGAAGGCATGCAAATCGAGTTTGGCTCGGCAGTTGTTGCCTTCGCCGGGTGTGATGTCGGTACAATCGGCATCGATCTTTGGATAGGTCAATTCGCCGACAGCTTTGCGGATGGTGTTGCCTTTGTCTTGGTCGTAATTGACCATAAATTCAAAATCGAGTTCGACAGGGTTACCTGATGTATTTCCACCCATCTCAAAGTCCAACCATGATGCAGCATAGGAGACATAGACCTTGATGTCGTCCGAATCGGTCAAGCCTTTCCCGTTGGTGATGGTCAATCCAATTTCGTATTCACCTGGGCTGAGGTCTTTCCACTCGACCGTTTCACCTTCGAGATCGTTGTCGTTGGCAGGATCCCCATCGCCATCGGCATCAAATTCGAGATCCAAATCCCAATGGTACTTGGAGACGTAGTCATCGGAGGAACCCGAGGTTGAATCACCTGCATCGAGTTCGATGGTGGCTTCGGTCTCCGCTGTACGGTCGGTGTTTGATTTGTCCAAATCGCAAACCCATACGTGGATGTAACTTCCCGTATCCACGTCTTCACCTTCACAATCTTCCTCCGAAGAGTACGATGTGATTTCAGCGGTTGGTGGCAATGCGGTCGCATCGACAATGGTCAACGTCTTGCTCGTCGATTGACTTCTCGAGCCATCGCTGACGATCAATTCAACGGTGTATTCACCAATTTCTGGATACGACCAATCTGCGGTTCGACCTGTCGCATCGATGGAGTTGTCACCATCAAAATCCCACTTGTAGGTTAGAGCAACGCCTGTAGGAAGCGAATCTCGTGCATCGAAGTCAATGGTCTGCCCAGCACGAATGTTGGTTGCTGGCGAGTATGTGAAGACGGCCACGATTTCTTCCGTGTTCTCATCTTCCTCTCCACCAAAGCATCCAGCAAGTCCACTGATCATCATCAGCACAGCAAGGAAGGTTGCTTTTCTCATTGCGCCCATACCATTGCCTGCCTTTCCGTCATTTAGAAGCCTTTTGCGAGTTGTTCGCCTAAAATGAGAACAACGTCGTTTGACGATTCCCGTCAAACAGTTCCTTCGCATTCCATCCAAATGCTTCGGTAATTCGCCCCAAGGCAGCAGCCAGTCGCTCTGCATAGAATCGGCCATCGTAGCCAGGAATCCCGCCATCGTCTTCGGTTTCAATCCAAGGATGGACTTGCATCGGTCGCTTTGAGGCATCGGTAACCACGTAGGAGATTTTCATACCTGGTGTAAACCCAAGACCGCGTTCGATAAGAATCATTGCTGCACGAACTTGAGCCATGCTTTCAGGACGGGCATAATCCTTGGAGAAATCAACCTCACCATTGGATTGAACACGCCCCTTACACGATTTAGCGAGGATCAATCGACGTGCGTCAACCTCATGGTTCTTCAGCGCAGCAACACATTCTCGAGCGTGTTGTACCAGGGCTTCCCCCTCATCGGCGAGCGCGTACGTGAACGTCTTCTTCATGCTCGTTGTCAGATATTCGAAGGAATCGGTTCGTTGTGTCTCATAACCACGAATCAACATCTCTTCGCTCGGATACACAACCTGTCCAACGTAGCGCTTCTTCGCACCATGACTGAAGAAAACGGAGAGTCCCTTCTCGTATTCAAGAACGGCGGAATCGCGACTGTATTGCTTGGCAATGTCAAGTCCAAAGTCGATCATCGCTTGTTTTGCAGCCTCGTAGGCTGCAACGGTTTCTTCATCATCGTCCTCCTTCAAAACGGAAGGCGACCCTTCTGGAACAGGAGAACAAACGAAGATGGAATCCGTATCGGAGTAGACCACGTGATGGCCTTCTTCTTCCAATTTCTGAATGATGGTCTTGATGTTTTGACGCGCCCAAGCGGTGATGGAGGACCCCAAATCCTTGTGGGTGAATCGATAGAAACCTGAGGCGAAGACGCCGTAGAACGAGTTCATCATGATCTTGACAGCGTATTGCATTGAATCATGGAATTCTTCCTTTTCGACCTGCTCATCTTTACGAGCGAGTTTGATTTGCGTCTTGTGCTCATCACGTTGATTCATCAAATCTTCAAGCAAGGTTGGAACCAATCCTTTGCGATGTTCAGCACTCCAGAAGACAGCTTCGGTTGGTGAAACGTGTGTCGCATCGTCTTCCCCAGGTTGCTCAGGATGTGAAGGGTCGATACGCGTCGTATAGCAGACGTTGTTACCGATCATGATGCTCGGATACATGCTTTTGAAATCCAGAACAGCAATCCATGGGTGCAAACCTGCTTCAACATCGTGAACGTATCCTCCAGTGATTTGGCCTTCCTTCGCTTCAGCACTTCCCGTCAGTGGAACAGCCACGTTCTTGCGGTCGGCCAATCGGATGACAAGACTGTCGAGCAGTTGCGATGTGCTTCCATTGGCTGCTGTTTCAAACGGCACTTTGGCTACCGCAGCAACCGCTTCCTTGCGACGAATCGCTTGAATGGCATGAAGAATATCGAGCGGTAAGGCGGCATCCCGAACACAGTATTCCATGACTTCATCAGGCCGGTTTGCCCATTCTTCATCCATGTTTGAGGCATCGATGTCGATCTTCTGTTTGTCTTCCTCTTCTGGGAACAACAAACGAGCAATGAACGAGAGCGTTTCGCGTTGAGGACGCAAGGCTTGACGCGCTTGCCACCAAGCATCAACGATCGCACGTCCAGCAAGATTCCAAGCACGGTTCGATTGACGGCGAGGAAGAACGCCTGTTCTGGTTCGCTTGCATTCCGTCTCCAAATGTGGTGTTCGCCCCCATCCCAACAGATTGCTACGAGCCTGCCATTGCTTACGGCTGGTATGATGATCCATGCGTTCAACCAATCGAGGAAAATCGAAGTTGTCGATGTTGTAACCTGTGATGATGTCTGGATCTTCCTCGCGAACCATCGCAGTCATTTGTTCCATAATCAGGTCTTCAGCGCCTCGATACTCGTAGACACGACGTGAACCATCGATCATGTCTTCGACCCAAACAGCTGCGCATAGAATCGAATTGTTGGCAATACTCGTCTCCAAATCGTAGGAAAGGATACGCCATGGAACTTGGAACGGTTCGCTCTCTTTGACGTTCTCAAGCTGAACAGAAACGGTACGATCGACTTGGTATCGACCCACGCCTCCATGCTTGATGACACGTACATTGCGTTCCCCATCCTCATCGCCATGTTCACGCTCATCGATGAGAAAGCCATCAATGGCAAGGTGCATGCCAACGTCGTTATCCAAGAACATCCGATTGACAAAAGGAATGTCGCCAGAATAAATCGTCCAACCTTGCTTCTGCAATTCACCTCGGAGGGATGGAACATTGAACGGCTGAACCGCTTCGACCGTCCATACAGGTTTCTCACCCAAATCGGTCCATTTCCATACAGGACCACGAACATCCATCACTTCAGAACGGCGACGAACCACATCGATACGTCGTTCTTCTTCATCGGTCACAGGCTGCTCTTTACTGCGCTTTCCAATGCTCGCAATCTCAAACGTTGGTCGCAAGCCTGAAACGAGGACACAGATGGATGCACCATCTTCACAGCGTCCGAACAACTCAATCGTCGTCTGCGGAGTATCGTCATCGCCGTGTGAATGATACCGTCCACTGACGACACCAAAGCGACCCGACCATGCCTCCATAGCACAGCCTCGGGCTCAACCGTCTTCAAACCGAGCCTTTGGCCAGTTCAATCAAATGTTAAGTTTTCTTCGGAATGAAACGGCAAACAACATAGCGAGTATGAGAAGCCAGACTTCGAATCCTGGTACGGATTCGTCATCGTCGTCACCATCATCCGTGTTGCTTCCTTCATAGTGTGGACATCCGTTACCGGGTAGAGATGTATCGATGTCTGCTGGGTTCCAATATTCCCATTCCTCACATTCCGAGGATGTGTCATCAACATCCTCCCAAACCGTTGGGTCGTATGGAGCATAATCGGAGTTATCGCCAACACCATCTGCATCGGCATCCAGCCATTCAGAACCATCGAACGGGAAGGCGTCAGCTTCGTCTGGGATACCATCGCCATCAGAATCGAGGTATGGTACGGTAATCATCACACTCAGGGATGTCAAAAGAACGGCTTCGTTGTTTGAATCGTAACCGTATGCATTGATGTACACCGATTGGATAATGGTCACGTTGGTTTGAATCGAATCCAACATCAATCCGAGCGAGAAAGCATCGCCTTGTTCCAATCCATCGGAACGGTTCCACACACCATCAAGCCGGAGATCGTACTTGTCAACTGCAGAAGCATCAAACGACGTTTCGTTGAATGCGACCTCAACAAATGCTGGGCTCATTGTGGTCGCAAGAAGGGTTCCATTCACGAGCATGAAATCGGAATCGATAATGGTCAACAAATCTGGTGCTGTCAATTCGATTGATGCTCCAGGGGGAGGTGCTGACCATACATCGGCGAGTGGATCGTACGTCCATGCTCCATCCCATTGGCAATCACCATCACCATCGAGAACGAATTCGCCACCAGCATTGATGGCATCTTCAGGAGCGACAAGACCCTGACAGGCCATAAGCGTGATCTCAAACCAATGATGGGTAACCCATCGCTCGTCATCACCTTCGTAGGTTTTGATGTAAACGTGCACCGTTTCAGAGAGGTTAGTGTACAATTCGTCGAGTGATAATTGCATTGAGAAGGTGTCAGAATCCGACAAAGCGCTCGAGCGCGCAAAGAGACCTTGGGTGACGAGATTGTACTTCTCCACAGCAGACTTGTCGAAGTCATCCATTGAAAATGCAACTTCAACATAGACTTCACCCGTCTCAGAACCTGACACGAGCGTTCCGTTGACGTAGAAGACATCCGAATCGGTCGATGTCATGTTATCCGATGCATCAAATTGGAAGACAGGTTCTTGATCGACGCTACCTGCATCGGCGACAACGAAATACATTCTGAATTTTTCAGAAACCTTGCCAACTGCATCGTAGACGCGGAGTTCCATGCGAATCTGGTTTTCTGCGACTCCATCCTCACTAACAGTAACGTTCTGAAACGAATAGGTGAACAAGCCATTGCTCGATGCTGGTTCAGAGAACGTGTGCCCTTCAAGATTGAACTGGTCGTCGCCATGGGGCGCATCGAAGAAAATATTCCACTCATAGGTGTCAATGCCGTTTCCTGTCGTCGCATCAGGATCGCTGGAATTGCTCGCATCGAATTCAACGTTCAACTGTCCCGTTGAGTCGAGTGTGAGGCGATACACATCCCAATCCTGTCCTGCGACATTTTTCGTTCCGGTATGGACAATATTGGAAGCAATGGCTTGGTTTGCACCAAGCGTCATATCGGCTACAGGATCGTAGTTGTCTGTTGAATAAACGGTGATTTCATCGGCAAGTTCTGTCGGCTGAGGGTGTTGAATCAATCCTGCAAGGAGCAGGAGAAGGACCATCGCAAGTGCAGTTCTCATAGCGAATCCTATTCACTGATAGAAGATAACATAATCGCCAATTTCGCAAAAATTTGGTCAGCAAGAATTGAAAGCCGAATCTCCTTAGCGAGAATCACGGGTTGAGATTTATGGGCAAAGAAATCGACTGGGACAAACTCACATTTTCGTTAACACCAACCGATACCATGTACGTTGCTGAAACGACGGGCGACGAACCTTGGATGCCTGGTGATCTTCGTCCCTATGGCAACATTTCCATCTCACCTGCTGCAGGTGTTCTCAACTATGGACAAGGTCTGTTTGAAGGAATGAAAGCTTATCGAACTGCCAAAAATCGTGTGGTCTTCTTCCGTCCGGATGAAAACGCTCGACGTATGCAACGTGGTGCGGATCGATTGAAGATGCCTCCAGTTCCAGAATCCATCTTCATCGATGCTGTGGAACAAGTCGTCCAGGCCAACATCGATTGGTTGCCACCAATGGGCCGAGGTGCGATGTATGTACGACCGTTGTTGATGGGGAGTGGCCCTGTTCTCGGTGTTGCTCCTGCTCCAAGTTATTCGTTCATGATTTACGTGACTCCGGTTGGCCCCTACTTCAAAGGCGGAATGCGCGCTATTGAGTTGTTGATTTCCGATGAATTCCATCGAGCTGCTCCTGGCGGTTCAGGTGGTGTCAAGGCGATTGGAAACTATGCTCCAGGCATGATGCCAAGCAAGATGGCCAAAGCCCAAGGCTATGCTGAAGTCATCTATCTTGATGCTCGAACAAGTACCTACATCGAAGAAGTCGGTGCTGCGAACTTCTTCTGCATCAAGGATGAAGTCCTTTACACTCCAGAACTAACGGGTACCATTCTTCCGGGAATCACTCGAGATTCCATCATCGCTCTCGCTCGTCACATGGGCTACGACGTGGTTGAAGAAAAGGTCAGTGCTGAATTCGCTATGTCAGCAGATGAGGCCTTCTGCTGTGGTACAGCAGCCGTTATCTCTCCAATCGGAAGCATCACGCATGGCGATACCAAGGTCACCTATGGCGATGGAATGCCCGGAACAATCACCAAGACGTTGTACGACAAACTCACAGGCATTCAGAACGAAACTGAGGATGACATCTTCGGATGGTTGCACGAAGTTCCTCTGTGATCATTTGCCTTTCTTGGCCTTGGTCTCAACGTGCCAAACGAAGTAGGTCTTCTCATCAAGGATCAACTCACTCTTGTAGACCATTCCAAATTCGCTCGGTTCAATGGTACCATCAAAGGTGAACTGAATCGTGAGAAGACCATCGCTGTTGGATTTGAGAACACCTGTTCCATCCTGAACACCGCCAAATTGGATTGCTCCAAAGCGTCGCTTGTTGATCTCGATGTTGGTTTCTCGGACCTTGACCTCGTAACCAGGGGACATTTCAGCACAACGAATCCGCTCTTCAGTCTTGGTCTTGCTGTTGTATGGAACCTTAGCAGCCCTTAGAACAAATGGATCGGTTATTGTACCCGAACCACTCAGGATAGCGGGTGTTGCAGAGACATGTTCAACTTGCACACCAACACGTTCCTTGCGACGCGTCAAAATCATCGGAACGACGAGCAGGAACGCCAAGATAAGGAAAATGATCGGGAAGCAGATTGGCTTGAATGGATTCTTGTCCTTTTCTGGCGATTCTTCATAGGAGCGATAGTTGTAACAGGTTCCATCGGATTCAATCTTTGGAACCGATGAACGGTTGTATGGATCGCCACCGCATTCCAATTCAAACGTATCGTTGAATCCATCCCCATCATCGTCCAAATCAGCCTCAAGCAGACCAAGACGCGTGTTGTTGTTCGGCAGGCCATCCAGATCGTAATCTTCTGCTATCGAGAGATTGAACGTCGTCGAAATCTGTGTGCCTGTCAACAAATTCGTTGCAGTCACCGTATATTCGGTCAAATTCGATGGAATAAGAGGTACGCCGTAGACCGTACCGTTACCGTTCGAGGTTCGAGCCATCGTATCGCCACCAAAGAACAAGCCGTACGGTAATGCAGGTGAAATTTCCCAGATATCAACGGTCATTCCAGTAATGATTGGTTGCAGCGAAACGTTTCGTTGCCCTTGCAACAACTCGAAGTCGCCTGTTCCGTAGGTCACGGACAAGACTTCATTGAAGTCGCAGATTCCGTCGCCATCGCTGTCAACAGGTATATCCAGTTCGTTCTTGGAATCGGTTGGACCACAATCAGCTTCGTCGAGATCCGTCCAACCATCGTTGTCATCGTCCAGGTCTTCGATGAGTCCAGTCGTTGATTCGCCCCACAACTCGTCTGGCATTCCATCACCATCGGTATCGAGGTAAGCAGCAGCATCATTCGGGAAGGCATCTGGACCTGCTTCACAATAATCCACTGGTAGAGCTGGTGCAATTGGTCCATCGCAGACGCCATCACCATCCGTATCAGCATCCCATGGGTCAGTGCCCGTATTGTTCGAATCAACGTAAGTGCTAGAGTTCGTCTCAACGCTGTTGTTCAGGCCATCACCGTCAATGTCATCGTCGATGGCATTGCAGACGAAGTCGCCATCAAGATCGGATGGAATATCGGAGCCATCCAACGGGTCGGAGAGACAATCGTCCTCAATGAGGTCTGTATAGCCATCACCATCATCGTCAAGGTCTTCAATCAAACCACGACGTGGGTCAGCATCACCGGGCAATTCGTTCGGTAGACCGTCAAGGTCTGTATCCTCCAAGACACCGATTTGAACAACGAATGCATCGTTGAACAGACTGCTGTTGGCATAGATGGTGAAGTTGGTCAAGTCCATCAATTCGGTCGGTGTACCCCATATCGTACCGTTCTCAGTTCCGAGGAACAAGCCTTCAGGCAGGTCTGGTTCAATCTCAAAGGTTGAACCGTTGATGGTCAATTCTGGCTCGAGTGCGATCATTTCTGAATTGTTCAATAGATACAATGGTCCGAGGGACATGTTGTAGAACAAATCCTCGATGGTGATGTTGACAAAGACGTTGATTGAACCAACATCGTTGGATGCTGTGATGACGTACATGGTTCGGTTCTGTACTTGGGTTGCAACACCAGAGAGTGTACCGTTGGTCGTATCAAACAACAGTCCTGGTGATGGATCTGGCATGATGCTCCAGGCGGTGACGATGCCACCCGTCGAAATGGCCTCCATCGTCAGGACGGTTGAATTGTTGAGCAGAGTGACATCATCTGGAACGTACGCCACCATTGGAACTTGGTCAATTACGGTGATGTTGATTTGCGCTGTAGCTGAACCACCCGTGTTGATTGCCGTAATCACGTACGTTCGTACATCCATCACTTCCGTCGGCGTTCCCGTAATATGGCCTGTTGTTTCGTTGAATTCCAATCCTTCAGACAATGCAGGTGAAATGCTCCACGTCAATGCAGGACCGCCAATGTTCACTGGTAGCACATCGATTGCGGTTGTATCGTTGGTCAATGTGAAGTTCTCAGGCATGTATGAGATTTCTGGAACAATATCGAGGATGGTGATGTTGAGATAGGCCACCAATGAACCACCGCTGTTGTTGGCCCATACGACGTATTGCGTTTGATTCTGAATCAATGTTGGCGTTCCTGAGATCACACCGTCAACGAAACTCAAACCGTTTGGAATCGCTGGTTCAATTTCCCAAGTCTCGATCATTCCTCCTGTCACGCTCGGATGCAACGTTGTCATGGCTGCATCTCGTGTCAAGACCAAATCGCTTGGAACGTACTCGATTTCTGGAGCAGGTTCGTTGATTGTGATGTTGATTGAGGTTGAAGCAGAACCGCCACTGTTGTTCGCCCAAACGATGTACTGTGTCGTTGTGAGGTTCACAGTTGGTGAACCTGATATCGTCCCATTGTCAAAGATGAGACCGTTTGGTAGGGCTGGTTCAATCGCCCAAACCTCTGGGATTCCACCCGAGACGGTTGGTGACCAGACAATCGACTGCTCCATACGGATGAACGTCTGATTCTCTGGGTTGTAGAACAAATCGACAACCGGTTCAAGAACAGTGATGTTGATGGTATGCGTAACAGAACCACCTGTTGTATTCGCATAGATGGTGTACGTGATCGGTGTTGTCTGATTCACGGCAGGCGTTCCGTACAACCGACCTTCAGCAAAGGTCAATCCAGTCAATGGAATCGGTGAGATGCCCCATTCGCTGACGTTTCCACCAGTAACGATTGGATGCAGATCGGTCATGGCGACACCCCGCGTCAAGGTCAGATTCTCCGGGTTGTAATCCAAACCAACGATCGGTTCGAGGATGGTCAAATTGATTGTGTGGAAGGCTGCACCACCGGTCGTATTGGCCCAGACAGTGAACGTTGTACGCGTCATGTTGACCGTCGGTGTTCCGCTGATGACACCGTTACTGAAACTCAATCCGGATGGGAGCAATGGATCGATGCTCCATGTTTCTGCCGTACCGTTGGTGACCGTCGGTGTCATCGTGACCATAGCAACACCTCGTGTCAAGGTCTGGTTCTCTGGGTTGTACTCGAGAATGACACCTGGCTCAAGGATGGTGAGATTGATCGTATGGGAAGCAGAACCACCTGTTGTGTTCGCATAGATCGTGAACATGGTCAGGGTCATGTTGACCGTTGGTGTGCCCGAAAGGACACCATCAGCAAAGTTCAATCCAGCTGGAATCGATGGATGGATTTCCCACGTCTCAACGCTACCTCCCGTCACAATTGGATGCAAATCGGTCATAGCAATGCTTCGAACCAAGGTCAAGTTCTCTGGATTATAATCAAGAACAACGATTGGCTCAAGGATGGTGATGTTGATTTGCGTACTCACTGAACCACCGCTGTTGTTGGCGAAAATCGTGTATGCCGTCATGGTCATGTTGACCTGAGGCACACCCCAAATCGTACCGTTGTTGGTGCCGAACGATAATCCAGTTGGTAAACTGGCGTTGATGCCCCAGATGGTGATGTCACCCGGACCAGTGAGAGCAGGCGCCAATGGGAGATCGCTGCTGACTTCACCACGAACCAAGGTCAAATTCTCAGGCGTGTAGGTCACGCTGGTTGGCAGTTGGTCGTTGACGGTGATGTTGAGGTAAGCCATGCTCGAACCACCGCTGTTGTTGGCCCAGACC
>JBMTJI010000012.1:0-58647 GCA_049438185.1 Candidatus Poseidoniaceae archaeon
GCAACTTGACTTCGTTGACCTTTGGAAACCCGACCGGGAAGTGAAGGAAATCCGCTACTGGACGGTTGAGGAACTCGAAGCCATGGATGAGCGAGCCCTTGCGATGTTCGGTGATGACGAACTCAAGCCTCGTGCGATGGCTCACCTTATCCACAGCATGATGGCACCAAGGATTTCAGACGTGGCTGCGTTTCAATGGGAGTACTTCGATTTCCAAGCGAAGACCATCCAGTTCCGTGCACAAAAGAACCAGAAGCGTTGTTCGCAATTCATTCAAGAGCGCTACATACCCATCTTGAGGCAATACTACGACTACATCACCCAATTCAAAGACGGTGATGTGTACCTGTTCCCCTCAAGCATTCTGAACGCTTCGGGAACAACGAAGGTGGTGCGAGACCATGCAACGGACAAGACCATCCGCATGTGGCTGAAGCAGGTTCGTGATTCAGCGAGCCTCAACGGAGAACCTGTCCAAACGCTTCCTTCGCACAGTTATCGACACTCCCTTGCCATGCGCTACTTGGCCAACGGGAACACCTTCGAGAACATCGCCATGGTGCTTGGGGATGAAATCGGGACACTGGAGAAGCATTATGCTGAATTGGTGCCCAACGATGCTCAGCGATTGGCCTTTGAAAGAGCGTTCAAAATGTCCTCGTGGATCTCTTCGGAAGGAACGGTTCAACCGGAATGGTTGAAGCGACCAAGGGGTTTGGACTCTAATCGCACGGTTTGGCGCAGTCCACCGAACAGGGGGTTCGGACTCTCTGAGGGGAGTGGACGCTGGGGGATTTGAACCCCCGGCCTTCTGGTTGCAAACCAGACGCTCTTCCAACTGAGCTAAGCGCCCCTTACAGCCGTCCGTGTTGACACTTCCTTTTGAGTGTTTCATTCTGATTGCTCAAACGCAATCGATGGTAGCATCACGATCGGGTCCAACACCAACGCTCGAACAAGGAATGCCAAGAATGGATTCAAGTTGTCGAACATAGTCTTGTGCAGCTTGTGGTAATGTTGAGATTCCAAGACCATTCTCGTTGGCGTGCTTTGCAACGACGAGCCATTCCTCAAGGGATTTTGATTCAAATCCAGGGACGGTCATGTAAATCGGTTTACAACGTGCAAGTGCAGATGCACTGCTAGGCATTTCAGTGATTTCAGCACCATCCAGTTCGTATGCAACACAGATCTTCAGTTCGTCCAAACCCCCAAGCACATCGAGTTTTGTCAATGCCAGTGAAGTGAATCCATTGATGCGGTGGGCATGGCGCATGACAACAGCATCAAACCAACCACAGCGTCGCTTTCGACCTGTTGTTGTTCCAAATTCATGACCAACGGTTCCGAGATGTTCACCAACACTATCTTCTAATTCGGTCGGCATTGCACCGTTTCCTACACGAGTAATGTAGGCTTTCGTGATACCGATAACATCGTCGACGTGACCTGGATGAATCCCTGCGCCATGCGTTGCGTTTCCTCGTGATGTGACGGAAGATGTTACGAACGGGAATGTACCTTGGTCGATATCCAAGAGACAACCTTGGGCACCTTCAAGAATAACGTGCTCGTCAAGTTTGAGCGCATTATCAAGCATGAGGCCAGTGTTGGCAATGCTCGATGAATAAACAGAATGAATCCATTCGACTTCGGAAGCAAGCGTGGTTGCGTCAATCCGTACATCAGATCCTGCTGCCTCGAGTGATTTATTCATTCGTTGTGCTGTAGTTTCAGCCCAAGAAGCATCTTGAATGACTTCAGCAATGTCACCAAATCGCAGACCAATTCTATTGATTTTATCCGAATAGGTTGGACCGATTCCTCGCCCGGTGGTTCCGATTGTCTTGTCAAGACTGTCCATCGCTCGGTGATATGGAAGAATGATGTGTGCTCGCTCCGATACAAAAAGGCGGTTTCCACGTGGATCGTCTCCTCCCGTTTTGATCCAATTCTCGACCTCGGTATTGAGTACCCAAGGGTCGATAACCATACCATCTCCAAGAACGAGTGAGCACTCCTGACGAGTGATTCCAGATGGGAGGAGATGGAATTTGAGGACACGGTCTCCGATGACAACGGTGTGACCCGCATTGTTTCCCCCTTGGAATCGAGCGACCCAAGTTGCTTCTTCAGCCAAGCGATCGACAAGTTTTCCTTTGCCTTCATCGCCCCATTGCGCTCCTAGAATAACTGTCGCTGGCATGTTGTTCAAGTGAAACGAGTGAACGAATGTCTTTGAACTATACGTTACAACTTCATGAGTTTCTTGGGCATTTTTTGGGTTTATTGAACACATCTTCATATACTGTCGTTCAATCTTCTTTTTGTAGTGAAGGAAATCCGTCCGTTTCATAACAATCGGGGACTTGCTCGACAATGAAATTGATGCAAGCAACACAAAAGTTTAAATAGTCTGGAAGACAATTACTATACTAGGAGTTGAGAAGATGAGCGCGAGTTTTGATAGTGGAAGCAAACCGCCCCAAAAGGATACAAATGTTTCGAGCGAACGACGCGTTCTCGAAGGCCATACAAGGCCTTGCGAGGAATGTGCTGCGGTTGACTGGAGTCTTGATACAACTCGTGGCGAAGTGACATGCAACAGTTGTGGCCTCGTCGTTGAAGAGAACGTTCCTGACCCTGGGGCTGAGTGGACGCAACGAGACCGTGGTGAAGACCGATCAAGAGTTGGAGCACCAATGACCTACACGCTCGCCGACCGTGGACTCAACACCACTATCGATGTTCGTGACTTGAACACAGGAGCCGCAAGTCGTCACGGAATTTCAAGCCAAAGTCGTCGAGAATGGCGTCGACGACGAATCATCGACGAACGTTCCAAGACACGCAAAAGTCGAGAACGAAACCTCGTCAAAGCCAACCAATTTATTCGAGACCGTTCACAACTTCCGGTTGCCCTTCAAGAGGAAGTTGCCAGATTGTATCGACGACTCTCTGACAAAGGATACGTGACTGGACGGTCGATTGCAGGTGTAGCAGCCGCATGCACATACCTCGTAGCAAGAGAGGAAAACGTACCACGTCAAATCCCCGACATTGCTGAACAATTTTCGATTGAAGAAAAGGAATTGTCCCGACTCATTCGGCAAGTATCGCGAATGCTCAACATGCACTCAATCAGTTCACCCGACCAATACTTTGACCCATTCATGTCCAAGCTGGATCTTGCACCATCGATGCGAAGCCAGGTTCAACACCTTTGGTCTGTGATCAAACCACACGAGGATGTTTGGCAAGGAAAGAAACCGATGGGTGTTGCAGCGGCATTGATTTACAAGGCTTGCAATGAATCTGGTTCTCCAAGGACACAATCCGAGATTTGTTCCATCGCCAATGTCTCTGAAGTGACACTACGCGGTCTACTCCGTCTCATTGAAGGATTGATGACGCAACTTGGAGAAGGCTCACAACAATGAGACCCTAAGTTTCTTGAGGCAGTTCGCTTTCGCTCAACTATGGGATTCAAAGCAAAGGCTCGCAAGAACAAATCCAAAGCCTCTGAAGACGGTTCTGAAAAGAAGAAATCAAATTCAGGCGAACTCCCCTGTGCAGTCAAGTCCTGTGAACGATTCGCTGATAAGAAACTCGGTGGACGATCGCTCTCATTCGATGACTCTACAGAGATGTGGGGGTCAGGAAACTTCGTTTCGGCAAAAGGAAGAGTTCGAGTGTGCAAATCCTGTTACCGCGCTTGGAAAAAAGAGAACAAGAATGATGACATGTATTGATTCACTTTCACTTTCATTTTCCACCCAAGAGAAATCAGGTATACCGACTGCACTCAGCAACAAGGTATGCGTAACAACCGAACCACTGTTCGTAGCCTCGTAACATCCCATGGAACTTGTCTTGCGATGAGTGATGGGCTGATCGTCTGGGAAACTCCAACAACCCGTAAAACACTGCACCTGAGAACATCAGCAACAGCGATTCTCGGGGTGAAGGAGGATGACGTAGCACTCTCCAAACTTTACGTCGGAGACAAACTTGGTCAACTGCATATTGTGCAACTCCCTGAGTTTTCCCTTACCGTCACGCTGACCGTTAGCCATGTTCCATTGCGAGCGATGTGCATGAACGAACAGTCCGAACTTCTCATCGCAGATGCTGAGGGGCGTGTTTGGAATCTGACTAAGGATGGAAAATCCGAACTCCTCTTCGAGACAAACCGCTCAATATCATCCATCCGTTCTGACGGAACAAAGATTCGTGTTCAATCCGGATGGGAACAATGCGTCTACAACCGAAGTGGTTCACTCTCAACTTTGGAAGATGCCTCAACCGCATTTGGAGATAATCTGATGCTTCGAAGGATGCGAGAGCGAAAAGCAATCGAAGCTCAACGTAGAGAAGCCGAGGCTCAATTGAGGCTTTTACCCTCTGCTTGATTCGTTTCCTGTTCCTTTCTCGGCCATGATGGAACTGGTTCGTGCCAGAGAGATGTGTGTGCAGGTTTTGGCCAGGATCGTGGCAAAACCCCCTGATTTTCAATGATGTCCTGAAGGGCAGTTATGTGTCGATCAATCGTCTCAGATATGTGTTCAACACCCTTGATGCTTGGTCCATGCATCGGAATAAGTTTCTCAGTACCAAGTGTTTTGACATACTCAAGACTTGACGCCCCATCGATGAGATTACCTGTTGGCACATCCCAACGCATTGGGCGATCTGCCCTCGGTAACAGCGCTCCGGCAATAACGGTCTTTGCAGATGGAATGTGAATGAGCAGATTGCAACTGCTCGGACCTGGTGCTTCAACAATCTCAATCGATTCATCTCCAAGTTCTATCTTTTGTCCGATTTCCAGGTCGACTGCATTGATGATTGGCATGTCGGAGTCGTACCTGTTTGCCCATGTGGTGAAAAAATCACCACTGGCCAATGAAGATGTGGCTGATGGATGTACCTTGATTGGAACATTGTCAAATCGTTCCGCAATGGAAGCACTACCCCCACTGAAGGGGTATCTTCGAGAAGTAAGGATAATTTCTCTGAGTTTGACTTCATTTCCGAGTTGACCTACGATGCGCTCTTGTTGAAGCAATTGATACCATGCAGTTCCTGAATCGACGAGAATTGCTTCACTCTTTCCCATCAGGAGAACGGCATTCGCATCGTGATGAATCCCAGGGAGACGAACGATGCGCATGCGGCATGCTACTCTCTCAAGTGTTTGAACCATGGCATCGAGATATCTCGATTCAGGTGGTTGCGGTTAAATAGAGGAAGTTGGTCGCAATGCCATGGCACGATTCCCTGAAGCAGAGGCTCGTATGCTTCAACGCAAAATCTGCATGAAGTGCAACGCTCGAAACGCTGTTCGCGCAGCACGTTGCCGAAAGTGTGGCTACAAAGGCCTCCGCCCAAAGAACATTGAGCGAAAGGGTAACTGATCATCAAGGTAGCACCAATGGCAACAAAGAAGCCATTGGATCCCCAATCAACCAAAGTGGAATGATTGCTGGGAACAAAAACAACAGGAGTGGTAGTTTCAAACTGACCCATACTCGGCCTGCACCATATGCTTCCAATCGTTCGATGTGCTCATTCAGTTCAGTTTCTGTTGGCGTCTTGCGTGGTGCACGTTTTCTATGATTCAGAACAGACTCACCACTCGGCAATTCCATGATTTCAGTGAGAATCCAAACATGGCGCTGGCGAACAGACGCTAGCGGAACAGAAAGTGCCATCCAAGACATCATCAAATCAGATGCATTTCGAACCGAACCATTGGCAATGTTCCGAACAATTAAGACGAATGGAATGAGAAGGAACAAAAATCCACCCCAAATCAATAAACTCAGCGATGGAGGTAAGTGTAGTACAATCTCTTCCATGGAAGAGGTATTGTGCACCGGAACTTCTGCCCAGGATGGGAAAAGAAGAGTTACCCACATCAGAGCTTTCGCATCGGCTCCGCCATGAATGAATCGAAGTCTCCATGCTAAATCAATAACAAAAAGCGTGAACAATGCTCCAATGTATGACCACCAAAGCGTTGCATCAAGTGTAGCATCACCGATGAGAACGTCAAGAGGTGAGACCTGCATGAAACGTACAGCTCCTGCAACCAATCCTACTGCAGAGAGAAGATACCAGAAAAGGACGATTTGATCGATTCGATTCCCTTGACGTGCATCTCGAATCGTTGGTCGCCCTATGACCGAACCACTCGCATATGCAAGAAGACCTGAGGCAGTCAACCAAACCGACCAATGCGGTGACTGCATCAATAAATCGAGTGCCCATATGAATACAATCGGCTTTGTCCAGACAATCCAATGCTCATTTGAAACTCGACGCTCTTTGTGGTCAAACCACGCAGCCCACCCCATGCAGAGCAGAAGAACACCCATTCGAGACCATCCAAGTATGAGGTCTGAATCGACATCCATTGAGATGGCCATGTCGCCAATGGACTTAAAGACGGTCCACGATAAGGCGACATTACAGGGCATTCCTAGGGGCTGATATGATGGACGTTGAAACAAGACTACAGCAGGTTGCTACAGTCATCAATCAAATCGATGACCCTAAAGTTCCTCGAAACATTCGAAAACAGGCAAAAGAAACCTGTGAAAATTGGTTGCTGAATAAGGGCAAAAAACTTGACGTTCGTATCGCAATGTCGCAATCGAAACTTGAGGAACTCTACGAAGATCCAAACATTCCACCAGAATTCGGAACCCTGATTCTCATGATCAATACCGAACTGGAGAAGATTCTCACCGATATTCTGTGATTATTCTTCCTCGTCCAGTCGCTCGTAAATGGATTCTAAGACCATACGATTCGATTTCTTGAGTCGACCAGCTTCAACATCAATGTTGTTCAATTGTAAGATATAGGCGTCATTGTCGTACAATGTAGCGGCTTGTTGGATGTACTGCAATTGTTCTGGAGTAACACGATTTCGTTTGAGTGAACGTTCGATCGCATGTTTCGCAGCCACCTTCGTCATCTGACGGTCGGTTAATCCGAGAATACGTTGGATTTCTTCCAACGAGCGACTCTCATGACTTGAAATTCGACCATCTTTCATGGCTTCTCTCCATGCCTCGTCAATGGATGGAGCACGCTCAGCAAGAAGAATGGCAATGGGTCGAGTTGGCTCGATGTTTTCGAGTACGATCTTGAAGATGACTGTAAACGGAACGACAAGAACCATTCCAAGGATACCCCATACCCAGTAGGAATATGCGGTTGTCAGAAGAAGCAAAACTGGCGAAATATCGAGGGCTCGTCCAGCCCACTTCGTTTCAATGATGCTTCCCCAAAGTTGTTGATTTGAAACAAGTAAGATCAACATGACAAACCATCCAGCAGGAGAGAGGGTCACGAATCCGAGAATCAACGGTGGAATCGTTGCAATCAATGAACCAATGTAAGGTACGTAATTGAGAATGAAAGTGAGCAAAGCCCACGTAAACCACAAATCGATTCCAAAGATAAAGAGGATGATTGCTGTAATTCCTGCAGTACCCAACCCAACTCCCGTTTTGACAACTACATACGTATTGATACTCTCCTGAATCTGAATCTGCATATCTTGAACACGACCTGATACACCACCAGGCCAAGCCCTCTCGATTCGGCCTGGCAAAAAGTTCGCTTCAAAGATGATGAAAATAAGGAAGAAGGTCACTGTCAAACCCATCCCAAGCAGGCTGCCTACACTTGACACCACACCAGCAACAAGATCAGCAATGCCAGAATCACTCGAGAGAAGACCCATTTCTGCGAGATCTTCAGTAAACGTTCCATTGGTTGAATTCAATGATTCAGTTATCGAAGAGCCGACAACAGGGGTTCCTTTTAGTTGGTTCCAACGCTTGTCCAATTTCTCATTGTACTGCTTGATCCGCTCGTCATCATCTGCAAGATCGCTCACTTGATCAAAGGCAAGATAACCTGCGGCGACGATAATCAAAAATGCAGAGAGAATCATCGTAACGTAGGAGAGACCAATTGGGAATCCGTTCTTTGACAGATAATCCGCACCGGGTTTCAACACAAAATAAATCCCCAATGCGATAAAAAATGGCTGGAAAATGCCTTTCAGTTCAATCATCCAAACAGTGAGCAATGTCAGGAGAATGGCAGCAAATGCAAGATTGCCGAGTCGCTTGTGAAACGTCTCGTTGTCAAACACAGACTCTTGGCCGTCCATGCGTCGCTCTCATATCCTTCACGTTTGAATTTATTGTGATGTTTGTTCTGAGGCTACAAATTCGACTT
Source organism: Candidatus Poseidoniaceae archaeon (assembly GCA_049438185.1). Lineage (GTDB taxonomy): Archaea > Thermoplasmatota > Poseidoniia > Poseidoniales > Poseidoniaceae > MGIIa-L2. Next base: position 8,263 of record JBMTJI010000012.1, read on the forward strand.
TGAAGGAGAGAATAAATGCCAACATCATCAATAAACCACAGACGTGGAATGCTGTGTGGTAATCAAAAAATCCTGTACGTTCAACGGTTATTGTCCAAACATATCCCCCTGTTAATGGACCTAAGATTCTGGCAAATGAAGAGAGCGATTCTTGTGATCCCATCACAGCACCCAATTCATAATCATCTTGCCTAGCAAGTGATGTTAGAACGGTACTTGAAGATGGTTGGAATAAACCGTTACCAATTGCAATACATCCTGTGATGAGGAGCATCCAAGCCCATACGAAATTCAGAGTCGAATAAGGAACCAACACGAGTCCAAATCCTGACAAAACGGTTCCGAATCGGAGGATGAAGAGTGAGCCATACTTCCGAGTTAACGGACCAATGAGCCCCCCTTGCGTAACAATCCCAAGGATACCGATCAATGCGAAAATCCGTCCATTGTCTGCCTCACTGAAACCAAGTCCGCCCTGGGAGGGGTCCATTTGTGTGTAGAGAATGAAGACTGCGTGCATAACGGTAAACCCAAACATGTAGAGAAATGTGACCCACATGAGAGAACCGATGTTCTTCGTTCCAAGCATCCGCTTCACATTGGAAGCAGTTCGCTTCATCGTAGCCCTCCAAGTCTGGGTTGTACGACTTGTTCGAGATTCTGGTGCAAGGGACTCTGGCAGATATTTGAATGCAAGAAGAAGTGAAAAGATGGAGAGAACACTTGCTAAGATACAAGGAAGGAGATAGGGGTGCGTTTCAAAAATCGTATCGGTAAAAAAACTCCAGCGTTCAGCCGGAGAAGATAATTCTCCGCCCAAGAATGGCCCAATGGTAAACCCTAATCCAAAGGCTGCGCCAATGAGACCCATTCTCGTTGCAAGTTGTTTGGGGGAACTAACATCTCCGATGTACGCTCGAGCAACAGCGATGTTACCGTTAAACACGCCTGCAAGAAATCGTGCTGCGAGAGCCATCATGAGCGTGTTTGCAAGACCAAACATGGTGAAGAAAACCGTATTGCCAACCAATCCGATCATCAAGACTGGGCGACGTCCAATGCGATCGCTTAGTCCACCCCAAATGGGTGAAAACAGAAATTGTGCAGCAGAATAAGATGTCATGAGAAGACCAACCCATATCCCAATGGAGGTAATGTTCTGATCTGCGGCCAAATCCTCAACGAGATACGTGAGGAATGGAATAACAATTCCAAAGCCAATCATATCGATCATGGTGACGAGGAAGAGCACAACCAAAGCACCCTTACCGGCATCAATCCCGGTTGAAGGTTTAGCCTCTTCATCCATGCATCTCTGGAGTACGTCCACTCTTTGAAGTCATGCTTCAGAATGGTGTTCAAATTGAGGTTGTTGGACCTGAGAGGTCTGGCGTCAAACGGTCAATAACGGAACCAAGCCTCTCGACGAGGCTTTGCTTTTGATCATGGGTAATGAGCGCATGCTCCATGACTTCATCGAGTGTATCAACGGCGATGACCTCGATCTTCCCTTCGAACTGCTCATCGAGCAGGACATCCTGCATGTTCGAACGAGGAATGACGACGGTCTTGACGCCTGCTCGAGCTGCAGCTTCAATCTTCGCCGTAACACCACCGATTGGGAGTACTTCTCCTCGAACGGAAAGCGAACCTGTCATCGCAAGGTCTTGGCGGATTGGGATGTTCTCAAGTGCGGAGATGATTGCAGTTGCGATGGTAATCGACGCTGAGTCACCATCGACACCGTGTGTGTCAACGAATTGGATGTGAAGATCGTAATCCGATACGTCTTTTCCAGTAAGTTTCTTGATAACTGCACTAACATTGGTAACACTTTCTTTAGCAAGATCGCTCAAGCCACCCGTTGCGTGAATCTTTCCGCCACCACCCTGCGATGGAGTTACGAGTGCTTCGACAGGAAGCATGATTCCAGAGAAGTCTGAGAGGCCGGAGTTTGCACCCAAGACCGCAAGGCCATTGACACGACCAACTCGGTTTCCGGAGTTGACGATAAGCGCATAATCCAAGCGGCGTTCAATCATACGGTCTGCTACTTGTTGTTCGAGTGGCTTTGCAATCGAGCGTGCACCGAGAACATGAGCATCGGTAACATAGGGAGCACCGTCCTCTGCAGCGAGGTCTCCAGCGATTCGAACCAATCCACCCAATTCACGGAGTCGGAGAGAGAGTTTGCCTCGGCGACCAGCACGTCGCTGCGCTTCGCGAAGAATCAATGAGACACCAGACTTATCGAAGTGAGGAATCTCTCGAGTTGTGCCAATGTCCCGACGTACTTCTTGGGCTATGAAGCGAATTAGACGCTTTCGGTTTCGGTTGGTGTCAGGCATTTCAGAATTGACGTAGACCTCGTATCCGTAGCCTCGGATACGACTTCGCAATGCAGGGTGCATGCCTTGGATAGCATCGAGATTGCCCGCTGCAATCAGAATGAAGTCGCATGGCACCGGTTCGGTCTTTGTCAGCGCACCTGAGGAGCGCTCTGAGCGACCGGAGATGGGGAAGGCTCGCTCTTGCATAGCAGTGAGCAGTGCCTGTTGCTCTTCAAGGCGAAGAAGGTTGATTTCATCGATGTAAAGAACACCTTTGTTAGCTCGGTGTATAGCACCAGGTTCGACTCGATCGTGTGCAGGTGTTTCCATGCCACCAGATTGGAACGGGTCGTGACGGACATCACCTAGAAGAGATCCGGACAATGTTGCAGTTGCATCAACAAAGGGAGGGCGGTCATCAAGTTCATGCTTAACCAGTACCTTTGGAATACGTCCTTCATCACCAGAACCAAGACGGCTACGGATGAACATGTATCCGAACATGAGGAGGAACATACCAAACAGCAAGGTGAGGATGTCACCACTTGGAATTGCAACGATGACGAGCAAAAATGCAACGGCACCGAATCCAATCAGCAACATTCGCTGAGCCTTCTCTTTCTGCTCACGAATGGCTTCCTTCTGAATACGTACAATGCGTTCTGCACGACCTGCAGGGACGGAACGAACACGAGGTTCATTCTCATCGTCTTCGTTTGGATAGACGAGTACATCCTCGAGTGCATCTTGTGGCAAGAGGTCGGTCATCGAACGGGCAAGCATGGATTTCCCAGTACCTGGGTCACCGATCATGAGCATGTGACGACGTTGCTCAGCTGCCTTACGAATAACGACAGACCCTGCTTCCTGTCCAATCACTTGGTCAACGAGACGTTCAGGAATTGGGACATCCTCTGTTGTTTCAAATTTCACGTCATTAATCCATTGATCAATACTGGATGAGAGGAGTTCATCGCTGTCATTTGAGGGCTCAGGAGCCCATACAGTGACCATCTCAGAGTCATCCTCTTTGATGACATCCTCCACAGGGTCGCCCTCTGACATGATGTTTCCTCGCTCTCCTCCCCTTTAGGACTTTAGCATAAGCCATGGGGATGCAACAATTGCTCTATTGCTGCATTTGGTCGAGATATTGCTGACCGTAGTATTGCCACTGCTCCATTGTCCATCCTGCTGGAAGTCCACTTGGTGGCAGTGGTGGTCCTGCGACGACGGGTTGAACTGGAGCAACTGGTTGAGGCATTTGTTGTTGGAAGATCGGTGCAGCACCACCGTACATTGAGTTTGCAACGGTGTCGTGAATCGGCAACGTACCCTCAGACCATTGTGCTTCTGAATCGTAGAGTTTGGCCTCTTCACCACGGCGCATCATCAATCCAAGCGCCAGTGCGACAAAGATAACTCCTGCAACGATACCGAGAATGAGCATCCAATTGGTGTCATCGGAAGATTCCTCAGACGCCTCACCAGACTGCATGTTTTCGAGTGGACAGTCCGCACGAGGGTCGTCGCAAGCAGCGTCGTATTGCGCTCGCTTCTCCGTGAGGATCTGTGCGATTTCTTCCCTGTAAGCATCGTTCATAATGGTCTCATCTTCTTGCTCAGCCTCAAGGGATTCGATTTCCTCTGTCAACATATCAAGGTAGGAGGTGAACATTTCATCGTCCATGTCCGCTGGTGCAGGGAGCTCCTCGAGGATGTCCCATTTCACTGCAGCAACGGTCTTGTAGTCATCTCCGTTTGTGTCGACTGCTGTGATGGTGAGTTGGTAGTAATCCTTGTACATGGAACCGGACGGACGAGCACTTTGATCTGGCATGAAGATCGAAGGGATGTCCAATTCAGTTGACCATCCGACCATCGAACGAGTGATGTCAAGATTCTCTTCGTAAAGACCATCACACGTTCCTGTTTCATCGTTGCAGATGTTCCAGGTCGTTTCGATAACGGTGAACGTTGGTGCAATGTCCGTCAAGAAGATGTTTGCCGTTGGTATTTGGTCGATGTAGGTGTTGTCCATCTGCACGTAGAAATGACCGCTACCATCGTCAACCTTGGCGATGTAAAGTGGGTAGGAATCAAACACATCGACTGTGATGGTGTAGGTGTTGCTGTCGTATCGGTCAATGGTGTTCATCGTAACCGTGTGAAGTCCAGATGTCTGGAAGTTCAGCGTCATGGTACCATCGATTGGGTTGTACTTTGCAGCACCTTGCTCATCAGAGGAGACGGTGATGAATGCCTCGTTTGATGGATCATCAACATCAGTCAACAACGCCATGAGGTTGATGACTCGTTGGGTACCGAGTTTGAGAGTTGTCTCCTCAAGACCAGTGAGATCCAGTCGTGGTGCGTCGTTGATCGGGTTGACTTTCACGAGCAGTGTTTGGTCTGAGAATTGTTCGCCATCACTTGCACGAATAGTAACGGTAACCTCGCCGTTGATGTCGTCATCAATGGTCTCGAAAACGATGTTCGTTAAGTCAAGGTAAACATCGAACACATCCGTATTCGAGGTTGAAATGATTTCAAGCGACAAGGCTGATGCAGGAGCTGAGTTGCCCTCATCATCTGTATCGGAAAGGAATGGGAGCAAACTGAGTGTACCCATTGAACCTTCATCGACCACTTGAGTTGGCAAGGCTTGCCAGCGAGGTTGGCCGTTTTCAAGAACGTTGAAGAGCAGGGTTCCGTATGGGAGTTGTCCTTGTGTTGAATAGTCGCCACCGTCATCCATGAAGATTTCAATGCCCTGTTGGCCGAGTGGACATCCCTGTGTAGGGTGCCAAGCGAAGAGGACCTCAATTTCGGTTGTTGTAGGATGCCATCCAACGAACGATGCATCATTGCTTGTAATCGTCAAATCCGAAAGTGGCGTCTCCGGGTCTGAAACGATTCCCGTCATGTCGACCTTGGTTGAGATATCACACTGGACAGGACTGACCTGGTTTGGTGTGATGGATGGTGGTGCATTCATGAGATTGAATACTTCAGTAGCGACAGACCATCCAGAGGCCTGGCCACGAGCGTCGACGGTTCGTGAACGAAGATCGTACAAACCTGCAGGCATTTCCATGGTCGGAAGAATCGAGTATTCCCGTCCTTCGTTGGCTGAACCGAGGTAGAGGATGTTTTCTCCACCGGTGACAACATCGCCGGTCCATTGATTCATTCCTGCTACGGAAATCTCGACATCAAACGTTAGCGTGTCAATGCTGTCGACGTTGTCGTCTGCATCACCCTTGGCAAGAACAGAGAAGTACTGGCCACGGTTAATGTCGGACGTGCCGATAACCTGAGGTGTCTTCGAAGTCGGAGGACGGTCATGATCGAGTTCGGTAGTCGCTTGGTTGTTGGAGACAACGCTCTCACCAGAAGTTGAAAGTTCGACGCCGAAGACTGTCTTCCAACCGTTGGATGGAAGAACGCTGGTATCGAACGTGGTTTGTGCGGTCATGGAACTGGTTGCGCCGCTTGTAGCGAGCGTGCTGATTTGCGTACCCTGACCGATGTAGTTTTTGTTTCCGTTGAGGATATAATAGAAGTCGACTGTACCGCCGCTGTTGTACTCAAGATCGCCTGTGTTTGCCACGGTTGCATCGAGTGTGATGACGTCACCGAGCATGTAGGATGCACCTGCAGGGCTCGTTGCTGTAAAACTCGGGATGGAGAGATCCATCTTCGGACCCATGGTTGAGTCAATAGCGTGATAGACGTGCGGACTGGAGCCACCGACTGAAACGGTGTTACCGCTCATCAATACACCCACAACGATTGCCTTGCTAAGTCCACCTGGAACGACGGCTGCAGGGACGCTCGTCCATGAGACTGACTGAGATGTGGCGGTAGGTGTGACACTAGCGAAGGCACTACCTGAACCAGAACTCTTTGATTTGTAGGTGTCACCAGCGGTTAGCCAAGCCATCCAGCAGTTGTAACCGTGAGGGATTCCCGATGTGTAGGAATAACCTGTACAATCCTTGTCGACAAGAGCTGCATAGAGTTTCATGTTGCTTGCAGCGCTTCCCGATCCCGTGTACTTGTACGTGATGTCGATGTTGTAGTTGGTACCAGATTGGCTGATGGAGGCAGTCATACCGTAATCATTGACAGTGCTGTGCATTCCACCACCGCTGGAGAAAAGAGAGTCGTATGTGGTGTACTGAGCGTTGGCACCGCTCTGACGCTTGTCTGTCCGATCTCCGAAGTACGCATCCGGAGCACCGCCAGTTGTCCATGCCCAGTTGTATGGAGCAACGTTGCCTGCTCGTGCCGTATCGGTATCACCGTAGGATGCGGACATGTAGGTGACATAGACGTATTCGTCTGGGTGGTTCTGCTTGATAGAGTGGTGGGCGTCGGAACCGCCACCTGTCTTCGAGCAGTGACCACAGTTGTCGGAAGAGATGTATTGGCCGAAGACGACGTGGCCAGGACTTGTGGCTTGTGATGGATTTTGGATGACGATTTCTTCATCCAAGATTTCTGGTTCAAGACCGTTGTACTCAGAGGTTAAGCCTACCATTAAACTTCCAAGAAACAGGAAGACGATTGTAAAAGCCATGGTTCGGACGCTAATATGCATGTTAAACCGATGACTACTCGATATATAATGATAGTCAGTTCTCGTCTGAAAATTATTATCGCAAAAATTTCATTTATTTTGCAAAAACCTGATGTTCAAGACCGCTTCCGACACCCATGGCAGACCCACCCCTCGCTGCACTGGTCGAGGAAAATGGACGTGTACACATTATCGCATTAAGCGATGAGAGTTTGAAGATCAAAGGAATCGGTGTTTTCAATCCACATGCAACGCTCAATGGAATCGAACATGGACAAGAAGTACAAATCGGTTCGAAGGTCTTTACACGCCTTCCACCGCGATTGCCTGAACTTGTCCAAGGGATGAAACGGAGAGCCCAAACGATCGGTTCCAAAGATGCGGGCGTTCTCATCGCTCGCTTAGGAATTGGCTCGGGAGATGTTGTTTTGGAGGCTGGGTTAGGTTCGGGTGGTCAATCAATGCATCTTGCACGTGTACTCGGATCATCGGGACATTTGATCACCGTCGAACCGAGAGAGGAGCACAGTGATGTTGGCCTAGAGAATCTCGCCACATTATCAAAGGCAATCGAGGCGTTTCCACAACATTCACATGTTCATGGTCGAATCGAATCTTGCGTTGAAGAAATTCAGAGCATTTCCGAACACGTCGATGCGATTCTACTCGATCTCCCTGAACATCCGGCTGCGATTCGTAGCGTTGCACCGTTATTGACGATTGGTGGAAGATTGTCTTGTTACTGTCCTGTTTCAAGTCAATTGGAACAGGCATGGGCTGCCTGCGAAGAAGTTGGACTTGAGATTGAATGGGCAGGCGAAGTCATCGAACGAGAGTGGGGGAAAGCCAGCAAAGGTGGCGTACGACCAGTCAACGGGCCATTCGGCCACACTGCTTTCCTTCTTATCGCTCAACGAAAGGCGTGATCAGAACTTTGGTGCAGAACCATATTCAACAACACGGATGCTTGAGTCACACGTTGGACAGGTGAATCGGAACGGTGGTTCGTTCCCACCGGGAACAGCAAGTCGGGCATCACATGAAGGACAGGATATTCGCCTGTTGGTATCCATTCTGCATTCATTTGGACCAAGCGCATATTGCTTGGTCTCTTCCTCTTCAACGTCCTCTTCTTCATCGGATTCTGTTGCTGGAGTACGTGGTTTTCGATATCGGAGAACCATCAATGCAAGAGCGAAAAGAACGTATCCTGCAGCGAGCAATTGTAACGTTGTCTCCCTTCCAAGCTCCATTCCTAAGAGCGTTAATCCCTGTGGAGGAAGAGATTCTCCCTCGACTTGAATTTCAAGCGTCTCGGATTCAGCGTCAACGCTGCTTCCATCGATTTGTACCAAGGCCCTGATGCGAAGTTCAGCATCCGTTTCATCCATGGTTAACGAATTGAAACGAACCACAAAGATCTCCGAAGCACCGGGCTCGAGCGTGAACGCATCGGTGACTTCTCCCAGAGTGTTGTTCCATCGGATATCGAAAACACCATCACCGACTCCAATCATGGTCAGTTTTCCAGAGATTCCAATGTTGGCAAGATTCGTTACGGTGATGGTGGTAGAAGAACCACCGAGGTAAGGAATCGATAACGTTCTGTCATCGATGCTAATGGCAACGACCGAAGAAGAATCCCACGTAGCATCGATGGTGTAAACGACGACTTCGTTTTGAAGAGCGTCCGAACGAGCACTTGAAACCGCACGGAAACTGAAAGCATTGGTTCCAGCGAGAGCATCGTCTGGAACCTCACAACTCCAAGGCAATTCAAGCGACGATGCTCCAGGTTGCAACAGGACTGAAGAGGTGAGTTCACAATCCAAACCTACCGAAGAGAGAGAAAACACATCAACGCTGTTCCCAGTGTTCGTGACAATGAGTGTACCATCAATGGAACCGCCTGCCTCCGTGACCGAATTGTCTGCAAGCACGGTTAGATCTGAGCCGGCAGTCATTGGAATCAGTGTCAGTAACGCTACATCGGTCGATGATGGATCGAGCGTTGAGGTTGCAACGATGTTGATTGGCAGACCGCTTGCACTCGCTCCTGCAGAGGTTTCACGGACACTCAACACAATGCTTTCGGATTGACCAATGCCGAGATTGACAGATGTTTTCGAAAGTGAGAGTTCAAAATAATTTGAGGTCTCACCTGCACCGATCGACAACAGGAAGGTGTCTTGGAGCGTTCCGATGTTGGTCACTTCGATGGTGACGTTTGTTACAGCAGATGGCCCTGCGATGATTTGATTGGTGTTTGGGCTGAGTTGGGCGAGTGTTCGATCAACGACCTGCAACTCAATGGAGAGGGATGTACTGGCCGATTCAGTGAGCAGTTGAAGGGTCAACGAGTCCGTACGAGCACTCGTAGCAGCGGATGCTGAGACATTGAGCGAAACGTTGTATGTCGCTCCAGGTTCGAGGAGATAACCATCCACATCAGGTAGTTGTACATCGACGCCACCAGGGAGTCCTGAAATGGTGAATGTATCGAGTGTGATGCTCGAGGTGCCATCGTTTTCAATGGTGAGCATGACCGAGGCATCTTCGCCTGATTGAACGACAATCCTGCCGTCCAATGGACCCATGAGGCTCAGACTTGCTTGCTCTTGAACATCGAATTGCAAGGTGAGATTCTGACTTGCGAGAGAGTCGTGCGTCACGGTTACAATGCGGTCAAGCAGACCGATAGACCCCTCGGAAGCGGTTGCCTTCAGCGTCCACACTGCCGATGCATCGGCTGCTACGGAGACACTTGAGGCGCTCTCTAACATCAACGATACTGGTGAGGTCGCATCACTGTTGATTTGCAAAGAGAACGTTTCTGTTTCACTTCCAGTGTTGAAGACGCGAACCTCCAACATCGTTTCGGTCTCAGGATCGATGATGACTGCACCGTTTGGACCTTGCAGAACGAAATCAATCTCGCGGTCTACTTCAAACGAGAAGTCTCGAACAAACGAAACCGATGCGTCGGAAGCGAGGGTTGAAGTGAGTCGGAGCGAACAGACATCACCAACACTGGCGGTTGTTCCGACATCGACTTGGAAGGAAAGATCATCACTTGCATCAACGTTCAGTGTAGAGGTATACGTCAACAAAGCAGCCGTGCACGGACCAGATAGCACGGACAATGCATACTCAAACGATGCATCGGTCGTACCAATATTGGTTAAGCGAACTGAGGACGTGGTTTGCTGACCAGGTAGGAAATCATCGTCTGCGTTCAGGAAGTCAACTTGAAGGTCGTAATTCGGTTGAACATCAACAACCATCAGCGTTGAAGTCGTGAGATTTCCAAACAATGAACCAGCATACAGTCGAACGCCTGTTGCTCCTGGACCGGCATCCGAAGGAATGGAGATCCTGAGGGTGGCCGTTTCTTGACCGTTTGCTGAGAGATTCTCAATTTGGTCGTCCAACCATCGCACTTCCCAACCTGCTGGGAAACTCGAATGCTGACTCATCGCCTGAATCGTTCCTGACGACTCCCAAGGGTAACTGTATGCAGAGGATCCGTTGAAAACTACCTCTGCTGCAGCTTGTTGCAATGTTTGGCGAAGTGTTGAATCCATCGTCGTATTGTCGGTTAAACCAACTGGAGAGTCGCCGGTGAGGGATGCAAACAACACACAGGCTGCCAAGTAAGAACCAGATGTTGACGGATGGCTTCCATCTGAAGAATACAGACCGTAGAAGGTTGAGGTTGGCGACAAGGGGTTGCCACCTGATGCAACGATGGAATCGTGGATATGTTTGAAGGCAAGACCAACTGGTGCAATGTAGATTTCAGCAGAGGTCGACAGTGAGATGTTGTCTCGATAATCGATGTATCCATCTTCGAGACGATCTTGCATGACTGTATAATTTGGATAGAGTGTTGGATTCATGGCATCGCCGCTGCGACGTCCCCATGTCATCATGAGCATCATTGCAGCCCCCTCGGAATCGATTCGATCTGCAAGATGGATGCTTCCGTTCTTACTCGCAAGCCAATCCGAGTTGGTACGGAAAAACCCTGGGATTTGTGACTGATCTTGAACGATTACAGTATCCCAAACACCCGAAGCAAGTGAAAGATTTTGCGAACTTCCAGATGTATTGACGTCGTCCCAGTGATCTGCAATCGTCCATCCTCCTGACGTGAAATCAGAGGTGTTGCTCGGGCTGTTGGCACTTCGGAGCAATTCTTCAAGCATATATGAGAGGCTGTTCGCAGAGGTGTAGGAATTTCCAAACGTGAGGACATCACTCACAGAGGCTGACCATGAAGGAGGTGATGTCGTTGTGTTTGAGGAACTTCCAGAAGAATAGTTTGCCCACCATCCGGAAAGGTCTGGCTCTTCGCCAACATCAAGAAGGTACGAATCGACAACGCTTCCATAATTGCTAACTGGAATTGAGAGGTCAACAGATTGTCCTGGCTGGAGCGCTAACAAACCTTGGTCACCAACTCCCGTTGCGTCAAGGTATGGATTGTAAACGATGGCGACACTGACAAAGACATCGATCGAGGAGGAGGCAATGCCGTCGCTCTCGTTGACAAAGATGGTGAACTTCCCGTTATCACTTGGAGTGGCCGTCTCGGCGAGTTGAACCACGATGATTGTGGTAGTGTTGTATGTGGGTAAGACATTCGAGACTGAACTTGCTGTTGGTGTTGCTGTCCAAAGCGATGAAAGACCGTTGGTTGAAGTTTCAACATCATACGTTTCAATCGACGAACCATTATTCTCAATGGTCAAGGTGAGGTTCATTGATTCACCGGGCGTCAAAATCATGTGACTCATGTCAACCTGCAATTCGATTTCAGGATCCGCTTTGGTAAATTGGGCGAGTGGAGATGCGCTTGCAAGAAGCATCATTCCGACCAAAACGAGCGCTCGGATGGAGAGTTGCGACATGGGACCAATACCAGCGAGGTGTTCTCAGCACTTGAGCGAATCGGCTCAAAAACTGAGAAATTCACGATTGAAGTAAGTTCTCAATCCGACCGGCATCGATACGTTCCCATGGGAAGAGCCCGTCGTTTGTGGGAGGCCTTCCAAAGTGTCCACCGGAAGAGGTTTCTTTGTATATCGGACGAAGGAGGTCAAGGTCACGAGCAATCGCTGCTGGACGGAAATCAAAGGTTGCTTGGACACGCTCGGCAAGAACATCATCAGAAAGTGTGCCGGTTCCAAAGGAATCGACCATCAAACTGACAGGTTCTGCAACACCGATCACATAAGCAAGTTGAATCTCAAATTTGCTCGCCAATCCTGCTGCTACGACATGCTTTGCAGCCCAACGGGCGGCGTAAGCTGCACTACGGTCGACTTTCGATGGATCTTTGCCACTGAAGGCGCCCCCTCCGTGGCGTCCCATTCCACCGTATGTATCGACGATGATTTTTCGACCTGTCAAACCCGCATCGGCATAGGGTCCACCAGGATCTGCAAATCGTCCCGTCCCATTGACAATGAGTTTGTAGTTTGGTAGAAGCAACTCCTTTGGAATCGTCACTTCGACGACCTCCTTCATGATGGATTCACGGACATGTTCCAATTCGGCTTCAATGGATCCTCCAAACTGGTCTTTGAGATGTTTGTCGTGTTGAATAGCAATCACCACAGTGTCAACACCAAGCACGGAGCCATCCTCGTCGTACGCAACGGTTACCTGCGTTTTACCATCTGGACGAGCCCATGGCAGGATGTTTTCTTCTCGAACGATTCTCAACCGGCGTGAGAGACGTTGGGAGAGAGCTGCTGGGAGGGGGAAGTATCGCCCTTTGAGTTCGTCATAAGCTTCCGTTTCATCGCAGGCATATCCGAACATCAAGCCTTGATCGCCTGCCCCTTGAGAGTCAATGTTGTCACGGTCAACACCTTGGTTGATGTACGCTGACTGAGTTGTAACATAAACCAACACATCACAACGCGACGGTTCGGTTGCATCCATGCCGATATCATGCGACGTGTAACCAATCTCAGCAGCCGCTTGACGAGCAATTGCAACGTAGTCTGGAGCCTGTCCGTCGATCGATACCTCGCCAGCGAGAACGATGACACTCTTTTCGGGCATACCTTTGATGCATGTTTCGACCGCCACTCGAGCATTTTTGTCGACAGCCAAACAAGCATCAACAATTGCATCGGAGATGGCGTCGCAAACCTTGTCAGGATGTCCACACGTTACCGATTCGGAACTAAACATCCTTTGTGTCATGATTCTAGCCCCTAATTTCATGTTATCAAAGGTTTGGTTTTCGTTAGGTGTTGGTTTTTGCGATTGCTATTTTAGGAACATCACGCAGGAATTGACATGGCTGACTGGCATCCAACAGCATATCGAACGCATACCTTGGGAGAAATCCAAAGCAAAGGTGCAGACCTTGTCGGAAAGGAAGTCACTGTGTGTGGCTTCATGGAGGCGAATCGCGGAAAAGGTGCCATTTGCTTTGTTGACCTACGAGACGGTACTGGTAAACTCCAAGTCTTCCTCAAGGGTGATATCGTTGGTGAGGAGAATCTCGATCTTGTACAGAGAATGACTCGAGAGTCAACGCTCCAATTTTCGGGAATTGTTGCTGAAAAGCGACCTCCTAAGTTGAAGGAAGGAGAGACACCTCCTCCTCCTGCTTACGAAGTTGTTGCAAATCACGTGAATGTCCTCACACGAGCGAACGTTCCACTCCCGTTGGGCATCACCGACACCGTTTCCATTGGCCTTGATACTCGATTGGACAATCGATTCCTCGACCTACGTCGCTCCCATGTGAACGCTATGTTCACACTACGAGCTCGAGTTCTCCAATATGGACGTGAACATCTCATTACGGAAGGATTCAAAGAAATCAACACACCAAAAATCATTGCTTCAGCATCCGAGGGCGGTACCAACCTTTTCCCGATGATGTACTTTGATACGCCTGCTTTCCTCTCACAAAGTCCGCAATTGTACAAGCAACTCGCAGTCCTCGGAGGCATGGAGCGTGTGTTTGAGATTGGGCCAGCGTTCCGTGCTGAAAATCACGATACCTATCGTCACTTGAACGAATTCATCTCTTTCGATATCGAGGCTGCCTGGATGACCGATGAGGATGTTATGGGTGTCCAGGAACGTATGATTCATCACATCTGGAAGTGTGTTGCTGCAAACGACCAGGAACACATTGACACGATCAACACATATCGAGAATCTCAGGAATTGGAACCGATTGCTGTCGAAGTTCCAAGCCTTCCATTCCCACGTATCGATTATTGCGAAGCGATTCAAATGATTCAAGATGCTGGAGAGGAAATTCAATGGGGCGATGACATCGATTCATCACACTGTGATATTATCGCCGCAAAGTACCCCGGTTTCCACTTCCTACCAAGATGGCCAATGGAAATGAAGCCGTTCTATATTCACCATGTACCAGGAGAAAACGGTGTAACGGGTGAGCAACTGAGTCGGGGATTCGACCTCAACTACGGACGTGATGAAATGACAAGCGGTGGACAACGCGAACACAACGTTGACGTCCTCGAAGAAAACCTTCGAAGCAAAGGACTCGACCCTGAAGACTTCTCATTTTACACGGATGGATTCCGATTCGGAGCACCTCCTCACGCTGGCTGGGGGCTTGGTGTCGCCCGTCTCCTCATGGTTCTAACCGGTTCACGAAACGTACGAGAGACCGTCTTGTTCCCACGAGATCGACATCGTGTTACGCCATGAGTTGGCCACCATGCCCGTCGATCGAATGCAGTGGGGCGCAAAACCATGGCAATTCGCAGATTTGCATATGCCCGATGAACCGTCACCGTTCCAGAGCGATCATGGCGTACCTTGCATCATGCTCATCCACGGTGGTTTTTGGAAGAAGCAATACACTTCTGAATTGATGCAACCTATCGCAAATGCACTGAGCGATGCGGGTGTTGCCAGTTGGAACATTGAATTCAGACGCTGGGAAGATGGTGATGAAGGGGTTTGGATGGATACCCTTTCCGATGTACTTCGTGCCTGGGGGCAACTTGCACTTCTGCCCGGCATTGATATCACTCGAAGCATGGTTATGGGTCACTCAGCCGGAGGGCATCTCGCGCTTCTCATGGCCAGTAAAGCCGAGCGAAAACCATGGTTAGCCATTGCCCAAGCACCCATTACGGATCTGTTTGGAGCCGATGATGCAAAACTCAGCGATGATGGAGATGCCATCCGTAAATGGATGGGATGTTCACCCTACGAAAACGAAGCATTGTGGAGAAAGGTCAATCCAGTTGATTTGCCTCCAGCGTCACCTGTTCTCCTGATTCATGGAGAGCGTGATGTTGACGTCCCTCTTGAACAGAGTGAAACCTATGCGCGTGCCATGAAGGCGAAAGGATGCGACATTCAGAAAGTCTGGCTTCCCGGCGATCATTACAGCATCATCGATGCGGCAAGCGATGATTGGCTGGTTCAGCAAGATGCCATCTTGGATTGGCTGTGAGAGCGAACCACTAAGATAGGGGGGCTCCACGACGGTTCATGGACCTCCTCGGAGATGATGCCGTTCTCCAGAACAATGCACTCGAAGGAAAGACTGCTCTCATTTGTGGAGCAAGTCGTGGAATAGGCGCTGCCACCGCCAAAATTATGGCCAAGGCAGGTGCGAATGTCATCTTAGCATCTCGCAGTGAAGATCAACTCATTTCATTACTCCAAGAACTCTCAACATTCGGAGAAGGACATCATCAAATCGTGGTTATGGATTTGGAAGATATTGACAACATCGCAACATGCATTCAACCCATTCTCGACAATGGATCAATTCACATTCTTGTCAACAATGCAGGAGGACCTCCAGGTGGGCCGTTGTTGAATGCAAGTGTCGAGGAACTCGCTCAACCGTTCACACGCCATCTCCACGCCGCTCATACCTTGGTAAAATTGCTCACTCCTGGAATGGTCATGGCCAATTACGGTCGAATCATCCAAATCGTTTCGACGAGTGTGCGGGAACCTATCCCAAACCTCGGCGTATCCAACACACTTCGTGGAGCCATGGCCTCATGGGCAAAATCACTTTCACGAGAACTTCATCCTTCAATCACCATCAACAATGTCTTGCCTGGCTTTACCGATACTGAACGTCTGGGAAGTTTAGCCCAATCAATTCATGAGCGAACGGGTCAATCCATCGAAGCCATTCATGATGGATGGATGAGCCAAGTTCCTATCGAGCGGTTGATCGATCCCCTTGAGACTGCATCCGTCATTGCTTTCCTCGCCTCACCTGCAGCAGGTGCAATTCGAGGCGTTTCCCTTCCAGTGGATGGTGGGCGTCTCCGCAGCATTTAGGATAGCAAAAATTGGTTTAGACAACTCGAAAAAAAAAGCATAACCTCAAGAAGAATAGTCTCAGGAGAACCAATATGGGACATCTCAAAGACGTTGGAATGGGCTATTTTGAACACCTTCTTGGAGCATACAAGCTTGCCTTTCGTTTCGCTCTCGGCACACTCCAACTTCTCATCCATGGATTGATTCCTGGCATCTTTGTTGATGCAGGAAAAAATGCTTCAGACGCCTACAAGCGTTAATCCAACAGATCGCCCTCAAAGGCCATCAAGAATTCATCAATATCGATGACGCCGTTATCATCAGAATCGGCTTCGTGGAAAATTGACCTCGATTCATCACTCGTGTACGAGAAATCCAGTGCACGCAATGCATTTTGGAACTCTCTCACTGTAAGGTGATTCTTCCCGCCTTGATCCGCTGCTCTGAATGCGGCAAGTCGTCGTTGATGTTCGGTATTTGTGGGATTCAAAAATGATTCACGGAAGGTCTGAATCGGAGTTTGAGTTTGAATTGCGTGCTTGCGTCCGTACAAAAAGTACGTAACAAGACCCGCCGCTATGGCAGCAGAAGCACCGATGAATGCTTTATTTCCAATGAAGTAAATCAAGAAAAGACCCGCAAGAATACCCCATAACTGCATGTAGGGGTACAAAGCTCCCTTGTAGGAAGGGTTCCAATCATGACGATCGCTCGTCTGACGGAGGATGATAACGCATGTGTTGATCATGATAAAAATCATGATTTTGAAACCCGATGCAAGTTTAACGACGTCTTTCAATGGAACGAAGAAGATGGCAAGACCCATGGCCACACCAGTTAGAATGATTGGCCAATGCGGCGTCTCGTATTTTGGATGCACATCTTCCAATGCCGTAGGAAGGAGGTTATCCTGAGCCATAGCAAACAAGAATCTTGAGGAAGCGAGAATTCCCGCCAAGGCCATTGAAATCATGGCGAGAACAGAAATGATAGCAGCAAAGATTCCAAATTCAGTACCTGCAACGTGTTCCGCAAAGACGAAAATCGGATTTTCAACGATTTCGCCATCGACTTCCCACCAGTTGCCTGGAATAGCGGCCATCATCAGATAAGCAAGCATTGCGTACAGCGCGGTCGCAATGAGGAGGGAGAGAAGCATTCCTGCGGGTAGGTTCTTTTCAGGGTCTTTGACTTCTCCTCCGATAGCAGCGACCTTTGTCACTCCAGCGTAGGCAACAAAAACGAACGCTGACGTTTCTGCAAGCGTCCAAATGTCTGTATCAAAGGCTGCCTTGAAAGGGCGGGAACCATCGAAGTCATCTGAGAACAATGCAGCCACGCACGTGATGAGAAGCATAGCCAATGTTACAAGCAAGACTGGGGTTTGGATTGCCTTTACTTTCTTTACGCCAAGAATATTGACAATCGTGATGAGAACCAAGGCGCTCATGGAAAGTACCATCATCTCCATATCGATGTCGAAGTAGGTCGTTACTGCAATGAAATAAGCCGAAAATCCGATGAGAGCAAAACCTGATTTGAGCAAGAAGGACGCCCAGAGTCCAAGGCCACTGATGGTTCCGATCATCGGGCCATAGGTTCGCTCAAGATAGACATAGGAACCTCCACTTGAAGGCATACCCGAAGCCAATTCTGATTTTGAGATGGCTGCGGGAAGAACAACAGCTGCTGCAACAATAAATGCAAGCCAAATTCCAGCACCCATGATATCTGCTGCAAAGGTTGGAGTGACGAAAATGCCCGGGAGCATCGCAGAAAGTGAGATAATGACAACACCAGCAAGGCCAACGCTGCGTTTCAACGTCTTCTTGATGGTTTCAGTGCCCTTTTCTACAATGGAATCGAGTTTTGAAATTGCCATGACAAAATCCCCGAATTTATGCACAAAGAGTGCTTGCGTTTTATTTCAAGCAAACTCAGGATATATTCTCTTGCATTATTTGTAGATACAATTTGCCGATTTCCGGAAATCAAATCTTTGCGATGACCTTCATTTCAACGGCGATTGGAGTAGGTAATGCACGAATGGCGAGTGTGGTACGCGTGGGGCCATAGTGACCAAGAGTTTCGGCCCAGACCTCATTGTATCCCGCAAAATCACGATCCATATCGACGAGGAAAGACGTTACATCGACGACCTTTTCCATTGAAGAACCAGCCTCTTCAAGGATTCGGGCAATGTTTTCAACAACAGCTCGAGTTTGCGCCTTGATGTCGTATTCAAGCGGGTTTCCATCACCATCTCGAATCGGACCGCCAGGGATCGCATTGGTTCCAGGTTGTCGTGGACCGACTCCAGAGAGATAGAGAAGATCTCCAACCCGCCGTGCATGTGGATACAAGCCCACAGGTTTTGGAGCCGAATCCGTATTTACGGCATCTTTCCCTTCTGCAGGATCCCACAATGCCGGACCATGTTCGTTGACGGATTCAGATGCTGGAGATTCGTCAGCACTCTCCGCATCCAGAACATTGCGCTCTCCATGATAGACTTCGACATCGTCCTCATCGTATTCCTTGTCCCCCATTCCATTAGAGGTTGGGTCAAGATGGACGACAGCTCCTCCTGCACCATGCAATGCTTCGTAGGCAAGGACTCGACCTGTGAGGTCGTTTCGATTATCGTTCATAGCAGAGAGCCACCACATTGGTTTGAACGTGACAACTTTTTGCACACGGATTTGTTGGTGAATGGTTCGAGAAAGTTGAGCCACATCCTCAAGTCGCCCTTCCTCCAAAAACTCCAGTACTTTACGGTTCCATTCATCGTCTTTCAGCGAGTGAATCTTATCATCGGATGCATCAATGAATTCTGTAAACATTCGATTGGACATGGACATGGCTGTCACGGCAACGGCTTTCTTTCCGGTTGATTGGAGGACATCGAGGCACGATTTTGCCAGAACCGTTGTCTCAGCACGATTGGCGTAAACGTTGGAAGAAACAATCACTGCAGGAATCGCATTGTCAGGATTCAAGAGTTTGAGTGCTACGACCGAGCCAACATCAATCGGGAATCCATTGTAGGCAACGGTTCGACTTTGCAAGCCTCTGGCATGATTCGCTTGATTCCATGCTTCAGCAAACTCGGCATCGATTCGGAACGAATAGTCCATCGAACCTAGATCGTGAAAATCTTGATCCACCAATGTCCATGTTGGATTAGGATCCGCTTGAATTTGATGCCCAATAATACTCGGCCATGTCGTCGAATAAATGATGATGAGATCAGCGCCACATTCTTTGATGTGGTCACGTGCCTCATCAAAGGCATCACGCAACCTCTGCCATCCTTCGTTCTGCTCGGGAACCAACAAGGGGTGAGGGTGAACGGGAACGACATACGATGCGAGAATTGGGTTGGTCAAAGTCAAACCTCCTCATGTGCATAACAAGGCCATTCAACGATGGCATTCCCTGTACCGATGATGGTTCCATATCCATGCAAAATCGCCGGATACGACGGCACTGTTAGCGTACTGAGGAGCCAAGTAAGTCCTCCACCGTCAGACTCAGCAATCGCTTGCTCCGTGAATTCAGGCATTTCATCGATAATGCGTTGGGCTTGACCTGTGCGCATGTATTCAATAATTCGCATGTCCCAAAGATGCATGGCATGACTGGTAATGTGCTCTTTGCTCATGTCTTCAGGAACGTCAGATTCTGTCGTAAAGTGACGATGTGAGAGTGAATTGGAAGCAAGAACGACAGCTTTCTTTCCGCTCTCAAGGATCGCATCTCGAGTAACACGTCCAAGTTCCATCATCATCTCTTGCATCACTTCAACGGAGTAATAGTGGCGTGAACGATTGGATGAAATGACAACAAGAGGTTTGTCGAAAGCAGGGTTCACCATGTGGCCTGTCGTGATGGTTCCATAGTCCACACGGAAATCTGGATTTTCCATCATTTTCACAGCCAGGCCAGCATCTGCAGCCTTGTCGTGAATGGCTTTACTCAACTCCACATCAATGTTGAGATCGTAGGAGTAACGGAAAAGATTTGGGAAGATAGGATCGACTGAAAGACCCTCGAAATGAGGGAGGCCAAGGAAGTGCGTACCCACATAGGTTTGCCAATGCGGTGAAAGAATCACGAGAACATCATGATCGATTTTGGAAAGAGACTCACGCAATCGCTCGTATCCCCATCGGAGTTGTTCCCAACCACCTTCGGATGTTGGCTCATTTTGTGGAGGGTTTTCGGCATACACGAGATGGGGCGGGTGAGGTGCAAGACAGCCTGCAACAATCGAACCTTTGGCCATGGTTCGACCAATCATAGGTCGCATATGGATGCATCGGACAAGGCTAAACCTCAAACGAGAAGGTACTGAGCGCAATGCATGTCGGAGATTGCTCATGATGCTGCTGCATCCGAGGAATCCCTGCTGGCGGACGTAAAAGCAGAGGGTGTGACGGGTAGCGAGATTTTCTCAGATATGCTTCGTCACATGATGGCTCCACTCTTGATCGGAATGGTCTTTGGCGCCATTTGGCAACTCACTGTGATGCCTCGAATCGACACCTTCGTTCCAAATCCTGTGCATGGCGCTTTCGCCATGTATCTTCTTGCTTCGCCCCTGATCTACAAACAACTTGTTGGTATGGAGATGAATCGAGCAGGAGAATACGCAATGGGTTTTGCTGCCACTGCTTGTTTCCTCTCCTTGGTCTGGATGTTCGGCACGTCATCCGTCTATCTTGCAGGGTTCCTCCCAGCCATTGCCTGGTTGTTTATCAGTTCATTTTGGCTACAATTTGAGTTTCCGCCGTTCCGTTACGGACTTTGGCATGGGATGGCCGTGAATGTTGGTGCCTTTGGTGGCAGCGTCCTTGCCTTCATCTACTTCTAAGACGTATACGACTCAGATTCGTTCGGGAAATCGCCTGAACGTACATCTTCACAGTAGGATCGGATTGCTCCATCGATGTCCTCTGCAAGATTGAGATATCGTCGAAGGAATCGGGGCGAGAAATCCATGGTGATACCAAGAAGGTCATGCAAGACAAGAACTTGTCCATCACAATGAGGGCCTGCTCCGATACCAATAACCGGTATGTTCAATTCGCTTTGGACGCGTTGGGCGAGTTCTTTTGGAATCTTTTCAAGGACGATAGCAAAGCACCCTGCTTCTTCCAGCAGTTTTGCATCTTCGATGAGTTTCTCTGCTTCTTCATCCTCTTTCGCTCGAACAGTGTACGTTCCGAACTTGTAGATGCTTTGAGGTGTCAATCCGAGATGACCCATAACAGGTATTCCTGCCGTCAATATACGCTCAATGGATTCAACAATTTCCGAACCACCCTCGAGTTTGACAGCGTGACCCTCTGCTTCTTTCATGATGCGGATGGCGCTTTCAAGGGCTTGACGCGAATTTCCTTGATACGTTCCAAATGGCATATCGACGACGATGAGTGCACGATCAACAGCGCGCTGGACGCATTGTGCATGATAGATCATGTGGTCAAGCGTCATGGGGACGGTCGTAACTTGACCAGCCATGACATTCGAGGCTGAATCGCCCACGAGAATGACATCAACACCTGCTGCATCGACGAGTCGTGCGAGCGAGTAATCGTAGGCAGTGAGCATCGTTATCGGCTCATTGGCTCGCTTCATTTCCTGAAGCGTATGCGTGGTTACTTTCGTCGCTTTACTGTGAACCGACATTGTTCTCCCTCATGCTTCCGATTGAATTCAACATTTCAAAGGCTCGCCCTCATCATGCATCATGTTTGACACACACATTGAGTGGTTCTGAGAAGAAACCGAGACTCCATGTTCCACCTTCTCTGCCCACACCTGAATTCTTGACACCACCAAATGGTGTTCGTAAATCACGGTGCATCCAAGTGTTCACCCAGATGATTCCAGTCTCGATGTTTTGAGCAAGTGCATGTGCTCGTTGCGTATCCCCTGACCACACCGATCCTGCAAGTCCATATTCCGTCGAATTTGCAATTGCAATGGCCTCTTCATCAGAATCAAAACGATGGATGGTAACGACCGGTCCGAAGATCTCCTCGGTCGAAGTACGGGATAAGGGATCGAGGCCATCGATAATGGTTGGACGCAAAAATGCTCCATGCTCTGTTGGCCCAACCATCCCGGTCATTTCTCGAGTTCCACCAGTGAGAATGGTTCCACCTTCCTCGACTCCGAGTTGAATGTAAGACTCAACTTTTTGAAGATGCTCTATGCTAATCAGAGCGCCGATTTGGGTTGCTTTGTTTTCGGGAGAGCCACAAATCATGGCATCAACCGATTCGACGAGTCTGTTGGTAAATTGATCGGCAATCGAACGATGAACGAGGATTCGAGAACCACACAAACACACCTGTCCGCCATTGGTAAATCCAGCCCGAACAGCTCCATCGACTGCAGCATCCAAATCTGCATCATCGAGAATTATTGTCGCATTCTTTCCACCCAATTCCAAGGAGAGTTTCTTGAACATCGGGGCAGCCGTTGCAGCAACATGTCGCCCTGTGGCCGTCCCCCCAGTAAACGATATGGCTCGAATCGAAGGGTGCTCGAGGATGGCTTGTCCGACTTCTGGACCATAGCCGTGTACGACGTTGAGGACACCTGGCGGAAGACCAACTTCCGATGCAACCTCGCAAAGGAGGTTGGCTGTCAGCGGCGTCATTTCACTCGGTTTTGCAACGATGGTATTCCCCATCAATAATGCTGGAGCAACCTTCCAACTGAGCAAGTAAAGTGGAAGATTCCATGGCGTAATCAATCCGACAGTTCCAATCGGTTTCCTATGAACAAAATTGGTGGCATCGGACATTTCAAACACTTCAGGTTCTTGCTGTCGAGCAAAATTTGCGAAGAATCGAAAATTATTGATTGAACGTTCTGCATCGACTCGGCGTGCAAGACCGAGAGGTTTTCCCGTATCCTTTGATTCACGCTGTGCGAGCTCTTCTTTTCGTAATTCGAGTCCATCAGCAATTCGATCGAGCCAATCTGCACGCTCCAACATAGAACGTGAAGACCAATCGTTTTGTGCCTCGGAAGCTGCCTGAACAGCAGACTCAAGATCGGCTTTCCTCGAGCGAGCGATAGTCCCAATTTCCCCACCTGTTGCAGGATTGATGTTTGGAATCGTTTCGCCTTCAACAGCATCAGTGAAGAGACCACCAATGAAATTCAACGCATTCATGATTCCAACTCCGCATCGTACATCCAACGGTCTTGATCAGGATCCCATTCATCCCATGTAGGGATGGTTTCGAGAACGTCGAGGTATCGGTCTGGGACAATTCCAGGAACGATGAAGGCTTTCTGACGATGAAGCGGATAGGGGTTTCTCAAATCGATACCAAGCACGCCGAGAATGGCTCGAGCAACGTACCATGTCGCCTGAGCGTTCCAACCATGAGCAATTTTCACGACAATACCAAGCCCTTTAGGATAGTCTGGATGTTCAATGGCAAGTCCAAGCAAACCGTCTGCGCCTTCTTTGGCAATGACGGTTCCTTCTCCTGCTTTGAGAATGGTCGAGTCAAGCCGGTTGAATCCACCAACAAGGTCGGGATGGCGCACCATGGATTCCCAAATCCAGTCCGCATCTTTATCTCGAACCAGTCCAGCATAAATTTGAGCGAGTTCAGCAACTGTGTTCGATACTGTTGGCAGCCCACAACCATCCTTGGCAATTCGTAACGGCGTCCAATCATCGCCAAGGAAACGACGAATCTGTGACATGTAAGCATCGAAGACTTGGTGGCTTGGAAGCGTATACCCTGCCCGATTCCATCCTTTTTCCCTGCATCCTCGAAGAATCGCAGCGTGTTCCCCTGAGCAGGTATGATACCAGCGTCGAGGACGTCGAACTTGACGTCCGAATTGAATCAATGGAACGTCCAAAGGTGTGAGCATAAGCGGCCATTCCGATTCTGACAACAAGGATTGTGCAGCAGCAACGTGTTCCGTATCACCGTTGTGGCTTGCCACAGAAATGGCTTTTTGCTCCCAAGAGAGGTTCGCTAATTCTTCGACGAATGCCTTGAGCATGAAAGGTTTCATCATCGAACGGCCATAACAGAGAACGTTTCCTCCAAAGGAATGAATCACTTCATCACCGTGTGCCCATGCTACCGCTCCGTGAATGGTTGTTTCAGAGACGCCATTCCGACGATAGTCAACCAATGGTTCCCACGCAACATCCCGCCCAGTAGGAATACCCTCGACCTGTTCACCAAGTGGAGAATTCGGGAACAACTCGCTACCTGGACGACCAGGTTTGACGGCAGAGTGTTCATGGTGATTGATGTTCAACTTCAATCACCTTTCAGAAGTTCTTCAACGCGAGGAGCGACTTTTTCCATGTACGCACGCATGTTACGACAAACTCGAGCACTGTCATGATTGAAGAAATCAAACCATGCCATGACACGATCATCAGGATGGAAGCGTTCGACCAATTGCTCAGCAACATCTTCAACGTTTCCAATCAAGGCATTTTGCGCAGCATTCTGAACTTTGTTCGGATCGATGGTTCCTTCGAGCGCATTCCAATATGCACCAAGAGCTTGTTCCGCTTCTCGATGAGCTGCATCACGTTGCTCCTCTGGTGTCAGTCCAGGCTCGTCATTAACAAAGACGAAACTTGTTCGAGGCATATCTGAACGCTTCCATTCCCCACCATCGGGATGGAAACAAGAACGCATCCGATCGTGGGTTGCGTCAATGACGTCTGGTTGAGTAATGGAGAGATTGAACACCCGCACAGGAAGGAATGAATTCACGAAAATCTGAGCGTTCGGATCGTGTGTTCCAGCAACAAGAACAAGTTGGTCTCTGTTGAAGGTGTTCGGAACAATTCGTATGTCTTCAAACATGTAACGTCGCTCGATGGCAATGGTTTCATCGTTGGAACCATGAGCATCCTGAACGCGTTGCCAGTCCTCATCGCTTCTGAAGTTCTCTCGAGTCAAGATGGTCGAACGAACAGTCTGTGATGAAACCACATCGCCTCGTAACAAACGTAAGAAAATCTCACTGGCCTCAAGGAAAATCTGACCGCGTAAGGCCGGCCAAGCAGCCTCTTCAACAGGCGTTCGTGGAACGATTCCGTAGGGACGTGCCATGAATTCAAAACGGCCTGCAGAAAAACCGACATGCAGTTTACGCTTATCTCCATTCACCGCTAGAAGTTGCAACGTGTTGGCAATTCGTTCAGCCTGTGCAATCGGCCCACCCGATGCGAGAATCGATACAACTGCACTTCCAATTTCGATGTTGGTTGTTCTTCGGAAGGATTCCATAGCAAGTTGTGGAAAGTCCGTGCAGAGTCCTACCTCGCCCTTCCAATGAGGAACGACTGGTTTGCTGTTCGATTTTTGCGTTTCTGTTGAGAGGTGCGCTTGTGCAATCCATCCAACACCGAACCCCAATCGATCCGCACATTCCAATTGTTCGAAGTAATTTCGAAGCATCGCTTGTTCATCGGGAATATGGCCTTCAGCATCTGGCGTTTGACTGATGGAGAAGAAAATATCGTGCTCCATGAATCTCGCCTCATTTTTTCCAGAACGTCAAGGAACATAACCCGTTCGACCCTTACTTGACCCCTTCACCAAGTGAGGTGAGTGCGTGGAGCCGTTGTTTCAGCAAGTCCGGAGCAGCGATTCCCAACTGAATGAAAAGATGCATCGTATCCGACAATGCAAGAAGTGCATCATCGTACCTCGTCTCAATCTCTGCAAGATCGGCAATGCCCCAACTTGCGACAAGATGACCTGCCGGATGCTCAAGACGTTTGGCAAGATCAAGACTCTCCTGATACAATTCGGAGGCCGTGCCGAGTTCACCTAAACTCGCTTGAGCATGAGCTACATCTGCAAGGGCTTCCATATGGAGAACATCGTTTTGCATCGAAATTGCAAGTTCAAGGCGACGTGTATCATGGAGGATGGCTGAATCCCAGTCCTGAGTCAATCGCGCACATCGTGAAAGGACAGCCAATCCATAGATGATGCCTTCTTTGTCCTCGATGGATTCTCTCAAGGTCAAAGATCGACGAATGGAGGTTTGTGCTGATTCAATTTCCTCGATGGAAAGCAACATCAAGGCATGATGATGCAAAACTGCAGCGGCAAGTGGCGTACCTTTGTCGAGGGATTCAGCATGAAAAGCAAGTTCAGCCACATCATCGATGGAACCTGCATAACGTTTGAGATGTTCGAAACGTGCCCAACCTTTCTCGATGTCGTCCTCAGCAACTTGTTCAGCATGGGCGACCAATCGATCAAGCAGATCCGTATCGCCAATGGATTCGACCAAAGGTAAAATCCCCAAGGCGAGGGACGTGTTGATTGAATCAATTGAACCCCCTCCCGTTAACATCTCGACGATTTCTTTCGCCTTTTCTGGAGAGACCTCTTCAGCCATGGTGCAACCAAAAGGATTCGCGTCAAGAACCTATGCTTACCGGACGATGAACCTTGATGATTGATAATAGAGAGGTTCATCCATAGCCATGGCACGGCATGACAGCGCTTTGCAAGGCGTCATGCTTGTAGCATTGTTGATTTTGGTTCCTATGACCATTCAACTCTTGGTGCATCAGGATGAAAGCCCACTTTGGAGGACGGTATATGTCGAGATTGAGCCTGAACAGGAAGAGGATACAGAAGCACGTTCCGAGTCCCGAAGCCGAGAAGATGTTGCACGAATTGCAACGTTTAACATCAAAGTTTTCGGCGAAACAAAAATGGGGAAATCAGATGTCGTTTCCGAACTCGTGAGCATCATCTTACGATACGACATGGTGGTTGTTCAGGAAATTAAAGATCTCGATCAAACCGTGCCTTACGATTTCTTGAATGCGATTAATGCAGCGTCAAATGAAACGTATGAAATGGTCTTGAGTGAGCGTTCTGGACAACAAGAAGACGATCAAGGTGGTCAAGAACAATATGCGTTTTATTATCGAACATCACGGTTTGCTTTCCAGTCAGCATGGTTGCACAACGATTCCGAACTTGACGAATTCCAACGAGAACCATTGATTGCCAATTTCGACTTACTCTCAAAGAATGGAACAATCTTGGAAGATTTCACACTCATAACAATCCACACCAAACCAGCCAATGCAGTGAATGAGACTGCTTCGTTGCACAATGTTGTCGAAACATTTCGTGAAAATTCAACAGAAACTGACATTGTTCTTCTTGGAGATTTTAATGCTGATTGCAGTTATGCTTCGACCTATGAGTTGAATCAACTTGAGATTCGGAGCCCAGACTACCTTTGGGTGGTTCCAGATTCAGCAGACACGACCTTTTCTGAAAACACGCATTGTGCTTACGATCGAATCGTCCTTACAAGCGACATTGAAGACCGATTCTTCGGGCGATGGGGTGTTGACCGTAACATGAGCGATTCCGATGTATCCGATCACTTTCCAGTATGGTTCGACTTGGACATTGCCGAGGATGTGCTGGAATGATTCGCCGTGCATCCATACCAGGTCGAATCAACATCATTGGTGAGCACACCGATTATGCAGGTGGGCTGTCACTGGCTTTTGCTTCACAACATCGACTCGTCCTTGAGGCTGAATTTCTACAAACTGGATTTGAAGGCGAGGAGACCGTGGTAGCTTTGTGGAAAGAAGCAGGAGGGCAACCTGCACGATTGCGGGTGTCAAGTACGATACCGATTGGGAAAGGGATGTCGTCATCTGCTGCATTGTGCCTTAGTGTCGTTCTCTGTGTTCATGGCAATAGCATCGATAAACAAGACGCCTGCATTGAAGCTCGACGGTTGGAACATGTCGTTCTTGGCACACCGTGCGGATTGCTCGACCAAATGACAATGATGCATTCGCTTGAGAATCATTGTGTGTTGATCGACTTTTCAACCATGGAAACAAGCGTCATTCCTTTACCTACAGATTGGATGTTTAAACTGGTAGATTCAGGAATCCATCGAACATTGAATTCCCAACAATATCGCAACACTTCAAACGAACACACCAGGACTCAACATGTTGAATCCGAAAATGCACGTGTCCTCAAGGCCATGAAGGCGACAAACAATGAGTTGGGTCGCCTGCTGAATAAGACGCATTCATCGTTGCGTGAAATCGGAGTCAGCACGCCCGAAGTTGACGCCCTCGTTGCATCATTGCAAACCATCGATGGTGTTCATGGTGCTCGAATGATGGGTGGAGGATTTGGTGGAATGATCCTTGTTCTTGTCGAGAATGAGAAGATACTACCAGACTGTGAAATCGTCGTTTCATCACAAGCGGCATTTGTTGAAGAAGTGTTCTAATTGTTCAAGCCGCTCGGGCGTACCCATGTCCCAGAATTTCGTTGAATCGAGATGAACATGAATCTCTGTTGAGAGAGAAGGGTAGACTGTTTTCTCCCACGACCATGTTCCTTCCTTTCCGAACTCCATGACGACGGATTTGTTAACGACTGAAGTTCCTGCCTCATATCCGTTGAATCCTTTCGGAACGTCTCCAGTCTTAGCATAGTGAATGAGGCGTCCTGCTTCATGCTGTAAATTCATTTCATCATGTTCCGTTGTTACGGTCATGGTCAATCGAGAAGATGCTTCTCTGTGCATGTGAACCAAAGGAGCGTAATCGATTGGATGGTAATCATCTCCCCAAAGAAGGATGAATTCATCCTCAAGGTGATCTCGAGCGTTCCAAAGCGCACCTCCCGTCCCCAATTGTTCTGGTTCCTTGACAAAAGTCAATTCGATACCAGGGAAGTGAAACCCATCGAATTGATCACCGTGATGACCAGTAAGCACAATGGCTCGATAGCATCCTTGGCGTTTGACCCATTCAAGAATGTGGGATAAGATGGGTTTGCCTCCAACTTCAACCAACGATTTTGGTTGGTGTTTCGTCAAATCACCTAGCCGAGTGCCAAGACCACCTGCGAGAATCACGACCTGAGGCATTCGATGGGATTGAGCAATGTTTGCGTACAATTTTCCACTCTCACGAAGGGTTCGTTGTTGGGTCTCAAAATCAACGTGATACAAGCCGAAACATTGCTCATATCCTTCAGCCCACTCGAAATTATCCATCAGGCTCCAGTGGAAAAAACCACGAATATCATGTCCATGTTGAATGGCTTCAGCAGTGATTTGCAAGTGCCTTCGAACATGCTCAGGTCGCATATCATCATCGTTGTCGGCAACCCCATTTTCAGTAACAATGATTGGTAGATTCAAAGGTGCGACCATCTCAAAGGCTCGCTTCAATCCTTCCGCATACATTGGATACCGGAAATCAGTTCGTTCCTCCCATGGTCGTATTAGAGGGTCAATTTCAACCTTTGTCGGCATGAACGGTGTTGCCAAAAGATGTGTGTAGTAATTCACACCGATGAAATCACTGCTCGCTTTGAGGCCATCGATGCGAATGCTTCGCATTGCGGAGGGTGGTTTGAAACGTCCTGTTTTCAATCCATCAATCCAGCACCGATTGAACATCTTGTCCAATACATTTGCTTGGAATCGATGCAATGGATTCCAGCGTCGATAAGGATCGAAGAGGTTGATGTTTTTGACAAGTCCAATTTTTCTTGAGTCACCACCTTCCATCGACTTGAGTGTTCGATAACAACGGGCGTGAGCACGCATCAAGTTGAGTGAAACCGTGCGTGTTTTCTTGAACGAGCGTTCACCTGGCGGGAATTCGCCAAGCACATACCCCATGGAAGCATATACAGCGGGTTCGTTGATGGTGCACCACCATTCGACTCGATCACGGAGCACCTCGAACATCTTCGAACAAAATCGAATCCAATAGACGATGTTGGATTCATTTTCAAACGCTCCCATATCTTCCCACCAGAGTGGGTTGGTGAAGTGGTGCAATGTCACCATCGGTTGGATTCCTTTTTCGAGAAGTTGATCAACGAGTTCACTGTACCAATCGATTGCATCTTGATTCCACGTTCCCATCTCTGGTTCAATACGACTCCATTCCAGTGAAAACCTGTAATGGGTTACATTGAGATCTTGAATGAGTTCAAGATCCTCATCTTTCCGATTCCAATGATCGCAAGCATCTCCACTTTCTTGACCGCTTTTTGAACTCGGTTCAAATCGAGTCCAATTGTTTGTATTCCCGCCTTCGATTTGATGGGAAGCTGTGGCAACGCCCCACATGAAATCAGGTGGAAACGCTTGCCCATTGAGCAATGAAGTGTAATCCACATCATCCCAATTTCGATGTTCTTCAACAGCCATACGACCACTGACCGTTACTGAACACGAGACCAAGAACCGTCACTGCCAACGTTCCAGTACTGCAATTCTGTACTTGCATCAACGTACCAACCCGTTTCACCTTGATTGGTTCCGGGTGCTGCTTGCATCACACCGACTTGTCCCGCCTTGGTCGCCAACTCTTGACGCAACGCAGCAGCAAGATCTGGTTCGTTGTGCAGTTTTTGTACCGGTGCCTCTTCAAGAGGTTCTGACGTATCGCTATCGGGATATTCATCATCCGTTCCTGACAGGCGTTCCTCGTCATCCTCAGAAACCTCGTAGAATTCCTCTTCATCCCACTCGACATCCTTCGAATTTCCTCGACGAATGAGAACAACCAAGACGATGAATATCATGAGGAGAAGGCCGATAATGATTGAAACGGCAGTGTTGGTTGATCCCAGTGCACCACTGAGAAGAACGGATTCAACATCGTAGAATTGTTGTGAAATCAATCCGTTCCAAGTCACGGTACAGGATCGATCCGACCCTGCCTCCTCAAGTTCAATTTCCCACGTATCCGACTTGACATGCGTTGCTTTTCCAGATGTACATGAAAGCCCGGTTTGATCAGGATTCACTTCGACTCGATTGCCTTGTGAATCTTCAGCCCACACCGTGATGAGTGTGACTTCTCCTTGACTACGGGTTTCGTTTGTCATTCCCGTGATAATTCGGACAGCTTGCCCTGAGACGATGGTCAATGGAATTGAATGTTCTGCTTCCCCATCTGCGATTCCAAGTGCATAAACACCGCTTGTTAGACCTGTGAGTTGCCAGTACCCGCGTCCGCTAGACGAGGCCTCAAAGAGAACGAAATCTCCGCCTAAGAGTTCGACATTCTCTGCTGGTGCTGTGTTGCCATGAACATCAACAAGTTCGACAAACACATCGAACGGGACACCTGCCTCAATCGTAATTCCTGCATCCCCATCCGTGATGAGTGAAGTACCTGTTCCTGGAATGACATTGACCCGTACAGAAGCGAAGACACCATCAGCGTTGGCACGGATTTCATGCTCACCGGTTTCAGTAGGGTACCATTTCCCATCGGCCATACGAATCTCGAGGGTTCGATCCACGCCTGATATGGTCCAATTAACAGCAACATAGGGAATGGTGTTTCCATATGAATCCTTGAATTCAGGGTCGAAATCGAGGTAGGAATCTGCTGCAACCTCAGTTCCTGATTCAGGCAATTCAATGAATGCAAGGCGTCCGGGTTGAATCTCACCTGACCATTCGGTTTGGAACAAGGTGCCATATTCATCGAGGTAATCGGCGGAAAAACGAAGCGTTTCCATTTGTTTTGGCATGATTGAAACGTACGATGAGAAGATATCGACACTTGCAAACACGCCATCACGTTGAGTTATGTTCGCATCCGTTTGCCACACATTTCCAAACGAATCAATGGCCTCATGAACCAAGGCAAGTTGTGTCCCAGCAGAGACACTGGACTGGCTGGGAACCAAACGTGTTGCTTGTGCTGAGCCATGCATGACATCAACATTCGTAGTAGCAGGAACATCTGAGTCAACGACACGCATACTGAATTGACCTGCTTGACCAGGTGTCCAATGAACTTCATCGTTCACTTGAGACAGGATTCCATTGTCGATCGTCCAATTCGCAATTGAGATAGGTACTGGTGAAGCGTAACCTTGAGAATCCGTTCGGATTGCATCAAGTCGATACGTTTGACCTGAAACATAGACTTCTTCTTGCGGTGTGATTTGAATCTCAACGATGGATGCATCAGCAGGAACGACTCGAATCGTGCTGTTGCCCCAAACAGCTCCAGCACGTACGGAGAGGTTCCAGATACCCGGGGCTGAGGCGTAGTAATATCCAACAGGTGTAATCGTCCCGTTCTCAACCGTCCATACCTTATTGCCAGCGAGCGTGTTGTTCATCTTTTGACCAAAGGAATCGAGCAGATCGGGATAGAGTTGCAACCCTTCACCACTTCGTAGTACCAAATCTTCAGGGAACGCAAATTCGTATGGATCGCCTGCAATGGCCTCCATCGTCACCTGTTGCTCCAGTTGATCGTATCGAGCAACCACTTCGTACAGGCCAAGTGAAGGCGGTGTCCAAGATGGCTCTCCCTGGCCGACGTACATGCCATCAACCGTCCAGACGACGTCTTGTCCTGAGCGAGGATTGTCATGTGAATCAATGAGATTGGCTTGCAACGTGAACGGAAATTTGGCGCGAGGTTGGGCGGTTGTGTTGATTTCAATCGATTGGCCAAATCCTGCCTGAACTGTTACAACAACAGTATCGTTGAATCCAGCATGTTCCGCACGAATGGTCACTTGACCGGCTGACCATGGGAAAAAGAGGCCACTATCCTCAATGGTTCCATTGCTCGTTGACCATGTGATTTCGCCCTCAACCACGTTGTTGAGAGCATCGTACAACGTAGCCTCCATTTGCAAAACGCCATCTGAAGAAATCACAGTCGAAGGTGTCGAGATAACGATTTGTGCAGGTGGACCAGCGGCTGCTCCGGGAAGTGAAGCAAACAGTGAGACAAGGAACAGGCTACACAACAAGAGTGCAGTCCGTTGTTGTTTCATGATTTCACCTAGTCCTGCCACTCAACCCAATCGGTTTGACCGGGTTCTCGGTAGTACCACGTCTCATCTTCGCTTTGCGCCCATTCGGTTCCATCATCATCGGTTCGATGATCGACCATCCAGCTGGTATCTTCCTTCTCTTCCTCCTCTTGAGGAGGTGGATCTGATGGCCCAGTTCCCGGAGCAGGGCCACTCGGACCTGGTGCAGGACCCGATGGACCTGGCGCAGGACCTGACGGACCACGAGCGCGTGGCTCGTCTTCATCATCTTCATCATCGTAATCATCGTCCCAATCATCGTCACCACGACCGGATCGCATTGCCATAACCAGAAGACCGAGTACAACAGCAGCAATGAGTCCGACTAAGACGGCTCCGACGTAGTAAAGTGGACCGCCTGCGGCAAAGAAACCACCGAATGTACCTGTGACTTCGATCTCGAAGTTTTCGCTGACTTGACCAGCAGAAACGGTGATCGTTTGAGCGCCACTGTCCAATGTTGTGACCTTCCATGTTCCCAATCCAGTGCTTTCGACCGTACCTCGGCCTGTTGCGTCAACACGAGCGCTGCTTGGAACAGGGATTGGATTTGCAAATCGATCAAAGGCTTGAACCGTTACAGTGAGTGAGGCTTGTTGTTCAACGGTAATCGCTGAAAGTTCGACCTCAATGAAATCAACAATCATCTGTGGTGAAATCTTCAATTCAAAGGTATTCGATGCGCCCGGAGTCGAGTATTCCATCACGTGGTCGCCAGCCGCAGAGGCTTGATAGAGGTAGGATCCGGTTGTTGAACCAGGAATTACTCGATCGGAAGTCGAGCCATCTTCCATCCATTCAACATCCTGAGCAAAGGTGTTGCCATCACTGTCGGTTCCAGTAATGGTGATATCAATGGATTCACCAGCATCCTCGTCAAAGGTGTTGAGTTCATGGTCAAGAGAAACTGCAACACCGTGGTAAACGGAAATGTCAACCGAGCGAGTGTAGTTGAAACCATCAGCATTTTCGACAAATGCTAAGATTCGGTAATTTCCAACTGTGGTTGCGTCCCACTGGTAACCACCAGCAACAAATTCTGTCGTCATGTCGGTTGTTTCACCCGAATCGATGTCTTCAAACAACCAGGTCAATACATCCACATCGAGAGGATTCAGGTCCCCATCGCTTAGTGATACGGAGAAGTCAATCGAGTGATCGGCGCTGATGTTGTAGACAGTTCCAGTATCACCATTCGAGGCAATCGTGTTCATGGTGAAGACTTGAATGATACCTTCAGAGACTTCAACATTGACCACCTCGCTGAACAATTGACCATTGAATGTGTATTCTGCACGAACGACATATGCTGTGGATGAAGAGAGAATTGGCATGAATTCAGTTTCATCCGACAACGTGTACAAGAGCACGGATTGATCGTTCCAATCGGGATGAGCAACAGTCCAATTCACATCAATCGTCCATCGGTTTCCTTTCCCATCACTTGCTTTTGCCTTCACGACGAGCGTATCGTCTGCTGTTATTGCAAACGTGAGGTCATCGGCATCTGCTGAGTCGACGATGAGAACCATGTCGACCATGACACCTTTTGTGACGTTGATGGTAATCGATGCAAATGTGGTCTCATATTGTGCTGTAATGACACGACCGCCCAAGCCACTTGGAATCCATTGGACAGGGTGATCAACAGTGATGTTGAGTGCGCCATCGTCGATGGATGTCCAGTTTGCAAGTGGTAGAACAACAGGTAATCGGTTTCCTTGGATGTCAATACGTGTTGTGTTGAGGAAGACAACTTCATCGGCAGTGATATCCCAAACTGACGGCGTAATCTCAAGGGAAGCCATCTGACCATGTCCGGTTTGAATCGTGATTGAATCCGAGAGACCAATCGCAGATGTCAAAGAAAGTTGCCATGTTCCGACCGTGTTGGCGAAGTACATGCTTGTTGCTTCAC
Organism: Candidatus Poseidoniaceae archaeon; assembly: GCA_049438185.1. Classification (GTDB taxonomy): domain Archaea; phylum Thermoplasmatota; class Poseidoniia; order Poseidoniales; family Poseidoniaceae; genus MGIIa-L2. The sequence goes on from JBMTJI010000012.1 coordinate 43,309, forward strand.
TGTAGAATCCATCGTTCACAGAATAGGAAAGAGCTCCTGCTTCGCTGAGAGGAATGACGTTTCCGAATTGATCGTACAGCGTGGTCGTGATTTCACATTCCGTTCCAGCAGGGACGACACCTGCGCAACCTGTCAATTCGATGTCGGTTGGTGCACCCAACTCGACGAGAATGTTGACAACGATGGACGTTGTTCCCCATGTCACGGTTACGGTTTGTCCACCGACGGTGTATGGCTGGAATACATCTCCGAAGGTTCCACCCATCGTACCATTGCTCGGGGTAAAGGTGATGCTTTCGCCTGGTACTGCATTGCCATGCTGATCGACGACGTTCGCAGTCAGAGCAAGCGTTTCGTCGGCGGTAATTGTTGCTGTTAGTGGTGTGACAACCAAATCAACTGGAGCACCCGGAGTTACGGTCACCGCTTCATCCTGACAAATGACGCCAAAGCAAGCAGTGATGGTGTGGCTTCCAACTGCAGACGGCGTGAACAATCCGGTGGAATCGATGGTTCCACTGCTTGAAGACCATTCAACTTGAACGCTAGCCACCAGTGAATTGTAGTCAAAGGTCGAGGCGCTAAACTGAACTGTCGAATCAGCATCCGTAGTGGTTGCTGTAGGAGAGATGGTGATCGAATCGATGTCCGTGTAGTTCATCAACAACAGCGGCCGCTTCGATGATGTTGCATCACTGTTGTCAGCAAAGTCAGCTTCCATCCATCCTTGTGTCGGCGTACCAATGATGACCCATTCGTGAACACCATCAATGTACATCATTCGGTGACCCAAATTGAAGAGAATGGTCGTATCAATGGCCTGTCCGTTGCTGATGAAGACGGTGTCAATTGGTGTTGCATCATAATCGACACCGGATTGCATGCCAGGAACTGCCCACGTCGTAGACCCAGTTCCGTTCCATGTTGCCGTTGTCTCAGACCATCCAGATGTAATCATTCGATGAACTGTGAATGTCATTCCAGTGGCACCAGAACCGAAGTTCAAATCCTCGAGATACATGCTCAGGCTGACGGAATGAACGTTCATGCTTGGGTTGAACGGAATCTGACCGAAATCAGCACTCAACAAGAGTCGGTATTCATCTTGACCAGCATCGACGCCAATCACATTCGCATTTCCGTCAAGGTTGGTATCAGAAAGGCCGCTGAAGAGGGACACATCCTGAACATTGGTGTGTGCTAGTTCTTCAATTTCGTTTCCAGTTTGGAATTGATACGTCCACGTATGGTCGTTGTTGTCCGATGTCAGTGGGTCTCCGATTCCAACGATCCATCGTGATGAGGATGGACCTGGAATTGAACCATTGACAGCCTGCACCCACCACTCAAAGGTTGAACCTGGGGCAACCGTGTCGGCAAAGGTGAAACTTGTTCCTGTAATCTGGCTTGATGTCGCCGATTTGAAGGTGTACTGGCCTGAAGCATTACGAATCGTGACAATGTATCCGGTTGCACCAGATACAGTATTCCAGTTCAAAACTGGCTTGTCGAGCGATTCCAACAGATTGTTGGTTGTGTCGTAGAGTACAGCCCCGTCAAGTGGGGAAAGGAGAACAGGTTGAGCAGGAGGAACAACGCCTGCAACGTTATCCACGTAATCGATTCGGAGGGTTGGTCGCCATGATTCGGTGGCGTGTTCTCCAGAGGCAAAGGTATGGAGACTAGTTCCTGTTCCAACTGCCTTGAGTTGAACGGTCATCGTCATGTTCCCGTTCGCAATGTTCGACTGCGCAAGTGAGGTAATGTCCCATTCAAGCCATCCCGATGGAGGTGTAACCGAGAGCGTTGAACGCGTGATTTCAGTCCCACTACAAGCCGGTGGTTGGAGTGCAGTCACGCTCGATTCTGTAAAGGTCGAACAAGCATGGGCACTGACTGTGAGCGGAGAAACACCAGCCACTTGGGTACGATACAATCGAAGCATCGTTGAAGTCGGCGTCATCGCACTAGGCCATGGCATTTGCGAGAGATCAAATTCGATGAAAATCTCATGGTCTCCCGAGGAACTTGCACCTAACTTGAGCGTCGTACTGCCACCATAATTCGTGTTCAATGTCGACGAGACTGTGTAGGTATCCGGTGCTGCAGGCAGCAACCCTGTGTCGCTAAAGATAGACCCACTTGCAAGATTCACTGTATGGTTACCCAAACCATCGTCGTATCCTTGTTCTGATGGAACACGGAAGGTGTTGACTTGCGACCATTCGCCAAATCGAATGTGTCCGTCAACAATCCATTGATAAGACAACAGTCGCCAATGTAACCATTCATCTCCTGAGGAAAGATTCGACACAGTTAATGTCGAGTTTTGGGCATCCCAAGTGAGGTTTTCCGCTTCTGACAATTCTGTACTGTTGCCAGTGTCTATACAACTGAGATCGTAAATCATTCTGGCATCTGAGGCGCTGCACAGGAAGAAGCCAGTGAAATTGGTTGACGGAGGCGACCATGAAATGTTCACGTGATCTGCGCCCGCCGGCCTCACAGAGGAATAGTTCCAAACGGTTGTCGCATCAACCGGCAGTAGCCCAGTCGGGCTCGCATCGACGTATGCGTTGGTCATTCGGTAGGTGATGTTCAGCGATGGACGTAGTGCAGCGCTAACCTCGTTACTCGAATAGAAGTCGAGTCTGCCGTCAACACTGCTCTCGTTTTCTTCTGCTTGAACAAGGAAATCGAGCGACGTGAGTCCGTTTGCTACCGCCTGCTGGAGTAAACCAGTTATGTCGCCCAAATGCATCATATCGGATGCGTCAATCAATTCTGCTCCGAGGAAAGGAATGTCCGTGTCCGTTGAATGATAGGCGCCAGGCGTATTCCATTGCGTTGAACTGGTCGCATTGTTCCAATTTGCATTACCATCGAAAGCTGTGTTGATCAATGACACTGTCCAATAGACCTCGCCATAACTTGTCGATTTCGTGTTCAAGGTAAAGAAAGCATCCATAATTTCGTAGGTTCCGTTAATTGGTAGTTTCGTTAGGTCAACGGAAACAATGAACGATGAACGCTGCGAAGTACCGCTACTGTAACCGGATCGGCCAACACTAATGGTTCCAGAATTGTAGAGGTTTGCGTTTGGTGCAGCAGAATCGAGGGTTGTATCAACGACAAATCCAGACGGTTCGTTAAGGTCTGGCAAGAATCCTCCTTCAGAGACGTTGATGTATCCCCAGGTACTGTTGATTTCATTTCCAATGTCATGTGGAATATGGAAAACGGAACTGGTTGAGCGTGGACCAAGCATTTCATCATTGACGGGTTGAACAAACCAACGAATGCTTTGGTTTGTTGCTAGGTCACTCGAAGGTTGGAACGAGAGGCTTTGTAGGTCAAACAGGGCAGTATCAACTCGTGAATCGTAAATTGTGAATCCCTGCATGATGTCGGTCGCATCGTTCTGGATGAACACCTTCCAATCATCGATGTTGGCAGCATTGGAATGCGTCCACGTCATAACAGGTCGAGTCGAGGGTTCTGGAACGTGGGTGCTGAGATCCCAAGTGATGTCATCATTCACTGGAAGCGAATTGCTCGCAGCAATTGTAGGAATTGTTGCTGTACCATCCGTCCATGTCAAATTGAGCCAAGGACGTTCGGTGGAGAGTCCTTCCGTACTCGTGAAGGTGATCAATGCGTCCGAAGAATCGCTGGTCATCAAGGCAATTGAAAGATAGGAATCGCCATTGGCCAAGGCCGCTTGAACGATTTCTGTTACATCCCAATCCATCCAGTCCGCTGAAGCTGAAGCGCTCAAGTCGCTTAGTGAACCAACGTCTGTGCCAATACCCCGTCCACCATCGGCACTCCAATTGTTTGTTCCATCGTACGTGGAGTTGTTCAGTCCGGTTGTCCATGTTTGCAAGACGGGACGAACTGCAACTTGCACGTTAGAGTCAGAACCTGATTGTGCCCACATGGTGAGTTCAGCATTCGTTACCCTAGCATTGCTTGGAGTCGGCAGTTGATTGAGAGGAATCTTGAGCAGTGCGCTGGCATGATAACCACTTCCCAATTCGCCAACCTTCAGTGTGGTCGAGGTTGAGTGGTTTTGTTGACCTTCAATGCCACCCTCAGCAACCCATGTGTCAATAAAGTGCGGAAGTTGGAGAGCCGGCATTGCTTCATGATGTCGAATTTCGACTGCTGCGCTGGTTGAAGAAAGATTCCATGTTACAAGTGAAGGGAGGTTGAAGTGGAATGTTTCCGACCAATTTCCAAGTTGATTGGTCGAAGAAATAGCACGAACTCGCCAATACCATGTTTTCCCATCATCCAAATCTGATGTAGGCGTAAAGGAGTTGTTTGTCAAATCGAACCCAGAGTTCGACCACGAGGTTTCAATGCTCATATCGTTGCTGTCAAAGGTATTGACCGTGTCTAACTGGACAGCATAACCACTCACACTTACGCCCGTGGAATGTGTCCAGTTCATGAGCGGACGATCAATCGGTTCTGGGTTAATTCCGTCAGCAACACTCCAACTTCCATTCAGCGGCAAGACAGGGGTAGGTTCGAGTGGAATTGCATTCGAACCTGGGACGTAAACAAACGACAGTTCCGGTCGCTTGGCGTCGACAGCTGTTCCTGTATGGAACAAAACGTCGCGGATCTGTCCGCTACCTGCACCAACGATTCCAAGAATGAAATCTGCTGAGTGGTTGTTACGCATAGCGTTCTGTACAGCCAACGTGACGTTCCAATTCACAGAGGAGCTTGAAGTGAATCCAGACCCAATGCTGACAGAGTCGAGGAGAGAAGAACGTTCGCTTCCTTTAGCGCCGACAGAGTTCCACGTGTTTGTGCCATCATAGGTCGCCCATGTCGCCCCATCCTCTGTCCAACCATGTTGGGTGTTTTCCCAAGCGCCGACGACAGGCGATCCGAATGGGAAATCACTGAGGTACAATTCGAGGTTCGCAGATTCCACTGCGTAACCAGACGGCAAGAACGTCGAGGAAAGATCGCAACCAAACAGTACTGTGGTTTCGGAAGGGATCGTGTTGTACGATACTTGCAATTCCGTCTCCGAACCATAATTTGAGTTCGGCATTCCCGAATCGATGTATGTATCTGCACACGCTGGATGGAGACCATCAGAACTCGCGTTTCCTTGCTTCAATCGGAATTCGTATCGGTCACCACCAAGCCAAGTTGAGTTCATGGCACTGATGAGGAACGATGAATAAGACCATTCTCCATGACGGTTGTCGGAATCGACGTGAAGCATTCGCCAATTGTACATGTGTCCTGCTTCGAGACTGTCAAGACCAGTGAAACTCAGTTCACCATCGCTTGGAGCAAAATCCGTATCTGTTCGGGTGTCAATGCGTGTGACTTGATCATGGAACAGGGAGTCCGTTGAAAGTTCGAAAATCATATCGTAGGAGGAAGATGTTGAGGATGTCCAAGTAAGCGTTGGTGTTGTGTTCCCTGAGAAGTTGTGTCCGGTTTGGTTCCACAAAGTTTCGCCATCCCAAGGCGATGTAAGCGAAGGTGCAACCGTCACAGGATTTGACCAATCGTATTTGATGTACAGGTGTGGTTTGTCTGCTTCATTGAACGCATCTGAAGAATGGAAGGTTACTGAATCAACGCCATTGTTGGCTGCATACGCACCGTTTTGAGAACGGGCGGTCATGGCGAAATCGAGTGAATCAGGGCCGCTGTTGTCGAGGTGTTGTTGGAGCATGCTCGTGACATCAAACGCAAAGTCATCACTGGTTTGGGAACCCATCACGTTCGAATCCGTTGCGTAACTGAGGTACTCACGGCCGCCCTCATCCCAAAGTTGGTTGGTTGTTGGACGACGCCACGTGACATCCCCTTCAGACCAAACATCAGCGGTATCCATCTCATGCAAGGCAAGTGTCGCGGAACCACTCGATGTCGAACGGGTCAAGTTGAGTGAGGCTTCGATGATGGTCGCATTGGAGTGCAGACCCAATCGATCGAAGTTGATGCGGAAGTGGGAAATCGTTTCACGTGTGCTTGTGACTTGGGTCACAACCGTCGAGACAGAACCATAGTTGTCGTTCTTGTTGTCCTCGTCAACATAGGTGTCTTCGATAAAATCAACATCATCTGCAAGGTCGTTTATGTCGACTGCGATGGAAGCCGAACCGTCATCGTTTGCCGTAACATCGTGCGTGGGCAAGAAGAACGAGCCACTCGTCCACGAACCCAGTGTTCCCGTCGAGTCCATTGCACGCATTCTGTAATGCATCGTCGTTCCGTTATCGAAAGCGTCTGATGAAGGAATATCCAAAGCGCCTGTAGTACCGGAAACGGTGAAACTAGAGGCATGGGCATTGGTGTTGTAGAGCCAGTTGTAGTTGTCTTCATCGCTCTTGAAACCATCATTTAACGAAAGTTGAACTTCGGCAAGGATTCCCGAATAGGAGTCCCAAGTCATGCTTGGAGTGAGATCCGCGGAGAGATAGAAATCACCCGACATCAGTGGTGCTCCATCATCAACAAAGTTTGGAGTAATGGCTCCTCCTGAACCGGCGGTGGATGTGGAGGAATCGATGCGGAGGCTTGGACGGTCTGGAATGTTCAATGTCTCGTTCATCGCACAATCGTATTGTGAATTGAGAGCCGAAACGAGAATTTCAAGGGTGGATGCGCTTGATGAAACTGCGCTCTGAGCAAGAGCGGTGACATTGAGTTGGACATTTGATGAACCGCCTGATGGGCCAAGAGGTGAAGTAACAATGGGTGGCTCCCAGTCAGAGCGGTCTGTACCATCTTCTGCACCTGGCTCAGCCCACATGAGGGTTCCATCACGCGAGTTCCATGTTGCATTTTGATCCCATGAAACACTGGTTGAGGCAGGATAAACGGCAAGTCCGTTGGTCGCACCAGCGTTTGAGCAGACGAGGTCGAGACGTGCTGAGTGAATCGTATCCGTAGAAGCAAAGTTCAACGGGAACGAGAGAAGAAGTCGTGCATCGCTTGTCCCTGAAATTCCGAGCAGACCCGTGTCTTCGCCCGCATAATCATCGTTCGGATAATCCGAGTCGATGTATGTATCCAGTGAAGGACTGATGGTTGAAATAACGTGCTGAACGGTTGGTTCTTCTTCGAGAAGTTCCGGAGCCGGGAAGGCTGAAGGAACAAAAACATCGGCAAGAAGGAACATCAGAATTAGAGTCACTGCAGTGAAGACATTTCGATTTGTGGTGCTGTTTCTCATGGCGCTCATTCGACCTAAGATGTGGAAGGTTATGACTGATTCGGCTGACGCCCCCCTTTAGGGGGGCGGGAATATCGCTCAATAAAATTCAATCCGAATGTTGAAAGATGCTCGCCATTCTCTACGGATTATGAGCGAACTTTGGGTCGAACGTCATCGCCCACAAAGCGTCGGAGAGATTCGTGGCCAAGCGTCTGTCGTGAGCCGATTGTCCGTTTACGCTGAACACAAGGAATTTCCACACATGCTCTTTGCTGGACCACCCGGAACTGGAAAAACGACAGCTGCCATGGCACTCACAAAAGACGTCTTTGGAGAACATTATCGAGACAACCTCCTCGAGATGAATGCTTCTGATGAGCGTGGTTTGGACAAGATCCGCTCAAAAGTCAAGCAATTTGCTCGTACGCAGCCGTATGGGGATGCAAAATTCAAGATTATTTTCTTGGATGAATCCGATGCCTTGACCAACGATGCGCAAGGTGCATTGCGCCGAATCATGGAACAATACGCTGAGACATGCCGATTCATTCTCTCATGCAATTACTCCTCAAAGGTCATCGAACCCATTCAATCACGATGCGCTGTATTCCGCTTTCGACCGCTTGCGGACTCTGATGTTCTGGAACAGGTCAAACATGTCGCAAGCGAAGAAAAGGTTACCCTTGATGACGATGCTGCGGAAGCATTAGCGAGGATTGCCCAGGGAGATTTACGACGAGCCATCACCGCACTCCAAGTTTCAGCAGCCATCAGTGAAACCATAACTCGCAGCATCGTTTACGAAACATCTGCGACGGCTCCACCAGAAGCCCTTCACCAGTACATCATGGCCTGCAAAGATGATGGTTTTCACGTCGCACGTCGACGTTTGCAAGAGCTTCTCAACAAGTATGGACTGGCTGGAACAGATTTTGTTGGCCAACTTCATCGGGAGTTGTACAACGTCGATTTTATCTCAGAAATGGACAAGCTTGACCTTACCGAAATCATGGCTGAAGTCGATTATCGTCTCGTTGAAGGAGGCGGAGAAAAGATACAGTTGGATGCTATGACCGCCAAACTCGTTTCGATGTTGAGAAACTGAACGTTCACTTTCACTTTTTGAATTGCGTCGACGACAATGAGGTGTTGTGAAGTGTGTTCGGAAGTTCATGAACCAAACAGTCGAAGCCCTCCTTGACGTCTTATCGTGGACTCCCCTTGCCAGTTTTATTCGTACGTACCGAATTCAACAATTGCATCAACGCACCATCGAATTACGTATGTCGAAGAAAATTGATGCCGTGTTTGAGGGGATTCTCAACCGACATTCGGATTTGCTTTCCTAAACCGCAGAATCACTCGTGACGATCAAGTTCCATGTGTACTTCTGAACGTTTTCCCATGGATCTCCTTGCTCAGTGATAATCACGACAATTTTGTGTGTCCCTTCCTCAAGGTCTGTTCCGAGGAAGACAGAGAAGGGTTGGTCTAACTCTCCATGCGGAGTAAGATTTGGTGCTGATCTGTTCGATGTTGAAGAACCGTTTGCAATTCGATCAGCATTGTTGTTCCAGTACGAGATGTTGTCTTCACGAGCGGTTTCATTCGCTTGATATTCACGGGTGACCTCGACGACCGCCCCGTCTGAATTGACGTTGTCCATCAAACCGAACAGTAACCATGCCTCGCCTTCAAGAATCGGAGAACCGTCTGTATGCCAGGTCAGGGTTGAACTCGAGGTAGCCATAGAATGAGGATAAGCGATGTCATCGCCATCATCTGTCACGACCGTCCATTTACTTGCGAGTTCTGGGGCTGCGATGTCACCAAATGGTGGATTCACCAGAAGGAAGGATAGAGCAAGGAAGGTGAACGTGTGCAAGAAGGCAGCCTTGAACCACGTCCCACCACCATAGTGTTCAACGAATCGCTCTGGCATGACAGTTCGATGAAGCGTTGGAATCAGGAAAATACATGTCAACGGCAAGATGTAGAGAATCTTTGAATTCTCAGGATCGGTCGAATCCATCAGGACATAACGCATGAGCAAGGTAATGGTGAGAGAAAAGGCAAGAACCAACCACATCGAAGCCGTTTCTGCCTTCTCTTTTTGGACATGCTTTACGGGATCAAACGGTTCGATTCCGAGATTACGTCCTGTTCGACGTACTTTCTTTTCCTTGTCCCCTCCTTGCGTCCGCTGACGGCGTTCGCCTTGAGCCGCAGTCATCGCCGTTGAGAGGTCGACCATGCACCTTCGGATGGGTGAGAGTGAATGAAGGATGCGGTCGAATTCCTTCTGTTTGAACCCGCATTCTTCAAATGGGGGTTTTCGCAGGCGAGGGCAGGCCGGGGTGGCGTAGTTGGTAGCGCGTCGGACTCATAGGGCAGCCTTCAAGGCGATCGTATGACGTGCAAAGCCCCTTGTGGTGTCTGAGACATCCGAAGGTCGCGGGTTCGAGCCCCGCTCCCGGCACCACCATCGCATTGTTGAAGGGCTAGAAACCACTCCAAGCACTATGGCACACGCTCCTGATGTCGGTTCTCGCGTCCACATCAAACTCACAACATATGACGGTGAAACCGAGATTGAAGGTGTAGTTCTTCCACCTGCAGTTCAGGATCACATGACCATTAAACTCGCGAATGGATACAACATCAGCCACCCTCTTTCTTCAATCGAAATACTCTCGATTGAACAACCAAGTGAAACTGAAATTTCACCAACAAGCGTACCATCGATCAATCCAGATTTACCAAACGTTCGTATCGTTCACACAGGTGGAACCATTGCTTCAAAGGTCGATTATACCACTGGTGCAGTGACAGCCCAGTTCGAACCATCCGAGTTGGTGGAGCATGTTCCTGAACTTTTGAGCATTGCGAATCTTGATGTCCACAAGATTGGAAACATGTTTAGTGAAGACATCCGACCAAATCACTGGAACCAAATCATCGATGCAACCGAACAAGCGTTTGCTGATGGATGCATTGGCGTTGTTGTCACCCACGGAACCGACACCCTCCACATCACAGCCTCAGCCGTTGCCTTTGCCTGGTGTGGGAACGGAGGGAATCCGCCGGGACGAATTGCCTTTGTCGGATCTCAGCGTTCGAGCGATCGCGCTTCTTCTGATGCTGCACAGAACCTCATCTCAGCGGTCAAATGGGCCGCAGAGGGGCCGCAACCTACTGGTGAATTGAGTGATGCTGTCGTTGTATCCATGCACAGAACCAGTGACGATGGAGCGTGTTCAATCCACGCTGCAACCGGCGTAAGGAAACTCCATTCGAGCCGTCGCGATGCGTTTCGTCCAGTCAATACGATGCCACTTGCAACCATTCAAATCGAAAACACGATGGTTGATCTTCAACTTGAACACCATTACCAAGAAGCGCGCTCAACAATTCAACCTCGTGCAACGACTTCGAAAGCTATTCGTTACAACGAGGACATCGTCATTCGTCAAATGATTGCTGGGCCTTGGCTTTCCACAAAAGAAATTGAGGATGCTGTGTCCTCTGATGTTGACGCTTTGGTGATTCATGGAACTGGATTGGGACACCTGCCGATTGAAGATCCAAACAACGATGCCCCTCAGAACATCGAACTGCGTGATGCGCTTCAACAACTGAAGATTCCAGCCTTGGTCGTGAATCAATGCATACACGGCCCAGTCAACATGAACGTGTACTCGAAGGGACGAATTCAGCAAGAGATTGGACTCCTAGGGCACGGTTTGACCGCATCACCTGATGCAGCTGTCGTCAAACTTCATTTCGCACTCTCCAACAACATGGATATTGCAGACGCAATGGCAGAAAATTTGCTTGGAGAACAGCAACAAACCATTTTGAATTAAGCGATTCGATGAAGAACCTTATCGGTTCTGAGCACTTTATGGCGAGCCCAATTGGTGACCCCGTTTCCGAACTGAAGTCGCGTCGTGAGCGTGCTCGTGCGGGAGGAGGTCGAAAGGCATTGGAAGCCATTCGAGCCACCGGCCGAGGTACTGCACGAGATCGTATCGACTTGTTGTTGGATCCGGATTCATTTGTTGAAGTGGACACCTTTGTGACACATCGAACGAACGATCACAACATGTTCCTTCATCAGACCTTGGGCGATGGTGTCGTCACTGGCCATGGAACAATCGAAGGCCGACGAATTTACTGCTTCGCACAGGATTTCAGCGTGCATGGTGGCTCGATGGGTGAAATGCACGCTAAGAAAATTGCCAAACTTGTGGAGATGGCTGAGCGCTCGAAAACACCGCTCATTTGTGTCTGGGATGGTGGAGGACAACGCGCCCATGATGGAATCGATGCACTAGCGGGTACTGGAGAATTGCTCGACCGTTTGGTACAATGCAGTGGGCGCGTTCCCGTGATCAGCCTTGTTTTAGGACCTGTCGTTGGCGTATCGGCCTTGGCTGCAAGTCTTTCGGATTTCACAATCTTAGGCGAAGAGCATGGGCAACTGTTCTTATCTTCGCCATTGGAGACTCCTGAAGTCCAACGAGGTGAAGTCGATGCTGCCGGCTTAGGAGGAGCCAATCTCCATGCCTCGCGTTCCGGTATCGCATGCTTGGTTGCGGACGATGAAGATGATGCGTTCTTCCTCGTCCAAGAGATTCTCTCCTATTTGCCTGATCATAACGATGCTGAATCACCACATGTACCAACTGAGGATCCTATCGATCGTAACAACAACGAACTTGAAACGCTTGTCCCAGACAATCCCAATCGACCATACAATATGGTGAGTGTTGTCGAGGAAGTAGTTGATGATGGAGAATTCCTTGAACTGTTCCCGAACTATGCTGAGAACATCATCATCGGTTTCGCTCGTCTCGATGGACGAAGCATCGGCGTCGTCGGTAATCAGCCGAATGTTCTGGCTGGATGTTTGGACATTGATGCTTCGATTAAAGCTGCACGATTCATCCGACTTTGCGATGCATTCAACATCCCACTCGTCACTTTTGAGGACGTTCCTGGCTTCCTTCCCGGCGTTGTTCAAGAATGGGGAGGTATCATTCGACACGGTGCAAAACTGTTGTTTGCTTATGCGGAGGCAACCGTTCCAAAACTCACGCTCGTCACCCGTAAAGCATACGGAGGCGCTTATCTTGCCATGTCGTGCAAGCATTTGCAGAGTGACTACAATGTGGCATGGCCGACCGCTGAACTTGCCGTTATGGGAGCCGAGGGGGCAGTGAACATCATCCATCGCCGCGAAATTAACGCCGTTGAGGACGATCAAAAGGAAGAGGTTCGTCAACGTCTCGTGGGTGAATACAAAGCAAAATTTGGCGACCCATACGTCGCTGCTCGAAACGGTTGGCTTGATGATGTCATTGAACCATCGGAAAGTCGACTACGCCTGTGCAGAGCCCTTGCAATCCTTCGCTCCAAGCGAGAGTGGAGTCCGCCGAAGAAACACGGCAACATTCCACTATGATTGGTTCACTTTCGCTTCCGCACGAGCAAGGAGGCCACCTGAGGAAGCCTCTCGGGCTGGTTCTTGTGGTGGTTTACGGAATTGGAACAAGAGCCATCCGATAACGGCAAGAAGTGGAACGATAATGAGTGCTGCAACCAGTGTTCCACCTGAATTTGACTCTGTATCATCGCCCGTAGTTGATGTCGATTGATCCTCAGGAACGAGGTATTGTAAGCGGGTTGAGACATCAGAAAACGATGGGTCTCGGGCGATAACATCGATGTTGATGAGTGCACCTGGCTGCAACTCCATTTCGAATCGTTCCGTACATTCTCCTTGCGCATCACAGGTTCGCTCACCAGTTTTGTCAATACCATCGAAACGAAGGGTGACGTCCATATCATCACCATCTGCATCGTCCCATACCCATATAACAGTCAGATTTGAAGCACCAGTTCGCTCTACGGTTGCATTCGAAAGCGTTGGACGGTCGGGTTGGGGGTTGATGGTAAGATTGAGCATCTTGGTGAACGTTGTCGTACCATCGCTTACATTCAACCACCAACCCGAATCGACGCCCCATTCATCGAGTCGAGCTGAAAGGAGCAATTCTTGGCCAGACAAAGCAGCCACAACTTTCGAATCACCGTCCAACTCGACCGTCCACGTTAACGCATCACCATCGACATCGGAAGCAAAGGCAGCAAGACCAACAAGCACTGTTTCCTCTTCATCCATTGTGATCGTCCAAGCAGATTCATCAACAACGAAGTCATCATCAACCGCCTCAATACGAAGTGGTACATCTGCAAGGATTGGAGGGTTGAATCCATCAGTAATCGAAAGTTGAAGCACTTCAGCACCGTTGGCATCGGGTAAAGGAGTAAAGGCAATCAGCGAGAGATCGTTTGAAACATTCCAAGAGACGGTGTTGCCTGCTCCTTGACTTTCCCCATTGATGAGCACGGTGAGAGGTTGTTGTTCAGGATCTGTGAAATACTGACTGTAATCGATGTACAAACTCTCTCCGTCTTCGATTAACGTTTGTTGCTCGATGGTTGAAAGTTGAATGATTTGGTCATTGACCGGTAGAATTGAACCATTCAGTATCACGCTTGCCTGATCGAGAATATCACCATCTGCCTCCAAATCGACATCGATTCGAGTCGTTCCCTCCCATTCTTCATCAACAGAATGAAACAATGTGAGGGAGGTTCCATCAGGACTTATGGCGACACTAAAATGGGATTGGTTTTCAAGCAGTGTTGCATTCAGAATACGTACAACCTGACCATCGGGATCCGTTGCAATATCGGTTCCGTTAAGGACGACTGAGCCACGTTGTGGAACCAAAAGTTCTGGCAATGGTTGCTCGAATTCAAGAGGGTCGTTGGTTCGATTGAAATCAAAACTCGCAAATCCAGTTCCACCTTCAACAGAAACAACCAATCGCAGTTCGTGTGATCCTGGTGCGATGCCCTGCATTGGAACCGTACACGAAACATTCTCATCGGAAATCGTCGCTTGATAGGTCGTCACATTGTCCAATAGGCAATGCCCACCGATTGTCCATGTGGAGGGTAAATCGGCGTAGACATCGCCATTTCTCATCGACCAGAGCGCTTCAAATTTCGCATCATCTTCTGGGCTGAACACCGTTCCATTGAGACTGGTAACGTTGGAAATCCGAATCAACTTTGCATCATCCAACAACTCGTCCACGTATCCATTGGAATCGGAGGAGGAGTAGAGATTGTTCTCACGATTAAAGGCCTCTCTGAACTTGGAATGGTCGCCACGTAATGTTAGATCAAAGTACGGCAAAATATGAGCCATGGCATGATCGATTTGCTCCTCTTGAGTTAATGATGCGTCACCATCGTTGAAGTCTTCCAAGAAGGAAGACGTATCTTGATATTGATAGTGGTTGGCTCCAAGAGAATGTAGGATTTGCCATGCGAGCCCGTCAACATTCTCCAGAACAGGAATGACGTTCTCCGTTGCAGGAGCGATCTCATCGGCGCTTCCCGTGATATACAGTGCTATGTTCGGCATAGCTCCACTTGTGACCATAGGATCCTGGACAGAATCAACTTGCATGGCGAGTCCGACCAATGCACGAGGTGGTTGGAGCATTTCATCATCGACCAAATTGTCCCAATTGATGTAAGCGTTGGACGCCCAAACTGCACCGTATCCATGACCAATGAGGCCCCAGTGTTCCTCATCGACCGAACCATACATTCCGAGAACGATGTTATTCGTTTGATTCGCTTGATTCATCCAACTCTGGACATCGAGTATCGCATCGATGAAACTTTGCCACGTCGGGTTTGTTTCGCTATTGATTTCAGTATGAATGTAAACCATCGTCCCACGTTGAGCAATTCGCGTTGAAATGAGCATGTAGTTATCAGGAGATTCATTCTCATCAATGAGCAACAAAACCCAAGGAAACGGACCATTTCCAGCCATTTCCTGTTCTTCACCACTGTTCAAGGCAGGGTAAACCAATCGATGTTCCTCTTCGAATGCTCCACCTTGTTGAGCAAAGTCAACATAACCGACCGGAAAATCAACGCCTGTGTGTGAAGGTTGGAAATTCTGATCCTCTTCAGGTACTGCCGCGGAGGTCGAGAGCGATGAGAGAAGCAGCAAACAAATGAGTGCAACTGCTCGCTCTCTCATG
>JBMTJI010000013.1:0-55766 GCA_049438185.1 Candidatus Poseidoniaceae archaeon
GACGAACGACTCGGTTCAATTGGAGGACGAGCCGTATCCCGTTTTCTCATTCACAAGAGCAATGGGAGAATTGCCAAGGCAAACAAGGGAAGAATTCCCATTGCTACATCACGGATGAGTAAATTGAGTAATGTTTTGGAATTGACTTGAGCGATTTTATCGAATTCCTCTTGCATCTTTTGATCGATGCGATCGCTAATTTTACCTGCACCTGTTTTTGCTGCTTCCAATGCAGCTCCGATTGCCAACGATCCAAGCAAACCTTGTGGCGTTAAGCGGCCTGCCATCAATGCTCTCCCAGCCCATATCTTTGCTGACCTCTTCGCTACACGATTCTTTGTTGGCTCGGGCTCTTCTGCCTTGTCTTTGCCTGAGAATTTTCTCAACCACCCACGAACACCAAGACCTGCGTCTGCAATTTTTCTTAACTTATCAACATCGTAACGGTCAATCGCCTTCAGCATCCTTCGAACTCTGAAAATTCGAAGCATATCAAGCATAACCCAAACAGTGACCAAGATCGAAAGAAGTACCATTCCAAACACGGAAACCTCATCCCAAGATTGCCAACCTATTGGATCGAGGAGCAAGCGAAGCATCAAGACGACAAATGGTGGAATCAAAAAGGCAAGTATTTCGTTGACTGCCAGAATACCGAAACCTCGGACTGGAAGTTCGCGTAGTTGTTTAAAGGCCCAACCAGTATGTGGAGCAAGCTTTTTGATCGCTTTTCGAAAAGGTAGGACCAAGAATAGAATTCTGAGAATCAATGGCATCCAAATAACGAGCAAAACATAGGCAGACCATGGGCCATCGGGAGGAAACTCAGGAAGTGCAAGAGGTTCCGCCATGCCTTTAGCAAGACTTTTCCTGTTTTCAAGACACCCCAAGACTCAAGAGAATGAGGTACAACATTCGACTCATGTCGGGAGACCTGATCGATTCGGATATCCGAGTTGCGAAGACGCTTCCATCCAAATTTTATACCGATGAAAAGCGGTTTCGTAAACTCCTCAAGGTCTTCAAATCAAGTTGGCAGTTTGTTGGTTCAAGCAACCAATTCACATCCGGTGTTACACCAATCGATCACATCGGACGTCTTCTCAACCAACCAATAATTCGCATTCAAGATGGTGATTCGACCCACATGTTGTCAAACGTTTGTACACATCGAGGCATGGTTCTGTGTCACGAACATTCGTGTTCGAAAACGATTCAATGTCCTTACCATGGACGAACGTTCAATCGAGATGGTACACTCAAGCACATGCCTGGATTTGAAGACGTTGTTGATTTTCCAAGTGAAGACGACAACTTGCCATCCTTTGATTTGCAAACATGGAATGGGTTTGAGTTTACCTCGCTGAAACCTGGAGTTGAATTGCAAGACGTACTTCAACCTCTACAAGAACGGCTTAGTTGGTTCTTTTCTGATTTGAACTATAATCCTGAAAAGGACAGAAATTGGGACATCAACACGAATTGGATGCTATATGTTGACAATTATTTGGAAGGATTTCACATTCCCTACGTGCATCCTGAACTGAATGAAGCACTTGACAAGGATGGATACACAACAGAATGTTTCGAACATGGTGTTTTGCAAATCGGTATGGCAAAAGAAGGCGATGTATGCTTTGAACTTCCTGAATCATCCGTTGATTCTGGAAAACGAATCGCTGCATACTACTGGTGGTTCTTTCCGAATCTCATGATCAACGTCTATCCATGGGGCGTGTCAATCAACGTTGTTGTTCCAAATGGATGTGATTCAACGACCGTGCTGTTTCGAAGTTATGTGAAACATCCAGAACTGATGGAACAAGGTGCTGGTGCTGCGTTGGATAAGGTCGAGGTTCAGGATCAATTCGTCGTTGAAAGTTGCATGAAGGGACTTCGTTCGAGTTCCTACAAAAGAGGACGTTATTCAGCAAAACATGAACGAGGCGTTCATCACTTTCATCGAATGATTAGCAGATTAAGGTGAGACTATGAAGAAAATCAATTTGGAAGAAAAATTTGCATTATTCAAAGAACATTGGACGCCCAAAATCATCAGCGAATTAAACGATTATCAGATTAAAATTGCCAAGGTCGAAGGCGATTTTGTCTGGCACAATCACTCGGATACAGATGAATTCTTTTTGGTGATTGAAGGGGCGTTGTTCATTGAATTTGAATCCGAAACAATGGAATTGAATGCTGGTGAACTGTACGTCGTCCCTCGAGGGGTTCAACACCGTCCTTATGCCAAAGAGGAATGTAAAATCATGCTTATCGAACCTCGAGGTGTTGTTAACACTGGAAATACTGAAAGTGATTTGACAGCATCCAATGATGTGTGGATTTGAACAATCATTCTTCCTCAGATTTGGACTCTTGGTGAGGTTCGAGACCAAATTCGGATTCCTTCTCTTCCAATGCGTTACGGAGCACGAGGCCATGATACACCTTGATTGTACGTTCCTTGACCATCGTGTTTACCGTCTTTTCAAGTTCCATAAGTTCAGATGGTGTTGATACTTCTTCAATTTGCTTCAAGCATTTTCGAAACTCACCTCGACGAGCAAAGAAAATTGCGAAATAAATCGGAACGAGGAGGAGTGGAATGACCAATTCCTCGAAAACAATTTCACTCAATGCGGACAGTGATATCTCAAAACTTTCAGGATCGTACTCGCTTGTGAAGGAATCTCCATTGAGTCCACCTCGATAGAAGAAACCTGAATTGACTCCCATGTACATGTTGAATGGCGTTGATTCTGGATCAAAGGCACCTGAGCCCCTATCCAGTTCAACATCGTCCGGCCAACCATCGTTGTCGTTATCGTCATCAAGCACGTCAGGAAGTGTATCCATATCCGAATCAAGAGGTGTTGAATCTGCATTGTATGGATCGTAAAGGATGGTTCCCGAAGATGCTGCTCGCTCCATTTCGTTTCGAATTCCATCTCCATCAGCGTCGTCATCGTATTCGTCTGGCATGAAATCGCCATCGATGTCTGAGCACCCTTTCAGTCGAATTTTGCTCTTGCCATAGATGAATGGACAATTGTCAGAGAGGGCGTGCAAGCCTTGGTCTGCATATCCATCTCCATCAGAATCCGACCAAATACCTGAATCCTCTGGCCACACATCAACATCATCGTTGCTGTTATCGCCATCCATATCAGAATCGATGTTGTCACCTAGACCGTCACCATCCAAATCTCGATGCTCCGAGGCATTGTTTGGGAATGCGTCAGCTCCCATCGTCTCATTCCAGTGCTCATCTGGATCCGACCAACCATCTCCATCCGAGTCGAGGCAACCAACACGGTCTTCGGTTGAATCACCCGATATGCACGAATGAGAGGAGTCGTCTGCATGAGCGACTGGTAGAACAAAGCACAAAACAACGGCGATTGAGAGCATCAAGCGATGTTTCATATGACTTGATTCGGCCTGTCGTATTTGGGCTTTTGCGAGACCTGAAAAGAAAACATTTCAATAGCATTAGCCGGGGGAGACGAAACGATGAAGGCCAATCTTTCCATTCTCGTCGTTCTACTCATGATTTCAACGGGATTTGCTGGATGCACATCCGATGATGGCGAAGAGGTGCGAGCCTTCCCCCAATTCTCGAGTTTAGGCGACGATGGCAAGACCTACAACAAAGCAAAGATGTCAGGCGCACCGTTCATTGTTATGTTCTCAGCAGAATGGTGCAACAATCCTTGCCACACCTCGATGTTCACTATTTGGGAGGCGATTCCAGAACTTCCTGTACTTGTGATGTCAACAGATCCTGCTGAAAACGCGAGTGGAATCACCTTGCAGGACTGGCATGAGGCTGCTAATGCCTTTGATGATGATGACGAATCCGGTGATACAGGCGTTACGCTCACCACCTACGCCTTCATGAAGGGAGTTGATGCTGGAGAAGAACTTGGCGTAACCTCACCGGGAACGGTCATGTTCGTCAATGCACAAGGCGAGATTACGGCAACGAAAGTTGGTATGCTTGAAGAGCCTCAAGAGGTTCTCGACCTTTGGGAAACTGCACAATGATTGGCCATCGTCTCCTTTCATGACTTTTTATATACGGTCGAGATAAGATAACGCCATGAGCGATATTGAATGCCCACATTGTCACCAAAAGTTCGAAATGGACGCTGCAGGTTACGCCTCCATTGTAAATCAAGTCCGAAGCGCTGAATTTGAAGCAGAATTAGCTAGCCGTATTGCTGATGCAGAGAAAGCTCATGCTATGGCCATTCAGTTGGCGGAAGCAAAAATCATCGAACAAAAAGACAGTGAATTTGCCAACAAGGACAAACAGATTGAACGATTGAAAGGCGATCTTCAGAAGAAGGAAATGGAGATCAAAATCGCTGTAAGTGATGCAACCAATCCACTTCAAAATCAACTCCTTGAGTTGCAGAACCGTGTCAACAATGCAGACACAGAAAAATCTCTCATGGAAAAAACGCTTACAGAGAAGCATCAAATTGAACTCAAAGCGAAAGACCAAATCATCCAAATGAAGGATGATGAAATCGAACTTCGCAAGGATATGAAGATGAAATTGAGCACCAAGATGCTTGGTGAAACCTTGGAACAACATTGTGAATTGCAATTTAACAAACTCCGTTCAACGGCGTTCCCTCGTGCCTATTTCGAGAAGGACAATGATGCTTCAAAGGGAACCAAAGGCGATTTCATCTTCAAGGAGGCCGACGCCAACGATGTCCAATTCATTTCCATCATGTTCGAGATGAAGAATGAGGGTGACGAAACAAAGAGCAAGAAAAAGAACGAAGATTTCCTCGAAAAGCTCGACAAGGATCGCAAGGCGAAGGGCTGTGAGTACGCAGTTCTCGTATCACTTCTCGAAGCCGATAACGACCTTTACAACGACGGAATTGTCGACATGTCGCACAAATACGACAAGATGTATGTCGTTCGCCCACAGTTCTTCATCCCAATTATTACGCTTCTTCGAAATGCAGCGCTTAAGTCCATCGAGATTCGAAATGAGCTTGCACTCATCAAATCGCAGAACATTGAAATCGAAAATTTCGAGAACGACCTTCTCGACTTCCAAGAGCGTTTTGCCAAGAACTACGATTTGGCATCCCGACAATTCATGGAAGCCATCAAGCGTATCGACAAGTCGATTGATGAACTGCAGAAAACCAAGGAACAACTCCTGAAATCGGGGAACAATTACCGATTGGCAAACGACAAGGCGCAAGATTTGTCGGTCAAGAAGTTGACACGAAACAATCCGACGATGAAGGCAAAATTCGACGCACTCGAAGACAACGAAGAACAGTAAGCCCGACCGAATACCTATTCAAACAGGTCGTGGTGGCCATGACATGGTCTTCACACACGATATGGCGGACTGGCTCAGTTTCAACATTGACGAGGATTGGCTCGCTGAAAACATCTCTTGGAAGGATTTCGGCACAGGGGTTCGCTTAGGTAAACTCAAGCGTGAAGAGAAGACATCATTGGTTCTCTATGAGGCACAATCCGAAGTCGAAGTGGATGCATTCATGCCACACAGCCATCCTGGTGGCGAATGCTATGTCGTCCTTGAAGGAGAAGTCTGGGATGAGGATGGAACCTATCCTACTGGATCGATTGTATGGATGGACCCAGAATCAACACACACACCAAAGACGCGTGGTAAGACGCTGATTCTCGTACTCTGGCCTCAAGGCGTCAAAGCGGCTTGATTCCAAATCCAATTCTTCTTCAAGCATCACTGGACGATGCAGCCGGTTCTTCGGCTTCATCTTCAAGATGAAGAATACCACTGGCGATGATCGGGGCTGCGAAGAGCGAGGTCATGACGAAGGCAAACGCATCGAAGCCATCACCGACCATCGAACCCATCACACCCAAGGTTAAACCTGTCACAAATAATCCCCCTCCGAACAAAACGCTCAGTTGAGCCTGTGACTTCCCGCGTGTCCAGAAGGCGCCACCAACCATGATGATGGTCCACGACAATCCAATGCCATACACCTGTGATATGCCGCTTTGATAAGCCTCGATTGCACCTCCATCATCGACAAGCGAATCATTGACCGTATCGCCTAAATGTGTACCTGCAGCTTCGTCATCGGTTAACACAGGCAGAAGATCGGCACTCATGCCAAGAGTATGGACCAAAGCGAATACAAGTAGCCAAATTTTTGGTTGAAAAATACGTTTTACATCCATGTTCAAACCTCCGAAGCGGATTCTTCCGCATTCCATCCCAATAGGCCAGTGAGTGCTGTCATGCCCCAGAAAAACAACGGAGGTATGAGCTCAGGGGAGAACTTCCATTCGATGTTCTCGGTGGCGTAATTGGGCTCCAAGCCCATAGCCGCGCAAACGAGAAACCAGACCACGATTGGGCCTGCAAATACAGCTGCCAAACGTGCTTGTGCTTGACCTTCAGTCATAAAGGCAGCATAAAGCATGTAAACAGGAATAATCAACATGATCCCGAGAATCATGGTTTCATTGTCATTGCTCGAATCATAGGATGAGAGCATACCCACAAATGTATGAATGATTGCAGTAAGAATCAACCAAACTTTAGAGTTCAGTGCTTGTTCCTTCCAATCCATGCTCACGCCTCTGTAAGAGGGGCTTCATCACCATTCATGTGCATGAAACCGGCAGCAAGAAGACCACCGAGCAACAAGAATGGCGGTACTAACATCTCAACACCTGGCATTTCGTAGCCTGTTCCAGGCAGAACAATGAACATAGCAAGGAAGAAGGCCATGATGACCCCTGCGTTAACTATCGCAAATTTGGCTTGGGGTATTCCATCAAGCACGAAAGCACAAACAAGGCCCATCGCTCCAAATCCACACATGAAGAGCCCGAAGAGCGTCTCCATCGCTTTGCTTTGTTCATTTACGCCGTCTGCACCCCAAGCACTTTTGGCCCAAGTTTCAGCGTTCATCATATTTTCAATTCCACCAATTAAAGCCATAGCGCCACAAATGATGTACCATATTTTCGGTTGAAAGATTTTTTTTGCATCCAAGATTATCACGTCTTAACGTAGTATTTGAATTCAAAGGATATAATCATTCCACCTTAGTTGATGGTCAAAATTCTGTTTTCTCAAGGTCATACTCACCGCTAATGAGCATTCCATCGAAAAGAAACGGCCCTGCTGGGACGACTGCTGCGATGAATCCGTGAATCAATGCCGTCATGTTCCATTGACGTCCCACACCGACGAACAGCAAGGCGATGAATGCGACAAAGAGTCCTCCGTGAATGGCACCGACGAGGGAAACCAGTTCAGGATCGCCACCGATGTATTTCACTGGCATAGCCACTGCAAACAAGAAGAGAGCCGAGAAGCCCTCAAGATAACTGACAAATGAAACAAGTTGCTTCATGCTTGAATTTCCACCATGGGCCGACTGGAGCCGCATGATGGACACATCTGCTCATCGCTATCAACATAGTCATGCTTGCAGGCAGGACAGACCTGTGCAAGTTCCATCTTGCCCATGGCTTCAACAGAATCGCCTTGCAGTGAGAGATAACCACTGGCCACATTTCCTACCGTGTATCGTCCTGCTCCTCCAAGGCGAACCAAGAGATCCGGAGGAAGTGTCACCGTTCCGGTTTCATCGATGATGAGTTCACGATCCTTGCTCAAATCTTCAACATCGATGGATTCACCGTGTTCGGCAACAAATCGACCGTCTCGAAGTTCCAGTGAGCGGTTTGCGAACGATGCAACCTCTTTGGAGTGGGTCACAATCAGGAACGAGACACCATCATTCTCGTGCAAATCCTTGAACAAGGCGAGGACTTCCCGACTTGTGACTGGATCGAGTGCACCGGTTGGCTCATCTGCAAGAATCAATCGGGGGCGTGTAATGAGTGCACGGGCAATGGCTACACGTTGCTGTTCTCCACCACTCAGCATAGCAGGAAGTGCGCGTGTTCGGTGCGCCATTCCCAATCGTTCCAGTATAGCATCGGCTTGAGCGAGTGCCTTCTTCGAAGATACGCCTTGATGCCGTAGTGGTTGAGCAACATTGTCTCGAGCATTCAAATCAGGCAGGAGATTTCCTTCTTGGAAAATGAATGAGACCGTCTTTTGGCGAAGTTCAACCAGTTCCTGTCCTTTCAAACGAGTCATGTTCTTTCCTGCAAGACTGACTGAACCTGCACTTGGTTTCATCAGTCCACCAAGACACTTCATGAGGGTCGATTTTCCAGATCCTGAAGGGCCTACAACTGCTATGGCTTCTCCGGCTTTCATGTTGATATGAAGACCACGCAACGCTACGACGTTACCATCTTCTGCCTTCGATTCGTACACGTGGTACAATCCATCCGATTCAAGAATTGTTTCGCTCATGTTCATTCCCCCTTCAGCACACTGGCCAAGTCTGCTGTTAACGCTCGTCGTGTTGTGACCAACAAGGCGACGACAACCGCAGCAAAGACTGCCAAGGACACGAGAATAATCTGTGACCAAGGATACACAAGCGTACGTTGTATCGTTGTTGAGGAGCCACCAAAAATCTGGAAGATGAATCCAAAGATGTCAAAGAAGCCGTTGAAGGACAATGCAAGTCCAGCTCCTAGCACAATGCCAAGTGCCATCGATACGACAACAATCGAGAGAATCTCGAACAGAACCAATCGAATAATTTGATTCGGAGATGCTCCTATCGCTTGCAGGACTGCCAACTCTTTCTGACGTTGGCTAAGAACAAGGGATAGGAAAACGAAACTTGATGCAACTGCTGCAACGCTTGCTACAACAAATTGCAAGGAAAGCAATCCAGGTGTTCCGAAAATCAAGCCTCCATTTCGCTCAACTTCCTTGTGTGTGCTCGACCAGTCAAGGACACCTGACACGCGAGCATCTGCTTTGATTTGTGAAGCAAGAGATTCCAATGCTTCTCCAGATAGCCCATCAACTCGTACAATCCACGTCTTTGAAGTGAAGTTGTCTGCCGTCTCATCGCCAACAAGGTCTCGCCATGAATCTTCACCAATAATCAACGCGGATTCAATTGTAGCCGCTCCAACGCCGGGAATGTACTCGTGTGTTCCCATGTAGTACATTGAGGTCGTGTACGGTGTTACAATGAGTTGAACACGCGTGTCTGCAAAGAAGAGATCTGCTGCTAACGGCGGAGGAATTTCGCTTGCACCACCTGCACATCCAGTCTCATCGCTATTGGTTCCGTCAGGACAAGTCGTGTTCGACAAAATCGCTGCTGAAAGGTCAAAGAATCCAAATGCACCTGCAAGGTTCGCATTTGTGAAATCAGCATCCTCCAATGACCCACCCATGAAGTTCACAAGGATGGCATTCTCAAGGTTGGCACCAGTCAAATCAGCATCGCTCAAGTTGACATCAAGAAGAATAGATTCGCTCATGTTCAGGCTTGAAAGATCTGCTCCTGCAAGATTTGTATTGGATAGGTCAACACGTCCCAAATCTCGCTCGTTCAAGTCTTGGCCGGAAAGATTGAGCCCGCTCCAATCCCCCTCCATGAGACGAGTGTAGGCTTCAAACAAGGCGAGAGGATCCGTCTCTTCAGAGCCACCAGAGGTGAAATTGAATTCGATCTTTTCCCAAACGAAGGTGATCTCACGAGATTTCTCATCACCAGGCTTGAGTAAGACATCATCAAGCCGGTTTTCATCACCACCACGGTCAGAACCAGGCAAATCGAGTGAATAGGCTGAATCTTCCCCAGCCGAGAAACCGTTGTTGGCGTAACCCTTCATTGCAGAGCCAATGTCTGTTCCCGGAATCGATTGCTCACTCCAACGTAAAACGTCGTCATTTCTGTCCAAAAGGACGAACGTTTGCAGACTGTCGCCACCCTGTTCGTCAGCCAGCGTGATTTCTGGTACGGTCGTAGCAACTGGACGAACATCACCATCTGTAAATTCATTCACAAGAGAGATGAGTGTTGTCGAATTGATGGCGAGTTCAGTTGAGATTTGCAAATCCGAACCGACCGTTGCATCAGCCGTTTTTTCATCGACAAGCGTTCCTGTGTAGCCTTGAACTGCTGCTAAGGTAACGATAGAGAGTGTGAGGAGCATAATGACTGCAAGTCTGTTGACGGATTCAGCAGATCCTGAACCTTTCAGTCCACGCTTGACATCTTTGAGGAGTGGTGAGCGCCCAAACAAGAGTTGCATGATTTGGGGGCCTTTTGCTCCAATTCTTCCAAGTAAGAGCGCACCGCCAATCCACAAGGCAAACGGACCGATGATACCGATCAATCCTTCAATGAAGAAATTGGAAACAATGCCGTCCTCACTTCCGTTCATCTCGAGCCATGTGTCAATGACTGCAAGCATTCCAAAAAGGAAGGCTGACCAGTGAAGCCATCGTTTTGGTTCAGCTTTCACTGTTGTCTTGCGAACCCCTTCTTCGATTTCAAGTTCGATGAAATCTCGAGCTCGGCTTCGTCCAAAGATCATAGCAAGTCCAAGTGTAGCAATGGCAGTGAACAGTGTCGAGCCTATGCCGAGTGTTGGGTTGACATCGAAGTCACCGGTTCGGAATTCCATGAATCCTACAGCAGAGAGGACGATAGGTACCGCCATGAGCGCCAAAATGTATCCAATAAGCCAAGCCACGGAAGACATCACAAACAATTCCAGAAGCACCATGCCTTGCAGACTCTTCCCATCCGCTCCTATGACGCGATGAATACTGACTTCTCGGCGTCGTTGTTCAAGGGATAAAACCAACCCGTAAATGAGAACGGCGATGGACAAAAAGACGATAGGAATCATAATGATGTAGTCAAAGATTTGAATCAATCCGAGGAAGATGTTGAGGAAAAGAATGGTTCCTGAAACAATATCAGTGTAGTACAATTCAATACCTGCATCGGTGTAATTTCCATCTTGAACCTCTGTACCCAGATTTTCAAGCCAGTCAGCGGCATCAGCGGTTGAAGATGTCGGCAGTTGGCCTCGATCGATGGTAACACCGAGATACATGTGGTCGTTATCGATGAGCGTCGCTCGTTGTGCTTCCTCTAGAACTTCCCATGTCGTAAAAATCGGGTTGAATGGGAGGGTTGGATTACCAAAGTCCCATGGTTCGTAGATTCCCATGACGGTCAAATTTTCAACGACCATCCACATTCGACAATAGATCATTTCATTGTTTTCAGGCGTGATTTCTCCTGCGCAGTTGTCTTCAGTAACGCTCGCTTCGAGGAGGGTTGATTCATCGACAACATAAGCGAATGTGAGTTCATCAAGGACATCACCAACCTTGGCTTGCGCCTCGCTGGCGATAGTGGATGGAAGAATAATGCCTCGATTCGCACTCATGTTTTCAGGCGTTGGCCATTCACCAAGCCCGGCGATGATGTTTTCACCAAGCCTGTCGGCCAATTCACCATCAAAAGCCTCTGGCCCGAGGAATCGAATGGCTCGCTTATCTGAAATCGGAGGGCCGTTATCAAGAGCTTCTGGATAGTCAAAATTCATCGAATCCCAAAGAGGGTTTTCGTTGTCCGAAATCGCTCGCATTTCGAGTGGTTGAGCGACAACGAACTCTATATTGAAAAAGCCACCACTGTGGATTCCCTGGCGTCCAAGAACAAGTGTACAGTCATTAAATTCGGAAAATTCGTCCATCAATTCATCACAAACTTCGGTCATCGTCGTTGTATTGTTTGACCATCCAGATGCATTTTCAACTGGTGTTCGTGCAAACTCAATCTTCGCATCGAACGGTTCAGAATCCAAGGATTCTTCGAAGAACAATTGGGACAGTCCAACGCCGTATGCAAGAACGGTTGTGATTACAAGAGAAGCAAGGAAAACACCGGCAATGACCGCCATTCCGCGCTCTTTACCGCGCCAGGCACTCTGTCCAGCGAGCCGAAGTCGGCTTGGTAGTTCCATCAAGGAATGTTGGTAGCGCCGAATGCGAGAGCGGCCTTGGCCGAAGTCACTCTCCTTCAAATCTGGTGCATCGTCGCTCATTCTTCCTCACCTGCCTCATCAAGACCCCAAGCAGAGCGAATGTCGGAGGCTTCTGTTTTCCCATCATTCAGCAGCAGCATGCGATCGGCATTGGATGCCAGATCCGGATCGTGAGTAACCATCAGTATCGAAATCGGATTTTCTTCATCATGACATAAATCCTTGAACAGTTTCATCACTTCTTTACCGCTTGCAATATCGAGATTTCCAGTCGGTTCATCCGCAAGCAGAACCGGTCGATTTCCTGCAATTGCACGGGCAATTGCAACTCGTTGTTGCTGGCCACCTGACAGTTGATCTGGAATGAAATTGAGGCGATCACCAAGACCGACTTTTTGCAATGCGTCTTCAGCTGCAGCAACCGCTTCATCAGAGGGAACTCCTGACAGTTCAAGCGCAATGGCGACATTATCGATAGCAGAGAGATTGTCGAGGAGATGAAAATCCTGGAAAATCCAACCGACCTTGTTTCGACGAACATCGACGACGCTCGACGGTCCTTTTTGCCCATAGGTTCGCTCATCAAGCGTGATGCTTCCACCATCACCAGCAAGCAATCCTCCAATGATGTTGAGTAGGGTTGATTTTCCTGAACCAGATGGACCCATAAGGGCAACCATCTCACCTTTTTCGACCTGCATGTTGACGCCTTTCAGAACATCGAGAGACCCGAAACTCTTGGTAAGGCCATGGACTTCAAGCATCTCAATATCTCCAGCAATTTTGCATGCAGTTAGAATCGCGACGTTATTTCTTTACAATGGTTTGTATCGAATGACTCTACATTTTGTTGCGACGCTTTGAAAAAAGGCAAGCCGCAGGAATCGCTATGAGCGGAAAGACGGCACTCATTACCGGAATCACCGGACAAGATGGTTCATACCTTGCTGAATTGCTCCTCGAAAAGGGTTACACAGTCTATGGATTGGTTCGCCGTGTTTCACAACCAAGCCTCGGTCGTAACCTCATCAACCACTTGATGAGCAACGAAAACTTCCACCTTCTCAACGGTGATTTGGCTGACCAAAATTCGATCGACAACGCTGTCCATCAAGTTAAGCCTGATGAGTTCTACAACCTTGGCGCCATGTCCTTCGTGCCTGAATCATGGCGTTCACCAATGATGACCGCTGACATTACTGGACTTGGAGCACTACGTTGTCTCGAGGCTGTAAGAAAGCACGCACCAGATTGCCGATTTTACCAAGCGGGTTCAAGTGAACAATACGGAAAGGTCCGGGAAGTTCCTCAATCTGAACAAACACCGTTCCACCCTCGCTCACCGTACGGTTGTGCGAAAGTTATGGCCTTTGAAATTACCAGAAATTACCGCGAATCGTACAATATGTTCGCCTGTACTGGAATCCTCTTCAATCACGAAAGCCCTCGACGTGGTCTTGAATTCGTGACACGGAAAGTGACCATGATGGCAGCACGCATTAAGCATGGATTCGATGAATGTCTCCACATTGGCAACGTTGATGCCAAGCGTGATTGGGGATTTGCGGGAGACTACGTTGAGATGCAATGGAAGATGCTCCAGCAGGATGAGCCTGATGATTACGTCATCGCAACTGGACGTACGCACAGCATTCGTGACATGATCAGCCTTGCCTTTTCACACATCGGTCTTGACCTTACATGGTCTGGTGAAGGAGTCGATACCATCGCTGCCGACCAAAACGGCGTGGTTCGCGTCCGAACCAACCCGAAATTCTTCCGCCCTGCAGAAGTTGATCTTCTGATTGGTGACCCTGCTTATGCAAAGGAGAAACTCGGTTGGGAAACAAAAACGACCTTTGAGCAACTCATTCAGATGATGGTCGAATCCGACTTGGCCATTGTTCAGGAAGCTGTTGATGGAGGCTATGCTCCACCAACACCGCCAGAGTGATTGGCAGACTTTTGCATCAGCCGATTGAACAGCGGTGGAATAAGTGCAAGCCAAAACATCTGGTAATATCCACCAGGAAGTTGTGGTGACTCATCGTAGGGACGTAGTCGCTCGTACGGTGTGCTTGAGCGAAGATGGTGGGCGGCATGGAGAGGGAGATTCATGAGCGTGTATCGAGACCATCGCGTTCGACTTTCCCAAGCGTGTCCTGCATTCGGACGTTCGTCTTCACCGCGTTCAAGTCCGTGATGCTGAATGAAGTTGACAAACTCAAGCAGGTAGATGGCGACAAAGGCTTGTCCTACGAATGCTGCAAGGAAAGGTAATCCCCATACAGCAAGGGATGCCAGTACGACGAGTTCCAGTGTGATTGAAATGGTCGTATCCTTCTTTCGAATTCTGTATGCGTTTCGAAGTTGTTTTGGAACGGTTCGAACCAAGTGACCGTAGACACTACGCCCCCAAGGAGAACTTGTTGGATCAACCTTGCGCGCCCAGTGTTTGTGGTGCGTGTGGTTGTGCTCAACTGTAAAATGAAGGTACAATACACACAACAAATCGAGACGACCAAGCCACCAACTCGCAGAACGTGGCCTTCGATGTCCAAGTTCATGGGCTGCAACGACACCTGCAGCCCCCGTAGCAAGACCAGCGGAGAGGGCAGGAACAACGATTGAAACTGTTCCAAGTCCATCCCATACTCGATACAACAGACAAAGGACGACGATTGGAACGAGAATGCCATGGAGATGGACGATCACATTGTGGCCTCGACCCTCTTCTTCGATATCGTGAACCGTTGACGAACCTGCAAGTGTATCGAGAAACGGGTACAAACCAAGCAACAAGATGATTGGCGTCAACATCCACCAACCACCAATCAGCAACGTAATCGCAGCCGATGCAGGTGTGAGCAATCCGATCAAATGCGGAGCCCACTTAGACATGCTCATACGAGCGACTCATGATTCAAAGGCGTTGCCTTCGTATCAAGAACGACGAAGCATGGAAGCAATGCGACGAACGAAACCAGGCATGAAGGATATACCGTTTCGGTACACTTGTCCTTCGAGAGCCTGATCAACAAACGCCTCTAATTCACGATCCATTTATTGTTCCCTCCTTGTATGGTATGCTGCTCGCTTGTTGGCTGAAAAGCGAAAGCCTGCGATAGCGTTAGCTATTGGCGACAGTATATCGGAAAAAATTCCTGAACGATACTGTTGCTGATCGATAATTTGGTCGGTGTATGTCTGGAGTTCCTTATCCATGGTTATCCTCACTCTAATTGTGGTGCTCTACCTATTCAAAGGCGAGGTAAACTTGCCAACACATAGGTGTAATAAATAAATCAGGTGTTATCATGAACACCATAAGAACCGTTTCCTTCAAGAACAAAATAACTGAGCGGCATCCATCCGAGCCGTTCCCAACCGTTCATCGACAGTGGAATCCGGCTACAGGAGGAATAAACATGGGTATGGACCCGGCACTCAAAGCGAAACTGCAGAAGCAACGATATCACATTGTCGGAGAACACGGCGGTGTCAAAACCTGTCACTGGACCAAAGAATCTCTACTCCGTGACAGGGCATGTTACAAGGGAACATTCTACGGCGTCAAGAGTCATACGTGCATGCAAATGTCACCCGTCGTTGACCAATGCAACCTCGCATGTACCTATTGCTGGCGAGAACCACACATGGATACCCTTGAGTTGACCGATCAAGATCCCCTTGAACTCCTCTACGAGAGCGTACGTGCTCAACGCCGATTGCTCTCAGGTTTTGGTGGAAACGACAAGGTTCCACGAGAAAAGTTTCTCGAAGCCCAGGATCCAAAACACGTTGCCATTTCATTGAACGGTGAACCAACACTCTACACTCGTCTCGGTGAATATATGGATTTGTGCCATAAGCATGGTATGACAACAATGCTTGTCACCAACGGGACATTACCGAAAGTCCTGGAAAACCTCGACACACTTCCAACTCAACTTTACGTTTCTGTTGATGCTCCAAACAAACAAGTCTTCGATGACGTGTGTCGCCCAAAGTGGAACAGTGGTGCATGGGATCAGTTTGAGAAAACAATCGATTTGCTTCCAAGCCTTGACACACGCATCGTTTGTCGACATACTCTGATGAAAGGCGTGAACATGTCATCAACGCACATCAAGGAGTTTGCTGAACTCGATAACCGTGCAGACCCTGACTTCATCGAAGCAAAGGGATACGTCTATGTCGGTCACAGCCGGGAAAATCTTTCGATGGAGAACATGCCAAGTCATGATGATATCCTCTCGTTCTCGAATGAACTCGCACCTCAAGTCAGCCGAGAAGTTCTCTCCGAGAGCCGTCCGAGTCGTGTCGCCCTCATTGGACGGGAGATTGTTCCAATCCCAATCCCTGAAGCAGAGTTGTACTTCCCAGAAGATTTGGGTGTAGCACCTCCAATTAAGAAGCTCCCCCTGATTCAACCTTAGTTGATATACTGTTGAATTTGTTTACTTAACATGACTGCGAAGCGTACGCCACAGATATTGATTATTGGTGCAGGTGGAATTGGAGGAATGGTTGCTGAACTCGTTGTTCCTGCGTTGAATAAAATAGAGATAAGTTGCACAATAGAACTCATGGATGGAGATATTGTTGAAGAATCAAATTTAGGGCATCAAAGATTTACTTCAAAAGATATTGGGAAGAGAAAAACCGATGTGTTGGCAAGTCGATTTAATGAATTAAACTTCGTTAACGTTCAATCGAATCCAGTGAACCTAAGAGAAAAGGAACAATTAGAGCATTATGATTTTATCATCATTGGCGTAGATAGACCGCATCCACGAAGACTTGTTCACGCAACCAATGTCCCATGGATTGATTTGAGATCAACGGGTGATGGACACGTCTATTTCACGAATAACTCGGATTCTGCTCTTGTCGCTATGATGACGCCCGACCATGAACCTGCAAGTTGTCAAATTGCAGGAGCAATCGCAGCAGGAAACATTCAGTTTGGCTACGTCAATGCCGCAGCGGCTGCAGCAACATGGCTCATGGGACAGTTGAGAAATCAGCCACCCCTTAGAGAACGAATGTCAAGCATCATGTTTGGCGAACTCAAATTCCCTGAGGTGAAAGCATGATTCCGGTGATGGAACTTGAGTCGATAGGGATCAACTACGAACAATGGATGAGAGCATGCATCCAAGCTGAGGCTCAAGCAGTTGAGACCGATGATGTCCTTGACGTGCAAAGGAATGCTGCTGAGCATGGACGGTGGGATTTGGTGTACAACCTCTCATTGATTGCTGGTCTTGAGACCTCTGTACTCATCGATGCAAACGGAGCGATACAGATTGATTGGGGCTCGCCAGGTCGAGTCCCTCTTCGCCCACCAGTTGGGATGATGGCTCCCTTCAGAGTGTGGGTTCATACCCACCCTGGTTTCCAAGCATATTGGAGCGGTACCGACAAGAACAGTCTCGCAATCGCTCAAGGAATTCTCTCATCAGCCCTTGTCCTTGGAGCGCCAGGCATCAAACAGAGTCGAAATCTCGGACCCGACAATGGCTCATCAATCGGTCTTCAGGGGCCTCTTCAACATTGGACTGAGGAAGATGTTGTTCCATGGGATCGATGGTACGCTGAAAGACAGGAAACCCCGATTGAGGTGATGGCTTGACTTCCAACGTCCGTTCACCTCGAGATGATGAGGAAGAATTGAAGGCACACATCGCCATCTTGCGTGGTCAATCAAAATCGTTGAAGGAAGTGCTGACCGATATGTTGGATGAGGAACCATCTGACGATCTCGTCGAGGCGGTTGAAAATCGAATTTTACTTGCACAAGAGCAGGAAGAATCCATCGACCTCGAGAAGATTGTTGAATCCATTCAGAAGATGCAGTCTTGCTGGGTTTAGGCGTTCTTGTAGGTCGCTCTTCGACCTTCAATCAATGCGCTAAGGCCTTCGAGAGCATCCTCGGTTGAGAAGATTCGATCCAATCCTTGCAACTCAAGTTGTAGACCCTCATCAAGGGACATTGATGCTGTCGCATCAATTCGTTCACTTGCCATAGCTAATCCAATCGGAGCCGTGAACTTGAGCGACTTGAGTTGTCGTGCAACGGTCTTATCTTCAGCATCGAACCCTTCCGGGCAGCTGCCAGATAGCAAAGCAGCCATGTTTCCATCGGAGAAGAATTTCTTAGCAAACTTGACCACTGGGCTGTTTTCATTCATTGGTTTACCAGGATACTTGTCGTCTGGTTTGCCTGATGCATGGATGTCTTTGATACAATTTGGAACGTCGTTGATGTCGACAAGGTGTGTCACAAGTCCGAGATCGGTTGCAGTTTCAGCGTTCATGAAGTTTCCAGCGAGAACTGCCCATCGTCCAAGTTCTCGACCTGCGATTCGAGCTGGGCGCTGTGTACCCCCAAGGGCTGGATAAATTCCAATGCTCGTTTCAGGGAATCGGAATTGCGTTCTGCGCGTTCCGATTCGGTAGTCGCAAGCGAGTGCGAGTTCGAGTCCACCACCCAAAGCCAGTCCTGTTGTCAGGGCAATGGTTGTCTTTGCTGAATCCTCAAGGGCTGCGAGAAGCACGTGACCGTTCTCCGTGAATGTTTCAATGTCTGGAATATCATCTGAGCGAATCTTATCGACAAAGAACTTGACATCTGCACCTGCTACGAAAGCCTTGCCGGCTCCATCCAAAACAATGGTCGAGACAGTGCTGTCTGCATCGGCGGCTTGAACAGCCTCAGTAAGTTGAGCGACAACGACTTCGTTCAATGCATTCATGGCTTCTGGACGGTTGATGGTGATGGTTGCGATTCCGTCTTCAATTGATGAATCAACGTAAGAGAAATCCCAGTTTGTTGAAGCGTCGGATTGATCCTTGAAGAAAGCAGGAAGCGTCCATGCTTCACCTGCAATGGATTGGTAGGATTGTGCCATTCGGTAAGCTTCTGAAACACCAATTCGATTCATCATTTCGAATGGACCTCGTGCCCAGCGAAGACCAACCTTTGCACCTCTGTCAACATCTTCCATCGAACAGATGTCTTCCTCAACAATTTGAGCTGCTACGCCAAAGACAACCCCAAGGAGGCGATCGGATACGGTTGTGTATTGCTCCTGCGTGTATTCAGAATCATCCTCAATCGGCCACATAGCATTGTTTGCAACAAGATCACGAAGGTTCTGTGCACCGTTGTATCGAGGTGTGTTGAGTTGCTCAGCGAGATAATCCGTCGAGTGAAGCGCAATCGGAGGTCCTGTGAGATTCATCAGACCAAATGGGCCAAGGCCGATTCGGAATGCCTTGCAAGAGATGGCATCAATTTGTGCCGCTGTTGCAACACCTTCTTCCAAGAGTAGACATGCTTCATTGAGCCATGGGACAAAGAATCTATTGACGACGAATCCAGGTCGATCCTTGCACACGATAACAACTTTGCCAAGTGTTCGACAATACTGAACGGTTCGCTCAAGCGTATCCTTCGAAGTTGATTCTGCTGGAATAACCTCAATCAATCGGTTCTTTGCGGGATGATAGAAGAAATGCAATCCAACAAAACGATCAGGGCGACCCGTTGCCTCAGCAAGTGCATTGACTGAAAGCGAGGATGTGTTTGATGCGAGAATTGTTCCGTCATCGCACGCTTCATCCAATGCTGAGAAAACGGCCGTTTTGATGTCAAAATCCTCAAACACTGCCTCAATGACAAGATCTGTATCAGCAGCTGTGTTCTCTGTTCCGACAACATCTGTAATTCGTCCAAGTGTGGCATTCACTTCGTCTTGTGAGAAGATTCGACGATCGATGGCTTCCTGCAAGAAATTCTCGATGATTGAACGTCCGCGAGCGACATATTGTGCTTCTCGGTCAACCATTTGGACATTGAATCCTTCTTGTGCACTCTTCTGTGCAATACCTGAACCCATGTTTCCAGCACCGATGATTGCGACGTTCTCAACAGCCTTCATGCCCTTAACGACTGGGAAACCGTTCATGAATGATACGCTCTTGCGTTTTGTCCAATTAGTGTTGAAAAGAAATCAAGTATGCGAAATGAATCGGCTTGTCATGCCTGAGCCGCCGATGGTCCTTCCTACCACAGAACTCAAGATTGTAAGTGACAAAATCAGCGAGACGATTCGGATTGGTGGCTCAGTTCGTTCGCTGCTTGAAGACCATTCGGGACAAGGTCGTTTTGATCTCAATTGGGAGGTTGATGCTGCTGTAGAAGCGCTCAATGTCTTTGGTTCACGATGGACTATTGAAATTCTCTCTACATTATACATTGCAGGAGATCGTCGCTTCAATGAGATGAAGCATCTGCTCAAGGGCATTTCATCCCGAACCCTTTCTGACAAACTTCGCTATCTTGCTGACGAAGGGTTAGTCGAGCGAATCGTTATGGATGGACCACCCGTTCGCGTAACCTACAGGCTCTCGAGTCATGGTTTGACATGTGGACGACTCCTTTCACCACTCGTAGCCTTCATGAAAATTCATCAAGGTTCCATCATTGGAGCATAGATGCATCAATACGATGAATTAAGATACCAAGAGGTCATCCTCAACCTATGGCACTTCTTGCGCAATGGGTACGACAACGACCCTGGCTTGCTGCAGGAATTGCTGGAGCTGCGGGCGGAATTGCTGGTATAGCACATGGCGTAGCAGCCATGGCTTCGACCGCATCAGCCCTCGCTTTTGGCGGTATTTCGACCAAACGCCAGTCGAGCGAACATCCATTCCGATCACGTGTTCTTCGAACACTCGAGCGACATCCTGGCCTCTGTTATCGTGAGTTGCAACATGAACTAAGTGCTGCAAACGGAACACTCCGCCATCATCTGGATGTGATGCAGAACCAAGGACGCATTACGGTAATGCCTGTGAATGGCCGTACATGCTACTTCGCGGGTGGTCCGTCACAAGTTGAACTGCTTCAATCGGTTTCCAGCAATCATCAACGAGTGGCATCAAGTCTTCCAATTGGTCTTTCAGCAGTTCAACGACAAGTCATTGATGATATCTTGGACGAAGGTATTCCTCGCTCACAAGCACAACTTGCTCGACGTATTGGTCGCTCTCGGGCCAGTGTTCACTCCGCTGTGAAAGTTTTACGTCGTCGTGGCGTTTTGCGGCAAGACGTCTTGAATCTCGCTTCACACATCGAAATCGATACTTTCCGTCGCTCCGATCGCTTATCCTATCATTGGGATGATGGTCGCCGCGCTCAGGCTTAATTTTCGCTTTCTGAAAAGCAATTGTTGCACAGCCTTCAAAGACCATCGCCATGCGTGATTCTCTATGCTCAATGTCAAGTTGGAAGAACTTCCGATGCCGACAACCGATCGTTCGGTCGACCGCCTGATTGGATGGTTTGTTGAGTCGTTTTGTTTTGTTCGAAGGAAAGGTGATGCAACGGCGGACTACGGAGCCGCTTCACCAATTCATCGGATGCTAAGAGACCACTTCTTTGCAAATCCAGACACTTCATGGGATGCTCAAGCGCTATCCGATGAGCTTGCTATGACTCCCGCTGCATTGAATCACCATCTCGCTCGACTCAGCCAATCTGGATTGTTATCCTACACAAACGAAGGAAAAGGTTGGAGGACATACATTCTCAGAGGAGGAGGCATATCGCAAGCACTGGAACTATGTTTTGCACAATACAGATTGATTCTGGGGCAAAAAATGGATCGGCTTGATGAGAATTGGACTCGTGAGGGAGTGCAATTGGAGAATGAGATTGCTGAAGATTCGCCTCTCCCGCTCAACATGAGTATCATCGATTATCGCTCACCTCAGGAAGGGGCTTCTGCGCTTACCCAATGGATGGCCGATTTCGGATTACTTGGTGACCGTCCCGGGAACGAGATTCTCATGGATTCAGTCTCTGAGCAACTGTTCTTAGCCCTCCTCCAATCAGGAGCCCCAATCTCGTTGGATGATGCGCATGAACAGTTTGGAGGACAGAAAGCACGCCTTGGCCGAATCCTTGAACGATTCCGAGCCTGTGGTTTGGTTGAACGAATCCCTCGAACCGATCGGCTCGCTTCAGCACTCTGGTCTGCCATGGTCACACAGCATCAACGACGCGGAGAAGATTGGTTGCTCAAGAAAGGTGGTTTTATGCGATTGATTCCCGAGAAGAGTCATGCTTCGCTTCTTCAGCCATTGAGTAAAGGAAATTTGACCATCGAAATTGTTCAAGATATGATGCAAAACATCAATGCACCCGACCAAATGCTTCTATTGAATCTACTCGGCGGTCGGTTGCCACTTGGTTACCGTTTGATTGGCACATCCATTGTTGATGCAAAAGAGAATATGATGACTCGACTCGACCGGCTATTGCGACGAATACGACGAGTTGGCACAATGATTGAAGAAATCATGACCACGGGCGATGCATAATGAGTACACTTGGGTTCGAAACGTACGAGCCATGGTCGGGTGAACAACGACCACTCTATCTTGCTCCTATGGCAGGCGTTTCTGATTTGCCTTATCGCCTGCTGGCAAAAGAGTGCGGTGCTGATATTACAATCACGGAATTTACCAACAGTACGGCCTTAAGCCGCGAAGCAACCGCATCATGGCGAAAGATGGAATCCGACCCAAGAGAACAACCATTCATTCCACAAATCTTTGGAGGTGAAATGGAAGATATGGTGACGGCTGCGACAATGTTGGAAGATTCTGCCGATGTCATCGATTTGAACTTTGGATGCCCTGCTCCGAAAGTGACCAATATCTGCGCTGGAGCTGCCCTTATGGGTGAACCCCAAAAATTGGTGTCGATGGTTGAAAACATCGTTGATGCTGTCAACGTCCCAGTCACTGCAAAGATGCGCCTAGGTACTGGACAAGGTCCGAACAATGCGGTCAATATCTGCCAATCACTTGAGAGAGTTGGTGCCCAACGTTTGTGCATCCATGGGCGTACTTTGAGACAACGTTACTCGGGTATCGCAGATTGGGAAACGATACAAACGGCTGTTGACTCGGTTGAGGTTCCTGTTGTAGCCAATGGAGACATCACAGATGCTCAAAGCGCTCAGCGATGCTTGGAATTAACCAATGCATCAGGGTTGATGATCGGTCGTGCAGCCATTGGACGCCCAGATGTCTTTGCTCAAATTAAGGTGGGTCTCGGATGGATGGAAGAAGCCGAACTCCCATGGGTGAAGGAACATGAAGATGAATGGGAAGAGATGTCTGAAACTTCCAAAGCCTTTGCGTCACGAAGATGGTGCTGGGATCGATATGTTCAACTCTGCCGAGAAACAACCGGCCTTGCAAAGCAGACAATGCAGCGCCATGCCATTGCATTTTCAAAGGGACTACCTGGAGCAAAATCTGTTCGAACACTGATGCACGAACTTTCAGATGTCAATGAATCCGCACAAGCGATTTCGGATTTCTTAAAGCCAATCTCAGAATGTTGATTTCCAATCTTCGAGGTCGTTGGCTTCTGCCCATGCCTCATCGGTGGTTTGACCACGCAACTTGAGCACTTCTCGAGAAAGAAGCCAGTAGATGAGTGCGAGAGAGTGTCGGCTCTTGTTGTTCGCAGGCAAAGCAACATCGACGTTTCGCAACTTGTTGTTTGCGTCAACGAGTCCAACAATAGGTAGACCGGTGTTGACTGCTTCACGTAGAGATTGCTGATCCGAAGCAGGGTCGGTAACGAACAAGATATCTGGTTCCCTGTAAGAACGGAGTGCTGGGTTGGTCAAACTTCCTGGAATGAATCGACCTACGGCGGAATTGGCTCCAATAGCCTCTGCGAACATTCGAGCAGGTCGCTGTCCGTATTGACGAGCGGAGACAACCATGATTTGGGATGGTTCGTACTGGTTCAGGAATGAAGCAATGATACGAATCCGGTTATCGGTCTGATTAAGATTGAGAAGGTAAAGTCCATCGGAATTGACAGTATCAATGAAACGGCTCATATCAGCACTTTTTTGCTTTGTTCCAATGTTCACACCGGATTCTTCGTAGAGTTCAAGTGGAATCAGGAGCCCTGTTTCTTCAGACATAGTAGTGCCTCAGCAAGCAACCGACCTGAACCCTCTTCTTAACCGCTTCGCATCATCTCCAAACTACGTTTTTGATGAATGGAGGGGAAGAAATCAAATCTATGCGAGTTAGAGATGAATTCATGGGGGCCACTTTTGCCGATGCAAAAATAGGTCCAGACGGCTTTTATATCGATGATTCTGGTGCGGCTTTACCTGTTAGTGCAAGCGATCTCGAGCGGTTCATGTATTGTCCGCTATCATGGCAACTTGCCAAAGAAGGGGCTTCTGGAATTGGTGAAGCCGTTGAAGACGGCATCGAGAAGCACAAGGAAATCCATAGTGAGATGAGTGACTTCCAAGAAGCATTGATTCGGATGCGTCGATCACTTCTCATCTGGTCGTGGTGGTTTGGAATCATCATTGCCTTTGCCATTGATGCATTCGCTTTTCTTTACATTGATGATATGATAAATTCACCATTGGAGTTCGCCAAAGTTCTCTCGATGTGGTCTGTATCCTGTTTGACCGCTGCGATTCTTTCAATCGCACTTCCATGGCGAAACTGGTTCAAAATCGAACGAAGCATGAAGGAGATTCGTGAAATAAAGCACCGATTTGACTCAACCGGACTGGAGCCAACATGGAGTCCAATCGGTTTTCTCGGTGGATGGTTTTCTGCAGGAAAAACCGAAGCAGGATTGCTCTTGGCTACAATTGTCATAGGAATCCACGCCATTGCACTCGTTGCTGCTGAGGATCGAAGTCAAGCTGGATTTGTTCTCATCGTCATTGCATTTATCTGGACATTTCTTGCAACTTGGCAACTCCAACGCTCGCTTAAGGCAGAGAGTCAAATGATTGCTAGTCGAGAAAAGGCCGGACTCGAAGAGGGGACTGAATTGGTCTATTCAGATGATGATAAAAGCAGCGATCTTCTCCTCGATGAGGTTTCAGGACTGCGTGGACGTCCAGATCAAATCGTCATCATTGATGGCGAATTCATCCCAGTTGAGCAAAAGACTGGAAAAGTTCCAAAGAAACCACATCAATCGCACCGCTTGCAACTTCTGGCATACATCTCACTTGTCGAAACAAGCACAGGGAAAATACCTCCGTATGGGGTACTTCGTTACGGTGATGATGACGTTCATCAAGTGTATTGGGACGAACATGCAAAACAGCACCTTCATGACAATATCATTCAAATTCAACGATTGATGATTGAAGGCGGTGCCAAGCGAAACCACGAACGTGAAGGCAAATGCAGGAATTGTAGTCGCCGCTACGCATGCAGCGAATCACTTGTCTAATCGACGACGCACACATCATCCTGAGGATAGATTGTGCACGTTCGTGTCACATCAACACTTAGGAGAAAGTTATCTTGCTCTGAGACGATTCCGCCACCAGTTCCTACAATGTTGATGTTCCATTCACCAGAAATAAATTCACCATCGGCTTCGGGTTCAATCAAAACGTAGGGAGCGGTTTTTGTCGTATCATGCGTAGCGTTGTACTTGAGTGCTCCAGATGGATCTGTAATCTCAACGTTGACTTCACGTAAATCAAAAAAGTCT
This sequence comes from Candidatus Poseidoniaceae archaeon, assembly GCA_049438185.1. Lineage (GTDB taxonomy): Archaea > Thermoplasmatota > Poseidoniia > Poseidoniales > Poseidoniaceae > MGIIa-L2. The sequence goes on from JBMTJI010000013.1 coordinate 25,532, forward strand.
GGGAAGAGTTCTCGAATGATTTCACCGGCCATCTCAGTCTTGAAGTAGATACCAATCTTTGTAACCTCTGAATCAACCGTGAATTTTTCATTCCATTCAACGTTGATTTCTGCATTGGTGAAATAATGCTCAACAACGGTTGTTTCGATATCTGTGGCTTGTTTTACATCCCCGCGTAGATGCTCCATGTATTCCCTTCCTTGGAGAAGGCCGATACAGCCAGAAGAGGAAAGAAGTAGCATGGAAAGGGCGACAAAGATTGTCAACAATCTCCGCTGCATAGTTCGTCCAAACGACTCAACGATATGAAAATCACCCCGCCATGGGGAAGCGTTCAAACGAATAGGGTGATTCAGATCTGTTGCCTGAATGACGCAATGTTCACTCCGAGCGCAAGCGATGACGAACCCTATGAGTGCTGACAGGCATCCATCACTCGAATTTTGCACCGCATGTCGAGCATTCCTTTGCATCGGCTGCGATGACCGCTCCGCAGGCTCCACAATCCGCTGTTTCAACCGCTGGTTCTCGTGTTCGGCGAGGTCGGCGGCGAGGCTTTGCACCTGCCGTTGCTTCACCATCTTCTGCAGTGAGTGGTGGTTCAGAATCGTCTTCGAAGGCAAAATCAGCACTCGCTTCAGCGATCTCATTACCGGCAAGGGAACTGTCCGTTAATCCCATTCCAACAACGACCTTTTCGCCTGGCATGACACCTTCTTCGCCCGTCAATTCGTACAGTTCGCCACGGATTTCCGCATCGCTCGCAGAGAGCGTTGTCCAAGCAGCACCATCCGTGTCTTGACCATCGTCCTTGAGCGACTTCATCTTCTCCTTGGTTGGTAAGAATGCATCCAAATTATGACCTTCAAAGGACTCTTCAACGGTCTTGAGGGTGGTGACAACTTGGTTTTGCATGGCCTCAATTTCCTCTTCGGTCATGTCTTCCATGGCAATCTCATCTGCGTTACGCAAATCGTAAGCGGCCGTGACTTCTTGTTCAGCAGCAACAACGTTCTCGTCCCATTCGTCCTCGAGGTTGGATTCGTCGTAACCAAATTCTTTCACGGCGTCAGCAAAGTCTTCGGAACCGCTGACAATTTCGTTCTCGTCTTCCTCAGGAAGCGATACGAGTTCTTTCTCCTCAGGAACTTCACGAATCCGTCGTTCACGTCGTTCAAAGAACGAAGACACATCTTGCTCTGCACCGCAGTACGCACAATTTTCCATGAGATCTGGAATGGATTCACCACATTCTTGACAATCGTGGAATTGTGAGCGTGCCTTACGTAGATTGAACGAACAGTGTGGACAACGATTCTCATCACCTTCAAGCTCTCCATCGCATGCAGGACAGTAGTTGAAAATATCACGCTCAACTTCTTCTTCACGTTCACGAGTAAGAAGGATGGCAGCAACGAGAACGCCGATCAGGGCAAGGGCGCCAACAAACATCAGCACGGCTGTTCCTGTACCATCGCTGTTTCCTCCATTTGCCCCATCTCCATCAGCAAAAGTGGTTGAAAAGGAGCGCTCATAGGTTGAAACTATCATAGCATCAGAAGGCACCAACTGGACAATCGACATCCTTCCAGATGCTGTGAACGTGCAGGAAACCTCGGCTCTGTCTCCTGGATTTGCAATGGTGACTTCGGTTGTGTCCCACGTACTTTGACTGTTTTTGCACGTGAAGGAAACATCGCCGGTTCCTCGAGTTGACTTCACATCCAAGGTCATCGTGTATTTCTTTCCGGACTCGAGCGGGAACGTTGCAACATCACCTGCCTCATCGAGAAGAATCATGGAGTCGCCATCCCAATCAAGTTGAAGATTGGCTTCAACCATCACAGAGCCGGTCGCAATGCTGTTGCTTGGAACTCGGTCGTAGGAGCCAGATGCTGCTCTCCATTGAACGTTAATTTCTGCTGTATGTTGTCCCAATGCGGTTCCGTGTGAAGTGGTGTAGGTGTAGGTCTGTGCCGTCGTAAGAACGATGAGTGGGGATTCGAAGGTCTGCCCCTCCCATGTGTAGGAGAACGTCCCTGAGACGGTAACGTCGCCTGTGTTGGTAGCTGTCATTGACCAATCAACAAACTCTCCTGCAGCAACCGATGAACGGTTGGCGAGAGCCAATGGATCGACAAAAACGTCCGGTAATTCTGGAAGAGAAAAGGTTCTGAGCAACACATCGTTATCGGTGCTTTCTTGCGTGAATGAACCCATTCCATAGGGGTCGATATTGACAGCAAGTGTGTATTGACCCGTTGGGAGACCAGCAATATCAGAACTCTCGATGGTTGTTGTCCAAGCCTGTTGACTGTATCCTGTTCCAGAAATGACGACATCGAATGCTTGCATAGAACGGACAAGAGAGTTGCCCTCCCGCAATTCCAAGATCATTGGAACAGTTGTTGTACCTTCACCGGCTTCACGTGCGAGGACTCCAGATACGGTCCATGGTCCGATAAGAGAACCTTGCGTAGCCGTGATTGTAACGTCACCCTCGTGTGACAAATCCATTCGAGCATCAACGTTCAAAGCCAGGGTGGAATCCTTGCCTTGTTCAGAAGATTCCAGCACTTCATCTTGTGCATCAGGCGTGAGGATGATGTCATAGGAACCAGTTGAGGGTGCAACGAAAGTGGTATTCACCCAAACTTCAGATCCTGCAGGAATGGCATCAGTTGGCAGTTCTACGTCAGCCATTGAACCAGGATAATTGATCCCAAGATGCGAAGTTGATGCATCAACACTCCCAATGTTCCCTATTTTCGTGTTCAGCTCTACCGTATCTCCTGCATGAATTCCTGAATCAGGATTCATTGAGGTTTCCAGGATGTACAAATTTGGGAGCCCCTCAACAATGAAGGAATGGTAAAAATCGTGCTCAGGACCATTGTTGTATGAGTATCTCACCCACAACTTATTCTCGCCTTCTACCAAGCCGTTCCAAGTTACAGAAACAGTTGCGAAATCATTGGCTTGAATGTTCACTGTCGACTTTAGCAATTCACTGCTCGATGAGATGGCATTGGCATAAAAGGCATAATCAACATTCGCTGCAAGTTGCGAATTGGTGTTTTGGAGCGTCAAGGAACCTGTGATTGACCCGCCTTCAGTTGGGCTTGCAGGGAGAATACTCAGGGTCTGCTCAGAGGCCTGTACACCGTTGCTATCGTACGAACTTGCCGGGACAACAGCCATCGATGTCAACATCAGGAGAACACAACAGACTGCGTATGCGCCTCTCGCCATGGTAATTCGACGACATGCAAAGCACTTGAACCCATCTGGTCAATACTCCACCAAGACCCTTCATCTTAGCATGGTGGAAGGGGAGATTTGAAGGATGGTCGCATGCCTAAGCAAAGCATGGGAGGGAGAGTTGTTGCGGTCAGCCTCGTCACCTTCCTTCTCCTTTCGATGCTCTCGGTTTCACCACCATTGGACACTCAACTTGAGGAAGCGCCTCAATCGTTCAACACATCATCGGTGAACATCGTCTTCTCGAACGGCCCTGCTGAGGACGAATCGGTGACTGGTTTGAAAACGATCACATTCGCATTATCAGGAGTTGGAACTATCGATTCCATTCTTGTTGAAATTGCTGAAGTTGGGAGTTCGTATTCCACCCTGACAAACCTGACTGGTTCTCCTTGGTTGTTCAATTTTGATTCAACAGCGTACACGAATGGAAGTTACACCCTTCGTGCCACAGGATGGGATACGGATGTCAGCGACAATACGACAACAACGAGTGAAGAATTCACAATTGACAATCACATTCCTGAAATTACGGCTTTCACAGCCCTTTCTCCAAATGTTGGAAGCGGTGCATCAAGCACAGACCGAGCATGGTTTAACGTGAGTCAGACTGGAACACTCGAGTTCCGATACGGCATATCAGACGACGATTTTGATCGTGCTACGCTCCAGAATGTCCCTGGCCCAGGGACACCAGCGACCGATGGCCCAACGTCCTTGTCGTATGGCTGGGATTGGAGCACTGGTTCGTTTTCAGAAGGGACATGGAATCCTCGCCTCACAGTCTTCGACAATTCTGGATTAAGCAGTTCTGCAACGATTTTCATCGGCATTGATCGAACTGGGCCAGTGATGAGCAGTGTTTCCGTTGGAAGCGGTGGAACATGGCAATCCACAACCTCGGTTAGCATCAGCGGCATTCTTGACGCTGCTAACGATGGATCGGGAAGCGGTGTTGATTTTGTCGAATTGCAAATTGACGGCGGTTCATGGACATCGTTAACCAGCAACACACACACCATTGAATTGAGTGAAGGAAACCACAGCATTGCCTTACGAGCTACTGACCTTGTCGGAAACATTGGCAATACGATTACTGAGACTGTTCGAGTTGATACCTCAATGCCTGAACTCGTTGGATGGACGGTGGATCCGCTCACCACGAATTTGGTTGGTACTGCAAACATCTCCTATGCCACGTACGATCTCCTTTCAGGAGTTGACCTCAGCGCCGTTTCTCTTCAGTATGGGTTTGACTCCAACGGCGTAGGATTAACGCCAGATCTTACAGGTCAATGGTTGGAACTTCCTGGATCCGGATTGGATCGTGGGTTAGCAATGGCAAATTGGGCAACAAAATCACGTCAATATTTGATGCTACGAGCAACAATTTCCGATGAAGCAGGGAACACAGAAACAAGTGAACCTCGTGGATTCCAGGTGATGCCGGGTCTTGATCTATCGTGGAATACAACCGCTACAGATGTTGACCGCTTGGTCGTACGTCCTGGTGAAACGTTTGGGAATGTGACCATCACAGGTGAATTGAGATCAAACCAAATCTATGCAGGAGCGGTCGTCGTGAGTTTAGAAGCAGCACCCGCCGATCGCAGTGCAACGACAGAATGGACTGTCATGTATGTTCAAACGCTTCCAGCGGGCTCTCTTGGTGATAGTGTTGAAACCATCGAATGGTCGTACACCGTTCCAAACAGTGGACAATACGACTTGCGGGTACGCATCGACCCGACCAATGTTATCGATGAGAACAGTGAGATCAACAACGACCATTACATGGTCGTAACGGGTGCAGATGTTTCAAGTCCGGGACTCGTTCCATCCTTCGCACCAACACTTACTGCTTTGATTTGTGCTGGCTTTGTTGTTGCATTGCTTCAACAACGAGATTGAAAAAGAGTGGCAGGAGGCATTGGTACATGCGACAAGGGTTGCCACGTATTCCGAAGGATAGGATTGCTGTCCTCATTGGCTCAAAGGGAAGCACTGCCAAGGCAATTCGAGAAGCCTCAGGGGCGCAAGAATTTCACATTGATTCTGAATCTGGTGATGTTGAAGTTGTTTGGGGAGAACCTGGTTCCTACGACCCAATCAAGGCCATGAAATTCCCAGATGTCATCAAGGCCATCGGACGTGGTATGGCACCAAAGGCAGCCATTCGTTTGCTTGAAGATGACAATTTCTTCGAAATGGTCGATTTGAAAGATTTCGTTGGAAAGCGCTCACAACAGCAGCGACGTATTCGTGCCCGAATTATTGGAAGTCAAGGCAAGATTCGACGCTTGATTGAAAACCTCACCGATGTTGAAATTACCATCTACAAATCGACAGTTGTTCTTGTTGGTGATGCTGATGGCCTTGCCCTTGCTCGACAAGCCGTAGAGATGATTGCTGGAGGATCGGAGCATGGAAGTGTTCTTTCCTTCCTCGAGCGAAGCCGGAAGCGAATGAAGATTGACAACCGTTCCCTCGAATACATTGAGACGCGTCAAGATGAGGGTCGAACCGATGGATTCGATGGTCTCGTTCCTGGACTCGCCGACCTTTCTGAACGGCGAGGACGACGTCTTCGAGCTAGTCAAATCGATCCTGAAGATGATGAAGCAGTCGAAGCCATGATGGAAATGGCTGAAGATGAGTCGATTACGTGGGAAGAAGAGTGATTCACTCTTCCTCATCTCGCTCAACGATGTGCGATAGATCCATTTCAAGAACATCGTACATAGCATCAGCAAGTTCAACATCAATTCCGTTCTTGTTCGCCCATTCAACGAGACGAGTTACGTCTCGAACCAGGAATTCCTTGGCCTTTGGATGATGTTGAATCACACCTTGGCCGACGTCAATGACGATTGGAGCATTACCGTGCCATAGAATGTTAAACGGCGAAAAATCGCCATGGACCAACTCTGCTTTTTGCCATGATACAGCAAGAAATTCGAGCATTTCATCGTACACTGCTTGTGGGTGATCGATCTTGACATCACGTAACTTTGGAGAAGGTTGGGACTCCGTACCCAAGTAGTCCATGACGAGGACATTTTTCTGAATCGCAATCGGTTGCGGGACGGGAAGTCCCCATCGATAAAGCCGCATCAAATTACGATGTTCCTTGCGAACCCAGATATCAACGAGGTCACGATGTCGTCGTCGAAGTCCTCCAAATCGAGGATCTCCCTCGATGTATTGCATCAAATTCTTGAACACTGCATTTGAGGTGTGGAAAATTTTGACAGCCACACTCTCGCCTTCTTGGTTCGTACCATGAAAGACGTGAGCTTCTTTTCCACGCGCAACTGGAAAATCAAGCGTATCCAAGACTCCAGCGTTCATGAGTTTGTACAGTGACATAAGCGTGAGACGATCGAAGACTTGGTCGAAAACTCGACGATCAACCCAATCGTAGGTTCCGCTCCCCATTGCGCCTTGTAGGCGCTTCTCGATTTTCTGGAACATACGTTTGTTCTTTTCGTCTTTCATCCAGTTGTATTGACTGTCCTTTTTGGCTAATTCAGATACGAATTTTGCTGAATGCTCCTCATTGTAATCGAAATCAGCCTGTTCTTCTGCTGAACGTTGACGCCTGTTCCGCTTACGACGGGTTTGCTTACGTTGGCGGGTGCGTTCCGTGAGTTCATCCCAATCGTCATCAGAACGAGCCATACGAACACCCCTCATGCCTCGGTTGGTGTTCGATAAACTTCAATCCTTTGCCAATTCAAGCGAACAAGGCATCGATATCTTCGTCATCATCGTCGTCATCATCGAGAGGCTCAGGTTCAGGCATTTCTTCGAGAACTGGTTGTTCTTCTGCACCATCATCATCTGAACTAAACATATCGTCAACGTCGTCATCATCATCATCTGAACCAAACATATCATCAACGTCGTCATCGTCATCATCTGAACCAAACATGTCGTCAACATCATCACCAGAATCATCTGCCTGTTCTGGAGCATCTGATGATCCAAACAAGTCATCTCCGATATCATCATCATCGCCACGTGAATTCATTCCGAACATATCAACGACTTCAGGAAGGACTTGCTTTCGAGAGAGATACATGGCTTGTGTCTTGGTATACCGGTGCTTCACATCCGCCTTTGAATCTTGGAAATCCCATGGCCATACGATGATTAAATCGCCCTCACGAACCCATTGCCGACGTCGCATCTTTCCAGGAATGCGAGCCATTCGGGTTTCTCCATCAGCACAGAGAACCGTTACTCGACGACCGCCAAGAATCTCCTCAGCAAGAGCAAACATTTCACCCTTATATCCGAGTTCTCCGCGTTTTTTCCCGTCATTGGGAAGTTTGACCCGGATTTTTCCTGGTGAGCCTTCAGGATTTTCCAAGCGAGCGAGTTCTTCCTCGTCCACTTTTTCCTCATGACGTCGTCCCATAGGGTCTCACCATGTGAATCGAAAGGTCGACCCCTCTTGAAGTCGCCCCTTCTCAACGAAGTGATTCTGCAGCATCTCGGCAGAGGTCGATGAGCTCGCCACCAACCAATCCAAACGCTACCGTCCCAATCGCACAGAGGGCGATAGCAACACGAATCGATGCTCCAGAGGCGAGAGGCCCTCTGCGACCTTCTTCGGGCTCATGGAAGTACATGACGACACCAATACGCAGATAGTAAAACATGGAAATAGCGCTGTTAATGACCATTAACAAAGCAAGCCACCAAACCCAATGAGCATCACCAATCGAGGAAAGAGAACCGGTACCAGTTGCAACTTCGACGATTCCCATGATGACGAGTAGTTTGGAGAGGAATCCAGCCATTGGCGGAACACCTGCAAGAGAGATCATGAACAAGAACATGGCAACGGCAAGGAGTGGTTCTCGCTTACCGAGTCCAGCAAGTGAGGAGAGGCGAGATGCTCCCCCTTCCATTTCAAGAACACCAAGCACAAGGAAGGCTCCAAGCTTGAAGAAGACAAGAACGAACATGTGGAAGAGAAGCGCAGCAACGACAACATCCATTGCATCACCAGCGTTGTCAACCAGTCCCCAATTCCAAGCACCGATGGCAGTCAATGCTGCCAACATGTATCCTGCGTGGGCAACCGATGAGTAGGCAAGCATACGTTTTGGATTCTCACTACCGAGAGCTGCAATGTTCCCCCACGTCATGGTCACAGCCGCAAGCACGCCGAGGAGTCCAATCCAAACAGCAGAGCCATCAGCAGTTGCATCGGGTACCGTGATGATCAACAAAACACGCATCAAACCAAGCATTCCCATGGCCTTGCTTGCTGTTGCGAGTACACCTGCGACTGGACTGTTTGCACCTGAGTAGGCATCAGGTGCTGCAAAGTGGAATGGTGCTGCACTGATCTTGAAGGCAAACCCTACGAGGACGAAGCCGAGCGCCATCATACTGAGGGATGTGGCTCCTTTCTCAGCCCAGGTTGTTGCGAGGGCATCGAACTGGAGTGACCCTGCCCAAAGGTAGAGCATACTCAAACCGTACAATCCAACTGCGGAAGCAACAGAACCGACGATGAAGTACTTTGCACCACCTTCTGAACCTGCTCGAGACTCCTTGTGGAAAGCAACCAGAACGTAGGTCGAGAAGGAAGCAAGTTCCAATCCCACAAAGAGGACAAACAGATCTTGGGCGAGAGCCACAACGCTCATTCCAAGTGCTGAAGTCAACATGAGAATATAGAAATCAGCTTGTCGACGGTTGTTGAACAACACATCGATATCGTCGCTCTTTTGCGGCCCTATTGGCAATCGATCCAATGATGCAATTGCTGCTAAGAGTAGTGCTGCAAAGAAGATGGCTTCGAAGATTCGTGAGAACATATTCACCTTGAAGATGAGGATGCCCCCTGCAATGATATCCTGTCCGTCTGCTGGAGTAGCATCAAGAAGATACCAAATGACTTGGAACAATGCCAAGGCCATGGTAAGCACAGCGAGAAGACCTGGCAGACGTGGTGATGCAACTGCTTTGAAGCGAGTTCCACCAAAGAGCCATGGCAACCGAATCGACGTTCCAGGGATTCGGAACATACCGTTTCCTAAGTTTGGAACGATCATGATGAGGAGCAGCCCAACAAAGACCGTCAATTCTGGACCGAGAGTTTCAATCATATCAGAATCAAATCCGTTGTGTGAGGACATATCAGGCACCTCCGAAACCAAGGAACGCCATAGCGCTTCGAGTCCACATATCCATCATGTCAAGGAAAATCCATGGCATAACACCGAAGAGGATGGTAAAGGCTGCTAGCAAGAGCATGGCAATCTTCTCGGAATTATCGATATCAGGTACATGTTCACCGTGCAAGCTTTCTGGTGGTTGTGTCGCTTCTCCACCTTCGAAGATGGTTCGCTGCATCGACCAAAGATAGTACGCCGCAGTAATAGCAAGAACAAGACCTGGGAAGATGATCCACCAGCCGTATGCGTACCAATAGGCAACCATCAGCATCAATTCAGCAACGAATCCTGCAAGCAATGGAAGACCAAGGGAAGCCATCCAACCAAACATCATGCTTGTAGCAAGCCATGGTGAATGCTTGGCCATGCCTCGCATGGCTCCAATCTCCATGCTGTGATAGTGGTGCTTGAAGGCACCACAAACAGCGAAGAGCATTGGGCTAATGATACCGTGAGCGAACATCATAAAGAGCGCTGCAGCCCATCCGAGCGGTTGCATACTGGCAATCCCTAGAAGAATGACACCCATGTGCGAAACAGAAGAATATGCAACCATTTTCTTCAGGTTGGTTTGTCCGAGACAGACAATGGCTCCCCAAACCAATGAAACCAGACCAATCATCATGATGATGAATCGGAATTCTTCCAAAGCATGTGGGAACAAGGAGATAGGAAGACGGAACATTCCGTAAGCACCCATCTTCAACATGACACCAGCCAACATCATCGAACCACCCGTTGGCGCCTGAACGTGTGCATCAGGAAGCCATGTGTGGAACGGTGCAGCTGGTAGCTTCACAAGGAATCCGAGCATGAGCATAATGAACAGAACCTTCTGAACTTCGAGTCCAAGCCAGACACCGCTTGCATTCGCACCGCTTGCTTGAACAACCATTTCTTGCATGTTGAAGGTCTGTGTATCCATGAGGAAGTACATCGTCAACAATCCAAGCAGCATGATGACCGATGCAGTGAAAGTGTAGATGAAGAACTTCTGAGCAGCATACTTTCGATCTTTTCCGCCCCACTTGAGAATCAGGAAGAACATCGGAATGAGGGTCAATTCCCAGAAGACGTAGAACATGAACATGTCAAGTGCGACAAAGACACCAATCAATGCGCCACCAAGCATCAGCATGAGTGGGAAGTACGTTGCACCAGATTTCTCATTCCATGTTGCAATGATGGTGATTGGCATCAACAGCGTCGTTAGCCAAACCATTGGGAAAGAAAGGCCGTCAACACCGACGGTCCATGTAATTCCGAGTTGTTCAATCCAAACATAGGATTCTTGATACTCAAAGGTGTTGAACGCAATGGTTTCCCAGTTTACTCCACCAATTTCACCGAGGAACATCAGGGTTGCAACCACGAACATTGCGAGCGAAATAATGAGTGTAGCCATTCGAACCGGAGCATCGAACTTCGCTCGTGCAGCAGCATTGAGACGTGACGTCAAAATCAACAAGAAGATGCTTGCAAGAATCGGCAGAATGACCATCATCGAAAGGTAATCAATGTTCAAATCATCACCTCCAGGAGCATGTAGATGACAAGGACACCCAAGGCCGCCATCATAATGTAATCACGAGCAGATCCTGTTGTAAGTCGACGAACCTGTGTTGAGAGTTTTTGTGATGTTGATTCAATGGTCTTGATGGTTCCATCGACAACGTTTCGATCGAACGCAGCACTGATGTTCGCAAAGCCCGCAACAAGTTTGAGCATGGCTGCATCGTACCACTTATCGAAGTAAAGACGCTCCTTGAGCGCATTCGAAAGACCTGAGTTTGCCCATGCGCTGTTATCGAATCCACGCTTTGCGTTAACTCGAGAAGAGAGGTTGATGATGGGTTGCATCCACGGTTTGGCCTTCTCTCCATCCTTGAGGGAACCGCCATAGAGCGCCATTGCAAGACCTGGCCCGACAATAGCTCCGATGAAAATCGCCACGTAAGTCAGGACAAAGAAGAAGGCATCAGGGTTGACAAAGACGTGTTCAAATTCGTAAATGAGTCCCTTGAGCATGCCCTTCTCTCCGAAGAAGGCGTAGCCACCGTTTGGTTCACCAGCCCAGTGGGTAAACATCATTCCAGCAAGAATCACGCTTGAAAGCGAAACGAAGGTGAGTGTAACCAATGGAATAGGAATCCATGGTGTGTGCTCGTGAACGTTTGCTGCAACCTCGGTCTTTGGCTTGCCTGCGAACGTCTTGAGCCACATTCGGGACATGTAAAATCCGGTCATGGCTGCACCGATGAGGACACAGGCAGCGGGTAGGAAGAAACGTGGGTCTTCGAGAGCAACACGCCATGCGTTTGCGATGATGCCTTCTTTCGACCAGAATCCACCAATGAGGGGCAATCCCATGATGGAGGCAGAACCAACGAGCATTGCAGTTGCAGTAATCGGCATCTTGGAAGCGAGTCCACCCATGTTTTCCATGGATTGGGCGTCGAAATGGTCGTCATGATGGTCATCGTGGTGATCATCACCATGGTCGTCATGATGATGCAAATCGTGGTGTGCATGATGCATCTCGTGAATGACTGAACCACTGGCCATGAACAGCATTCCCTTTGCCATGGCGTGGTTGAAGAGGTGGAAGAGTGCTGCACCGAAGGCGACAACAACAATGCCGTGGGCTTTGTCATCAGTATGCCAGTCGTATGAATTGGCAAGCCATAAGGCCGCACCGAGTCCTGTGAAGATGTAGGCAAGTTGACTCATGGTTGAGTATGCAAGAACCTTCTTCAGATCGTCTTGAACAAAGGCGATGGCAGCGGCCATGACGGCAGTGATACCACCGATAGCAGCGATGATGAAGGCAAGATCAACCAGTTCACCATGCATGGATTCTGCTCCAAAGAATGGGAACATTCGAGCCACGAGGTAAAGACCTGCGTTGACCATGGTCGCTGCGTGAATAAGAGCAGAGACGGGCGTTGGACCTTCCATTGCATCAGGAAGCCACACGTGGAGTGGGAATTGAGCCGACTTACCAACGGCTCCGATGAACATCATTCCAAGCGCAAGTTGAAGTTGTCCAGGATCGACTTGCGCAATCAAGTCCTCGTTGAAGACGACGGCGTAATCGAGGGAGTCGAAGAGATTCCAAAGCATGACCAAACCGATGACAAGGAAGACGTCACCGACACGTGTCGTCAAAAACGCCTTCTTTGCAGCGTACGCTGCACTTGGCTTCTCGTAGTAGAATCCAATGAGAAGGTAGGAACAAAGACCCATCAACTCCCAGAAGATAAACAACCACAGGAAGGAATCAGCGAGAACCATTCCAAGCATACCCGAACAGAACAACACGAATTCGGCATAGAAGCGGTGGTTTCGATTGTCGTTGATTGGATCTGTGTTCATGTATCCGATGCTGAAGATGTTAATCAACATACAAAGGAAGGATGCGATGAAGAGGAGCATGACAGTGACGTGATCGATGTAAATACCTACACCGAAGACCTTCTCGTTGATGGTCATCCCATCTTCACTGATCCATCCAAAAGAAAGCCAATTCCCAATATGATGGGAACCGGTTCCTGCACCGATAAATTCCGAAATGAGCAACATCGAGAGAATGAAGCTCGCAACCATGATTGGAAGGGCAATGAGGCCGCCTTCTTTGGCCGACTTAACCCAAGTTTGGTTTCCATTGAAGATGTGTCCAAGGAAGAGAATGATTGGGAATGCAAGCATAGGTAAGAGTACGATAAAAATGGCATACTCGATGAATGTTGAACTGATTGTTTCTGATGTACCACCCATTCTATCACCTCAGTGTTTCAAGAGATTCACATCATCGAGTGAAATCGTTTCGTGTTGGCCGTACATGGCAAGGAAAATGGCCAAACCAATGGCAACCTCTGAGGCTGCGATGGCAATGGCAAAGATGGCGTAGACCCAACCGGATGCATCCCCATGTTGGATGGCTGCTGCAACGAATTGGAGGTTTGCAGCATTGAGAATCAATTCAAGACACATCAGGACGACGATGGCGTTCTTTCGAGTGAAAGCGCCCCAAAGACCAATGGTGAACAGAATAGCGGAGAGAACGCTTACCCATGCTGGATCGATCATGCGTCTTCACCTCGCTGTTCCCATTCCAGATTTTCCCGACGTTCGTCACGAACAAGGTAAGCAGCACCAATCATAGCCATCGCCATGAGAACACCAAGGATGAGCAGTGGTAGTGCCCAAACGTCGAGCATCGTCTCAGCAAGATCGAGTGTTGTGACTTCTTTCGGCTCTTCATCCCAAATCTCTGCCGTTCCAAGCACAGTAATCATAGCACCTGCAAGGAAAATCAGGCCAAGCCGGGTTAAAGTAGACATCAATCTCATTCAAAATCCTCCTCCTGAATTTGCCGTCGAGTCAGCATAATACCGAACAGAACAACCAACCCGACACTGGCCAAGTAGACAAGAATCTGAATGGCTGCAAGGAATTCAGCACCCATAAGAATGAAAATTCCTGAGACTGCCATGAAACAGAAAATGAGTGAAAGCATCGAGTGAGCAACCCTCTGGGCGTAAATGAGTCCCAATGCACCGAGAATGGTGATCGTTGCAAAGACAAAGAAAATAATGGTCTCAGTGGCCGAGGCGACGTCCATTTCAGGCATCCCCCTTATCGAGCAAATCCTTGGCCTGCTTGGCCCATTCGTCTCGCTTAACGCGACCTGGGAAGAACTCGATGGCTTCATTGACTTGATCTTCTAAGTCGCTGGTCATCTTGCTGATCTGTGAGAAGGTGTAGATGCCAAGGGCGTTGAGTTTCTCTTCAATGAACGGACCAACCCCTTTGATGGTCTTGAGATCGTCTTTGTTATCAGCGCTCGCCGTTCCAAGAATATCGAAATCAATGTTCTTTGATCGTTCCTTCACGCGTTGAAGTTCAGCTTCCTTCTTCTCTTCTTTGCTCAAAGGCTTCTCTTCCTCTGGCTCAGCCTTGACTTCGACCTTTTCTTCAACGACTGGGGCTGGTTCTGCAACTTCTACTTCGGGTTTAGCAGCCTTAGCAGCCTTCTTCGCACGCTTATCGCGTTCCTTGGTTGCTCGCTTGGCAAGTTCACCATCGACCGCTTCTTGGTGGACTGAAGGAAGTACTCGAGTTCGGTTTGCATCGAACCAAAGGTCTTGTCGGGTAAATCCTGACATTCCATCGTATTCATTGGTCATGAAGAAGGACGTAAATCCACAGGCTTCCATACAAAGACCGCAGAACATACAGCGTCCGATGTCAATTCGACCAGAGACGATTTGATCGTCTGCTGTTCGTAGTTCGGATTGAGCAAGGACTTCCTCCTGGCCTGAATCGTTCCATCGTACGGTTGCAGTACTTCCAGAGAGATCCAAAACTTGAGCAAATCGCCACTCGGATGGAGGTGCGGTGTGGGCTGTAATCAAATCAAAGGATTCGAGTTCTTCCGTGACTTCTTCACGGAACTTGGCTGCATAACCACCGACTTCGAGTTCGGCACCATAGCCTTCGTATTCGCCTTCAGCATTATCGAGAACGTCGACGCGAAGTTCAGTCGTCATGTGCAAACAATCGTTTGGACAGATGTTGACACACATCTTACATGCTGTACAGGTCTCCCAAATGACACCGATTCGTCCGTTGTAATTTCCAGGAACGAAGAGCCATGGTTCCATATCTTCAAGACGTTCGTATGGATACTGAACAGTTTGTGGCTTCCACAGACTTGGGAAGAGGTCTGACGTCACTCTGTCAGGCGCGAATTCTTGCTTGGAGATGTCGTTGTACTTGGCACGACCTTTTGCTCGATGTTCGCTAGCATCATCAAGGAACTCTGGGTGGGAGGTGTTGTGATATCCCATTCCCAGTTTCTTAGGGAACAGACGACCCAAGAGCGGGAAGGTTCGTAGCGCCGTAATCAAGGTGATTTTGAACGGATACCAGAACAGATTTCGGAAGTTTGGTTTTGCTTGAGGGTGTGTTGGCATGTTTCTTCACCTCATTCCTGTCCAGGTAGATGTGTACCTGCGGGTTGCACCGTTTGCACGTGGTACATACGTGCAGTGCGTTCATTCTTGCCTGTATCGTTGAGCAAGAGGAAGAAGAAAGCAAGCCACAAGATTGTGGTCAAGGCTGGTACGAGGAATGGAATGCCGAATGCATCCCATGCTGTTCCTCCGTAAACGGTATCGGACATTCCTTCCACATCGAAGAGGTAGAGGCGATAGACAGCAGCAAGAACGACTTGCAAGACTGCAAGTGGAAGGAGCATACGCCATCCAAACTCAAGGATTTGATCGGTTCGAATACGAGCAAGAGAGAAACGAGCCCATACAAAGACGATGAGGAATACAAGCCATGCCTTGATGAGAACGACAAGGGCGCCTGGAATCAAGAGGTAAGCAGGTCCGAGGTATGGAATGCTGCCAATGAGGCCTTGGAATGGAAGATGCCATCCGCCAAGGAAGAAGTGCGTGAAGAGGAAACATGCAGCGTATGTTCGAATGTATTCAGCCATGAACAGCATTCCGAATCGCATACCACCGTATTCTGTCCACCACCCTTCGACCAGTTCGGCTTCAGCTTCTGGCATATCGAACGGTACACGTTCAACTTCAGCGATCATGGTGATGAGGAACAAAGCCCCACCTAATGGCATCAAGAAGATGTTCCATGCACCTGCAGTGTGTTGGAAGTGAACGCTTTCGATAATGTTGAACGTACCGGTGAGCATGGCAACGGCGAGCAGTGTGAGCAAAAGCGGAATTTCGTATGCCGTCAATTGTGCAGCGGAGCGAATACCGCCGATGAGTGTGTACTTGTTGTTGGAAGACCATCCTGCAAAGAAGACACCAATTGGGGCGATTCCAAAGATGGCGATGATGTAAAGAATTGAGAGATCTGGGTTTGTTGCATAGATGCCACTCGAAAGAGGAATCATACCGAGAATGAGAAGCGTTGTTGAAACAATAAGGAAAGGAGAGACTTCGAAAATGAGTTTGTCCGCTCGACGAGGAACCATGTGTTCCTTGACAAGGAACTTCATTCCGTCTGCAACGTTTTGGAAGAAACCTGGGAAGATGCTGAGGCCCATCCACGAACGGTTGCCTACACGGTCAACCGTTTCGTATTCCGATTGGTTTCCAAAGCGGTTGTTCAGCCACTTGTTAAGCGCGCCCACAGGGCGACCAAGTCCGAATGGAAGCATGTTCCACCAAGCGCCAGCGGTCACACCGTTTTCACCGACCCAAAGAGAACGAAGAGCCGTTGTTGCCCCACGTCGGTCGTTCATTCGAGCAACAGCTTTTCGCTCGATCCAAAGAATGGCGAACTGGGAGAAAAACAGGAGCAGGAACACAATATTCACGACGGCAAACGTTCCGACGCCGAAGGCAATAGCAGAGGAACTCTCCTCAAGTGGCGTCCCTTCTAGGAGAGAAGTGATGGTCTTGTGAGCAAAACTCTCCTCTCCGAGAAAGAGGCTTCTTAGGTCGTACTTGTCATCCATCGTATCACCTCAACGATCCGTCTCTCCAATGCAAGGGTCAAAACTGCCCATAATGGCAGGAATATCTGCAACCTTGTAACCAATCATGGTTTTTGCAACGTATGGAATCGTGATGAACATCGGTGAACGTATGGAGAGTCGGTATGGATTCTTTCCACGGCCATCGCCACCACCCTGAATGTAGAATTGAGAGGCACCACGAGTGCACTCGTAATTGCTGAATCCTGTTGCGCCTTCTGGAGCGCGGGTTGGTGCTTTGGCGAGGATCATTTCATCGCCTGTATTGTAATGCGTGTTGGCTCCACCAGGAATCTTCTCGAGTGCGTCAAGAACCATTCGACATGATTGTCGCATCTCTTCCATTCGGACTCGATAGCGGTCGTAACAATCTGCGCCTTTGACCGATGTTGGCTTTTCGACAGCAGGCTCCCAATCGACCTGATCGTAGACGGAGTATGGGTGTGCCCATCGAACGTCGTAGTTTACGCCAGCAGCACGGACGTTTGGACCTGAAACACCTGCGTTGACCATGTCTTCGGCACGAGCATAGCCTACACCCTGCAATCGAACCAACCAGATGGTTGATTCATCAAGCATCATCTCGTATTCATCGATTCGGTTCTCAAACAACTTAATCTTGGCACGAGCACGGTCTGCAAATCCAACTGGCAAGTCTCGCTTGACACCGCCAATGCGAGGGTAGTTGTAGTGCATTCTCGAACCACCGAGTTCTTGCAAGAGGTCGAGGAACATCTCACGGTCACGCATACACCATGTCATGAGCGTCAAGTTTCCAATGTCTGGGCCGAACGCTCCGAGCCACATGAGATGTGAAGCAAGACGTTGCAACTCAGCAGCAATGAGGCGAATAAACTCGGCTCGCTCAGGAACTTCAACTTCGAGTAAATCCTCTGCAGCGTAGATGTAGGAGTTCGACCACGTCATTGCGCTCACGTAACAAAGACGGTCGCAGTATGGCGTGACTTGGGTGAAATCACGAGCTTCTGCAATCTTCTCAACACCTCGATGGATGTATCCGAGTTCTGCTTCAGTATCGACGACGGTTTCACCGTCAACCTTCACGCGAAGTGTCCACAATCCGTGCGTCATCGGGTGCTGAGGACCCATTGTAATCCACATTTGTGCCATAGATTCACCTCACTTTACGCGGCCCTCATCCGCAGGTTTTCGCACAAATCCTTGTGCATCATCATACATTTCATTGAAATCATGATATCGAATTTGATGTTGCTTTTGCAACGGATGGAATCCTTCAGGGCTATCGTGAGGATTCAGGACACGGTGCATGTTTTGGTGGCCTTCAAACCGAATACCGACAAGATCCCATGTTTCCTTCTCGTTCCAATCAGCACCAACCCAAATGGATTGAACACTCGGAACAACAGGCGCATCTCCTGCAGGCAAATCAATGAGAACTTCAACTTCGAGTGGAATGGAAGAACCTTCCAATTCGCTTGCCTTGAGAACATCCGCAGTGAACGGTTCAACATCTCGAACAGGTTGTCGAAGGAAGTGATAAGCCACTCCCCATCCCCTCTCGGCATTGTCTGGGTAATGCGTTCCTGTAATCATTGAACAGTAATTGACGCCTGCATCAAAGCGTAGCCATTTTGCAAGAGCAACCCAGTGTTGTGGAGGGCAGGTCAATCGAACGAAGGCAAATTTCGCTGCGTTGCTGTGGTGTTCGACTGAGACAGTGATACCACTGCCTCCGAATTGCTTCTCAGCTTGCTCAGAAAAGGCTGCTGCAGCTGCTGCGTTTTGTTCTGCAGAGATACTCATTCCCATGTTCAGTCCTCTCCTACAATAACTGGCTTTTCACCATCTCGGCCGGTGCTAGGCGCACCACCGATTCGGATAATCTTCTCACGGAGAAGACCGAATCCATCGATCAGTGCTTCTGGACGTGGCGGGCAACCTGGAATGTAAACGTCAACTGGAATGACGGTGTCAACACCCTCGAGGATGTTGTATGATTGGAAGTATGGACCTCCTGAAATAGCGCATTCGCCCATGGCGATGCAGTACTTTGGCTCAGGCATTTGTTCCCAGAGACGAACGACCTTGTCAGCGAATTTCTTACTGATAGGTCCATTGACAAGAAGAACATCGGATTGACGCGGAGATGAACGGAAGAGAACGCCGAATCGGTCTCCATCGAATCGAGGCGTTGCAGCAGCAGCCATCTCGATGGCACAGCACTTAATCCCCAAGTGGAGTGTAAAGAGCGATTTTCGACCACCCCAGTTAAAGAAACGTCCAGCGAGAACAGAAAGCAATTGCTTGATTTTGGTTGCCTTGAGTGCTTCGTCGGTAACGTCGCCAACGACTTCGACCAATGCACGACTGTTGAATGCGGTGTAATTTTCTCCTGATTCTGCCATATGATTCACCTCAGATGTAAATTCGACCTCGCTTGCGGAATACGTACCAAACCCCGAGGGACATGATTGCAAAGAAAACCCCGATGATTGCAAGGCCTGCTTCTGCGTTTGCAATGTCCCCACTGACTGTGGATGTTTCATTAGCGGTAACCATGCCACCAAGGACAAGGAACATGAACGCTACGTCAAAAACGAGGAAAACGATAGCGTACCAGTAGTACTGGAAGTGGAATTGGATCATTGCATCACCAATCGGTTCACTTCCACACTCGAAGGTTGAGAGACGACGAGGGTAAAGGCTGTGGTCTCGCTCATAGCCTTCCAAAAGATACGATCGTGTGATGTGGGGTCTGGAAGGGTCTGTGCGTGGTCGGAGCGCCCAAGACATGATGAAATTCGTCAGGGGCATGAGAATGCCAACAATCGCCAAGAATGCAATCGAAAGATAGGCGCTCGGAACTGAACCTG
Source organism: Candidatus Poseidoniaceae archaeon (assembly GCA_049438185.1). Taxonomy (GTDB): domain Archaea; phylum Thermoplasmatota; class Poseidoniia; order Poseidoniales; family Poseidoniaceae; genus MGIIa-L2. The sequence continues at coordinate 45,361 of JBMTJI010000013.1, forward strand.
TATCGACCATTTGTCATCGCCTCAAGAAAGCATCCGCTCTCTGATTAAACCGACTTGAATACCCTCCATAAGCGTTCCCAGTCGGCCTTGAACGAAATCACTGCTTCGGCAGTCACAATTCGTGCCTACGTTGTCCGATTATTGGCGGCGGCCGAGGATAAAGATGAGGCCTACAAGCAGGAGGAAGCCTCCAGCGAAGGCGACGACAGTTGTGTCGTCTGCAAGCCCAAGGAATCCTTCCTCAAGTTCACCTGTTACTTCGAATTGCTGATTGACACGCCCAATGACGCCAATTTCTTCTGGTTGGACGGAGATGGTAAAGTCGAATGTGTCTGCCAATTCCGCACCATAAGGTGGCTTGATTTCGACGGTGATGTTCATGACCTCACCCTTCTCAATGGAACACACGAGACTTGAGAGTCCGATGGTGTCACACTCATCCATTGGATCTTCGAGTTCAATCTTCCAACCACGTAGGCTGTCGGATGCGAAAATCTCCGTCTCTGTTTCGACATTTCCATCGTTTCGAATTTGTACAGTAAACGATTTGCTTTCCGGGTAAATCAGGTTGAAGGACGTTGTCTCAGGTTCAACGATGTTCAAATCAAAGATCTTCTGAACGCTGAGTGAAACTGTTGCTTGACCCGTTCTGTTTGCAGCGTTTGATTTGCTTGTCACCACGATGTAGAGGTTACCTCCTTCTCCGGTCAGTGTGGCCTCATTGACTTGAACGCGCAGCTCAAGATACATCTCATATGGTCGAACGCTGTATCCTTGACTGAGATTGAGTGTGAACAACATCTCCTCAAGCATCGAATCTTCGGAATTTTCAATGTATGGAGAACCTGATGCATCCATTACGAAGGCACTGTTGTTCTCATCCCAAATCCCGAAACCAAACGGAACACTAATCTCATTGTTCGATGCGATGGGAAGACCTTTGGAAAAGACGGTACGAGACGCAATGCCGTTTAGTCCAGTGAATTCAAGAACGGCAGTGTCGTCTCCATTCCCCATGTTACGAATCCACATGCCAACCGTTTCTTCATCACCAGGAGCGAGAATCAATTCACCGGTTCGACCATCGAGTCCACCCTCTTCTAGTCGGACGTCCATGGCATAGTCTCTGGTCGTGAGGAAGGCCGTGAATCGGAGTTCGCGCTGGTTGTCTGGAATACCGTCTCCATCTTCATCGATGCTGTTTGAGTCGCCCTTGTTGGTAATTCGAACTGTGAAGGTTGAGTATTCATCGCTATCGGTCACCGTTGCCACAAAGTAGAGTTGTTTTGTCGAACGAGCATCAACAGAGGTAACATCGAATCGATTGCCTGCATCATCTTCAAAGAAATACGTCCACGAAGGCGATGCGGTTTGTTGGATGACGCTTAGTCGGAAACTGTCTTCGACGTTCCCAGTGTTTTCAATGGCAAACGGGAACTTCACCTCGTTCCCGTTTTTCCCTGTCTGCGTCATTGCGACGGAATCAGCTTCAAAGCCATGAACTGCAGCAACTGACACCGAGAGTGTGACTTCATCGTAAGCCGATCCGCCGCCGTTTGGGCTGATGGATAAATCGATTTGTTCGGTTTGAGTTGCCAAAGCATCGCTCGGTAATGTAACAGTCACGTCGATTGTTTCTTTGCGATTCGGCGTGTGCTTTGAGTCGAGTGTAACCAGCGATTGTTCCAAATCGACCGTCCACCCGCTTGGAACGTTCGAAGGCGTAATTCGGAAGGTATCGACGCCATTTCCAGTGTTTTCCACAGTGACTGAAGTCGTCGCTGAAGTACCTGGCTCAATGTTGTTGAGATTTGAAGAAATCATCGAAATGGTTGCTCCGAACGATTGCCCGACGGTAATGGTGAGTTCAGCGTTGCACTTGACCTGCGTCCCATCCTTTCCTTGGATGTAAACGGTTTGTTCTTCACCAGCATTGACCGAATCATCAGGGCTGACCTTGAGATCGAATCCCTTTGTACCCGATCCTCCATAGGGAAGCAAGCCGCTTGAGCCTCCAACAAAGGAAACCCATGCTGCCTTAGGTCCTGCGGAATCTGCACGAATTGTCCAATCGGAGTTGCCGTCGTTTGTGAAGGTCGCCGTCAACGTATCCTCGTCACCTGGCTGCACATTGACCGACGATTTCGAAAGCGAAAGGCTGCATTCCTTGAGGACGGGAACCGTCACGTCGAAGGTCTGGGTATCGCTCGTGTTTCCGGTTGGATCTTGTGATACCGTACCAGTGATTTCCCAGCAGTACTTGTCCGCTTCTTGCTCGTTTGTAACGTCGAGGGAGACCGTGACTTCTGTTGATTCTTCAGCATCGAGCGTGACGGATGATTCTGAAAGTTCTGGGGACAAACCATCCGGGTTTGAACAGCCTGAGGCAGAGTTATCCTCATCGAGAACGAGATTGACAGTGGCTTGTTGTTGACCCGTATTTTCAACAATAAGTGTCCATTCGGTGGTTTCTTCACCACCCCATGTCTTGCTGGAGGTTACCATGGACAAATCGACACCGAAAAGGGCATTTCCCGAACCATCGCCGGCGGTGGTTGTAACCGTTGCAGTTTCAGTTGCTGGCTGGCCAGGAGGTTCAGGTGGTTCAGGAGAATCTTGAGCAGTTGCCGTTACCGTTGTTTCGCATGAGCCTTCAGCATTTTGTGCCAGTGTAACGTTCATGGTCGCTTCTTCGTACGAACCTGAATCGATAGCACCAGGAATTTGGGTGATGGTTGAAGTGTATGCACTACAATCTTGATCTTGTCCTTCAGCGGTGCTCAACTGTACCGTCACTGGATTGGAACCTGAATTGTAGACTCGGACTGTGTACTCACCCGCTTCACCTGGATTGATGGTCTGAGCGCTGGGAGAAACCGTAACCTGGATGTTCGCATCTCTTGCTTCATCCGCAGAGGCAATTGGTGCCACGAGAGGCGCCATGGAGAAAACCATCAAGGAAATCAAGAATATCGCTAGACGCTTCTCTTGCTTCAAAACCTGCATCGCTGACCCTCCCTATCTAGCGGGAGGTGTTGACCTATCAAAAGGATGTCCTTTGATGTTCACGAATCAAGCCGATACGAACTGTTCTGCGGAAGCCCCACAGTTGGAACAGGATTCAACCGATTGACATGTTGGAGAATCTGCATGGTATCTCGCTCCACAACCCGGACAGCCGCGCATTGAACCGAGGATAGGTGTCCGACATGACCAACATGTTGGTGCTTGTTGTTGAAGTGGAGGAGTTTGTAGGTTTGGAGGAATGATCTGCTTCGCATTTGGTTCCTTTCCTCTCAAGACAAAGAGAACGGCAAGCAAACCGATGAGAAGGGCAACACCTGCGCCTACGAAGAGCATGGCATTCCCTCCAGATTCGGAACCTTCGAACGATGCTGAAATTTCGATATCGACGGATGTTGTAGAGAAGGCAACATCTTGAACGCCTGAGAGCTTAAACGTCAATTGCTGCGTCCCAGTAATTGACCCAGTGAGTTGAATGGTCAATTGCTGCGAGTCACCTGCAACAGCGTCAACGATATCGCTTCCGACGATGGCAGCATCAAGTCCATTTGTCGTTTCAAGAACCAATTGGTGGGAAAGTGCAGTATTGCCCGTGTTGATGATGCGTACTTGGAGCGTTCCTGAACCAGTGTCATCAAGCGATGAGAGGCCTGTGACTTCCCAATCCACACTTCGTTGTTCGGCCACGAGCATGCTCGTACCCTCCGTAATGGAAACATCATTATCGTACAATGTAAAGGAAAACGATGGTTGTGTACCAACCTCGAGCGTCAAAGGAAGGATGATTGAACACACAACTGGAACAACATTTTCATCTGTCACGGTTCCAATATCGAAACATTCACCAAAGACACCTTGGGAAAGTGATGTCGAAATTTGAGGACTCCATGGAACGTCGGCCTCATTGATCAGGAGCCACGTGAAGGTCATTTCTTGGCCAGCAGGGTGAGAACCTGGTCCAAAGGGGTGATCAAACGTTTGTCCATCCTCAAATTCCAATTCTGCAAACGTCAGTGAAGGTTGAGGGAGGTTGAGGACATTGATTTCACCGAGCCAGGTGAATCGCTGATTATCGACGTCGAGGTTGAGTTGGATGTCACCAGAAAGCGCATTTCCGTTTCCTTGGATCGAAATGAGGATGTTCTTCGATTGTTCCGTCCATCCCATCTCAATCGATTGCAACGAGGTTTGCGTTGACCATCCGGTTGGAAGTGTTAGACTTGGTACAAGGGTCATATCGACATTGCCTTTGTTTTCGATCGTAAAGAGAAGATTGACCAATGCGTCAGGCCTTGGAGTTCCTATGGTTGACTCAAGAAGAAGTTCAACCTCACGGACCTCCATGACTTCAATTGGAATGTCGATTTGCCATGTCTGCGACGGTTCTGTTTGAGAGATCGCAGTCAATGTAACGATGCGTTGAGCGCCTGCTGCTGTTGAAACTTGAGGGGGAATAAATTGCATACTCACTTCCTTTTGGCCGTTCTTGGGAATGAGTCCCGTTGAACCGGACGTCGCTCCTGGATCGTTGCTCAAATCGGAAAATCCTGCACTCCAACCCGAAGGGGCTTCAAGGAACAAATCGTATCCAATCTCGGTATTTCCATCGTTGAACACGCGAACGGTGAGATTGGTTGGATTAGAGGGATGAACTGGAACAATAGTGTAATCGTATTCAATACGGAACTCAGGGATGTTAAGAACATCAAGGTAGAGTGAAAGAGGGTAGGAGATGCCATTGTCGACATCGATTCCAACCACATCAATACGATACAACCCTGGTTCTGGTGCTTCAGGGTACACGATGGTGAGTGAAACCTCTGCTGTACCCTTGCCTTGAAGCGTGAAATTAGAGGCCGTCATTCCGAGGTACCAAGGTACATTTGTACCGTCTGAATCAAGATAGACACCGAGTGCATCGATGGAGGCATTGGTTTCCAGAAGAGCCGTATTTTCCAAGGTCAGATTCCATGTTGTTGTTGTTTGCGTTGCAAACTGCACCTTACGTTCCTCGACATCCGCTGTGACTTTCACTCCAGGTGCGGTCACATCGACAATTCGGGTCAAGACGTTGTTGTTCTCTTGAATTTCATCAACCGCATCATCTGGATCGATAATCAGTTCCAACGTGGCTGTTCCAGGTTGTTGGGGCGTCCAATACCACGTGGATTGTCGGCTTGCGCCCGGATTGATATCGAGCGTCTTTCGGTCGATTTCAACCCCATTAACATTGAAAGCGAGGTCAATTGATTCTGCTTTGATGTTCCCTGCATTGAAAACATCCGTCGTGAGTCGCACTTGGTCTCCAACTTGGGGAATCGTAACATTCAGTTGCATCGAATTGAGAACGACTTGGGGGTCTGGACGGAGATCGTTCACACCTTGGCCTGAAACGGCGATGGCGAAGGGTTGTGAACCACTACCTGCATGATACGCATCCTTGACTCTCACCGTCCAGATACCTTTCATGGCCATGTCGATTAGGACAACCTCGAGGTTGTTGATATCGTCTTTCGTTCCACCTGTTGTTGAACGCCCGTTCGCAAAATCATTGCCGAAGTACACCGTTCCATCCGGAGCTTCGACTTCCAAATCAAGATCGTTGACCAATGCCTTACTCGCAAAGCGACTGCCTCGATAATCAGACCAGGCGAGGACTGTCTTGAGTTGTGAATTTGCATAGGTCACATTGAAGACATAGGATTTTGATGTTCCTGAACTTGTGAGAACCGAACGATCGTCCACCCAGATACCTCTTCCTTGAGACGGTGCAAGTGTTTCCTTGAGATTGACTCGTCCCCATCCCTCATCGTTGTTAGGAATGTCTCGAGAATTGATATCTTGGGCCCCTAAAACGAGGAGTGCTTTGACAAGTGCACCTTGCGGCGAAGGTCGTTGAGCGATTTCAATCAGGTACTCACGAATCAAAGTAGCAGCGCCAGCAGCGTTTGGTGTTGCCATCGATGTACCTGTGTACTCAAGATACCAAGTCGATTGCCAACTCGATCCACCGATATCCTGTGCCTCTTGTGCTCGGCAGGAACGAACATATCCTCCTGGAGCGATGATATCAGGCTTGATTCGCCCATCATCGGTCGGGCCACGAGACGAGCCTGACATGAGATTGTCAGGTGCACCACTGTATCGGGCTTGATGATTTCCAACGGTCACGACATTCTTTGCTGTTGAAGGTGAACCGACCGTTCCTGGATTGGGACCATCGTTCCCTGCTGCAAAAAGAATGGTCAATCCCTCCTGTCCGTTGCTGACCTTATCGTAATTGAATGAACGGTCATCAACAGCCTCAGCCTCCGACGTGTACTCGCCCTGCGTTGAGGTCGCTGAAGACCCCCATGAGTTGGTGTGAATACGTGCGCCAGCATTGTAGGCCGTGTTCAGTAAGTAGTTCAGGGATGGAGATACAAAATTCCCTGTGTTATCGTTTTCCATCGCTTGGAAATACAACTCTGCATCAGGCGCCACTCCAGCATAACCACCTTTACTCCCATCACCCAAGACGGTGCACGCCACGTGCGTGCCGTGTCCCGAATGCTTGTCGGCTGTTGAACCGTCTCCAATAACATCGTAATTTCCGACAACTCGCGTTCCGAAATCGCCATGGTCTTCATCAAGACCCGAATCGGCAACAGCGACAATTTGACCAGAACCATCCAAATCCGTTGTGAAGTAGGAACGCATGGCATTGATGTTCATGTGCGTTTTTGATTGATCGTTCTCGACACTCATTTGCGGTTCAAACCGGAGCCACATAACGGATGGTTGCCGAACAACATCAAGCAAGGAATCAGTCGAAAGATGGCCGCGGTACTGCCCCTGTTCGAGGTGTTCAACATCATCAAGTGCAAGTTCTGCGACCTGAGAAAGGTCTTGATGAATGGTATTTTCATCGTGATCTGCAATGGAGAGGACGTCGAGTTGGTGTTCACTCCACCAGCCTTCCAATCGAACCTCTTCGCCTTGGAGCGTACTGATTCCTTGTTCGAACATCATTGCATCCAAGAGCGAATCATCGAGGAACATGGCCAAAGGAACATCCCATTGTGCAAGGACACTTGGAACCGATCGTGCAGCAACAAACGCCGAAGATGTTCCCTGAATCATCAAGCCAGAGGGACTAATGAACTCACGAACCTCGAGCCCTGGAATTTCAGACAGTTCGTTGCGAACATCAAGCATATGTCGGTCATTATCGATCAACAGCAATTGAACATCCATCCGAGGTTCAAGAACGTCGCTTGACAATGGTCGATGAAGTTCAAGACCGTTCATTGAGTACGTTCCAAGACGTGATTCTGCTTGAGCTGGTCGCTCTTCTTGAACATCTGAGGAAGCATAGGTCCCAACAAAATCCGAATACGCATCCGTTCGAATCGAAAAGAACTCCACGTTCCGTTCATTCTCAAGTTGCTCGTGTTCTTGTTCTGGGTCAACCATCGAACTCCATGGACTCAACAACAAAAGGAGAAGAATCCCAAGGGCAAGACGGACTTGTCGCTCCATTGGTTTCAACCTCGCTTGGAAGACGCATTTATCGCTATGGGTCAATTGTTTGAACAAACAGCCATCAGAACAGTCGTGTTGTTGTTTCAACTTGATCAACAAAGATTTCCGAAGCATAGGTTCCAACAACATGGTTCACTTCCAAGAAATTCTGCGTGTTATCAAACATCGTGTATCGCACTGAAATCCTCAATGTGTATTCATCCCAAACAGTGTATCCGAGAATCATCATTTCGAGATCATCCCCGGCTAAGGAGGAATGTGCCTTGACAGAATCAACCTCAATCCGCATGGTCTGAATCAACACGTCTTGCGAATCAAGGAACTCGACTTCGACCACAACATCGCGTATCTCTCGACTTCCATCGTTTTGCAATTCGGTCATCACCAAGTGACCACCACGTTGCATGTAGACCGTGTGAATTTCAACATCATCTCGAGGAATCACCCAATACCAACCGCTCGCAAGAAGGCCAACAAGCAGCATGAGAATCAATCCTGCTATAGCAACACGAACAGGCTTGATGTCTCGGATTCGTTCTTTGACAAACAGCGCCATCTCTTGGGCTTGGCGATACGCTTCAGCTTGCTCAGGATCGTTCAAATCAAGACCCATGTCTGCGGCTTCACGACGTTGGGTTGTCTCCAACAATCCCATCGGCCTCGCAGCGACGATATCATCCTCATGAACCACTAATTCGTCATCCATATTCTCACCCAAAAATCATCGCAAAGAGCGAAGCTATCCCCGAAGTAAACGGTTCAACAACCATGATGTGGCGTGTTTCAAGAGAACCTCCAGTCAATGTGCTGACCACAGAGAGGTCGGTCACGACACCGTTGACACCCATCGAGGTTGAGGTCGGAAGTATACCAGTAAATTGTGCATCGAGCAACACACCACGACCATCGACTTCGAGGTCACCAAAGAGAGGAGCATAAACGCCTGGCTCGATATGCACTTCAGCGCTTGAAACGAGGCGCCCTGTTGTGATATCATCAAGGATGATGACGGGATACCCGAATGGACGATGGATGGTGATCGTCGCTCCTTTCAAATCTTCACCAATAATCTCCAGTCGGTCGAGGAACACACCAGGAGCACCCGGTACGTTGGATTGGCGCATGTACAATTCTTCAACGCCTTGATCAGAAGATACAATGCGGACGCCCCAGTCTTCCGTCGTTTCAAGTTTGAAGGTCTTCGGAAGATTCTTGGCGGACATGAGCGTATCGCCTTTAGCATCAATCGCTCTTCCGCTTGCTTCGATGTACATGTCCATCTTGTCCGAGTTGGAGGCGTAATCAAGGGTCATCATGCCTTGGAAGGAGGTTTCTTCTCGGATGTCGTAACGTGTATCCGGCGCAGCAGTGAGTTGCATGAACGATGGAACATCTCTGAAGAAAGTCGTTGCAGGCCACCAAAACCCATCAACAAAACGATGTTGTTGAATCATCATCGAATCAACACTCGTTTCGCCCACTCGGAATTGCTGAGGAACGTCAACAGTGAGTTCGAGAATGTCACCGATCGTTGAAGAAAATTGAGTTTGTTGAGGAATCCCTTCGATGAAGGTTTCTGCACGGACAAGATTCTCCAAATCAATGAAGACGGCGTAAGCGTAATCAAGGCGTTGACCAATATCATAATCCATTTGAACTGAAAGTCGAGGGACAGTGAGATTGTCCTGTCTTGTGAACGTAGCCTCCACTTCAACATCTCTCGATTTCTCTGTATCAAATCCAAATATTTGCAATTCAGTAGAGGATTGTTCAATACCGTTCATGGTGACATAGAATCGCTCTCGTGCAGGGAGCCAGTCTTCCAGTTCCATCTTGAAATTGTACGTAGGAATTTCATTTTCGAGTGCGAAGATGTAACTGATTTCGATTCTTCCTGATGGTAACTGAGGCAGCCATGTACGGAGGTGCCAACTACGACGATTTTCGAAACTCAGTCCCAATTCATCAAGCATTTCAACATCGGTTCCAACCAGTTCACGTTCGGTGATGATGCCATCGTTGAGGAATTTCATCAATGGATAAGCGAACGACAAATTGCTTTGAGAGAACGTTTCTTCGAGAACTGCAAGTTCATCATCATCGATGATGAAATCAGCGAGAATTTCTTCAATGACAAGTCGCTTTGATTCGGTCAAGTTCGTTAACTTCGAGAGATTGAACTCAAGTACGGTACGTTCAACGGCCTGCATATCAAGTCCATGTTGCCATTTCGGTTGAGCGACATCGATGCTACCTTTTCTCATGTCTGCGACAATGTCAAAACTCTCTCCAGTTGTCATGTCAAGGCCATAGGCAACATCTGCAGTTTCACCTGTCGTATCACCCACGTTGGATACGAGTCCATACACCAAATCGTTGACAAGCCCCCCTATTCCGACAACATCGCCCAGGAAGAAGGACAATGCTTCCACCCCTTCCCCTTGACTGAAATCGGGAATCTCAAGTCCACTTGAATCGAGATCACTCGGTAAGACAATGTCAAGGTTGGCTGGAAGTGGTTCCAACCGCATCATACCGTTTAATCCCAAGAACGGGTCATCGTAATTGCTGTCATCTTCCATTGAGATGCTGAATGGCGCTGAAACTTGACGTTGAAGCGAATAGCGTGCATTCCCTTCAGGACCGGTTGAGTTTGAATCGGTTGGTGAATAACGCTGAATCGATTGGACATTGGAAATTTTTGCACTTAGGGAAGCCTGAGCCTGATCAGCATCAACCCAAAATCGGAAATGATCCCCATCCATCGTTAAGGGGGTTGTTGCATTGGTCATCTGAACCATGATTGATGTGATGGGCGTATCAGCTTGGAATCCAACCGAATCACCGAGATTCAATTG
>JBMTJI010000014.1:0-53713 GCA_049438185.1 Candidatus Poseidoniaceae archaeon
CCGTAGAAAGCCTCAAAGAAGTTAATGTAATTTTACGATGAAATCGGATTATGGAACAACATCAAAGGGTTCATGCACGAACCCATTGATTCGTTTCGAGCCAATCAATGGGCACGCAGTGGGTCTTGTCAGACGCTACCCTCGTCAACACTCACAACGAACCAAGCGATGGGTTTGATGAGAGAATCGATTGTGCTTGTCGGTAATCCTCTGGAGAAAAGTACCCCTCAAATGCACCGTTCTCATCAACAGCGACAACCGCTTGTGGCATTCGTTCATTCACTGACTTGATGACATCGGCAATGGATTCTGACATGGAGACCTTGAGAACATCCATTTCCATGACTTCTTTGCAAGTGGTCTCATTGACATCGACTCCATTTCCTATTGCCTTCAACATTTGGCGTTGACCAATCACACCCTTGACTTGATCGTTATCGTCCAATACAACAAGAATACCAGAAGGAATGCTAACCAAACGTTTGCATCCTTCGACCAATGTATCATCCAATCCAATGGTTACGTGTTCATCATCAAGTTCCAAATCAGCAACAGTTTCGCTCATGTCTGTTGCTACACGTGACCGTTCAAGAGGGTTTTGACATCACGCTACGATTTTGATGATGCGATCACAACCCGTACATTGTATCCGAATCGGTCGTAGATCGGATGTAACAGGATTCGACGTTTGACACTGTGGACATGCAATGGTTGGGAAATTTTCGACGACGATTTCTGGAGCCTTGCCGGGGGTTTGGCTTGCACCAGCAGTCTTAGGCGATATCACTGCCGTTGCCCACCAAATGAACACAATACCGCTACTCGACGCAAGGATGTACAAAGGCTGGAGTGCAAAGAAATGAAGTGCAAAGACGACGGGTACAAGAACCATCTCAATCATCAATGGGTACTTTGAGCGATTTCGCACCATGACAAAGGCAAACCAAAGTCCGGCACCAAGGATGATGGTCATGGCAAATGTCAGGCCAATCGGAGCATGAATGATGGATGTTGTTGGTTGAGAATCAAGTGTGAACTTGTCCGATTGGGTCAATCCTGTAGCCTTGATGGTTGCCGATTCGCCCCAAGGGAATCTGAGATAATTGACTTCAAGGTCTTGCGATTGTTTGAGTTCAATGAACGAAAAGGAAGTCATCGGACTTGATTCAATGTTGATCAACAAGTCGTACGTCGACCATAGAGGAGAAGGTTGTGGACTCATGAAGGCACTATTCAATATTCGATAATTGAGTCCGGATGTCATTGGTGTGAGTGAATCAATTCTCAATTTTAGGGGCGCATTTCGCACCCGATTTTCACCCATGAGATCCAAGGTAATTGCAAAGGTTTGGGCTTCGGAGAGATCTCCAACAAGTTCATCCGATTCCAAACCGAGTCCGAATTGGAAGAATGTGATGTAATAGGAGCTCATGTAATTTTCAAATTGGCTTATTTCTGTGCTTTCAATAACTCGACTTCCACGCTCTGCATCTTTGATGTTGCCGCCGTCAAAATTTTTCAGGACGGTTGAAAGAGGAATCGTTTCATCACCAAGATGGTCTAATCCCCAACGCATCCAAAACGCCATTTCTCCCTCGATGGTGAGAATGGTCGTTTGTGCAAGTCGTAAACCCCCATCTTCGGATTCAAGTTCCATCGAAATCGAAACATCGAGTGGTGATCCCTTCCCATTGGTTCGCAATGGTTCGTTCAGGGGGTAGTAGCCACCACCATCGCCTGAACCATCAAAGGTTTCGATCTCAAAATTCGTTGATCCAGTAAGCGTTAACCCTTCTTGGAGTTCATAGGAAACCGATACACCGACCGTTTCGACACCGCCCGCCGCTCCATCCCATGTCCATATAACGAGAATGGCTTCGCCATCGAGAACCTCGGTTGGGTCTTCTGTTAGTGTTACCCCGTTTACTTGGAGTGCAATCGAATTTGAGAAAACAAGCGCCTCCATGCCGAAGGGGGATTCAATTCGAACTGCAAAATACACCATATCACCCTCAACCTCGGGTTCGTCGAGTGTTAAATCTAAGAGGGGTAATTCTGCTGTTAAAGAGGACGCGTGTTCTTCACTGCCCCAGAAAAATTCGACCTTTGCACCAGTTGCTGGAACATTGAAGACAATGGCTCGTGCATTTACGCTTACAGAAATTTCAGAGGTTCCACTGACTGATACTTCGTCGATTGGAACATCGATTGAGATCGTACCTGACCCTTGTGCGATGAACGATTGGTCAACTCCAAGGAAGGCAGTAAATGAGGAACCTCCAATCGTTACAGTTGCAGACATGTTGAGATTCGCTCCACCTGCATCCGATACGGTGTATTCGAGATTGACCGTCCAAGTTGATTCAGGTACTGTACCTGGCCATGCTGAATCGAGGCTCCACTTTCCAATCTGTTCCGAAGATGTAACAGCAGTCTCAAACGAAGCAGAGGATGATGTTTCCGATAACAAATCATCAAATGGAGACAGCGTCAAATCTCCGTCACCAAGGAGATAAAGATCGACTTCTGATGCCTCGCAACACACCTTTGTGTCTTCAGCATGGGCGGTGGATGTCAATGGTGAATATGGTGCAACCAGTGAGAGCAAGAAGCAACTCAAGAGTAGGAAGACCCGGCCTCGCATTCTCTCCACAACGCCCGGTCGAGAAAGAGGCGTATAACATCAACGCCGATATGACCGGAACAAAACAGTATTTTTACTCAAAGAGCTTTATCGAGCAATGTGCCAAGTTCCTTTTCGAAGAGTCCAATGAGTGCTTCACCTACTTCACCTTGAAGTTCATCAGGTAGGAGGCGCAATCCGAGACGGGTCGCTGCACGGGTGGCCTTCAATTCAGCATAAACAGACCTCGCCTTCTGATGGAAATAGTAGGCTACAGCTTCCTTGATTTCGGCATGAAGATCGGGGTCTTCCTCAATCTTGTTGCGGATGTGTGCCTTCAGTTCGTCCTTAACAATATCTTTGAACGATTCAATGATCAAATCTTCTGTTGACATGAGGTCTTGTACTCGTTCGCGGATACTTCCAGTGAGCAATCGTTCAATGGCCATGATAATCCCAGTACCTTTTGATGTTTCAATCCGTCGATGAAGGCAATCGTCCTGTCTTGAGAAGTTCATCAACGAATTTGCCTGCATGCAAAACCGCAGCATCAGCATCGGTTGGCCATGCTTTTATCGATCTGTAAAGAATGGTCGCTAAATCCGTTGGTTCATTGGGAATACGCATTCGTTTCCAAATCAATTCCTCCAAACGGGCAGTTGAGAGACCTTCACTGGAAAGAAGCGGCAGGCTGTACTCAGAGAGTGCTTGTGCCCGCATCGATGCATCCATCTCATCCCACAATTTCTGTAACCGTTTCAGGCGACGCTCCGATGCAAGAGGAATCATCTCCACGCTCGAATCTTTGATTTCAGGTAATGGAGCGACTTGGATGGAGCCTTCGTCGCGCAGGAAATCACGAACCAGCGTATGAATAGGATCCATCGTTGTATCGAGACTTTCCATAAGCCATTGGCCACAACCCGAATAAGGCCGACATCGTTTGGTTCGTGCCCCGTTTGATGAAAGGGCTGATGCGATAACAGAACATTGCAGTACAACATCAATTCGGCCTCGACGTTTTGTTGATGAGTTACTAAATTCGACTTCAACGGGTTGGGGTGTCAAAACCATGGCACTTGGATGGGAGGTTTCAACTCGATTCCAAGCATCGATGAAGAGAATATTTGCTTCTGCTTGTTTTGGAACTAAATCGAGTTCATCTGGTGGTATGTGAGCGTTTGGTGGAAGTATTCTACGAGCGTATGAAATCCCTCTGTCGAGCAAGGCTGATTCAAGAAAGCCTAGGGCGATGATGGATGACAAATCTGCTGTTGTCACCAACAGCAATGAATCGGATTCGAGGAAAGCAACAGCTTCGTCGATGACACCATCAAGTGGTGCAAAAAACGAGGCTTTGCGCATATCGTTCATGGCCGACCCATCGAGGCCTTAACCCCGAGACAAATGAATGCTCCCAATCACTCGACGATAAGTCGGAGTTGGTCGCGCTTGTACTTCCAATCAGCAGGAAGTCTTCCTTCTGCCTTGTAGTAGTTGCCAAGTCGACGAATCTTCGCCTCAGTCAACTCGAGCGAACGCTTGTTGTGAATATCTCGATGGTTTGTTGTGAGGTGATCGATGATGCCGACAGCTTGTCGCATGAGGTTCATGAGATCCTCTGGATAAGAACCACCAAGGTCGTTCTCAGCGAGAACGGCTCCAATGCGCTTTCCGAGAACCAAACGAGCATCTGGGACAGCATGCTTGTCCCTCAGGACAATACCAATTTGCGAGGTGCTCATACCCTCTTTGGCATACTTGAGGACTAAGGATTCAATCTCCTTCGCATCCGTGTTGGACCATGCCGAGGGCTCGTTCATGAACGGCTTTGAGGAACCGCTTTTTCCTTTTCGAGAAGAATACATTCGTGCCATATGAACCACTCGGAGCAATCTTGCGACCTGCTTACCCTTCTTAACCACATCGCTTCATGCGGTCATCGCTTCTGATGCATTTTCGCCAAACGACCTGGCGTACCTGCCCATTCCCATCCTGGTGCGAGACTTCGAGCCAAACCTACAGGTTCATCGCCTTGGAGAACCAACAAGTCTTGCCCGAGGTGGATGTTGTTATCGTAAGAATCGATGATGCCTAGATGTAAATCTCCTTTCCATTTGATGGCGGATTGAAGATGAACCCGAGGAAGAATCTTGTTCTCAAAGAGTACATTAATCGCTTCTTTACTGAACGAAAATCCTGCTCGGTCGTAGAACCATAGAGCAATCTGTTTACCGTCTTTTTCAATTTTCCAACGTGGGGGTTTGCCTCGTATGCGGCATCCATTGAGCCATTCATCAGAACCGTAAAGGTAGCGAGAGATGCTCTTGAAGCGATCCATGTTGATGGATTCGCCCTTACGTCGTCGAACGTGATGATGTTGTTTGCAATGATTGACAGCATCACTCAATCGCTGGAGGGATGTTCTTGAACCAGAGGACTCGCCTTGCCGTGTGTCAATGACTTCGATACTTTTGATATCGAGACCAACACCGCTGTGATTGATGATGCATTGGTACTCGTGCCTCTGCACAAGAGAATTCACCATCGTTTGTACTCGGTTGAGTTCGTCTTGTGTCCAATCTCCAGTCACTGGGATGTCGTAAAACCCTGCAGGCCAGACATCCTCGAGATCTCGCGGAACCAGGCCAAGCGGCGATGTGACCATGACTTCATGACATCCATTACTCCCGATCGCATCGATGAATTTACGATGTGATTTTGACAAACGATACGGTTTTCGTTCTGAGCAAGGAAGGAGGATGAGGACATTGTCAAGTCCATTAGGAGCCATGTAGCGTTCATTCATGAACTCAACCCAAGAGGAAACTTGTGCATCGAGATGGCTTTCTTGAGCCATGAACTCAATCGTTTCTTTACCAGCAGGATGGAGGCGTAAAACATCTCCCTTACTCTTCATCAATGCATCAAAATGACGCATGTGTTCAACCAATCGAGGGCTGTTGAGGCTTTGTTGTTGGGCAAGACGGCGTAAGGTTCCAGTTTCAATCGCTGAATGAACAGAGCGTATTGATTGATGGTAATGGTGCATGGCGACATCCATATTGAACGATTCACTTTCAAGAGGTTCCCTTGGACCGTAGGTGGTTAACAGATGATTTGAATGAAGGGCAAATCGAGTTCGCGTGGTGTCGAACAGGTCGACTCCGAACCACGCAAGAACTGCCACATTGTCTGCGCCACCAAGACCAGGCGTCCATAGCAATGCACCGGGAAAACGATGTTTGAGGGTTTGAATTGCAGTTACGAGTTTGCCCGATTGTGCGGCAAGCTGAACAGCATCGACGAGAACGACAATATTCGGTTGCAAATCCTCATCCAAGAGTGAAGGATCATGATGCAAACGTTGCCACGAGACAGGGAGCAGCGGACCCGAATCTGCAGATTCTCCAGCATTTGCCTCATCAAGAGAGGGTGGAAGAACATGGCCAACAGAGGCACGCATTGTTGGCCCGGCTTGTTGAAAATCGGGTGGGATGAGATGATGTTGCGACGATACCGTGATCTCTGCAGGAATGGTACGGGTTTGTTGACAATGAAAGGCTGCCAAATCTTTGCATTCCTCATCATCATCCTCTGTTGAGATGAGCGCAGGCGTCTTTACTGCAGGAGATGAACGGTCGCCTAAACCCCACACACGGGCGTATCGATGGCGATGAAGAACAGTACGACCGAGTCCTTCTGCCATGGCTTGTGCTGCGGTGGTTTGTTTTTCAAAGATGCCACGGATTGCAAAGAAAGTGTTGAAAGACTAGGCCATCGAGCCTTCAACATGGAGGGAAGATTGCAAAAGTCGTGGTCGCTTGCTTTCCTTACCTTGGCCATCCTTCTCCTTAGCAACTTGACTCTCGTCCATGCCGAGGACCCGTCCAACGAATTCATCATCGACGATCGACTTCAAATGATTTCACTCACTTCCGATGAGACATACCAACAGACCATTCAATTGGAGGAAAATCAACTTGTTTCGGTCAATGTAGGGTGCAGTGCTTGTCATGTTCAGCTTGATGCTGGCGACTCAAGCCAATCTTCCACATCGTCTGTGACCTACAAAGCAATGGAGAGCACCACTGCTCAAATGACAATCTCATCAAGCACAAGTGAGACAATTTCAACCACGATTATGATTGTTGATGATGGAGAACTATTGAGTCAACGCCCAAGTCCACAAACGAGCATCGATGTTGTTGATTCAAACACGTGTGCAAGTCCAGTGGCATGCATTGACATGCACCGTGGAAATCTCAAAACCATCCTCTCTGGGAGTTACAGTTCTCTTGGTTTTGACACAGGTGGTGTTGAGACAGGTTCTGAGGAATATTACGGATTTGAGGTTCAAGAAGATGAGACGATTGAACTCACACTTCATCATGCTTCGGATGCTGTTCGATTTGACTTCTACATGCAAACCGATACGACGGAACAACTTCTCGATACGTTCATTGAAACGATAACAGGAACCAACCCGAGCCTCTTGCAAGATGCTGTTTATCTTCCAATTCAAGACGACGGGCGAATCATCGTCAAAGTTTCAACCTCTGCACCATTCTCCGCTTATGCGCTTCAGCGGACAATACATACCCCTCAACTAACGATGACAGTCGACAACACTACATCACAATTTGAGCAGATTGGCCATGGCACCTCAAAGAGTGCTTTTGCACTCGATGCGACAGGTGTTGTCAAGCTTGCTCCTGTTATTGAGGACATTACAGTAACACTTTCTGTCAGAATTGGAGATGCATGGGTGGACATGCCAGAACTTGTCGTCGAGCGAAATACCGTTGAACGAATCTATGTGTACCCAAACACAACCATGGCCATGCTCCACATCGAGAGTAGCGTCCATTGGGTTGATGTCACCATCGAGAGTTCAGCCGATGGGAATACAACCAAGGATGCGCCAAGTTATCGACCAACAAACCTCGATGCATCCGATTTACCAATCGTGTATGCTGAAAACACTGTGAACTACCATGGTGAATTGACATTGGCAACGATGGATACTTCCGACCATTACTTGATTTCAGTCGATGGATGGGTTGATTCCGAACATCGTCTCCACATCGTGATCGATGGAAACAGTCCTGATTTACTCGTTGAAGTGCAAGAACTTGATCAAGAAACAATGGACGTTCTGCAAGAGTACATCTTGACCCCAGACATGTTTACCAACGACATGGATCTGTACATCTCCGTCAGCCCAGGCCTTCATTTGATTGAGTTCTACCATGCCAATGAATCCGTTCTCGAAGATCAAAACTGGAGTAACGATCTCCCCGCTTTGGAATACGACATGAGCATCACCAAAGTAACAACTGAAATCGGTGAAGAGCCGTGGTTTGCCCCTTCAGATGAAGCCAAGTTTTGGGGTTCAGCCGTTCGATGGATTCTTGGCATTGGGATGATGCTTCCTGCCATCTATCTTGTTTATTCGATGAGAAAAACTCGACGTGATGCTGTACGAATCGGCGCTATGAAACAACGACTCGCCATGCTGACGAGGATCCTGAATGAGGGGAGTGAATCACCCGAAAAGACAAGAAAATCGTTGGTTCGTTCATTGGAAGCAGTCGCAACACTTCCCTGGGATTCTGCCATCGCTTCTTGGGGTGAGCCTGAACGATCTTACTCAACAGACGGCACCTCGATCGCCGTTTGGAACCTTGATGCTCGATTGGCAAAATCCTTGGGCAACTGGCCTCTTCTCGTTGGACTCAACACACAACAAGAAACTTGGGAGATTGCGGCTTTTAGATTTGATGCTCCATATGGACAAGCCCTCACTGTCGATCATGTGGAACCGCGGCTTCTGCACCAAGGAGAGGAGGTTTTTGTTGACACCGTTGCAAAAGGGACGACCGTCTTCCTCACTATCGATCTTGCAGGTGAGGCAACACAGGTCGACGTTGAGCTCAATGGACATGTTGACGGCGTTCCACGAGGAATGCGAATTCCAACTGCCTTAACTCGATTTTCCGAAGAGGAATAATTACTCGTTCGCTCTGCGTTCTGATGCATCCTCGAGAATGCGTTGAACTTGATCCTCTGGATTCAAACTCGATTTCATGGATTCAAGTTGCTTTTTGTCCGATTTTGAGATTTTATCCGGAACGTGGAGTTTGAGAAGGACAACGACGTCTCCTCGTCCACTTCTTCGCATGTGAGGTAGTCCACGCTTCTTGATTTCAAGCGTATGGCCGGCAGACGAACGAGCAGGGACGACTATGTCGAGTTGCTTACCATCGATGTGGTCGATAGAAACTTTTGTTCCAAGAATCAAATCAGGATATCCAAGTGGAAGTGACATAATCAAGTCCGAACCATTTCGTTCGAACCAAGGGTGGGTAAGAACTTCAATTTCAATAAGCAGATCTCCTTGTGACCCCTTTCCTCGTTCTGCTGGTTGGCCTTGTCCACGTAATCGAAGACGAGTTCCATGCTCTGCCCCAGGAGGTACATTGAATCGGATGGTTTTTTCTTCGATTTTGTGACCACGACCTGAACAATCGCCACATGGCGAATCGATTACAGACCCTGACCCACCACAATCTCGGCAATCTTGAATCACCTCGTTGACAAACGGTCCAATCTGTTGACGGACACGGACACGACCCTGTCCTTGGCATTGTTTGCAATTGGTTGTGCTGCCATCCTTGGCGCCCGTACCAGAACACGTTCCACACTCTGCTGGTAAATCAAGCTCAATGGATTCTTCACTGCCAGTGATGACCGTGGCCAAATCAATACTGTGACGAACAAGGATATCCGAACCTCGCCTGTCTCGACTTCGTCCTCGCCCACCTCCAAAGAAACCTGAGAAGAAGTCGCCACCAAGAAGGTCTTCAAGATTGATGTTGAAACCACCGCCTGAGAATCCACCAAACGGATTCCCTACTGGTCCATCATGGCCAAATCGATCGTAGTGGGCTCGCTTCTCGGAATCTGACAAGACAGCATATGCTTCTTGAATTTCTTTGAATTTCTCTTCCGCATCTGGCTCTTCACTTCGGTCTGGATGATAACGTCGTGCTAATCGCCTGAAAGCATTCTTGAGTTCTTTTTCTGTTGCCGACCGCTCTACATCGAGAACTTCGTAATAGTCTCGTTTGTCAGTCAGTGTTCCACCCAACTGATGCCAACAGGCGCTCCACTAAAACTTCACGTTGAAATGAAGGTCAAAGTGTTGTACCGCAGGATTGGCAATAGCGCTCCGATGGTGGGTTGTTTGCCCCGCATGAAGGACAACCCCCCGATACGGTGCCTGTGACAGGTGCAACGCTACCGCCACTCAGCATTGCTAAATCTTCAATCGATTCCTTACGCTGAACTGGAATGGTTGGTGTATCGCTAGTAGTTGTCGAAATGACGCCACCATCATCGCTCATTGATGTCATCGTCAAGTCATCATTTGTTCGTGATTCTGAAAGTGAAGTCTTGATTGGTGCGATTGGACGTTGAGCAATCACGGGTGTTTCCTGAGCGTTTGCACGAAGTCTTGCCAGGCGGCGCTCTTCCCGTTCTGCGGCCTTATCCTTACCAAACCACCCAAAGACTGTGTCGATGACGTTATCCATCCAACTTGTCTGTCGAACCGAACCAACTGTTGAATCCACCATTTCATCCATATCCGTTCCTTCACCGCTCATTCGACGAGTTGCCTTTTGCACAAATCCTTGTTCGGTAAGCATCTGAACCTCAGAAGAGACTTCGCGGTCTAATTCCAATTCAGGAGCTTCTCGACCAAATGAACCAATCGTTGTATTGAGGTGTTCTTTGTTAATGTGTGTGTCTTCTTGCAAAGGCGCATCTTTCTCCCAAACACCTCTTGCTTCAGCATCATAAACATGTTTCATTTTCTTCATAATTTCTGAGCGACGGTATTCGTGATCCTTGGTAACTCGCGTCCTTCTCAAAAGCAACAACCCAATGACCAGGCCAAGGCCATACCAAACGACGTTGTACAGCCAAGAGAGCGAGAGAAGGTCTGCAAGAGGCGTTACGATGACATGAAGCGAACCCATGACCAACAAAGGCAACGCAAAAAGGCCGATTGAGGATGCTTGTCGCGTTTCCATACCATCCACTCTGCCGTTTTCTTCTTATGCGTTCGCCTTGATTGTGTCATCATCGATCTTTGGAAGCACGTCCTTTGCGAAACAACCCATCAACCAAACCAATTGTGAAACCTGAATGCAAAAGAAGGAGTGAAAATGGTACGCCAACTATGTGGGCAATTCCATTCTTAACATTGGCCAACCCTGAAACTAAGAGAACTGCACCATACATAGCGATGGGAACTAAAGCCCACGTTGAATGAACAAAAAGAAGGATGCACGTTGCAACAATTCCAAGCAATGGAAACAGTTCTCTCAATACGAGTCGACGGGGATGCTTCAACAGTACTTTTGTTCTCCAAAACCCATAGCGGTGGCTCATCAAAAACCATGATTTGAATGAGGTTCTTCTTCGCATTCGGACAACAACATCAGGTGTTCGAAACAACTGATACCCTGCCTTCGTCAAACGCATACTTAGATCGCTGTCCTGACTGGTGAGAAACGACTCATCCCATCCTCCAACAGCATCCAATGCACTTCGCAAATGCAACGCGAAAGCAGGGACGTTGGTCGGGCCTTCTTCTCGAAAGCTTGCAAATTGTCCTGAACTCCCTCCAAGTGGGTTTCTAAGTGTAGCGTCAATAATCGATTCAATCGTGCTTTGAGTCGTATCAAATCCGATTACTCGGCAACCAAGGCCTGCAAGTTGTTGGTGTTGGTTTTTGAGTCGATCCCATGTCTCTTTCATTCGTAGAAGATGGTTTGTCTCGATCTCAATATGCCCATTAAATTCAAGGACGTGCGTGATGCTCTCTGGTAATTGCTGAAGTGCGAGATTACGTGCATGGGGGACAAATCTTCCAGGATTATCCAAAAGATGGATTGCTGGATGTTTTGTTGCATCAAGACCTGCACATATGTTCTCAACAATGTCCTTTGTGGAATCTTTGGAACCTCCATCGAGGACAATGATCACATGCTCACACGCTGGAAGGGTTTGTTGAATTAACGAGCGTAAGCATGCCTCAATATGCTCCTCCTCATTCAGAACGGGTAAAACCGTTGCCAGCCATGGTTCTGAATCTCGCATTGTTCCGCTCTGTATCAAATCTGTTTTGATACTTCACATCCACAAGCAGGTTGAAAAGCGGTTTCTTCCTGCTTGTTCTATGGAACTGAAGCCGTTGGTCTACAACGGACGCGACGAAGGTATTGAGGTAACGTTACGTACAGTACTTCGGCCTGGTGACGATGGAAAGAATGTTGTTGATGCTATACAGTGCTTGTTTCCTGATGCTGTTGTTGGGGAGATACCAGCTCAAAGGTTCCCAAGCGATCAGATGATTGACATTGAATGCAAGCATCTCTCATTTGAGTCATTTCTTGGGCAGTTGCGTAAACAAGCCATCCTTGATACGGCCATGGATGCCATGGGAAGAGAATTGAAAGAGCAGAAAACAACATTCCGGATTTCACGATTGGCAGCATTCGCTGGAAAGATTGCGTTTGTGTTCGACGATACACCGTTGGGAGGTAGTTTCGAGATCATGCTTGAAGGCATGGGATTATCTGATTGGATCGAGGCTTGTACATGGCATCAAGGGCGTCAAACAGTTCCTCGCCAATTGCATGATGAATCCTCCATGGATGCGACTGGAGAAGCTTCAACGTGGCATCAATAACGTCCGTTGAGAAGATCCTTCACTATCGGAATGTCTGCTTCCAGCCAATCGAGTGATAAATCATCGAAACTTGAAATCCATTTCATTTCACTGTGGACAGATAATTGAATAGCATCTACATCCACTGTTTCGACGATATATGCATGAATTTCAACATGTAGAAAGGGATAGGTATACGTCCAAATGCCCGCTTTCTTGACAATCGTTGCTTCAACATTGAGCTCCTCGTGTAGTTCCCGAAGAAGTGCGTCCTCCGGTGATTCGTTTTGTTCAATTGTTCCTCCAGGGAATTCCCATTTCCCTGCTTTTGGTTCGTCTGGACCCCGTTTCATTGCCAGAAAGCCGAGTTCCGACGTGAACATTCCTGCTGCGACTTTGATGGATGGTTTGTATAGCATGTGAGCTAAGGTTTTACGAACAAGTTTTGTTGCATCATTAATGGACATATGTTCAGTAGAAGGCAAATGGAGGAAAAGACATGGAATGGCAAAGTGGTGTTGCTGAAGGGCTTCAAGTGAACGATAGTATGTTTCGTTGCAAATGTATTTTCCTGCATCCATCGATACGTCAAGATTGAACTCCCAATCATCAAGCCTCCATTTCTTCACAGGCACAGAGGTTGGTAGGTTTCCCATTCCGCTCAATTGAGCACCATTGACTTGGCGGCCGGAATTGTCAGGAATACGCATGTCAAGCAGATCTTGTGCCTGAAGTTCAATCCGAGGCTGAGTGCATTCTCCACACAAACCAAGGTGAAGGATGGCGTCCCATTCACGAGAATCCAATTGCGTCGCCGTCCATATCGAACCCGCATGATCAACCGATAAGATCCGTTTCTCAATCGACATTTCACTCGACCCCCGACCGAATGGATTCTTGATCGGAAGGAGAGAGGGGAATGCGTTGACAATTGATTCCGTAGGGTTTTCTTCGTGACTCCCGAATGGACCAAATCCAGTCAGAAGCACTCGTGGCATGACACCTCCTATGGTTGAATGTTCTTGATTTTGCTGACAAATTGGCAACAGATTGACAAACCATTGCACAAACCAAGCCATGAGGCGTATGGTTGCAACAGGACAGTCGAAGTTGAGTCCTTGGCGTCTTGTAACCGAAATCTGGAGAGAAATTTTTCTTGGCGTTGGTATGTGGGGCGCCTTTCGCCCCATCCTTGCCGCACTCTTAGCAGCAATTCCAGGGCTGTTCCTCGGCCAGCATTTCAACAGGAAGCATCAACGTGCCTTCGATTGGACATTGTTGCAGATTCCACTCGCCTTGACGATTGTTCTCTATGTTCCATTGTGGCTTTGGTCAATCTACGATGCATGGAGAGATGCTACGGTGATCGTATCCGAAGCAAAATCGAATTAAGGACGCCACAACTGATCGGTTGTTTTGATTTCACCACTTTTCATTCCGGCCATATCATCGAGATCGTCTTGATCAAATTCTGTTGGTAGATTACCACTGAAGAAAGCATCCACAGTAAAGGTTTCAATCGCCCAATACATGACCGAATCCTCGTTGTTTGAGTGGCCTGGATGTTCTGCATCCTCGTGATTTGCAGGAGACGTGTAGACGAGATTCACCAAACCTAAGAGATGGCCAAATTCATGAATCATGACGCTGTTCTCAACCTCTTCATCGGAGATTCTGAAGTTAAAATTACCATTCGCATCATCGATTGCATCCCCAAAGAGGGCGATGGTGGATGCATCAACTGCAACACCTAAGACGCTTTCATCAGAATACTTTCCTTCTGGCATGATAACATGCCATCGTAAAACTGAAGTTTGTGGAGGAGCATCCATCGTTTGATGACCAATTTCACGTACTTTGTCAGCCGTCCAAGTTGTTCTTTCAGAAAAATCAACCTCGTTCAGTTTGATGCTTATTCCATCCGGTTTGTCACATACTTCACCAAGTCGCTCTTTGAGTAGGCTGACGGTTGAAGATTCAGGATTATAGCCAGGAGCGTGATCGATTTCAATGATCAATTCCTTGTAGGCATCGTCTCGCAAACAAGCCAGGGCAAGACCACCGGGAACGCCCCACGATTCCCCAAGTATCTCCTTGATGTCTGAAGTACAGCCCGCCATTGGAATTGAAAGCATCAGGCATGACAAAAGAAAACCCATCAATTGACGACTTCTCATGCAAATCCCACTCCACTCTTCTTCTAAAACATCTGTAATCTTACCATTCATCAGGTAATTCAAGTGGCGAGAACAATTGTCCAGGGCCTGTTGCCTCTGCAAGTTGTTGGCGAACGAGTTGTTCCCACGCACGCAGGGCCAAAATTCCCTCAACCAAATCCATCTCGGTTTCAACCAATGTGACACGAATGAGCGTGGAAAGAATATCCATTCGATCTTGATCGACGATGTTCAATACTTTCTCAACATCAAAGGAGATTTGATTCTCATTCGCCGAACGACTTTCATCAATCGGCCAAGGTTGAGCCACCCGTTCACTGATCGATGCACCTGTTGACGAAGCGTACTCGTTGAGGGAGCCAAGCAATCCCTGAATGTGATGCTGAAGAACCAGAGCCACTTCGGAAACAGGCATGGTCAATTGGCCGATGAGGTTCACCATACGTTCCTGAAGCGTAACCATTGAATCCGTGGCTGACATTCGTCAACACCTATTCATTCTTCGAGAATCCTTCAATGTATTTCCATCCAAAGTGATTCCATTGCTCCTGAGTCCATCCTTCCGGCAATCCAGTTGGCGGTAATGGAGCGACACCTCGTGGGTCGGGTTGTGCCAACGGAGCGACCTTGGGTTGAGGAGCCGGCGCAGGCAGAGGGTTTGGTGTTGGAGGAACAGGATTGATGTTCAATTCTGGAACCGTCTTTTGTTCCATCTCTTCTGCAACCACTTCTGTTTGATCGGCTTCAAACTCGTCCTCACCATACTTCATCTTCCGGTACATCACCAGCATCCAAAGGAATGCAGAGAGTGAGGCAACTGCAACAAGATACATGAAAATTGCAAATTGTCCATCACTGGCTTGTTGTGCGAGAGCATTACCGTCACGAACGGTCTCCTTCTTGATGATGAGTGGATCGACATTGAAGCGATCCATTTCAACACCGTCCACAACAACAAGCAGTCGATATGCTTGCGACTCACCAGGTTCTACATTTGCTACAACCGGGATGGACGCGACTGCGGTTATACCAGCGGAAACGGGTAAGGTTGTGTTCGCCTCTTCATTCCAGAAACCATTGTCGACAAGACGCTGGAGGACAAAGCGTACGTCACCTTTGCCACCCTCATTGAGGACACGAATCTCGAGTTCTGAGGCTTCCCCTTTCGTTGGACTTGGATTGCTCCATGAGATGTCCGTATCGGGGTGATCGAACGAAATACTAGGGCCGAGGAGGGACAATGGCCAGGTGGCGAATGGCTCATTGATGTTGTTGTTTGACGTTTCGAATGGGTTTCCAGTCGCATCGGAACCAGAGACCCATACATCGACCACATAGGAGGGTAGGAGCGTTGTTGCACCCATATCGGTAAGATCGATTTCACCGGTCCAGAAGAATTGCTCGCCAAATGGAAGCGTCTCAGGAAGTGCAGTAGCACCCCGTGAAATCTCAGCTTCACCAGCACGGATACGATAATGCAAGACTGCAGGATTATCCATGTCAAAGCCATTGTCATCAACGGTTTCCAACATGACTTGCAATGAGTTCGCCTCGCCGATGGACAACGGTGAACCAGCAGGAACTTCATTGAGCATAACCGTTTGAATTGTTGGGTTGGAACTGTCGACAGCAAATCGTACGCGTGGTAGTGGATTTGTTTCATCTTGAGCCAATCCGGGTAAATCATCAAGACGCAATCGTAGATCGAGATGTCCTGAGTTCACGGCAGGAACCAACAAATCAAGGCTAAACTCACCGTTGTCTCGTGGAGACGTTCTCCATACGTGGTCGAAGTCGCCAAAGACAACATCGAATGCTCCAGGAGGAGCAGGCGTCTCATCCTCGCTAAAGAGAACACGGCCGGTGACTCGAAGTGCTTGACCGCTACCGATGAGTGTCTCTTCAGCTTCATCGTTGAAGTGGTTTGTACCATCACGAAGTTCAACTGCTTTGATGTGACCTGGTTCCGTGTAGAACCGGAAGTCGTTGTCAAGACTCCATGCATTGGAACCCAAACCACTGATCTTTGAGAAACAAGGTGTTGATTCACCTTCATTGCAAGGCTTGTCAGTGACCTTGAGAATAGGGATGAAATGTTCATCTCCGTTGGTATCAAAGTGTTCTGGGAACGACCATGTCAATTGGAATCGTGCACGAATCAACAGTTGATTCTCATCCTCTCCAAAAGTGGAGACTTGTGAATACAGATTGGAGACTGCAATGTATTCTCCACCGGACTCAAGTCTTGCTTTTGGCAGACCGTCCTCGCCTTCCTCAAGTTGAATGAAAATGGATGTTTCTTCATCGTTGACATCCTCACCAAGTGCGAATTGAACAAATTGAATGTCATCCCAACCATTGCGGTCAGAGAGCACAACCTGAGCCGTATACATGACACCTGGGTGAAGTGGTTGTTCATCTTCATGACCGATGATACTCGAGTTGGTCAAGTCAACCACTGGTTCGAATTCTTGACGAATTCGGTACGTTGATGCATCGTCATCCCAATTTGGCATGATTTGACCCGGAGCGTATCCACACACTTGAGGTGTTGGTGGACAAACCGGTCCACCACCCATAGCAACCTGATTTTGTTGGCCATCCTTTCCGCTGACGTACATCGATACAACTTGTCCATGCTCAAGCATGGAATCATCGATAAGCCCATTGAAGATGTTCAAACCTCCAGCAATGGTTTCTGGCGATGAGAGAATCTTCTCTGTGTATTCATCTTCTTGTGGCAATCCGTCGAAATTGAAGTCATGACAACCAATCGCAACGGTCGACTTGCAGCCTACCCAATAATGCAGACTAATCTGTGTTGGTGGATCAACGCTATCTTGGATGTTGACCGTAACGGCTTGTCCACCCGGTGCAGGAGGTCCAACGTGGCGTTCTTGTCCATCAAATGGTGTGACGCCGAGAACGAGAGGTGAATTGCCATCGAGTACGAGTCGAATGGTGTTGTAACCGGGATTGGTAAAGGTCGATCCATTTGAAAGATTAACGGCTTCTACCGAGAAAATCATACCGCCAGGTGCGGATTCAATCGGTGACATGAAGGTGAGATTGTAGGCTCCAAAGTTTGGATTTGATTCTTCTGCGAGGACGACAGGTTGGCCGATTGGATCCCCATCATAGGTTACATTTTGGCCGAGAATCCGCAAATTAAATTCTCCAGCTAACGGTGAAAGCTGGGAGGATTCAAAGTGAATCTTTCCAAGGAACGATAGGTTTTGACCACCTCTTACCCAATCCTGGGCAAAGAGTTGTCGACCTGTCTCGTCGAAGACCTGAAGGCCGTCGAGTTGAATATCATTTTCCACACGCAATCGCATGTTTTCTGTTTCCCAGTTGTTAACCGCCGTACCCAAAGAATCCTTGACTGTAAGAAGAGCTTCTGTAGCGGCTTCATCATCCCAACTCCAATCAACAGTGACAGGGATTCGAATCGTTCGGACATCGTTTGCATCAAGATAAGAGGAACAATTTGCTACATCGAAGGCAACGATACCATTTGCATCGTTGAGCGTGCTGCATGAGTCTCCTTGCTGCCATTTGAACGTTGGATTATCGCCATGCGAATTGTTGAGTGATGCTGTTACTTCTGTAACGAAATTGACCTCATCACCATGGGCGACCTTGATGATAAGGTTTCGAGCAATTCCGTCGGGTGCTGCCATTCCACCCTCGAATGCAGCATTGATGGCATGCGTTTTCATTTTGTAGGCGATGTCAATGTTGGTGATTTTAACACGACCAGATGTTTGTGCTTTGATGGCCAGTGGAACCTCGACCATACCATCGCCGTTGTCTGGAACATAATCGTTGAAAGCATCAACGAGTGTAGGTTGGAAATCGACTTCCACACCAACGACGGAATCATCACTTACGTCAACCGATGATTCATTGAGGAACAGGATACTTTCCCAATCAAACGTACCATCTGCTCCAACGTCGATTCGTGGCCTGTCAGGATATCCTTCCTCGTAGAACAATTCAAGGCTATCCATGACGGGTGTCTTGAAGCGATCTGTAGAGGTCATGGTGACGGCATAGCGCAGAACGTTTCCAGCACCATCGGTAGAGAAACTTGTTTCGACGAGGTTCTCCGCTGGTTGCCATGTTGAACCATCATCGTTGGAGACTTGTACCGTTACATCTGTTGCTGCATCAGTGGTTGCAACCCACACGGGACGAACCTTTCCGACCTTTGTTCCTGTAGGTTTTGGAGGTGAAATCCATGTGCCGCTGGCTTCGTATTCTGTTGCAAATTCCAAGTCGACCCACCACGATACAGCGGTTGAACCAATCAGAGTTGCTTTCCAAACAAGTTCCTTTCCTGGATGTTGGAAGTGAACCGTGGTATTCGACTCCACGGCAACCCAATGCGTACCATTGTCCGCAGAAACCCAATAATCAACACGATCACCAATGGAGGTCGCTGACCACAATGTTTCCATGTTCACCGACAGAACATCATCAGCGGTTTCGATGACCGGCCCGAGCCATGTTGTCGTCCCAGGTGCTGGCGTTGTTTTGTACTGCCAACTGGTTCCAAATTCGTGATACGATGGAGAACTTGACCATGTCGAATAGCCCGAATCCACGGTTATGAAGCGTCGACCATCGTAGAAGAGACCATAGCCAAGTGAAGAAATACTTCGCACGGAATTTTCTGGAATTAATGCGACTGCACTACCCGAACGACCCCATGATTCAAGTTGATCACGGTCGTTGTAGTAATTGCCATCTTGACATCGCATGAAGAAATGGGTTTGGTTCATTTCCAACCCACGTGCCTGTTGATTGCTTACACCGCATTGCCAAATCGATGATGATGATGTTTGGAATGTGAAGTAATCATCACCTCGTTCGAGATCACCCGTTGCACTAACAGTGTAGGATTGTATTCTTCGATTTTGATTGTGAAGAATCCAAATTGTATCTTCGACTGGATCGTAGGTAATTCCGGTATAATCACCACTTCCTTGCGGCTGATACGAATCGAGGCAAACCCAGTTGTTTTCGTCAGAGATATCAAACTCAAGAACACGATGGTACAGGGTATTGGCAGTTGAGGTGTAGAAGTATTTGTAGCCAGAGAGAATGGCATACAACCGTTCATCATCCGTTACGACCCAATCTCTGAATCCCCATTGCCCATAATAGGAAGACGAGTGTTTTGTTGGAAGCGTACATCCATTTTGATCGAGTGTAATCACACTCTCCCGAGTGCCGTTGTTTGGATACAAACGATGGACAATGTTGTGGAACGTTGTTGACGACCACGTGGAGAGGTACAACCAATCATGATGGCGCAGAATAGCACCTTGTCCTTGAGCATTCAATGAATTCGGGCTCAGTTTCAACTGTTGAGAAAACAATGCATCGGTTTGGTTTGAGGTGTGTGGTTGGCGAACAGCATACGTGCCGTTGTCAAGCCATGCCGTGCTTGACGGATTGACTTCTTCATCCAGCCCGTGCGCATTGAATTCGTAACTTGAATTGGCCATGGCGAGTGTCAAATCAGAACTTTGGTTATCTGTGTTGGAAGCTTCACCTGCTGCCCAATGGTCACGTGTTGTTGTTGGTATGGATGACCATCCGGTTGCTGATGCTCCCGACAACGTCATTTGGACATCGGTTACTTCCGCACCTTTTGGTAGGGCAATCTTTGCACCAGTGTCAGCATTCCCACCTTGGTACAGTGCGATGTATTCCGTTGTTCCGTCACTGAATTCATACGTGTGGCGAGCAACCTCAGAAGCCTCTGCTTGCTCAACCCATAGTTCACCAAAGGGTGAGAAACTCATGCCCAAAAATAGCAGAAGAAGCCCCACGGCCACGGAACGTTGAGATACAGCGTTTACACTCATGTTCCATCCTAGCCGTTGAAAGATTATGAAACGTTTGTTTCGAGGTCACTAAGTGGTTTGACGTGAATCGTACCGGATTGGGGAAGTTTCACCCCGACTTCCGTCCTGTTCGTCGTCATTGACTTCAAACCAATCGACCATCCAATCACCATCCGTATCCCAATTTGTTGGATCCGTTCCTTCTGCAACGTGGTCGTCGTTGTAGTCCAAGAGATACCAGCCATATTCGTGCTCTCCAACCGCCCGAACCGGCGCAGTATTCGGAGCACCAGTGTAGTAGATTTCCCATGGATCGGTCAAGTTACCGCCACAGAGTACAACGTGGTTGGATTCGTCTTGAACAAGGAAATCATCGTCGTTATCGTTAACGATGTACGCATAACGGAAGTCTGAACTTTGCGATTTATCCATCTTGAGGTAGTTTCGTAAGCCTTCATCCCACTGACCGATTCCGAGCAACAACGATCGCAATTGCCAACCTTCCTGAATCACTTCACCTTGGAAGGTTAAGCCAGACAATCGTACAGCGTTTGGACTTGCAAGTTGTTCGTCTGTGATTGCGAAATACTCTTGGAAATTGGTGTATGGCTCATACTCACAACCAACTCCTGAACAGTCCCAATTACCATCTTGGTCGGCATCCTCATTGGCGTCAACAGCATTGCGTGGATCCATCGTAAACCATGTGTACGAGAGGTCTGGTCGACCAAGGACTCCCGCATTCAGTGACAATGGGAGGCAGGAATTTGTTGATGTATCGCAAGCACCACCGGTAGCAGGATCAATCCAGTTCACTTGAATCTGCAGGAACGAGGAATAGTTGTCATTCGATTCATTCCACGCTTTCGCATACTCATACCAGTCGGGAATCATGTCCCCGTCCGTATCGTTGTCCATCGGGTTTGTACCGTACTTGAAGACCTCACGGCCATCGGTGAGGTTGAAATCTTGGTAGTGGGCTGTAACCATGCCGTTCATCGTTTCTGTGATGAACGACTCCGAATCTGCATCACTGTCGTTTGAATCCGGACGGGTATCGTTGTCGTATTCCATCCAATTGGTAAATGGAAGATCGCCGATGCCTGGTTGAACAACCTGTGTCGAAGGCGTAAAGATGCGGTCAACCCATTCCCCTTGTGGAGCAGGAAGATCAAACGCTGTCCGGTCGTACCAGCCATCTGAATCACCATCGTAGTTCACATCCCAAGGATTCAATGGGTTTGAAGCCCAGTGATTCTCTGTTGTAGGATTGTCCATACCATACAATGCGTAACAGTACTCCCATCCATCAGGTATTCCATCCGAATCCGAATCCGGATGTGTTGGGTCGGAAACGCCGACCAATGTGCGGTTGAAGTTGTTCTCATTGAACGAATTAATCGTGTTCATTCGACTAACTGAATCTGGACCCTTGGCCATGAAATCATCGATGAGGGCTTGTCGTGCTTGGAGAATACTCATTCCTGTCTCTTCCATGTAGGCATTCATAGCATCCTCTCCAAAGTCGACAATGCCAACGGATGCGGGAACTGAACTTCTGTTGAGGTATTTACCCCACGTTCGTGCTTCCCATTCCCTCAAATTGGAATAGCGTTCATCCAAATCGATTGTACCATCACGATTGCAGTCGTAGCTGTCTCCATCCGAGTCAAGATTGACGTCAGTATCGATCAATGGATTCAATCCCCAACGGTTTTCGTTCAAATCCCATGAAGTAAACCAATACTCGAATCCGTCGTACATGCCATCGTCATCAGTATCGGGGTTGGTTGGATCGGTCATCCCCAACAGCAAGGAGATGAAGACGTTTGGAGGTTCACCAGATTGCCAAGCGTTGAAATCATCCAACAATCGCTTGCCTCGAGAATCCTTCGAAATCAGGATTTGGAAGACACGCTGAGCCTTCTTGTTTGGTTGTTGGACGTCACCATCTTCGTGCAGCAATGGAGCGTCAGCAGGTGCATCAATTCCGTTTTCTGGGTTAGAGGTTGCAAGTGCGAATTCTTGAAGGTCGACCAAACCATCATTGTCGCTATCAAAGGTACCATCACCTGCAACAACAGGATTCAGTGTCCATGTTTGTGCTGAAAGATTCCATGCAGTAAACAACAACTCGAGGCCATCGATAATACCATCGCCATCTGTATCAACGTTGTTCGGATCACCAGTTGGTCCTGTGAGGTTGTACTGTTCAGGCGTCATGTATGTTCCAAAGGAGTATGTCGTGGATGCCGAAGGCCACTGTTGGAAGGCATAAGCGGAACCCAGTGTTGTGACAAACCACTGCGGAGAAGAACGATTTGAGTTGGTTTCTGATAAGTCTGAATCGATGAGATTGTACTCTTCCCAATTGGTCATGCCATCATCGTCAGCGTCCAGCCATCGGTCGTTTGGCTGCAGTGGATTCAACGTCCACTCGTCGTCGATGACGTTCCATCGGGCAAACCAAATCTCCCAACCATCCGGCATGCCATCGTCATCAGAATCTGCGCTGAATGGATCGGTTGAACCCTTTTCAATGGAGATTTGGCTTGCAAGGATGGCTCCACTTGCACGTGATGCAAAGTCTGCTTCTGGCAGCCCGTAATCCGAGATGTTGTCAAACAAATCCGTCGTAAATCCGTTTGGCAATTCAACACCATCGAGCGTTTGATTGTCGAGGAAGAGACCAAATCGAATGTGATATTCGAGATAATTCACAAACATTTCATTCTGTGTAAGGACACCGTCTTTGTTCACATCGTAGCCGTCCCCATCAGGATTTTCGAATAAATCCGATCCGTTGAGAGGATTGACGCCAACGCGCAGAGGTGACCAAGTGCATTGAGAATCCGCTTCCCAGCCATCGGGGAGTGTATCGCCATCTGAATCAACGAGGTTTGGATCGGGTATCGACCAGGTGGCGACAGATTCTGGTGATTCACCAAATTCTTCAAACAAATCACCTCGCAATCCGGCTTCCCGTACGAGTGACCATTGGTATTCACACAAATTCGCTAAGCCATCTTGATCAGCGTCCCACGCAGCGTCGTCTGCACGTGTGGGGTCAAGTGACCAATTGTTTCCACCTGTGAACGATGTGCCTACCCAACGTCGATGTTCAATTTCCCAACCATCAGGCATGCCATCACCATCGGTGTCAAGCACTGTCGGGTCTGTTCCTACATCGATCGAATTCAGTGTACTGTAGGTTGTCCTTGCCTGTTCACCCAAGGTCTCGTCGCACGTGTAGACGAGTTGGGCATTGTAGTAGCAATCAAAATTTGTCTCACTGAGGAAATAGCCAAAGAATTCTGCCCCATCCATGAGTCCATCCAAATCTGAATCACTTTGATTTGGCATGGTGGAGTTGTACCCCTCCTGCGTTCGGGCAACGTAACGATACTCCTCCAGGTTTGTCCACCATCGATCGAGTTCGTCGCCACCGTTGAGTCGAAGCCCATCGACATCACCATCGAGCAAGGCATCCCATGGGTCGGTTGGATCAAGACCGTATGCCAATTCCCAACCATCAGGCATTCCATCGCTATCTGAATCGTTTGCACCGGGATCCATGAGTTCTAAATTTGCAAATCGGCCAGGAGCAGAAGCACCGAGAATGTAGGTTTCACCATCGCGTTCGAGAACAGCTATGGACGCAATTTCTCCGGGCATTTCGGAGTTCGATTGTAGACCATAGACGTCGAGATAGTTACCGGCAAGAACCCAGAGTCCATCCGAAGATCCTACAAGTACTTCGTTACCGGTTGGGTAAATCGAATGAATGTTGTTCGATTTTGCGAGTTCATCAGCATCACCTCCTGGATGCTCAAATAATCCTCCAAACGACATATCGTTGAGTTCAAGATTGAGTCGATGCAATCCCGAGGGTGTACCAATCCAAAGAACAGTTGGATTCTGTGGGTTCGGACCATCAAGTTTCAGCGCTTGAACCTCGGCAGGGTTCCCTGTTGCTCCGAGAT
The DNA here is from genome assembly GCA_049438185.1 of Candidatus Poseidoniaceae archaeon. Classification (GTDB taxonomy): domain Archaea; phylum Thermoplasmatota; class Poseidoniia; order Poseidoniales; family Poseidoniaceae; genus MGIIa-L2. The sequence goes on from JBMTJI010000014.1 coordinate 24,384, forward strand.
TGAGCGTCCTTAAATCATCGATTTTGTTTGGAATGCTCGATGGATTAGCGTCAAAGAAAAATCGCCACGAAGGAGATGCATCATCTCGACCAGTTGCCGATTCCAGCGTCATCATTCCACGCTCTGTACCGACATAGAGAACCAATCCACCTCCTGGTACGCTTCCATGCTCCAGTTCTGTTACGACAACGTTGTCTTGTTCAAGAGCAGTTTTGAAATTTGAACCCAATTCGTAGGTTTGCGTGATCTGCCCACCAGTGTTGACTTCGAGAACCATCCCGTTACCGTTTGCACCCAGAGCAATGAGTTGTTGACTTGAACCTTCAATCGCAAGTTGCTGAAGAGCAAAGACTTCGATGGCATCGGTCGACGACCATGATTCGATTGGCTCAACAAATCCATCGACCTGCAAGGCAGCAACATGAACCCCATGAGAGGTTGCAATCGCTATCGAATGCGCTCCCGTATCTGCTTCGATGAGAACAGCCTCATACCCTGTGATTCCTTGCGGGAACCATTGATCTGTGGTTGTGTCTGTTGAATAATCAATTGTCGTAAGCCCATACTTCGTGAGGAAGTAGGCGGTTGAACCATCCACGAGGATGCTTCGAACATCATGATGCATGATGGAACGATGACCTGGGATGGCATTGAAACTCAATGGATATTCCTTGAAGGATGAATCATTGACACCGAGTTGAACCTCTCGAAGACCGGCTCTCACCGTGTTTCCTTCATCGTTGTGTGTGTAGAATTCCTCGAGATTGGAGAGAGATTCACCAAGCGCAAGCGCTGAGTCGGTGCGACTCACATCAGCGGAAACAAGCCCGTCGCGATTCAAATCCCAACCGTCTCGATCATCGTCCAGTAAAGCATTCGAACGGTTGAGTGGGTCAAGACCGAAATGGACTTCCCATCCATCTGGCATCCCATCACCGAAGGAAGGGTACAATGGACGAATCGCAAATCCATCCCAGCTGTACCTATCAGAGTCGTCAAGTAGAGGGTCGGTTCCAAGCCACAGGTCTTCACCGACAACGTTTGAAACGTTGGTCGTACATGCAGAAAGGATGTTGACGAAGGAAGCGTTCATTCCGTTGGTGATAAACGGCCACTGGGTCAAAACAGAGCCTTGAGGGAGGGTTGCCGAGCACCACAAACCATCCAATTCATGGGTAAAATTGCCCGGCATGCCGTATTGGTACTCCTCTGGAGAGGTGTATTGTTCTGCAATGGAGAGGAAACCGTCACGATCGACGTCAAAGCCATCTTCGTCCGGATCATCGGTCTGATCACTTGCGTTCAATGGGTCAAAATACGGACAAACGTAGCGCTGGGTGACCTCGTCGAATCCACCTGCACGAGCACACATCCATGCTTCGAAGCCATCCGGCATTCCGTCACCATCCGTATCGGATACACGGGGGTCGAGGTAGATTCGGTCTCCATTTTCATCGAGACTTCCGGTTAAACCCCGAGAAAATCCTGGATCGTTGCAGTTGTCAGGATACGGCCAACAATACTCTTCTGTATTGTTCAAACCGTCTCGGTCGGTATCGAAATTTGCATCAGATGCGTCACTTTTGTCCAATCCTTCCATGGTAACGAGACGTCCATCAACGGCTGAGAAATTGATCCAATCCTCGAAAATGTTCTCATGAACGTCTGGAATTCCATCACCATCTGTGTCCGTAGTTGGCGGTTTTTCGCCAAATGTGTCATCGGGATGAACGTTTGAAACAGGAGAGATAACTGGGAACTGCGACATGAACAGCAGTCCAGCAATGACCGCTAAGGAGGTGAGTAAAGTTGTCTGGCTTCTACGCAACACAATCACCTACGGCGTAACGCCCTACCCGAACTGCTTTTCTCCACGCTTATAGGAATGATGGAGCGTTGTTCATACACGGTTGTGACATACGTACTCAAAAATGGCTACATTTCTTCTGATTGAAGCGGTGTATTCAATATCCGTCTGCGCTCGCCTGACAACGATTCGAATGGGCATGTCAATTACGCACCTCGGAACAGGAAGTCGTGGTAACGCCACACTCCTCAGTTCAGGTTCGTCGCACATTCTCGTCGATCAAGGATTTAGCGGCGTACAATTGGAGAAGCGCCTCAAGATGCTTGATGTATCACCAAACGATTTGGATGCCATCGTTATCACGCATCACCACGGCGATCACGGTGGTGGCGCCCTGATCGCACAGAAACGATGGGGCGTACCCGTTTTTGCAAATCATCGAACAACGGCCGAACTGGGATTGTTGCCCGAATTGACACATCATTTTGAGGCGCTCGATGTTCTCCAATTCAACCAGGGAATTTCATTACTTCCTGTCCCAGTCCCTCATTCGGGCGCAGACAATGTGGCCTTTGTTGCCAGCCACGGAGGTGAACGTTCGGCAATAATTACCGATTTGGGTAGCTGGACCGATGAATTGGTCCACCATGTTCGAGGTTGCCAACACATCGCCGTCGAGGCAAATTACGACCGTAAGCGCCTGATGGCAGGACCTTATCCTTCGACACTGAAAGATCGCATTACAGGCAGAGGCGGGCATTTATCAAACGCACAAACCGGAGAATTCCTCAGCCAAGTTTGCACCGATGCAACGCGCAGTATCACACTGACACATCTCTCAGAAATGAACAACGCTCCGCACTTGGCTGAATCGACAGTTCTTTTCGAAATCGAAGAAGTCTTTGAAGGAGACATCAACATCTCCATGCAAGACGGACCGCAATTTTCCCACTTCATCGGTCGTCGTGATGGCGATGGATTCGCAACAAACGCTATTCAACGCATTCAGAGAAAATTACCTTGAAACAACGATGTGTAGGTCAATGCCTAAATGCAGTCGAACAACTACGGTAAACAAGGGGAGGTCAAGATGCGTCGTCGAACCACTGCAGAAGATGATGATGCAGTGAGTGAAATTCTCGGCGTCATCATGATGCTAGCTATGGTGATTACCATCATGGGCGGTGTTTGGATTTTCCTTAATCCCTACCTTGTTGCCTTCCACGACAACACAAATTGGAACAGTGCAAGCAACATTGCCGATCGAGTCGAGGACCGAATTGACGTCGTTGGCGATGCTCCCTACGGGACGGGAACACGGCAAGCACTCTCACTGAAATCCTCTTCCATCAACCCTGCGAATCTTGTTGAAGAATGGGTTATAGCATCAGATTTAACACCGCTTGAGGTGGTTAATGTTAACGAATTGAACGCAAGTTCGTTTGAATTTTTAGCCTTGAATGAAACGGTCACTATGGTCGTTGTCCAAACAACTCAAAATACGTCAGAATTTTCAGTGACGCCATCGTTTGAATGGACGACGTTGAATCACAATCAGAACAGTGAAACCTTCCTTATCATCGATTTTTACAATGCTGGAGGAGAGCATGTCCATCGATGGTCTCGGTTTGTACTATCGGGACTGAGCATCAACACAGCCATCGATGGAGGAATGAATCAAATTGCCTTGATCAATGATGCACGTATCTCAAGAGATCCTACGACCTCATGGACGATTGAAGAAGCACCACGCTTGAGGCTTGACACACTTGTCGATGGTTCAACACGACTGTCAATTGTTCTCACCGATATTCGATTGGAGAGTGCTCTTGGGAACGGACCGAATGTAGGGTTCAAAGTTGAATCACTTGGCCCGATTCAGTTGTTCACTGGTGAATCGTACAACCTTCAAATCAAGGTTACGAACACGCTGCATTCCGTCATCGATCCGCAGTACCATGAGGTTTGGTTGAACGAGTACACCATCAATCGAGCTGCTGGAACACTTGGTGAATTCGTTGGCATAACACCGTACCAGCGTGCAAGTGGTAGCGATGGTTTGACTGTTGAAACACAGGATCAACCACTGTACCTTGAAATCGATGTGCGTCGACTGGCGGTGAATGCATGATGGAACTGCATCGCAATGATGAGGCGGTTTCTGCAGCCATTGCCACTGTTCTTCTGTTTGGCGGCGTCATTTCAATCATCAGTTTGATGATGCTGACAATGATTCCTGTTATCGAAGAGTTAGAGGGTAGCGTTGAGCGCCATGACATGTCGGCTCAAATGACGCAATTCAACCAACAGACAACGACACTTTCCGAACGAGGAATGCCTGGTGATGTGGTCACACAGGAATTTGTTCCTGTCGATGGTTCGCTCTCATGGGACACAATGCGAAGCGGTATGTGGTATTCGTCCACATGGCAGGACGATCATTCCTTCAGAATTCGTGACGTATTGGATTTTGATGATATGCTCAAAATCAAACACCCTGAATCGACCACCTCGACAGCCTGTTTCTCAGATTTGAGGCTTGGACCAGACAGACCGTATCACTATTCTGCGCCTCAGTGGGCAGAGAGTGTCATTCTCACAACCAAACCTGGACTGAGTTTCCCACTCGGTCCAATCAACGTGGATGTTTTGCGCAATGATGTTTTTGTGGAATCAGCTGAATTGTTCGTTGATGATGTTCAGGAGTGGGTCTTTGATGATGCAGATTGGACGATCGAATCGTCTCAAGAACTTGTGGTGTATTGGATGCGTGATGGCCAGGGAACGACAGAGGTGCGTGCAACCGATGCAAACGCAAACGGACTTGGGCGGTCGTGGGCATTACCGTTGCCTTCGGGAACCATCCAGTTGAACATTGTCGCAGAAGATCTCATGATGGTTCATGGCAACGGAGCGTTTGGTGATTTCACAGAAGTCGCTCTAGCATCCGACCTCATCAATGTCCGAACCAGTTGGAGCAAGACGATGACGCTTGACAGGGCACAGGTCATCCACATTACGACAACAACCGATGCACAACTCATGCTCTCCATCGGGTCAGAGGGTTCGACTACCTGGAAAAGCCTGACCGGTTCAATCCACGGCACGACGTTTATCCCTCCAACTCAGGAAGGTTATCTTCACCTCGCAAATCCAAATGAAGACGCTGCAACTGTAACGTGGAGAGGCTCGGGCGTGACGGTGGATGAATTGAGCGCTTACAGTATTCCTTGGCCTCCAGCCGGTCTCGACGGTGCGAGCATGTTGCACAGCGACCTTCCCGTCTCTGTCGTATGGAGCGACAGTGCAACACCATCCGGCGTGTATGAAGTCGGTGCCGTCGATACAGGAATGGAATCTGGGTTGCACATGCACATGAACAATTCAAACGCCTACAATCTTGAAGTGCGCACGAACGGTGAACAATCCGCTCTCAACGTCTCTACACTTTCAGAGAATGAAACGATACTCAACTACGGAGATTCGTTGATTCTTCCTGTTTCGAATGAAGAAATTGCAATTGAGACCATTGAAGGCCATGGCATCTACGCTTTAGCTGAGCATGGTTCGATTGGACTTCACGATGCTCTCCATCAAGGAGCGAGACGCTGCGTTGCTATCGATGTCACTGCTTCAGGTTGGGTTGATTTATCCATGCCATGGGACAGCATGGGTGGACGAAGTATAGTCGATCTGCAGGAAGCATGGAAGACTGGAGCTTTTCCAGCAAGCCTCCACATTGAACTGTATGGACTCATTGTCGAAGAACCATATACACCGATTGGAAGTGCTTGGGTCATGCAAATCTCTCGATTTGTGTACGAATTTGATTCGTCTGTAACAGGTATGGAAGTAGCCATGAGTGGAGGTGCTGTCCTCACAAACCATCCCGAATACAAGCCGACAGTTATTGTCCCACCCGCAGACCGAGGCGGCCCTGGACCTCGCTTTGCTGCAACCATTCCTGCCCTTCACCCAACCAGTGATTCAGCAGTAGGTGGAGGTGTCCTCTCGATGGAAGTCACCTTAACCAAGCGAACTTCACTCGCAAGCGACGTAGCCTACGAGGTTCGCCGTGGTTGGGCTGATCCTTATGGAGGAGCAATTGCATCGTCGTCGACCCAAGGATTAGAGGCAAGCGAGGATTGGACAATCTACCCTGGTCGTCTCGATTTACTTACCGATTACGTTGGATGGGTTCCTGACCCTGGCTTTGGAACAATGGAATCCGTGTGGCATACGGCAGGACAACCAATTCAATTCTCCTTACAGATTTCAAGCCTAGATGCACACGTTTCAGAGGTGATTGCATGAACACTTCGTCTCTGCAGAGAAACCGTGAAGCTGCTGCGACCGAACTTGGGTATGTCTTCACGTTCTTGCTCGGAGTTTTACTCTTGACCATGTTCAGTTTATGGATCTATGAGATTGAAACCGCAACACGTGAACGATGGAACGAAGAGGCAATCGATGCCAACATGAATGATTTGGCTTCAGCCGTCGAACGTACCGATACGGCCAGTCGAATTGAGAACTCGTCCTATGCTGAACGTGTTTACTGGCGGTCGACTGAGGCTGACGAGTCACAGTTTTCTTTGGAGTTAACCGATACGAAGTTGATTCTTCATGATGCACAAGGAGAATTGGATGCTGAACGCTCGCTCTCAGGAACCGCATCCGCACCGCACACAGGAATCATTGACCTTGCTGGTGTTGAAGCCATTTGGGTTGTGTATCACAATGGAGTGATATCCATCGAACTTGATCGGCCGATGTTCTAACGTCCCATGATGGCTGAATGAACTTGTGATTGTACTTCTCGCATTCGAGTACGTGCACCTAATTCCCTGAACACGGCTAAGGCTCGTTGCAAGTATTCCATTCGTCGTTGTCGATCTGGAGCAACGCCACCAAGTTTTGAGAGCAATTCACCAATTTGCATCCGTAAGTCGTTGGCTTCCGCAATGATGAGCGCTTCACGATAACGTTCGATGGCTTCTTCACTTCGGCCACTATCCTCAAGAACTTCCCCAAGAAGAATCATCAACTCAACCATCGATACAGGATCACCGACATCGGACATGATGTTCAACGATTCAGTGTAGTGATGCATCGATGTTTCCGCATCGTTCATCTTCGCATGATATCGGCCAAGTAAGGCTTGAGCACGAGCATGAGCAAGAAGATCATCGGCTTTGTCCGTCCGCTCAAATGCCTCGAATGCATGTTTTCTTGCTCGCTCTACTTCACCAAGATCCAATAGTGCACGTCCTAGAATGATTTGGGCACCTAGCAGTGATTCGTCGTTACTGATGATTGCTTCAACCTCAGAATACGCTTCCAAAGCCTTGCCTCGATCGTTTTTCCTTCGGTACAAGTAACCCATGTTGTTGTACGTACGAGCTGCCCCTTCTGCATCACCGAGATCGACTTGAACTTGAAGGGCTTCTTTGTGAGCGGCAAGGGCTTTGTCGGTTTGGCCTTGTTTCATCGCAATGTCTGCTTGAGAACCAAGAATTCCTGAATAAACGACAGGAAGATTTGCCTCTTTGGCAGCCTCACTGGCTGTCTCGAAAATGGATGATGCTTGCTCAAATCGGCCGAGCATCAGGAGAATATCACCTTGGAGTTGCATCATTGGAGCCATCAAAGACGGTTGCAATCGTTCAGAATTGACACTCTCGATAAGATTCAGCAACTCAAGGTGACCTTGCGAAACAAGTTCTCGGCCAAATTCAACAATCTTCTCAATGGCTTCTTGTTCGCGTTCCGAAGCGAGTTCATGGTATATTTGTTCCAATGTTGTTTCCGATGACTTGCTCAATTTGCTGTAATACGTTGCACACGTACTGTGAACGGATTGTTTTGTTTGTACATCGATACTACGAACCAAGAATTCTCGAATCAAATCGTGGACATCGTAAACATCCGTGTCAACTTGACGTGCGAGTCCTTGTTCAACCAAACTACCCAGAACATCAACATCCAGATCGTGAGCCAATAAAGCATCAAGAGCAACGGCTTCTCTAAAGATTGAGAGAACAGTGAGAACACGTTTCTGTTCTGCGGAAAGTTTGGAGAAAATTTCCCTGGTGACATAGTGTTCGAGTGTATCGTGGAAAGCACCTGCTGATGCACCACGATTGATCAATTCGAGGACGAGCGGATGGCCTCGTGACAATCCATGGATGTGAAGCCATTGCTCGGTCGATAGGTCCTCAAATCCTGTCAAGAGATTTCTGGCAGAATCAGAATCAAGGCCATCCAGTGGAAGAACCAAACTCGTAATTCGACCTTCAGCATCTTTCGTAGGAACGACGGGCTTGAACGAACGTGAGAAGATCACCAACCCAATGGACTCTTCACTTCCCAAGAGTCCGATTGTCATTGACTGAATCGTTTGGAAAAGAATTGCGTCCGAAACTTTGTGGAAGTCATCAATGACGATGAGCGTGGGCGTGTTTTCGAGTGAATCGATCAAAATCCGAGCCGCATCATCTGGTTTAGGAACAGGTGTTGCGGCTAAGTAATCAGCAAATGAGGAGTCTCCGATGTTTAACAACCATTCAGCCAAGGATTCAAACAAGGCACGAGAACCTTCCCAATCCTGACAACGGTGGTACAAGAGGTTCCTGCGATGCATGAATCGCTCAATGAGTTTTGCAGCAATGGTGGTTTTGCCAATTCCAGCAATTCCTGGAACCATCAATGTCGTCGCTCGTGCATCGAGAAGATTGACCATGTTGTCGAGTTCTTGTTCTCGACCGAAAAAGTGCCTTAATCTTGGAAGGTCACCGAGTGAAGTGACAAGTTGTTTCTCAACTTGCTTCGAGAGGTCACGCTCGATGAGATCTTCCGAGAGAGATCGTGCATCAAGAATGAGATTATCATCAAGGTAACGGATGATATCGACTGGTCGCATAGCGAATGGTAACACTTCGTGCGAACCGCCTAAGGAGGTTGAGATTGATTCACCCTCCATGTTGATGCAACGGAATTGGAATTCACGTAAACGAGCCCACGTCTCCTCAGCTGCAATGACGCCTGCATCTGTTAGAAAGTAGGCCTTACGTTTTCGACTGACTCCTTGTACGTGCGCTTGGCGTTCAACAAGCAAACCTTGGTCTCTGAGTCCAGAGATTGCTCGAGGGACGTTTGATCGTGCAATCGCTACAGCATTAGCTATACCCATCTGCGATAGAGCGAATGGAACTTCCACCTTCTCTTTGAAATCAGCATAGTCAAGAAGATGCAACAGCACTTTCTCCTGCACGCCAGGTTTGGCAATCATTCAATCACGCCTGCCTATTGGTTTGGTGGTCGATAGTTTGGATCGGGAACCCATTGGTTGGAGTCCTGATCCCAGAGCCAGCCTGGATGCTGTGCAGAGGCTTGTGGCTGAACAGTTTGTACTGGAACTGGAGCCGGTTGCTGTTCAGGGATTTCTACAACATCCTTCTTACCCCAAGCATACGGATCAACTTCTTCTTCAGCACTCTCGGAGGTTGCAAATCCTTCCTCTTCGATATCCTCGAATTCGATGAAGAAGTAACCAATTCCTCCGAGCAAAATCAATGCACCGACGATAATGCCGACAATCAAGAAGAGATTCGAACCACTGTCTTCCTCGCCAACTGAAACTTTGAACGATGCTGGTTCTGAACTTCCGCCGAACGTTTGTCCATCCATCAAGAACTTGAGGTTGTTTGACGCATCGTTCATGTCCTGGAGGCTGAGTTCCATCGTCCAAGCACCAGTCTCACCAACGACAACGGTCTTGATGAGCGATTCAGATGCTACGGAACGAGCTTCGATACGAGCACCTGGCAATCCAGTTCCACTGAACGTTGCAGGATTTGTGGCTGTCACTGCTTCGCCTGGATCTTCGCGAGTTACGTCAAATTGAATGGCTTGAACAAAGAAGGTGACATCTCGAGATACCGCTGATTCATCGAACGTGTCCCGGACAACAAATCGAACGTTTTCAATCGTCCACGAAGAAATGTCCTCGTTTGATTGCGAAATTGCAGGATCGTATCGAGCGAATCCTTCGCTATCAATGGTGATGAAGTAAGGATGGGTGTCATCACTCGGATCGGTTTGGTCATCAAGGAAATCAATGCTCAATGAACCAAACGAGGAATCAGGATCACTGAAGTATTGCTTCAAATCGAGGGCTGCTCCTCCACCGCATTGGTTTTCAGACGTTGAACCAACGACACAGAAAATCGTCAACTGGTTCGGCCAGTTTGTTGAGTTGAATTGCGGAGGTATGTTGTTTGCATCACTCGGCTTGGAGATAGTAATTCGAACAACATCCTCAACCGAGTAGTCCTCACCGTCGTACGCCTTAACACGAATTTCATACTGACGCTCGTGAATGAGGTTGCTTGTATCCCAAACTGCAGACCATGAGTAACCTGGCCCAGTTTGTTGGAACGTCGTAACTGGCCCTGGACCATCAGAGAGAATCAATCCACTTGCAAGGTCGAGAATTTCGATTTCAACACGTGTAATCGTACCATCTGCACCATCGCTTGCAAAGCCAACAAGCGTCGTGGTTGCTTCCGCTCGAACGGGTTGAGTACCATCCGGTTCGAGAAGATCGACAATTGGGATGATGTTATCGTTGAGAACCATCACGGTTCGTGTCGAAATCACACAGTTTCCTTGGACATCATCACAGAAATCACTGTCACTTGCCCAAACTTCGAAGGTGTATTCACCAGTTTCGAGTTCTTCAAAGTTCCACTCATAGGCCCACGCAACAGAACCATCGATGGCAAAGTGGGAGGCGTAACCATTCGGTCCAGAGACGTCAAACCAGATGTCTTGGATGTCTGAGCCCCACGTACCGGAATATGGATCGGATGCAGTACCGGTAAAGAGAATCTTACCGTTGGAATGCGTTGATCCATCCAATGGTTCGTTGAGGTAGAGCGTTGGTGGAACGAGGTTCAACTTGAACTTACGAACTTCGATTGGCGAATAATCCAATCCGTCATAGGAGCGGATTCGGAAGGTAACATCGCTCTCTCCATCTGGATGAGCTGAAAGATCCCAATCAAACGACCATGTCTTGAATGGATGGTTTTCCTTGGTCAATTCGCCATTCGCTCCAGAAGTATCGACGGCATAGTACCAATCGGTGCTGCCCGGAGGTTGAATCTCAACACGTTCAATCAAACCGAATTGTCGATCGTAAGCGATGACATCGAGTGGATATGGACCCGATTGTCCATCCCAAGCCGTTCCTGTGATGACGGCGTTGATAGCGAAAGAATCACCGTCGTATTGTTCAACAGTGACACTTGGTCGCACATTGTCGAGGCTGATCACATCGTCGATGGAACCACTTAGAACGAAATCGAAGTCCTTCTTACCCTTACCAAATTTGTATGCTTCAACAATGTAGAACGGTAATTCTCGACCGTTTGCACAGTCTGGGTCATCGGCATCGACGAAGGTATCTCCATCGTTGTCGTAACCATCTGAGCAGGTATCCTCATCGAGAACTTCTGGATTGCTTGGATCAGTACCAGGCACGGTGACCGCGGTTTCACCGACGCGGTGGTTCCAGTTTCGATCAAGCAAGAAATCAGAAGGCAGAGAAACTTGTTGCGTGAATCCGAAACTATCTGTTGTGAGTTCGTAGAGCGGTAGACCTGTAGCATCCTTGATGATAACGGTCGCACCTGCAACATTGCTGTTCTTGGCCTTGACCTGGTAGCGGACAAGCTCACCTTGGCGTACTTGTGAACCCCAAGCCGAGTTTTGGTTTTGGACGTGAACCTTCGAAGCATCGAAGTTCTGCAAATCTGCAAACGAGAAGACCGTCGAGTTGTTGACGAGTTCGATGGCAAGAGGCATGTCGCGAGGAGGTACTGCTGCAGTGTCAGGGAGCAACAAGCACTCGGACTGCACATACGGGCACTCCGCACCGAGCCACTGAAGCATGACAGGGAAGGTGTACTCGCCACTAGCATCTGGGATGTATTCGGATTGAACTGTTACACGAGATTCGGTGATGTTGTAGATTTGTGTGGCGTTTGTCCAGGTGTTTTCGGAGAAGTAGCCGATTGTTCCGTACTTCTGCCCGTATTGGTTGTCAAAGTGAGAAATGTTGGCTGCAAACTGACCTGCTTCGACGGAATTGCGTTGTACGTTTACAATTGAACCCTTGATTCGCAGTCCGTCGCCTGCATTGTTGGTGATGGTGTTGTCAACGATGGTTGCAGACGATGTAAACACGTGAATTGCGGGACAAAGGAAATCACCACCGTACATCCAAAGAGAATTGCACATTCCGGAGTTGTTCGAGATGATGTTATTGGCCACATAGGCTCGGTTTGGAGATGGTCCTGGGTAGTTACTACCTTGATCACGGTAATGGTATTCTCCGATCTGGATCGGCTCTTTTGCTGTGTCTTGAACGGTGTTGTTTTCAATCACGACATCGGATTGGCCATAGACCCAAAATCCGTTGTAACCTGTTATTGGGCCGACCGTGTTACGGTGTGCCATGACCGTTGAGTCACGAATACCAAAACCTGAACCGCCGGAGGCACCTGAAATAGTGTTGGAGGTTGCAGAGACAATGGCACCATCGTAAGCGGTGATACCCGCACCTTCGCCTGTTGTGATGACGTTGTTGTCAATGTAGAGCGTGTGTGCAAAATTACCTGTCGTTTTGTAGGAGTTCGTGTCGATGGCGTTGCAGAGAACATCAAAAGTACTGTTGCCCAGTGAACCCGATGAGCCTTTGAAGAAAACTCCGTATGCGTTATCCTTGATGTCAAGGTTGTCCATTGTCACATAGGATGCTTCTGCGTAAATGAGTACACGTCCACCACCTTGGTTTCCACACTGAGCTTGTGTATTGCCAGTGAAGGTTGAACCTGTGATGGTCAAAGCAGAGAGGATACCTGCACCAGCCTCGTAAGCACGTACTGCTGCTGCGTCGTATCCTCGGCCGTCATCTCCCAGAGTGAACGTTGAGTCGCGGATTGTTGGAGCAGCGAAATCGAGCGCAATGACGTTGGAGGTGTTAATGTTCGAGAATGCTAAGTTGTCCATGTTTGCAGAAGAACCGTCAAACACCAAGGTTCCATACTGGACAGCCTGAAGAGTCTGAACGTAGATTGGATAACCATAGGCGTTGTTGAATGATACGTAGGACATTCCAGTTGATGCCTGATTGATCGTGCTTCGAATAATGATACCAGAACCACATGCTGCATCAGAGTTTGTCAAGAGTTGGTTTCCTTGTTGGTAGCACCGACCAGCAACGGAATAATCCGAGGGTGTAGCCCATTCGAAGCGAACCTGCGATGATGCACTTCCTTGCGAGGCTCCACACGCAGCAGATCCGGCGCAGATAGCACCCTCAACATCGATGTAAACACCGGCAGGAATGTTGATTGTCGTACCAGCGTTGATGACAAGCTTGGCACCTTCAGCAACGGTCACGTCCCCAGTCAAGGTGTGCGTTCCACTCCATGTTTCGGTCGTAACGATTGTACCTGAAGCAGTTTCATTGATTGCGCTTGCAGCAGGTACTGTCACCAACCCAATCATCAATGATGTTAGGAGCAATCCTACAAGTCCAACACTTTTTCCAACATTTGCAATTTGCATGTTTATTCCTCTAATTTGCTGCAATGACTGAACAAATATAATACTGCGCCCCAATTGACACCGGCAAGAATATCAATATATGATGAAAATATCACATTTTGGCACGCAAGAATATCAAAATACTCTAAAAATATCACATTAAGTCGTCTGTTCCTTCAGCAATTTATGCTCCCAGTGAACTGATTGAGCCATGCTTTTGCATTCAATTGCCCATACCCTCGGGTCGTATCATGCTGCAAATTTGAGTTCATGGAATCTGCCAAAGCTCTCTTGACAAGTTCAATACATGCAGTTGTCGATTCAGAGTTGGGTTTCAGATCGGGATATGCTTCAAGAATCAGAGCTAAAGCACCAGCAACGAAAACGGTTGCATCTGAAGTACCACTCGAAGTGTACCATTGATTGTCTTCACCAGTCGAGAGGATGTTGACTCCAGGTGCAGTCAGTTCTGGCTTTTGATGTGGATAGACTCTGGCGTTGCCATCGGAATCCAAGGATTCGCCCATCGAAGATTGACTCCATGCATCTCCATAACGATCTGATGCCCCCACTGTGATGACGAGATTGACGTTCCCTGGAGCACTCACGAATCCATCATCGCCTGCGCCACCATCGTTTCCGGCGGCTGCCACAACATAAATTCCTGCATCGATGGCTTGTCGAGTGGCCGATACTGCAGGACCTTCTCGTGATGCTGATTGGTCTTGTTCACCACCTAGCGAGAGAGAAATAATATCTGCCTCGAAGTCAAAAATACACCAACGTATCGCATCTGCAACGCGTGATTCTGAACCTGTGTTGTTGTCTCCATTGGCACTTAGAGCAGCAGCCATTCCAAGGGTGGCGTTTGGAGCAATGCCGGTTTGGAAGTCGTTCGAAAGTAGGAGACCTGCCATCAAGGTACCGTGAGCAATGGAACCATAATCCGTAGGCGTCTGAGCATTACCAACAAAGTCTTTGAACACCACGTTCGTATTTTCAAGTGAAGTATGTGTCAGTGAAATACCAGTGTCTACCATGCAAATTCGTACACCCTCTCCGCTCAGGCCGTCCTCTTGCAACGCTCGTATCTCCGTATCTTCAAATGCCCATTCCGAAGTTGGAGGGGGAAGTCGCAACAAGAGAAGATCAGACTGCCACAAGACAACGATAAGTCCCATGAACAGGGCGATGATGACACCAGAAGCAAGTGAAAAGATGCGCCTTGGACGATACGGAAGCGTATCTGGAACCACTGGAGCCCAACCCGTTACTTCCGCCCTCCACTGGCCTTCATGTCCAGCGGTTGAAGGATCCACTGCCGAGAGAATCTTTGGCTCCCCTGGTTCAGGAAGCAATTCAACCCCACGTAGTTCATCCATGCCTCTCCCTACAAAAGGGGTGGAGCCAGCGTATCAAGTCTTGTCTTCTGACAAATCAGAATCGGCTGCCTGAGCCACGGGCTCGTGCAGACGCCTTGAATCCGAAGTACAAGATAATGAAAATCAACGCAATAATGGCAACAATCACAATTGGATTCGATGAATCATCGGATCCTTGAACAAGATACTCGATACCGAAGTCACCATCGACGGTGCTCGTTGTGTAATTCGCATCATCACCGAGAACTATAGCACGAACATCGTATCGTGTGATTCCCTGACTTGCCTTCGGTAGAACGAATTCGAAGTCAGTTGAACCGTCGGCGGGAACACTGAGTGTCATGTTCATCTCAGACATACCGCTACTGTCGAGGAAGACCGTAACTTGCTGTGCAGGTCGCAGACCGGTGTTTTGGATGACGATCACAACAGTGTTCGGGTCAACATCCGCAAATCCATTGCTTCGAGATGTTGACAAGTCCTCATCCCAGCTCAATGCAATTCGTGCCGATTCGACAACGATTTCCACGTCTTC
Organism: Candidatus Poseidoniaceae archaeon; assembly: GCA_049438185.1. Taxonomy (GTDB): domain Archaea; phylum Thermoplasmatota; class Poseidoniia; order Poseidoniales; family Poseidoniaceae; genus MGIIa-L2. The sequence goes on from JBMTJI010000014.1 coordinate 39,724, forward strand.
GGTTGTCACTCCATCCTCACTGGTAATACGAACCGTAACGGTGACTTGTCCATCGTTGAAGGTCGATGAAGATGTAACAGCAAACGCAAGGTCACGCATGTTCTCCTTTGCAATCGTAGTTACACCGTTCATTGGGCTGATAATCCATCCATCTGGTAGGTTGTCCAACACTTCGTAGGTGAAGGAATCGTCACCGTTACCATTGTTGTTGATGGTCATCGTTGCGGTTGTGCTGCCTCCGGGTGCGACACCCACTGTTGAAGAAACATCAGTGACGTTGAAGCCATAGGTCTGTGGAACTTCGATGTTGATTGACACTTCAGTCATGTCTCCACTGTCTGCCGAGAATCGAATGTTCACATCGTGTCCGTTTTCGAGCCACCAAGCAGTTTCAACAGATGGGAGAACGATTCGTGCACGGAGTGTTGCATCAAGCGTTGCATTCTCAGCGACATCGCCGATTCCAAGTTGAACAGTGGATGTACTGACCCAATCCGTACCATTGTAGAATTCAACAGTCCAATCGTCTTGGTCAGGCGAAACAGTGACAGTACCGGTTACTTCGAACGGATCGGAGATTTCAGTACCCTCATATTGTGCTAACACATCAAATTCAATCATTGTATAGTTTGCATCATCACTTGCATTCACAATTGCCAACAAATCACGGTTCTCGTCTCCGAGGACGGTAGCACCAGTCACGGCGTTGACCGTGAGAAGCAGATCGCTGTTGGTCTTTCGGTTGTATGAAAGCATGACTGCAGTACGACCCTCATCACCGTTGTCAATCGATACACCTGCTGTGTAATTCATGACAAGGTCACGCTGCGTAGTTGAGAATTCAGAGTTAAAGGTCGCTGAATCCGCAGGCAGGAGTACTTCGAGCGTACCATCTGAGTCAAGTGGTAGAGACCATGTTCGACCATCGCCAAGATCAACTTCAACTTCGACAACATCATTGACAGGCGATGAAGCATTCTCTGTTCCGGCGTTGAACGTTTGCAAGTTGAATGAGGTGAACTCGGTTGAAAGATCAACCCATCCACCCTTGCTCATGACGAGTTCGATTGTACCGCCATTTTGAACTTCGGCGTCCATCAGTCCAACTGCTACACCACCACCGTTGAATGGAGCGTCTTCTTCGTAGACCACAACAACCCACTGACCTGGCTCAACAACTGCCGTGAACGACAATGTATCACCATCGAGAAGGCCAACAACATCTACTGAATCCTGTTGATTCTCGGAGGTTCCGTACATGGTGATGGATGCTCCATCAAGTCGCGATGCATCGAGGACGTCTGTAATCGACCCGGTTACCGTTACTTCAGCTGCCGACATTTCAATGTCTTGAGAGAGAGGTTCATTGTCAACGACATAGGTTCCGGTATTGTTATCATCGTAGGAAACAGCTCCGAATCCGTCCTTAGCCACTGTTACTGTGTAGTCCTCAAGAATTGGTACATAGATTCGCCATACACCTTCAGCATCGGTGGTGACGACTGTATCAATGCTACCACCTTGAATGGTTACATCAGCACCTTCGACACCTTCGTTGCCATCAGCAATGTCGTCCTCATTGGTATCCCAATAGGCCTTACCACCGATCTCGACTTCCAATGAAGCGTAGACTTCACCCAACGATGTATTGACATCGATGAGAACTGGGGCACTTGAAGTATCCATTGTCCAATAACGTTGAGCTGCTGATTCATTCATGTACAAACTCCACGTTCCTGGCATCAGGAGTTGCGTGGCATTGCCGTCCGCATCGGATGGGTTCATGGTAATGTTTCCAAATCCATCATGGCTGACAAGTACGACCTTCTTTCCGACGAGTTCTGATTCTGTTCCTGCCTCTTTCAAGGTTAATGATACTTCAACAGCCTCAACGAGGGCGAGGGAAAGATCTGTACGCACACTTGAATCACTGTCAATTGTGATTGGCATTCGTAGCGATTCAGTTACACCATCGCCATTGAGCATTGGCGCAACAACAACGATGTAATCACCGCTTTCGACATAGGTTGCAAACGTTCCATTCTCATCGACCGAGATTGGGACGTAGTCTGAGCCATCTGGTGTTGAGAGCAAGAAACTCTCCTCCATGGCAGTACCGTTTGCCCATGTGATTGTTCCATTCATTCTCCAAGCATCAACGATTGGAATCAGAACGGCCTCTTCAGGACCGGTCAGACCGATAGGAATGATGTCCAATACGCCATTGATCTCGAGGCTCGCATCAGTGGCATTCTCATCAGAAGCGGGTAAATCGTTCGTTGATATGGCATAGATACCAGGACTGAGAACAACGTCAACTATTCCATCTTCGGTGTAATCTGTTGATGTGATGTTGACTTGCTGGCCTACTTCGGAAACTGGTATGAGTTGAATGTCTGGGCGAATTGCTGTTCCGTTCTCGAAGACACCGTCACCCAAATCTGTGAAGACATTGAGTGTGACAGTACTGTTCGCAGGATTGGCAATCAATCCAACAGGTTCTGGGTTCATTCCTTCCTGAACGTTAACAATATAATCTGAGATTTCGTTTGCATTGTATTCTGAAGCAGGGATACTGAACGTCCACGTTCCGTTGAGGACTTGCATGTTGAACAACCCAGCCTCATCGGTCAAGGTCGTCCAAACAACACCATCTTCTCCAGTAGCATGAATTTCAACTGGTTCGTAGTTTGGAATATCCTGATTCCAGTTGGTTTCGTTGTTGAAGAGGAAAACCGATCCCACAACATCAACCGTTGGTTCGAGAATCAGGGCATCAAGCGTTGCCATGCCTTCAGTTACGGTCACAAGAGATCCAACTGCGAAGTTCGAGACAGAACTCTGCGCATTGAGGTTGAATGTCATACCTGATGGTAGGCGTTGACTAAACTCACCAAATTGATTGGTGACCGTAGTGAATTCCAATTCATTGCTGTGGAATGTTACTGGCACAGAGCTTGCGTTTTCGTACAATTTCGCATCATCAGGGAGTGCAAGCCACTCTTCATAGGTGAATCCAGCAATGTTTGGAGCATCGATTGAACCATTAACCCATACTGATGTTGAATATGTGAAATCGAACGTCAAATCTGAATCTTCGACGTTAATCTCTTCGATCAGGATGTAATCTTCGTCGTTGTTATCGCTGACAGACCACTCGCCGACTGGGAGTTCGACGTAGACAACGCCGTTCTCATCAGATACAACCTCAACAGGGAGGAGTCCGAGTGGATCTGTGAAGTTCACTTCACGACCTGTGACATCAAATCCAGCAGGGCCGTTCAGCGTAATCGTCACGTCGAACATTTCTGGAACACCGATTTCAAAGCTGAGATTCATTGGCTCATCTGTGACCATCATCGTCTGGTTGAGTTCGTAGAAACCATCGCCATCAACGTCGACTCGAATGTAGTATTCACCCGCAGTGATTGGGCCGTAAGTCACATTTCCTTCTTCATCTGACATGATGGTGATCATTTCATCCTCACCAAGTTCAACATCAATGAGTTGCACTTCTTGATTTGGAATGGCTTCTCCAGACATGGTGGTAAGTTGGTCTGCAAAGAGAGAGGCTGGTACGGTCATGGACAAATCGAAACTCGGTTCAATACCGACTTCGACTGGATCCGGCAGAAGGATTTCACGACCGTTTGGCATCAATGCAATCATGTTGTAGACACCAGGAACCAAACCAGTCTGGTAGAAGGAACCCGGATTGACAATATCACCACTGAACGTTCCTGGACCGATGAACAGTCCAGTACCGTTGAGCGTTCCAACACCTTCGAAGATACCTGTACCTTCAAAGGTCTCACCATCAAGCTCTTTCATGAGTGTACTTACACCATCGGAGGTCAAACGACCGTTGGCGAGTACTTCTCCTTCCAAGAGGTAGGTTGAGAAGTCAACACCTTCGGAGATCAAACACAATGTAGCATTCTCTGGCATTGTAGCGTTCTCTGCACAATCGAGCGAAGCGTTGTCATGTTGAATCCATGTTGCTTCCATGGTACCTTTTCCAATCCAAGTTCCGTTTCCTGAGAAGACGCGTTGGTCGGAAATCTCTCGGGTGAAGTTACCTGTAAAGTCGTAAGCAAGGGCAACACCTTCGCTTGTGAATGTACCAACATCAGAGAAGGTGACTTCACCTGTTCCTTGCAAGACACGTGTTTCATCCGTGTCAAAGGAACCGTTGGTTGTCATGAAGGTGTAATTCTCGGTCATTTCCCAAATGTTTCTGAGAATGAATTCCGTTTCGACAAGCGGTTCACCGTCGAACTCACCATATCCAGACCAAGTGACTGTCCCTGAGACACCACTGCTCTGAACTTCAATGTCCATGTCCGCTGTTGCAGGAGCATCCGGATGGCGGTCTGCTTGAGCCCCTGTGACGTTGATCATGGTTTCTCCCAACCACGTCATGTTGGCTACTTCTCCAAGAACGGCAGTGATAGCGTAGACTTCACGGTCATCGTTTGTTTCAGTAAGAACATCGCCGAATCCGTTTGCGTATTCACCGCTTTGGATGTCTTGAATGGTGAAGGTATCATCGTAAACGCCCGCAAATGCAGACACACGGATCTTTCCTGCAGGTGCAAGGAAACTCCAATCTCCATTCTCATCAGCATCTGTTACACCGATTGGAATCCAGTATGTGTCTTCGTCGAGGTCTTCTGCATCTTCGCCTGAGAACGCATCTCGTTCGATCAGAATTCGAGCGTTTGGCAAGCCAAGCCCATCGTCCTCTGTCATGACCGTACCGGAAATTTCAGCTCCGGAATAGTATTTCATGACCTTAACGTTGGCATTCGCAAGGATGGCTGGTGTTTCAGGGTCGTACCAGTTTGCGATAACAAAATGGTTCATCATTGCACCCGGCATAGGATATGCTTGTTGCAAGAAAGACGTTCCTCGAGAGCTTTCACTCAATTGTTGACGTGGTTGCGGGTTGGTTGAACCAGCGTCAGCGCCAAGCGTTGATGCCCCGTAACCTACGTATGAACGAGCGAGCATGGTATCAAAGAATTCGGGGAGGTGATCCACGCGAATGTCTTGAACAGTCAGTGGTTCAATATCGGCCCCAGATTGTTGATCCAAGATATCTTTGAGCATGGCCTCATCGACGGCTTCTCGATCCATCTCACGAACAGGTTGGTCACCACGCTTGGTTTCGTAGACTTCGTTTGTGAAGGTGTTGAAATCTTGACCGGAAAGAATGGTTGGAGCACCGAAGATACCGAGCGGTCGTCCACCGTTGTAACCGGCTTCAGAGTTGTAACGGCCGGCACGTGGGTAGAGTTTGTCGTCGATAGCAAAGTATCGAATTTCATGGTCACGTTCGATGGTTTCACCAGGTGCGCCGTTGTAATCTTGAACCTCATAGATGTCCTCAAGTTCAATGATTTCATGATAGAGATCGACAACTTGTTCATCAGAGAGGCCATTTGTCAAGAGTTGAACGACAAGCGCAATGTGAGCATTCTGTCTGTGGATACTGGTCGAAACAGAATCATACTCGTCGACAAGATCAGCGGTGTACCAATAGTCTCCGAAGGTGTAGTGTGTTACTTCTGAAGACTCAGAGGAACTCACATCAGCGTTGTTTCGGAACGTGCTGTTTGCTGAATCCTCGGAAACGTAATCTCCGTTCGAACAGAACTCTGCGCTTGGATTTTCACAAGGAATCAGTTCTCCATCAGCCCAAACACGGTAATGAAGTCCGAGAGACTCATCGGGAATACCATTGGCATCCAATGGATACCCTCGGCTCATGTAAGCATCACCTTTGTTCTTGAAGACTTCAAACGAGTGATCAACAAGAATTTCGGCCATTTCTTCAACATCTTTTCCGTCTTGAATCATGATGAGTTCAAGTTCAGCAAATTGTTCAGCGTTGTTCAGTTCTCGCTTGAGTGTTGCTTCGAAGGCTGGAGTGAACGACTTTTCACCGGTCTTACCGACATTGTAAGTAATATCAGCAACGGCAAGGTGTTGAATGAACATAGCGACCAAATCGGTTTGACTTCGTGCAAGAAGCATGTTACCTGACGCAGGAATACCTGTCTGGAAGTTGTCCGATACAGACGGGTGTTCACCGGTGTTCAAAGCTTGGAATCCGTAGTCCCACCATGAAACGAAAGCAGGCTTGTCACCAAACTTCATTTCACACAGACCTGAATCGCTGAGCCAGATACCGTTGTATTCGTCACACGTAGCCTTGTCATCAACGCCTTCGTGATATTTGTCTTGTTGAGCCAGCCATTCATGGGCATCGTTCCAATATTGGCCATTGAAACCACTTCCAAACGATCCCATGTACGCACGACCGCCAAAGGCTTCGTAGTCACGACTGTCTAGAATAGAGACACCAAGACCATCCCAGCGCATAATGTCTGGAATTGTGTAGTAGAACGACTCATCCAAGTCTCCTTCTGCTGGAGAATTGCTTGGCATGGCTGAGTCAAGACCGTATGTGAGTTGTTGGCCAGAGAGCATAATGAGAACCAGAACAACTGCTGAGAATGAAGGCGTGCGCCACACTGCACGTCGTGCACCTGCAATTCGCTCTGATGGAGTTCGGATACCAGCTCTTCGCCAATTTCGAACGAGGCCATCCCAATCAGCCCACTTCCAGAATCCGACAATTCCTGCCGCACCCATCACTGCAACTACAGGTGTTGCGTTGAAGAGGAAACGAGCAGCAGTCCAAGACATGTAGGAAGCAGCAAAGATCCAAACAGCAAAGACAAGTGAAATTTGACTACGCTTGCTGAAGGTTCGCCACGATGAGGTGAGCCCTACAACGAGTGCAAAGACAAAGACGATTGGGCCGAAGCTTGCAAACATGTAGCCACGGTCAGGAGCGTTTGCTTCAGCAACCGTTCCGAAAATCTTGGTCTTGGTGAAGTAACCACCACCAGTGAACAAGACATCCCACGCATTACTGATGTTGAAGTACTGAAGAACCCAGAGCGTACCGAGGAAAACCGCAGCACCTACTGCCAGTGTTCCAAGAACAAGGAGCCATGGTTTGTCACGGAATCCGGTTGTAATGTACATCATAACAACGGTGAACAGCAAGATGAAGAGGAACGGTTGTAGACCGCTTCCATCCAACATGAGATTCATTTGTGGATGAGCATAGAACGGCAGAGCAATCAAAAGATTGGTTAGCAGCATGGTCAGGAACAATGTGCTCAAAATCGTCGAGTCTCGACGTCGGAACATGTTGAGGGCAACTTGCGCAGCGTAGGCCAAGAAAAGGATAGCAGGTCCGACAACGAACCCTTTCCAACCAAGGCTTGCAGCACCGAATGCGACACCTGCAAGAACTGCGTTTGACATGGCGTACTTTCGCTCTTGAGCAACTGCACCCATGGCACGAAGCATGTCATAGGGTCGAATCGACGTTGTTCGAACAAGGCGTTCAGAACCTGCATACTTGACCGCACGCAAGTAGAACATAAATCCAAGCACGATGAACAACATCACGAATGAGTCGTGATCTGCCAATCCCCAGGTCGAGTGCGTGACGTGTGCTGGCATGAATGCAATCAACCATGCAGCGATAACACCTGCAGCCTTTCCGAAGTGGTCACGAGCGATTGCCGCAACTGGAAGGATGGTCAATGCACCGTAAATGGCAGGGAGAGCGAGCATGCTCCACCACACTGCATCGTCTCCGAGGAGTGGTTGCAAGATCATGGCACCAATAGCCAGCGTCCATGAGAACAACGGAGGACGTGGATTGATACCGCCGATTGGATAGAATCGATCTGCATCGACAACAAGATGCGCATTCTGAGCAAGAATATAATCAACAACTCGCTTCATGTACCACGGGTCAGAACCGCCAGTCATGTCAAAACCATCGGTTCCCATGGCGTGCATGGATGGTACAGCGTACCACTGAATTCGAATAACGAGACCAATCAAGAAGGCCACAGCGGTCAAAAGACTCGCCCAATGGGCGTTCCAGAATTGGCGAGCACCGCTTGGGCGGTGTTCTTCTCGATTCGACCATCCACCGTATTTTTCGTGATTTCCAATCATCGAAATGGCGACGCCGATAAAGAACGTAATGGCAAGCCAAATAAGTGGAGCCCACGATTCACCGAAGGTCTCGTTCGTCCAGAACCCTTCTTCATACCATGAACCGATGAGGTACAATGTCCACAGCGATGTGAGCGTCATGGCTCGTGTGAACCAGCGCTCTGCAACCATTCCAGAAACGATGATAGCAACGATTCCAGTGAAAAGTGCAGAGTAGTATCCAACGAATCCGTTGGCTTCAATGCCACCAAGACCACCAAGACGGAGTCGGTCGGCGATGGTTCCTTGATCAAAGTGCCAGATAGTTGCTAGGTGAGCAGCAGCCCAAACAAAGAGTGCGATTTGCAAGGGAAGGGCTTGACGATTCCAACCGTCTTCAACAGTGTTGAATGCAAACCATCCCTTGTCACCAGCAGGATTGAGGACGCCACGTCCAGCGACACCAACCAGAAGACCGATGATGGGGAACACGGTGAACCATGTGAAGAAGACAAAGCCAAGCGCTGTTTCCTGGAATGTGGAAACATCGTAGGATTGTCCTCCTGAAAATTCGTACATGCTTGGGAGGTAAGCGTCAACAGCCGCTGCTCCAGCAATATCGAAAGCAGAATGGACACCTACACCCGCAAAGACGAGCATGGTCATCCACTCGTAGCGTTCTCTGGTGTCAAGCAAGTAACCACCGAAAAGGACGACGAAGAACGTAAAGCCAACAAATCCATCGGTCTGAGTTTCCGCTCCGGCAGAACCAAGAAGAGCGAGAACAAACATAGCGAGGGAGATTTGTGTTTGAGAGATCGACTCTGGAAGGGTTCCTAGTTCACGAAGGATGCGTGGAGTGACGGCTAAGAGACCGGCGACTCCAGTGACGATGATGGGCATCATCGCATCATTGTTCATTTCGACATCAATGGACATAAGTCCATCAACATAGTTTGCTAGTATTGCAATAAGCACTGCAAGTGGGGCAATAAGCCAACCAAAAACAGGGCCTTGCGAGGTCTTTGATACCTTTTCCATTTTTTTCCCTCAGAGGATTGCTCGACAGCAGCAAGGCTGGAGCATTTTGGCCACTTTCGACCCTCTTTTAACAATGACGATGAGAGAATAGCGAAAATCGAGTGACGTCTTAGAATATTTGGAATTACAAAGCGCGGTGACCGATATCCGTTCGGTGATGCGACCCCTGGAGTTGAATTTGTTGAATCCGAGCATACGACAAATCACGAGCATTCTGCAAACTGTCGGAAACGGACGTCACTGATAGAACCCGGCCACCAGATGAAACGATATTACCTTGCCCATCGGCTGCCGTACCCGCATGACTGACCCATGTCGAGGGGGTATCAAGTGAGCGTTCTACACCGAGAATCTTCCGACCTTTGACTGCCGATTTTGGATAGCCCTCCGAAGCAAGAACCACGGTGAGGGCGTGTTGAGATTTGAACGATACAACCGCCTGAGACAATTTGTCAGTTGCTGCTCCATACAGCAGTTCACCAACATCCCCGGCAATCAATGGGAGCGTAACCTGACATTCAGGATCACCAAAGCGTACATTGAATTCCACAACATAGGGGTCACCGTTTTCATCGATCATGAGTCCAACATAGAGGACACCACGGTAAGGGATGTCCATAGCAGAGAGATACATGTGCATCGGCTCAACGATGCGTTCAACTGTTTTTTGATGAATGGCTTGCGTCACGACTGGAGCAGGGCAGTATGCTCCCATTCCACCGGTGTTGGGTCCTTCATCGCCATCATAAGCACGTTTGTGATCTTGGCTCGGCGGCAAACAGACGTAGCCTGATTTGTCCATGACGACAAGCATGCTCGCTTCTTCACCAGGGAGGAATCGCTCAAGCAGGACATGTCCATCCGTCTCGATGGATTGCTCGATGAATTCAATGGCCTCGTTTCGGTCTGAGGTGACGACCACACCTTTGCCACCGGCCAAAACGTCTCGTTTGATGACCCAAGGCTCCCCAGAACGGGCATTAAGGCAGGCGTTGATATCGCTCGAAGCGTTAAGGACATCGTATTCGGCTGTTGGCACGCCTGCAGCATCCATAGCTTTCTTTGCGAACAATTTCGAACCCTCGAGTTCGGCGTGAATTTGTTGTGGTCCAAAACATGGTATGTTGGAGATCAAAAGGCGGTCGGCGAGTCCATCGCATAACGGTGCTTCGGGGCCAACGACGACGTAATCCACGGCCAAGCGTTTGGCCAACTCCACAAGACCATCGATGTCTGAGGCGGAAACGTTGTGGTTTGTGCCAAAATGATGCGTTCCTGCATTGCCTGGCGTTGCATGAATTGTATCGATGGATTCCGAAATTGAGAGCGCAAGACAGAGGGCATGTTCTCGACCGCCACCGCCAACAACAAGTACGCTCCGACCCATATGATGCCCTACATGAATGGGCTGATAATTCAACCGCTTTGGCCATCAGATGACAACAGTCTTCATGTGCTTGGTGGATTCATATCTCCTCATGAGCGACGTCACAGATGCAACAGAGATGGGTGTTTTCCTTCTTGCCTTGATGACTCTATGGCTTTATTTGCCAGGTTTCATCGCTAACACCTTTGCCATGATGTGGGGGAAGTGGTTTCCAAAAACGGGATATGGCCCTTGGCCAATCGATGGTGGGCGGGTCATGAAGGATGGAAATCGCATGCTCGGTGACGGAAAAACATGGAACGGATTGATTGGTGGTTCCTTGACGGCTGGATTGCTTTGTATGCTTCAAGTAGCGCTTGTCGGAACAACGTTCGATGAAGCATCGGTTTTCGTCTCACCCTTGACCGGTTCAGAAGACGCATGGTTTTCCGTTGGAGGACCTTGGTTAACGGCCTACATTCTTGGGGTGTTTCTCGGCTTTGCATGCCTCGTGGGTGACATGACGGGATCGTTCTTCAAGCGCCGAAGAGGACTCAAGCGGGAGGGAGATGTTTCATCAAAAGCACCGCTGCTCGATACGCTACCTTTTGCAATCATGGTCTTCCTTTGGGGTCAACTTTTCTTGGGTTCCTCACTTTTGGCCTCGAATGAACTGCTTCTGCCAATGGCCATTATCATCATCATCACACCCATTCTTCACCGCTCATTCAACCTGATTGGATATGCCATTGGCTGGAAAGACGTCCCGTACTAGATAGAGAAGGTTTGATTTTCCCCTTTGCCTTGGGTCAAACATGCGAACTGCAGCCTTTCTGACACTTGTCATGCTTACCTCGGTCATTCTTTGTACACCTGTTCTTGCCTCAGCACCTTCAGATGGTTCATCTGTAACCGTTACAGATCCAGTTTCATGGAACGGTGGCACATTTGATGGTGAAATCATCATCAAAGATGGCGGAGAATTGCATTGGACTGGATCAGTAGCCGTAGAAGAAGAGGCCAGAATCGTTGTTGAAGATGGTGGCATTCTTCATCTCGACAATGCGAATTTTGAATCGGAGGAATCTGCTTCCACCCTCCTTATCTATGATGGAACTAAAATCGGTATCGATGAGGACATCGATGATTCTTCAGCAACCATGACCATCTACTTCAGCATCGATGTTCCGGAATCAGCGCACCTTAACTTGACAATTGATGACATCACAACAAGCGATATCACTGGAGAAAGTGAATCGTTCGTGGTTGATTTAGGCCAACCTGTGAACGTGACAGTCGACCACTTTTACCCACTCCAGATCGGAATAACACACATCGAATTGTTCCACTCAAACGCTGAGTTGATGACATTCGAAGCCTACGAACTTACACAGACTGGAGGCAACGTCATTTGGAACCAAGCGTCCTTCAAAATTGAAAACCATGGATCATTTTTGTCTGAGGATTCCATGCTGATGGGTGCGAACATTACCTGTCATGGAAGTTGCACCATCGGGGATTCGAACCTCTACGGCAGTGGACCGATTCACGTAGCAGATGGTGCGCACCTCGATTTCCTTGAATCAATGATGCTTGGCTCTCGCACGGATGAAGACATTATTTTACACGATCAAGCCACGATTGAGTACACCAACTCATCTGGAACTGGTGGTTACACTGACGCATGGATTCGATTGCTCTCCGCGCGTGAATTGGTCATTAACGCACCAACAGCCACAGTGGTAGCTACTGGAATTGGATACAATGGAAACACAATCAACACTATCATCAACGGTGATTATGATGACCCGAACACATGGAAAGTTGATATTGGCACCAACGAACAGAAGCGAATCGTTGAGTGGCTTGATGGATACGGTGTCCATGGTCAGGAAACTGGGACGATCAAAGTAACGGTCGAAACAAACTGGGGTAACTTTGTCGCGGATACGGTTGCACCTGTAACAACAAGTGCAACCATTGATGTTGTCTATCCTCAAATCAGCATTGATAAGATTGAACCTGAGGCGGTTACAGCAGATACCGGTCGTTCACATGGAATGATGGTCACCATTTCCAACACCGGTACGATAGCCGTTGATCCGAATGTTCGTTGTTTTGTCGGGGATACTGAAGCGGACACAACCGCAAATACAGCAAACTGGGCTGTTGAACCTGGTGAAACCAAAGACGTACCTATCACGTGGTACCATTATTCAGATGAAGCTGTGCAGCTAACCTGTAACTTCCTCTACCCAGATGTCCTTGAACCAGTGAGCAACCTCATCGCTACTGAAACTGGTACAGCATCGGGAGAAGTATCATGGAATACTGCTGAGGAAGTTGAAGAGTTACCGATTGTACTCTACGCTGTTATCATCCTCATGGTGGTCGTCTTTGCAGGCGTCATCGCTGCTCGAGCCCGAAGTGAAATCGTGAAACAGGATATCGTGGAAGAATCGAATCAATCAGAAGAACCTGATGCTTGGGTTGATGCGGATGGCAACCCCATCGTCGCCCAGGATTCTGAGTAATTGAATTTGCCTTGAAATCAGCACATTTCCATGAGAGGATCGGGCTTTTGCGAGTCACTGTTGCTGTTGTAACTTTCAAAGTCCAATTCCCACATGACATCAGAGTCAACGCGGATGTCAGTTTCTGCTGCACCATCATCTGTCATCCCTGGATAGAACGAGTTATGGATTCGAACCTGGAAGGTATAGCAACCATCACCATTGTCGTTGTAATTCATGGCATCAAGGCTCAAATATTCGCCATATGCGTCGTCATTAGCATCACCTGGCATCGAAAACCATCCATTAATGGATACGCCTGAATCGCCCTTGCAGGAAATACCGTCTACCCCATCCACGTCAATCGTTGGGAAACCCTCTTTCGATGGATTCGAACAATCCGTGCTATCGTAGACCATTATGTTGTCTTTCAAGATTCGAAGTTCGAGCGTGTAATCGGATTCAACCCATATACCTCCAGTGTCCGAGTGAGACCCACCATCTTGATGTGTGTGTGAGGTTGGTAGGAGTCCTGCCTTCATTTCTACAAGAATCCCCTCAACCTGTTTGTCGTTTCCTGCGTTGCTTGATGACCCGGTCGATTCTTGCTTGATGATCGGTGTGATTCGAACGCCTGAATCTTGTACTTCTCGTGTCATAAATTCAGGACTAATCTCAACGGTTTGAGTTACGCTACCAGAACTGGCCTCGATCATGTATTCGATTTGAGTTGTACTCACATCGCATGTTGAAACTCCACAGCCCCATGCATTTCCAATGAATATTTCTTCGATTGGAATGTTGAATCGTGCAGAATCTGAGGATAACGCTTCAGTTCCACTCCACATAACTTCGCCGTTCGCTTTGACAACAACATCGACTTCGTTCGCAGAACCGATAACTCGGAAGGTCAACTCGTTTGAATCCTCTTTGATTTCCAAATCAGCAATTCCGAATGAGCTTTCTGGCATAATCATGGAAACGCCATACGGACCTGCTGCGAGAAGAACTGCAAGAACGGCTGCGCCGCCCATTCGTA
>JBMTJI010000015.1:0-48968 GCA_049438185.1 Candidatus Poseidoniaceae archaeon
TTCGGGGCGATGTTCAGTGGAAAGCAAACGGAAACGAAGTTGTTGCATTATCACTCGGATTTGATATCGACGAGAAAGGATCCTGTTGGGTTGCCCGATGGAACGGATCTCAGGGGGAAGTCATCGTTCATTCCATCGTTGATGGTGAACGAATCGCCTCCCTCAACGGTCGGCGCGTCCATGACATGGCATTCAACAGTCAGCGTATCGCATTAGGATGTGAGAATGGCCAGGTCTTCGTATGGGAAAAAGAACTCTTCCAACGACGAATGGAACAACCGAATCAGCAACAAAACGATCCATCGAGAAACGCTATGTTTGAGAAACTTCGAGCACTGCGAAAGTAATCACTCAATACTTTCAAGGTGAATCCATTCGTTCTCTAGGGCATGATGCCATAGGTCTGCAAGCCTCATCAAATTGTATGCAGAGCGCTCAAACCTTCGGGCGATAAGGTTGAGATTCAAACGTCCTTCACGACCTGCAACGTTTGACTTCTGCTCTTCGAGAATGCTAATTGAGACTTCTTCGAAATGTGCCTGAATTTCGAGCCAGCTTTCTTTGAGATTCTCTGGAAGAGATGTTTGTTGAATTAGGCACACTTCCAATTGCTCAATCAAAACGTAAACCTTCTTACCAAGCGAGGAAAGTTCTTCTGCGAGGTGTCCGGGGATGTCTGCTTTATCACTTGTGGCATACCACGAGTCTTGGGCGTTGGCGATGTCCCGAGCGTGTCGTGCAAGGCGTTCAATCACATCTACACAACGTAGATAGCATGCAATGATTCGTAGATCTTGCAACAGGGGCTGATTTAGCGTAAGCACAAGAAGTAACTCCTGGGATAAATTCTCCCCATAACGTTGCGCCTTCATGCGATTTTTTTGTACAAGGGCCGAATCGAGATGTTGAGGATTCGAAATCCCCTCAATCGCAAGAGAATAAGCTTCCTTAACGGGATGAATGAAATCAGATATTGAATCGCGAATGAAGCTCATTCTGGCGTCGAGGTTGGTTCGAATAGGAGGCATTAGTAATCTCCCTCTGCTGTTTCAATTAAACTTGTTCGTTCAGACATCATCATGTTGATGAGCGTCTCCGTCAAATCGATGCTGTATCCGCACAAGCGACGAACAGTTTCTGAAATCTTAAATTCCACGAGTACGTTATGCGCACGTTCTTTCGAGGACATAAGTTCGATTTCATGCGCCTCAAGCTCAGAAATTTGATTCCTCAGCCGCTCTTTTTCATCGATAAGAACCACCATCTCCTTGGAATATGTATTGCGAATGATCGATCGTAGCGCAGAAAGCCATACTGGGATGGAAGTCATCGGTAATGTGTCAAGGGAGACAGAAACTTCTCCATTCGTTTCGAAAACTAGTTTTGCAAAGGTAAACGCATGGTCACCCATTCGTTCGAGATAATGTGCCATAGCGGCATGCTGCATTGCCTGGAATCGATTCACGCCTAAAGCTCGCTCTATGTGCGGAGAATTCAGTGCCATTGCAACTTGACGGTCAACGAGAAGGCGCCGTGCATCGATTTGCCGTTCCCTATCATCATAATCGCTTATCTCATCAATATCTTCACCAGAAAGTACCCCGTATGAATCTTCAACAAGGCTCGTAACGAGAAGATACATTCGGTTGAGACTAACTTGAAGAGGTAATTCGTTAGGATTTAGTAACGAAACAATTGTAATTGAATTATCGTCATCTTGGGAGATTTCCATGCCTCTTGTGTCGCGCAAAAACCGTCGAATAGTACGTCGTTCCTTGATTCCGATGCCTGATTTATTCTTGATGTTGATAATGTCAGCACCACTGACATAAATTCCAATCAGGTAATCGTACAATGCTCCACGAGGATACTTTGAAAGATCAAGGTCGATACTACGACGAAGTGATTTGTTTTCTTTAGGAGAAATTTGAATTTCACCTGAGGACAAATGTTCGATTCCAACGGCGTCGCTTGCTTTGAGATTGTTTTCGGTGATCCACCTCTTTGGCAGCGATACAATGAATGTCGATCCTCCCGTTATCTGCAATTTCCTATACTCGATTCCAGTTGCGCCCTTCATTTCTTCACCACAGATTCGGTATTGAGCAGTCCTACTAATTTACCCATTAACAATTATTTGTATATACTCATATATAGTTATATGTAGTCGTATTTAGGATAAGTAGGCCATCCACAATTATCTTGACTGCGACGACAAGCCGGGAAAGACTATGTTGACCCTCGATACGAAAAAGAAAGCAATAGCACTCATTGCCCTAATGATGGTTTCAGCACTTGCCGGCTGTCTAGGTAATGACGATGATGATACTGATGATTCATCGAACACGAACAACACCAACACGGACACCGGCAACAACACAACCACTCCTGTCGATACAGGCGTCGATGTCGGAACTGTAACTTGCGGGCCTGATGGATCCATCAAGATTGCTGGTTCCTCGACCGTTCTACCACTCGCAGAAATCTGGGCAGAATACTACCAAGAGAACTGTGAAGGTGTCACCATCACCGTCGAAAGCGGTGGATCTGGTGGCGGTGCAGGACGTGTCTGTGCAAACTCCGCTAAGGGTACACCTGTCGACATTGGCGACATGTCCCGTGACTGGAAGGACACAGAGGCTGACCGACGTGATGACGGATTTACAATGGATTGTCTTGCTGGAGACACCTCCCGCTCCGCTCGTCAAATCCAGGTCGCTATCGACGGATTGTCCGTTGTCATGAAGAAGGGCGGTGCTGCTGACGTTTGTGTCAACACACACCTCGGTGGACTCACTGTTGACCAACTTCGCTGGATGTTCTCCAACGAAGCAGACACGGGTTACACGCCTGCCAACGACGATGGTGACACTACCAAGGAATGGTCTGACCTAAGTCCAGACTGTGGTGCTGCTACAATCGTCCTCGCATACCCTGATGCTGACTCGGGTACGTACGAGTACTTCTACGAGACTGTTCTCGACGAAGCTGAAGAAGGATTCCGATCCGGTACACAATCCGCTGACGACAACGTTCTCGTCAACACACTCATTGGTGACGAGACATCCATCGGTTACTTCGGATACGCATACTATCAAGAGAACATGGCAACACTCGCTGCTGCTGCAGTCGAGAACAGCGCTGGAACCATGGTCGCTCCAACCGCTACAACTGTTGGCGATGGAACCTACAACCCACTCTCTCGACCATTGTTCATGAACCTCCTCAACGATGATGATTCTCTCGAAAACACAGTCCCATTCCTTGAATTCGGACTTGGTGACGGTGGCGATCTCCTCGTTGCTGAAGTAGGATACGTTGCACTACCTGACTCGCTTGACACTGTCATGCTCGGTCGACTCGCTGGAAGTGTAACCGCTTCCTTCTGTGGACCAGATGGTTCAATCTCCATTGCTGGTTCCTCGACCGTTCTGCCACTTGCTGAAGCATGGGCAGAAGACTACCAGGCTGCTTGTGATGGAATCACCATTACCGTCGAAAGCGGTGGATCTGGTGGCGGTGCAGGACGTGTCTGTGCAAACTCCGCTAAGGGTACACCTGTCGACATTGGCGACATGTCCCGTGACTGGAAGGACACAGAGGCTGACCGACGTGATGACGGATTTACAATGGATTGTCTTGCTGGAGACACCTCCCGCTCCGCTCGTCAAATCCAGGTCGCTATCGACGGATTGTCCGTTGTCATGAAGAAGGGCGGTGCTGCTGACGTTTGTGTCAACACGCACATGGGCGGACTCACTGTCCACCAACTACGCTGGATCTTCTCCGCAGAAACTGATGCCGAACTCACAACTGCAGGCATGGACCTCGGAACTGAAATCGCAAACGATGACGGTGACACGACTCGAGAATGGTCCGACCTTAACGCAAACTGTGGTGACGCCGAAATCGTTCTCGCATACCCTGATGCAGACTCTGGTACCTACGAGTACTTCTTTGAAACTGCACTCGACGAGGCATCTGCAGGATTCCGTGCAGGTACACAGTCCGCTGACGACAACGTTCTCGTTAACGCTCTAACCGGTGATGAGACCGCTATCGGTTACTTCGGATACGCATACTATCAAGAGAACATGGCAACACTCGCTGCTGCTGCAATTGAGAACGATGACGGTGACATGATCACGCCAAACGCTAACAGCGTTCGTGATGGATCCTACAACCCACTCTCTCGACCGCTCTTCATGAACCTCCTCGTCGATGGTGCAACTCTTGAGAACACCATCCCATTCATGCTCTATGGATTGGACACAGAGGCTGGACACGAAGCTGTCGGAGAAGTCGGATACGTTTCCTTGAACGATTACCAACAACACCAGATGGTCTTCGGACGATTGGCTCACCTCCAGGGATTGACCTCAGAAGGTAATGACTTCATCTTCGAAGACATGTGTGGTGCAGCAGGAAGCATCTCCATTGCTGGTTCCTCAACTGTTCTACCACTTGCTGAAGCGTGGGCAGAAGACTACCAAGCGATTTGCGGTGACACATCGATTACCGTCGAAAGCGGTGGATCTGGTGCTGGCGCAGGACGTGTCTGTGCAAACTCCGCTAAGGGAACTCCTGTCGACATAGGAGACATGTCCCGTGACTGGAAGAGCACAGAAGGAACTGTTGATGCAAACGGACAACTCAACTGTCTTGTTGGTGACACATCCATTACCGTAACACAACTTGTCGTTGCAGTCGATGGACTCTCAGTTGTTTCCAAGAAGGGCGGTGCTGCTGACGTTTGTATGCAGAGCATGGGCGGCATGACCGCTGCTCAACTCCGATGGGTCTTCTCTGCAGAAACCGATGCTGAATTGACAGCAGAAGGTCTTGACTTGTCAAGCGTTGTACCAGAAGATGACGGCGACGGAATCAAGGAATGGTCTGACCTCAGTGCAAACTGTAACGCAGATGCAATCGTCCTTGCTTACCCTGACGCTGACTCTGGAACATACGAGTACTTCTACGAAGAGATCCTTCACGAAGCTGCTGCAGGATTTGGTTCAGGCACACAATCAGCCGATGACAATGTGTTGGTCAACGCACTCCTCGCTGACGAGAACGCAATTGGATACTTCGGATACGCATATTATCAAGAGAACATGGCAACACTCGGTGCTGTTGCAGTCTCCAACAACCATACCCATGGTGTTGCAGACGCTCCTGAAGACGCTGTGGCCCCAACACCACAGACCGTTCGAGATGGAAGCTACGCACCATTGTCCAGGCCGTTGTTCATGAACGTGAACAACGCTGTCTGGGATGATGTCACCCCATTCCTCCTATGGGCGTTCTCAGGGGACGGTAGCGCTGTCATCTCAGAGGTCGGTTACGTACCTCTGGATGACGCCACCTACCAAGAGATGATTCGTCGTATCCTTGCTCAAGGCGTCTACGACGCTTGATTGAGTAAGAACGAGTGATCGTTGTAACCATCAAGAACACGTTCTTGATGAATCCGGGAGGTCGGGCATTCAGGTGCCCGGCCTCCCCTTTTTTTAATTGAATATATTTAGACATATATAGAATATTGACGGCTAAGCAAAGCCAAATTTCCCTTAGGTTCCGGTAAGGCCGTGATCCAAATGCGAATACGTGCCAGGATAGAAGAAGGTGCCCCGGGACTGGTTCTCTTCGCACTCGCGGCAACCGTTGTGATGATCACTTCGGGCATCGTCTACGTCCTGTTTGATAACGGCTCAAAATTCTACAGAGGCTTTGCATGTGGAGCTGACGATTTCAAGCCTCCACAAGATTGGGATCAAGACTTACAAGCGAGCATCAAGGATGCTGCAAATTACTCCGATGGCTCGCTCACGGATCCCTTGTGGTTGAATTCATTGTGTATCACTGAGTTCGATATGGATCATGAAGTTGTCTTGGCTGATCCACTCATCGACCGGTTCCAATGGGATGCTGATGCTAAATCCTACCCTGAAGGAGATGACCGAGAACCGTCAATCTTCACGCTCGAAGATGGGACAGAAATACGGGGCCCTCGCGTCGATAAGGGACGACCCTACCTCACAGATTATTTCACAACCAATCCTGAAAAATGGGACAGTGAATACCCACGAGTTCCTCTGAGTGTTATTTCTGCAAATGAAAAAGCACTTATTCTGCATACGCAAAATCCAGATTTAGCTCGAGAGTGGTGGGTAACGATTTGGATTGGAGACGACGATGTGCGCATGGATATGGAGGACTATTCACTCGGATTGAATGAATATTCACCGGTTGGCGTCTACAAGGAGGGAGATATTGTTCGTGTCGAAATGAATTCGTATTGTGGTTATGATTCAGCAACCCAGTCCGATCTAGGAATTCATCTCAACGATGCTAATGTTGAAGTTATCGACGGTTGTTTTACTCAAGAAAATCACCTTTCAAGTGATATTCACGCCCTTGCATCATCGTACAACTTGGAATTATCCGTCGAGTATCTAGCCTTCAAAGCAAATGCAAACATGGATGGTATCGCCGTTGTTGGTGATGAACTTGGCAACGGCTCCAACGCTTGGGATCTTGTCGGAGACGATGATCTCCCGTATGATTACGACGAAGATGGTGTCTGGAATACGAAATCAGATGGCCAAGGAGGATTAGCAGATAACGACATCGATGGAGATGGAATTATGAACAAGGTTGATCATGATATGGACAACGATGGTATCCCGAATGCCTATGATAGCGATCCTGTTCTGCCCAACGTCGACTGGGTAGGCATTCTCATTGGATTGCTCACACTTGGCGTCCTTGCTGCGTCAGTTTTCAGTCCACAGTGGCTTCCAAGACTCTCCGTAGAGACCATCGATGCAATTATTCCAACGCTCAAAAGCGTAGCCTATCTCATCGTCCTTATCGGATTCATGTCCCTCATTAGCCCTCCAAGTCCACTCCTTCTGATGTTATTGCTTGCGCTGATGGTCATCCTCACTATCATGGTGCGCCGAATCGATGGGGGCTATCCCGTACCCCTGATTGCAATTGGTTTGACGTCCCTATTCTTTGCAATCTTTTCCTTCCATGAAATTCAGACAGGGCACACAATTTTCTTTGGTGGTTCATTGATCTTCATGGGGATTGTCATCAGTGACAGTCGGAATCAAGCCGGTGCTGAACGGTTCGCCATCATGGAGGGTGATTCTCGTTCGCTGATGATTCTCATTGTTCTGGTGACGTTGGTACTATGTTACTTCGATTTCGTAGCTCGCGTCAACGGTTCTCTCGGAGAATTCCTTACCCAAACCTGGTGGAAGACAGACGTACGCACCGTTAGCGTTGTAACGGTTGGTGAAGACCTCCACATGGGTGTCAACTCATTGCTACAGACCACGCTCCAAGTCGCTCTTGGAGCGCTTGTTATTGCAATTCCAATTGGATTGGGTACTGCAATCTATCTCTCAGAGTATGCAAGCCAACGAACCGCCAACTTCGTCAAGCCGATTCTTGAACTCCTAGCAGGAATCCCTTCTGTTGTCTACGGATTCTTCGCATTCGTCGTTATCGCCCCAATCGTCGTTGATATAGGAACGTACTTCCTCGAACAGGGTTGGATTGCTGAAGAGCCACAATTGTTCAATCCTCTGAGTGGAGCAATTGTGGTTGGAATTATGATTACTCCTCTCATTGCTTCACTTTCTGAAGATGCGTTGCGTGCAGTGCCTGACAATTTGCGACAAGCATCCTATGCTCTTGGTGCAACCCCTGTTGAAACGACGGCCAGAGTCACCGTCCCTTCCGCGCTTTCAGGGATTTTGGCTTCGATCATCCTCGCATTATCCAGAGCGATTGGTGAAACCATGGCGGTGACGCTTTCAGTCGGTACACTTGCCACATTTTCAAACAACATGTTCCGCAGTGCGCAAACAATGACTGCTTACATCGCACAGCGAATTGGCGGGGAATTACCAATTGGTACAACGCCTTACTACTCGCTCTTTGCTGTTGGCTTCTATCTCTTTTTCATCACGCTTGGCCTCAATCTCATCGGCCATCGAATCATGACGCGCTTCCGGGAGGCTTACGATTGAAAGAAAGTAAGTTCGACCTTTCAGACAAGGGATTGTTTGGTACATCCCTTCTTCCAAAACGTTCACTCAAACGTAGATACATCGCTGCAAAAGCAGGACGAACCGTGTTTGTTGCTATCGCCATTACATGTGGAATCATTTTGGTAACCTTGCTCACTCAAATCTCGAGTGAGGCCTTCGTTCCAACCGAAGAATTTGAGGTTGAGCGCAGTGAGACATACACGGAAAAGGGAGTCAATTCAGGCGTCTATTATCACAAACCAGCAGAAACTCAACTCTCATGGGAAGCAGAAACTTGGAATCCGAATTGGCCAGGCGACGACCTTCGCCAAGAACGAGAAAACATCACCATCAGAGCGTCGTGGACTGAGCGACATTTCCAAGCTCTGGACGATGATGGTAACGTCTTCAATTTGAACGGTCAAACGACGTGGGATCTGGCTGAAGATTTGGAACGAACGCTCTGCGACGAGGGGGTTGCTCGGACAACATACAGACCAGTTGAGCCCTGGTCATTGTCTCACCTTCTCCTCATTAACTCTGCAGAACCTTACGAATACAGGTTAGGTGAGGACTGGCGGATTACCATCTATTGGAGAGAAACTGCACCAACACCAACTCTTGGCAATTATTGGATTCAAATTGACGATAACGACACAAGCGATGTGAGTGATGATGAGATTATTGAACGTTACATTTGGCGAGGTTTGCGTTGGGAAAAGGCGGGAGAAGACGTCTATCTTGATGCGGCTCTCGACCTTGCAGGAAATGAGCAGGCAACATGGGGTGATGGAAAGATTCGACTCATTTATCGTCAAGTTCCATGGACTGGTTGGCAAAACGGTGACCTTCTCTTCTACAACACTGGTCAAGGAACAGACGTTGTCGCCGTAAGTCAAAAGGGGACTGACGACATCCCTCTCGACTTGATCGATGAGATCTTGCTCAAGCCTGCGGCCAACATCAAATCGTTCGTTCCTGAATTCTGTACGATGGAAGAGACCTCGAAATATATCCTCGATGAAGGTCTAACTGGCAGTTACGTCATCGGCGAGGTGACAAACGAAAACGGGTATGTTATCGAAGAACTTGATGATTCTGGATTAACCGTGATTGCGGAGTTGGAGATTGCAATTTCCGAAACAGGTGATGGGCATGATGAATGGGTTATGATCGATGACCGAGGATTCATCAATTATGATCATGATAACGACGGTTATGGAAACATGTTCTGGGATTCGGATAGCGATGGTGACGGTGTTTGCGATTATTATCCCGAAGAAATTCCAGGCGGCCCATTCAAGTGCAGCAAAGCTGCAGGGCCGCTCTCGGAAGACGTCAATGGGGATGGGAGAATCGACATCAACGATTATGGACAAAACCCAATTGACTATGGAAGAACGGTTGTCGAAGATTCTGATTCAGTGTTCCACACGAAGACAACGAATACCCTTCTCTTAAGCCCCTCAAGGAGTTCAGACAACTGGTTGTTCATCCTCCATGACTTGAACTACACAGTAACCATTCAACAAATCAGTGGGCCGCCAATGGACGCCAAGGAATCATCGTACCAAGAGATTGGAGGCTTTGCTCTCGGAAATCCAATCGATTGGTTCCAACCGAAGTTTATTGCAGATGATGATTTTGATAACGATGGGATCATCGATGTATGCGATGAGGATATCGACCAGGATACCGATAAGAACCCTATCTATGGCGACCCGAACCAATGCCCTGAAGATTACGAATGGATTACCTACAAAGATTCCACACTCGACTCCTTGAACACACAGTTAACTGAGATTGCAGGCGATGATGAGCAGGAACGAAATCGAATTCAGACGGTTATAAACGAGATCGAAGCATCGGATTTCGCCCTCTTTATCCATCTACATGACGAAAACGGAGATGGCGTTCACGATGATACAAAGGATCGAGACATCGATAGCGATGGTGTTCCGAACCTCATTGACGGTCAAGGAACGTGGGCAGGCCGTTCCATGGATGCTAGATTCTCAGCGGATGAGCAAGAGGCAATAGACGAATATGTCGAACTGCTTGTTGTAAACAAATGCAGTGATACGTACAAAAAGAGTAGCCTCGAATATGCAACAAAAGATTGCAACAATGCAAAGGAACTGAATGCAACGAAGCCAACGACACCTCAAGCGTTTTGCGATGGAATACGGATGCTGAATCAGCAAGATTGGTTGTTAAGCTGTGCTGCTCCTGTCAACTTTGAAAGTGGGGCAGACGTCCTCGACCATCGCGATCCTTGGTTACCTCTTTTTGCAATGGTTGGCCTTGTAGGCATGATTTTCGTCATGCGGACGCCAGAAAAAGCCATTCGGAAACTTCGGGATGGTATGATTTGGATTGGAACTAGTGAAGTCAAATCAAAACGTTACACCAAGTACTCATGGTTCTCTTATTCCAGTGAGTTAGCCAACAGACTGATCAGCGCAATTGTGAAACTCATCGTCACGGTTATCGGAGCGCTTATTTTCTTCTCAACCTTCTCTGAATCACAACCTGTGTTACTCGTTCCATTCACGTTTATCATTGGCGGAGCAATAACGCTCATGGCATCGATTGCATTGATTTCTTCTGCCACAGATATCGTAAAACTACGACCTGAGAAATTGATCCCAAAGGCGGAAGGAATTGTTGATCTCGTCCTGCTTGCCCTTACGCTCCTCACCTGGTACATCGCCATCACATGGATTCTTGTCCAAGGCTGGATTGTTGGAGGATTATTGCTCCTCTTTATTCTCTCAGGCATCAAGAAACTGGTTCTTGGAGCACTGCAACTCACACGTTCGAACACATTCAAAGATGATCGTTTACGACTTGTAGTAAAGGGGCGAGACGGATGGCTTATGGCCGCATTCGTCGCATTGGCTATCGCCATGGTCTCTATTCCAGTTGGGATTCACATTCCATTCATATGGTCAGACTTCACCTCTTCTGAACCATACAAAGCAGGTTTGCGTGCTGCCTTCTGGGGAAGCGTCTATGTGGTATCTTACACCATGCTCTTTGCTATCCCATTATCCCTTGGTGCAGCAATATGGTTGGAGGAATACGCTCCAAACAACAAATTCCGAAGAGCAATTCAAGCACTCATTACAAATCTTGCAGGCGTACCAGCAATCGTTTTCGGACTGTTTGGTCTTGCTCTTTTCCTAACAGATAGAGGAATTGGCCTTGGTCTTGGAGGAACAGTGCTAACTGCAGGCATGACGATGGCTACAATGGCCATGCCAACAATCGTTATTTCATCACAAGAAGCGTTGCGCGCTGTTCCACCGTCATTGCGGAATGCAGCATTTGGCTTAGGATGCACAAAATGGCAGGTAACGAAAGATCACGTTCTACCCCATGCCATGCCAGGAATGATGACTGGAACGATTCTTGCAATGTCAAGAATCATGGGCGAAGCTGCTCCACTGATTCTGGTTGGAGCGGTTGCATCCGTGTTCACAGAACCTGATGCATTCTTCTACATCTCCTACGATTTTGCGCCAAATTTCGATTATCTGTTTGCGTGGATTCCAGGGGTTGAGCCATATTTGCAGAACCTCCCCTTGTGGTCGGATCGAGAACTTTTCTCTGCAGACCCAAGCGCATATACCGGTGCAGACACCAATGACAGAGGCGCGTATACCGTTCTTCCTGTTCAGGTTTATCGGTGGACAGATATGCCAGCAACGGGATTCAAGGTTGCCGCCGCAGGGGCATCAATCGTGCTCCTTGGAACGCTACTTGTGGTCAATTCAGCAGCCATTCTACTCCGTGCTCACTTTAGGAGGTATTCGAACACATGACGACCGAATTTGATGAAAAAAAGCTAACTGTAGGCGCATTGATCGCCATGATGACCAAATTGGCCGAGGCGGATGGTGAGTTTGTTGAAGCCGAGGAAAAACGTATTGAATCAATAATGAACGAATTTGATGATGAATCCGATGAAATCACAGTTGCTGAAGCAATGAGTATTCTTACCTCATTGAGCATCGTTGATGGAAGCAAAGATCAAGAAGAAATGTTTGCCATCAAGGAGATAATCAGTCAACATATCATTGAATCCACAAAGGAGAACGATATTTCAGAAGATGGAGAGAAGACGATCGATGAAACTGAAGAAGAGGAAGACGGAGAGGTTGAAAAACCTGTGAAGTCCGATAATGAGGAGATTCCAGATTCGACCCGAACACTCGACATCGATGGGGAAGCGCATATGTGGATTCATGATTTAGACCTTCACTACGGTAATGCACAGGCGGTCTACAATGTATCAATTCCATTCGAGCGAAATGCTGTAACAGCGCTTATTGGCCCATCCGGTTGTGGAAAATCAACGCTGCTTCGTTGTTTGAACCGAATGAACGATTTGATTTCAATCTGTAAGATTGATGGAAAAATCGAATTGGAAGATGATAATATCATGGCTCGAGGAGCGGATTTGGTCACCATTCGTCGCCGAGTAGGCATGGTTTTCCAAAAGCCAAATCCATTCCCGAAATCAATCTACGACAATGTGGCTTACGGTGTACGATTGCATTACAACCCAAGCCGTCGAGAGTTGGATCGCATTGTTGAAAGTGCACTACGAAGGGCTGCTCTATGGGACGAGGTAAGTGATCGGCTTCACGAACTGGGAACAAGCCTTTCTGGTGGGCAACAACAACGACTTTGCATTGCCCGGACTATCGCAGTTGAACCTGAAGTCATTCTCATGGATGAGCCATGTTCAGCACTCGATCCAATTGCAACGGCAAAGATTGAAGAGCTCATTTTGGAACTGAAGAAACACTTTACTGTCGTCATTGTTACTCACTCAATGTCTCAAGCTCAAAGAGTTAGTGACTACACTGCATTCATGTATCTTGGACGTTTGATTGAATTCGATAAAACGAAGACAATTTTTGGCGATCCGAATATGGAATTAACACGACGATACATCTCTGGTCGCTTCGGTTGAAGCAACAGAGTCATCAACAACCAACGCATGGGTGGTTCAATGAAGGTGAAAGCAATCCTTGTTGCAGGTGGAAAAGGTTCGCGACTGTCTCCATTTACGCATTACACTCAAAAGACACTCTTGCCACTTTATGACAGACCTGTCATCGATTATGCTCTCGGAACAATTCGACGTGGTGGGATTCGACGAATTACCATCATTTCCAACGAACACATTGGACACATTGCAAAACATGTTGGGCAAGGCATGGAGGGTGAACAGATACATTACGTCTTGGAGGAAGAACCGCGGGGTGTTGCACATGCTTTGCAATTGGGACGGTCTCACAACGAAGATTGTCGTCTGATGATCTATTTTTCAGACAACATCACAACCGTCGAATTTGAGAATCTTGTTCAAGAATTTAAGCAAGCTAAACAACCCCCGGGTTGCCTTTTACTTGCTCGAGAAGAAGCGAATCCACAAGCCTTTGGTGTTGCTGTTCTTGATGATGAGGGGAAGATTATCGATGTGGTCGAAAAACCTGAAAATCCTCCATCGAATCTGGCCATCGGCGGTATTTACCTATACGACGAGACATTCTGGGACAAACTTGATGATGCCGTCCAAGAAAAAGGAAATGCTTTCTCAATCTCAGATATCAATCGGGCATATATTGCTGAAGGGAAGGCAAATTTTGTTTCTGTAGGTGCAGATACGTGGGTCGATTGTGGTACGCCAGAAACACTTCTTCAAGCCAGCATCATGGCAGAAGAAGGAAAACTGAATCCTCGTCCATATCGAGAGAGGTGATTCAATGAAAATTGGAATTATTGGAGCCGGAATGGTTGGTGGAGCCATTGAACACTGTTTTGAGCATGCGCACGAGCTTTTTGTGCACGATCCGGTTCGTGGAACTGAGTTGTCGATTGTGACCGACAACGTCGATTTTGCTTACATCGCTGTTCCAACTCCTCCTCATCCTGAAACTGGGGCTTGCGATACACGCATCGTCGAGGCAACACTTGAGGCCTTACCCGATGGCTTTACTGCTGTCATCAAAAGTACGGTTGTTCCAGGTACAACACAACGATACCACGAAGAATATCCAAATCTGAAAATAGCCTACTCACCAGAATTTCTTGTTGAACGTCAGCGATTGGAAGACTTTGCGAATCAAGATATTCTCGTGTGTGGCACACATCATGCGGATGTGGCTGAACGTGTTTTTGAACAACATCGCCAAGCAGGTGTACTTCGTCGTGACCAAACATTCCACGTTACGCCAACACAAGCTGAGTTGGTCAAATACACGAAGAATACATTCTATGCAATGAAGGTGACATTTGCGAACCAACTCTACGATATTTGTGAGGGCTTAGGCGAAGATTGGTACAAAATCCGTGACGTCATCACTGCGGAGCAAGCACAACCGATTGGTCCTTCTCACCTCGACCCGATCTTTGGCTTAAATCGTGGATTTGGAGGCAAATGTTTGCCGAAGGATTCCTTGGCATTGGGCGTTCTTGCAGAACAACTTGGTGTGAAGTATGAATGGATGGATGCTATGCAAAACGACAACAATCGTTTGCGAACCATCCTTACTGGAAAGCCAAGTGATGTGGTGACCAATGACGACTGACTTGATGGCTGTGCACGGACGTTTTGCACCTCGTGGCTCACTGGGTCGATTCGCTCTTGCAGGCGCCTTCAACAGCGGTGTTTTCTACGCTGCATGGACGATATCGATGTTCTTGCTTCCGGATGTTGACGTTCGAATTCTATGGGGGACCTTTTGGGGCTTAACTGGAGTTATGGCACATTTCGTTCATCGATGGTACACGTTCGACAACCACAAACCGCTTGCTTGGACTCTCCCAACCGCAATTCCAGTTTACGTTGGGAGTTTAGTTGGTTCAAGTTTGACCATCGGATGGCTTTCCGAACGTTATCCAAATCAGATTGAGTGGATGGGCATCCCCAACATGATGTGTTGGGGTGTTATCATTTGGCTATCGATGAGAATTTTTGTCTTCCAATTTTCCTCATCTAGACCGCATGCGTCTCAAGAAGATCAAACGGAATAATACTCAGTGCTTCTTCATGGGTTGCTTCTAAGTCAACAGGACATGCTGAGCCTGCATGGACTGCTGCAAGCCATGTTCGTGCGCACACACACCAAGAATCCCCTGGTTTCAAACCTGGGAAAGAAAAATGCGGAGCTGGTGTAATCAAATCGTTTCCTTGAGAGCGAGCATACTCAAGGAACTCCTGAGTTACAACGCAACACACTGTGTGAGAACCTCGATCGTTCTCATCGGTATTGCAACAGCCATCACGATACCAGCCAGTGAGTGGGTCTGTCGAGCATGATTTCAGTTCGGTTCCGAGAACATTGACGGATGGATGCATGAATGTGCCTTGCAACGCTCCCCTATCAAGCATCGTGTGGAAGCATGGATTATGGTTCTAAATCATGACCTTGAACTGCCTTGGAAGCGAGAGGTTCATCATGGAGAAGCGTAAGAGTGGTTCGGATGCTACCCGACACTCTCCAGAATTTGCCCCGTGATGAACGATACGCCTATGCTCGTTTGCTTGCATACATGGCTCGTGTCGATGAAGAAATTACCGTTGATGAACTTGCCATGTTTGAACAGCAACTCGGCAAGGCTCTTCTCTCACCAAACCAGCGTGAAGTCCTGCGAAGAGCGCTCAAAAGCCCCCCTTCGCTTGAGGAGTGCTTGGACGGTCTCGGACCTGAAGCGGGGCGCCTTGCTCTTCGAGATGCTGTACTGATGGCAGCTTCTGATGGCTCTGTTGATGATGATGAACTCGAAGTGCTGAAAGAAATCGCCGAACATCTCGGGCTGGTTCCTGACGCTGTACAACAACTCATCGAATGGACCAAGATAGGCTATGCTTGGATGCAAGATGGTTACGATTTGCTGAATTCTCTCCAAGGTTGAAGGCCTATGTTTTGCGACGGAGTCGCTGATTTGGATGCTGCTGAAAGGGCACGGTATGCGGATTTGCTCGTTCTCATCGCTGCGGCTGACGGTGAGCTCGTTCGCGAGGAAATACAGGTGCTTGAGGGATTCATGGGTCGAGCCATGGTTCACCCGGAGGCGAGAACTTCGATTCGAAAAGGATTGTACGACACAAATCGTCTGTCGAATTTACTGAAGAATGCTGAGTTGGAAACACTACGTTATGCTCTCAGAGATGGAGCCTTACTTGCTGCTGCCGATGGAGAATATGACCGTAGAGAATTACGAATTCTCAAGAAGATTGCTTCCACTGCTGATGTTGATGAAAAGGAACTCAAGGCATTGTTCGATTGGGTCTCAAAAGGTTGGGAATGGCATGCTGATGGAATTAAACTTGCAAAGTTGTCCGCGCGAAACGATTCACTCTCAGAATGAATCATTTCATGATTTCAACAGGCACATTCAAACCATGATTGAATACCCACTGGTTGGGGCGGACTATGCAAAACGGAGTTAGCGGCTGGTATGCAAGATTAGATCGATGCTTAGACAACAGACAAACACAAATCGAAATGTGGCTCGATGCATGGGAAAATTCCCTTCGAACCCACCAACCAATCGCCGCTCTTCTCCCTGAAGATTGGCCTACCCTCCCGGCAAATCTCTTGACCGATCCAGGTCATGTCCTTGACCATCTTCTTGCACGTCATGATGCTGAATCCGATGGTCGCTCCCCTCGTGGAGCACATCCTACTCCTCCTCGGCTCGCTGATTCAATTATCTCCTCGGAAATGCTTGAGGCGACCATTCAACCAAAAGTCAAGAAGCAAACAACAAACATGCATCTTGCAGATCTCCCCCCCGGCTTTCAGAAGCACATCAAAAAACTCAATTTCCCTCCCAGCGAGGAAGAAGTTACACTCGATGAAGATGCACTTGACGCTGTCAAGCGTAATGAACGTACAAGCAGCGGTATCCCGCTTCCTTTTTCAGATATGTCCTGCGGCGGAGGAATCTTTCATGCACGCATGCTTCGAAAGCACAGCGAGTTGTTTGAAGGACAATCGTCGGAACTTCGTAAAGAAGACACCGAACGATTGATTCGTGGATTCCAACTTGTGGATGTTGATGAACTGGTTGTTCGTTCCACACGACGACGTTTGCTTCTGGAAGCCATTCGCCTCGACCTCGTTGCCCTCACTGGCGAACAAGAAGGAAAGTTATCAAGAGAGTTTGTTGAGAACATCCTCGAGGAGAACATTGTTTGTTCCGACACACTTCAAGAGGATTGGCCATGGGCACAGGCTCCTCGTTTAATCATCTCAAACCCACCTTGGCTGCGAATCAAAGACCGTTTCCGTGGCATGGACGATGGTTCCCAACGCCGGAAAGATTTGAGCGAGAAGCTTCGAAGCCTCTCCAACGAAAATGGACCCCGATTCTCAACCATGCGTGGAAACGTCAACCTCTACCGACTTTTCATTGAACGCGGTATGCAAGTTCTCTCAAATGATGGTAACATGCGCATCGTTGCACCAGACAGTCTCTTGCGTGAACAATCATCGCATCCTCTACGAAAACTACTCGTCGAGAAGCATTCATGGAATGAGGTTTGGGCGATTGAAGAAGCAAATCTTTTGTTCCCTGGTATGACTCAAGGCGTAGCCATTCTTGGTATTTCATCGACACCAAATGGAACAGAATCGCTCCAGATTATCGGACCAGTCACCCGTTCCGACTTGCGTCGCGTTGGAACCGGACTTTCATCACGGGTTCCATCGTTTTCTCTAAATCAAAACCAATGGGTACAATGGGCTCGTAACACATGGGCAGTACCCCGCTTGCCTCGAGATCAAATCGAGAGGAAAAACATCCTCAAGATTCTCGATACGATGTCCGAACTTCCTCGACTTGGTGACCATGATCACTGGCTTGCAACGCAAGACCAAACTGTCAAAGTCCGTGTAGGAGAAATCGATCAAACGGCACATTCCAACAACATCTCAAGTTGGGACAAGACAAAGTCATCCCGCCCATTCATTCGAGGCGTTCACTTCACTGAAGATGAGACTGGCGGAGTCTACATTCGGCACCCTGCTTTCCGAAAGGACATTCCTTCTCGAGCGAATGAACGCCAATTGGCCATGTGGTCTGGGAAAACTGAAGTCCAAACGTACGGTCCTCGCTTGGCCTGCCAAGCAATCGTCAATGCACATCAAGAACGTCGTCTTCGCTGGGCAGTCATTCCACAAGGATGCATTCTTGGCAACAGTGTTAACCACATCGAAATGAACCAAGCCATACTCAACAGACTCGCAGCTGCAAAGGGCGATCTTCAGAAGGCCTTGGAATGGATGTGTAATCAACTCAACCAGCGCGATTTGGATGACTGGGCAAAGGCTTGGTCGGCCAACAACAACGTCAACAATTACGAATTAGAAATGCTCCCACTTCGGCTGGGCCTTGAATCCGGAGTTGAAGAGGTCGCAAACTGAAAGAAGATTCGTCTCTTTAGGATACTTTGAATACGATATTTTATATCCAGACCCTTTTTAGTTTCAAACGGTATTTGTCAATTGGAGGATTCAAGGAATGGGCATTCATCCAAAAATTGGCATTACGGGACTTCCCCGTAGTGGAAAATCTGCAGTTATGGAGAAAGTTCTCTCAATGCTGAAAGAGGAGCGAGAACGAGAACTATCGGCTCGTAATTTAGGCGATACAGAAATCATTGGCGGCATATGCACAGAACCGATCCTCGAAAATGGTGAACGACTCGGCTACAAAATCCGTGATTTGGTCACAGGTGAAGAGGGAGAAATTGCCCACAAGAGTATCGATTCGAGACTGCGCGTCCTCGGTTACGGGTTGAATACGGAAGAACTTGAACGAGTAGCAATCCCTGCCATTCAGCACGCAATCGACCATTGTGAAGTGATTGTTATCGATGAGATTGGCAAATTCGCCGTTGAATCAGAAGCCTTCGTCAATGCCGTACGGAATGCACTTGAAATCGATAAGCCAACACTTTTGACACTTCACAAAAAGAGCCGCCACCCGCTGTTGCAAGACATTCGGCGCAGGGATGATGGGCGTATCTTGGAAGTCACCCCGGTTAACCGCGCTCTTCTTCCCTACAAGATTCACAAATTGATGCGTGAGACCTACTGATAACGCTGGTTTGATACAGCGTGGTTGCTTCGAAGGTTCAATGACCCCTGCTGATCGAGCACGAAAGATACTTCTGGGAACCGGGATGTGTCTCGTGTTTGTCTTTGCCATCGGTCTTGATTCTGGCCGCTATTCATCTCAGCCAGATATTGGTTGGATTTTTCCCGTGTTCGGTTTACTTCTGATTGGAATTGGTTTTCGAAAAGGAAGCCTTGGTCAACAATTCCCAGATGAGTCCGATGATGAAATGACGCAACGTGTCCAAGAAGACGTTCATCAAACGGAAAAAGAAAAGAACGTTGGGCAAGCATGGGCTTCTCTCGAACAACATCTCATTAAATCAGAAATTGATGAATCTGAATGAGATATGGTAGAAGCGGTTGATTCATACCCTTTGTTCACTTGCATAAGAGCGGTGAGAGTATGAGCGAAATACCTGCTGATTTGTATTACACGAAAGAACACGAATGGATTCGAATGGATGGAGACATTGCAACCATTGGCATCACCGACCACGCACAAGATGCGTTAACCGATATCGTCTACATTGAGTTGCCAGAGGGTGGCGAAATGCTCGATGACATGGGCGAATTCGCCATCGTCGAATCGGTCAAGTCCGCATCACCTATCTTTGCACCACTTGCTGGAGAGATTACAGATGTCAATATGGATCTTGAGGATACGCCTGAATTGATGAATACAAGCCCATACGGCGATGGATGGATTGTCAAGATGAAGTTGTCAAATCCAGATGATGTTTCGACACTCATGTCTGCAGATGCTTATCGGAGCATGTTGGGCGAGTGAAGAGATTGACTGAGCCAACCCGACTTACACTGTATGTCGATGGTTCATGCGATGGAAACCAGAATGTTGATTCATCAACCCTTGCAGGTTGGGGCGTCGTTGTTGTTCATGGCGATTCGGGCCTTGGGCGCGGAAGTGGTGAAATTCTCACAGAACTGTCTGGACCTGTTTCAACATCATCCAAAGATGAAGAATTCATTGGTGCCGAAGTTGGGTCAAACAATACTGCAGAACTCTCGGGGCTGTTTGCTGCATTACGATGGTTGTTGACTGAAGAAAACGATGACCCAGTGTTGATTCGTCTTGACAGTCAATATGCAGGCAACATCGCTACTGGGGCATGGAGAGCAAAAGCAAACAGAGAACTTGCAGCTCGTGTCCAATCCGTTTGGAATGAAGTTGCTTCCCAGCGCGAATTATCATGGAGCCATGTCAAAGCACATCGTGGACATCGGTGGAACGAACGAGCAGACCATTTAGCAAAACGTGCGATGCGTCGTGAACGCCCATTACCACTGACCTTTTGGAAGCCTGGTCAGGATTAGTTGAGTCGCTGATTAAGCCATTTGTTCAATTGTTCAGCATATTCTGGACGTTGAAGTGCATGATCGATTTGAGATTTCAGCCATTCAAGTGGCAAACCCGAATCGTACCAAGAAACGGATTCGGACAGAACGTGCGCACGAAGATGCCCAGCATCCATCCAGTGTTTCATTAATGCAATCGATTGCAGTTCACCGAATTCTTCGACAGAATAGTGATCAAGAAGTTCAAACGTATTTTCTGCAAACACATAACGCCCACAGAGTGCATGTGTTGAGGGGGCATGTTCTCGATTCGGCTTCTCAACAATTGATGTTATTCTTCCCTCTTCCATCGAAACGATTCCATAATTGCTGACACGATCATGGCCGACATCGTAAACTGATGCGATTGGTTGGCCATATTGCTCAAACAATTCAACGAGTTGTTGAGAGACTTCTGAGGCTTGGAATTCATTGAGAGATGCATGTTGGGAAGTAAGAATGTTATCGCCAAGCAAGACGAGAAATGGTCCTTGAATTGCTCCCTTTGCCATCAGAATGGCGTGTCCAAGGCCTTTCTGTTCCTCTTGTGTGTGGAAGAATAGTTCAACGCCCTCGAGCGGATTCAGATGATTCTTTCCTTTCCCATACATAGGATAAGTAACGTTCAGATTGTCTTGAATGGATGTGAAATCTTTTGTTGGGGAGGTGATGATGTGAATCCGGTCACAGCCTGCATGTTTCGCTTCGAAGATGAGATGATGTAAGACCGGAAGATCGACGAGCGGCAACAGTTCCTTTGGGATGTATGCACTTGTTGGAAGCATTCTGGTGCCCAATCCTGCGGCAACGATGACTGCATCACGAACTGTGCCCATGAGGCTGCTTGCAAGCGACAGGCTATCAAGCGTGCACCTTCTCGTAACGGTAATGGAGTCGAATCGGAAAGTGATTCTCTTTGCGAGCGGCTCGATTTTTCTGTCTTTTTCATTTTTTGAATTTCTTCCAGCAGGACCTTGGTTGGACGCCTCATTTTCAAGAGGGATGAGCGGTTTAGCAGGCCTTTCACTTCTCTACCTTAGTTGGTTTGAACACGTGTTCGATGAATTTGGTGTGATTCCAGCCATCGAAAAATGGAAACATCCTGAATCAACTTGGAAGACTGTTTTAAGCCTCGGAATTGGATTTCTTGGGATGTCGTGGATGTTTGGAAATACTTCGTTAGGAGAGATGCTGCCTGAACCAGCCCCGATGTTGTTGATGCTGATTGGGCTGCTCGTAACCTATACGGGGTGCTACGCTTACTTGGTTACAAATGGGCCATTGAAAGCAGAAGAAGAATGATTACTCTTCCTCTGTATTGAACAAAACATCATCTTTTCCTCGCATCGATAAGATGATCAAAATATAGGCGCCAATGACGCCAACAACAGCCAGCAATGGGAGAGAAAGCGAATCTTCGGTTGATGCTTCTTTGTTTTCAGTTAACTCTTGTTGAGTCGAATTTTCTTGCTGAGTGACTTCTTCCTCTGGCCAATCGATGCCAATTCGAACAATGTGAATCTCTCCGTTCACATTCGTTGATTCAATGTGGATGAGATTGATTGGTTCTTCGACGACGATCGAGAAACTGTCTCCAGATTGAGTTGCAGATGACCAGAAAGGATTCGAGTTCAAAGCATCCGTCCAACGAATGGTCGAATTGGTTTGTGAATGTTTGAAATTCAGGATATAACGCTCTGAATTGTTGGATTCAATTGTTACCCAGTCTCCATTTTGCAGCGAGTGATTTTCATGCTCAAAGGTCAGTACAAATTCTGGTAAATCGATACGTTCGATTGTTGTCTCTTCTTCGCTTATATCTGATTCGTCTGGTTGAATCTGGGGCTGAAACAATACGGCATTCTGATCAAGGTAGATTCGGTCATCGATATGTACATCTGGCGAGGTTCCCCAAGTTCCTTCCAAGGTAAGTGCGTACCAAGCCTCCTCCAACACGTCAAGCGTCATGTGATGTTCGAGTGAGGTAGGATTCAATCGCGTGATTTCTTCCCATGCAGGAGACATGTCTGGATTTGGAGATGTTGACGTCCACAAAACGGCATCTCCGCTGATAAATTCTGGTGCAAGGTTCCAATGGAAGTGAAGCGTTTGATTGTCTTGGTCAATCTGGAAATCGTAAATCGAAATCGGCACATTACGTTCGATAATGGGACCAACTTTGCCTGAAACATCGAATTGGTCAATCTGAGCATTGCCTCGATCATCAACAAGTCCAATCGCATAATATGAGGTAAGCATCCAATCTGCTGGCAACTGATGGATAAATTCAACACTCGTTGCATCCAATTCAGCCAAAATCTGAACTCCACTCTGCTCAATTGAAACAATTGGATCCGTAGCATGATAAATTCGAATCTTGGAAACCTTTGGCTGTGTCACTTCACTCCATAGCAATACTGTTTGAGATTCGCTAGGATTGAATTGTGCGGATAGCGATCCTCCATATCTTGGCGCTTGGTTATCCTCAACAATGGCTTCTGTGAGGCTGTTACTGCTGTGGAGACGCGTGTCCTCACGAGCGGGATAACATCCATTATCATCGCAATATGCTGGATAATAGCAAGTCAGTGTATAGTACGTCTCACGTTCAATGGATTGATTCGTCCAGTCGATTGTAAATTGTGAAGCCGTGGAAGGAATGAAATTCGTAACGAGCATTTTGTCGATACTGTCCCACGTTGATTTGGTGGCTGGAATGGTGTGCTCATACAACGAATGAAAGAAGTTGTTTCCTGCGCATGAGGGTCTCCAGGAGAAAACCGTTGATTGGTTGGCAACATCGTACGAAGCTGCAAACAATTCAGGTGCAACAGACGCTGGAACGATTTCTCTGTGTCCAGCTGGAATCTGAGAGAGGCCTACACTCGCCGCTTCTGTTCGAGTGCCATCTCGCAAAACGGTAACAATGGCATACGAAACTTCTGACGACGTCCCCGGTGCAGGCTCATAGACGAGAGAATGCCCTTTACCAGAGCAAACTTCATTCAATTCGTTCATGTAACACGCAGGAATTTCATCTGCGATGATGGTTTCAGGTGTGAAGGCACTGGCAAAAAAACGACCATTTTCGATCCGATGAACTTCATACGTTGCCATTTTCAATTGATCGAGAAGCAATCCATCGGTTGTCTCAATGTTCCTCCACTGCAAAATGGTTGATTCTGAATCTGGGAAGTACTCTGCCCAAGTATCACGCGCTTCAAGAGTTTGATCATCTTCTGCAGA
The DNA here is from genome assembly GCA_049438185.1 of Candidatus Poseidoniaceae archaeon. Lineage (GTDB taxonomy): Archaea > Thermoplasmatota > Poseidoniia > Poseidoniales > Poseidoniaceae > MGIIa-L2. The sequence goes on from JBMTJI010000015.1 coordinate 23,789, forward strand.
AGTTGAGTTCAAAAGCGAAGCAAATGTGAGAAGGAGTACAAGGCAAACGGCTTGCGTTCTCATAGAACAATACCACACTGCATCCATTATCAGCGTGTCGCATTGCTGATGATACACCTAATCGATGAAACCAAGGGTATCATCGATCATGTTGAGTGCATCATCGAGATCCGGTAGCTCTTCAGGTGCTTCTCCACTGCTTTGATGAACCTCCTGAACTGGAGCAATCGCTTCGGGCAGTGATCCATCGTTGGATAACCAATCCTTCCACTGCTGACTTCGCCCCTCACGGCGGGCATCCATTGTCATCCATAACGCCTCAAGTCGTTCTGGTTTAAGGAGAGGAAGATTCTTTGCAAATCGTTCCGGATGTATTTCATCCATACGCATCAACAACTCGCGAAGACGGATTTGAACAACTTCATCACCATCGTTCCACAAGGAAGGGATAATCTGCCGAACATCATCAGGATAGGTTTCAACATAATCGCGAAGACTGAGAACAATGTTTCGTCGAACGATAGGTGCGTCATGCTCCAACAGAGATACAAGACGATCAGCCCATACATCCTCATCAAGGAATTTCAAATCACCTACAGTTGCTGATGCTGCGGCGAGAACGCTCTCATCTTCATCCATGAGCATCTCATCAAGAAACGGTACAGCCTCCCAACCCGTTCGACGGAAGATCCGAGTCAGGACATCTGCCATTCCTCGACGAAGGAGCAATTCTTTGCGGCCATGAAGGATCCTTGCTACATGAAGCCCTTGTTCCTGATCGTATTCCAGCAGTCGCGCAAGACAGAGGACGACTTTTGATGCGACCTCTTCATGCTCGTCCTCTGCGCGTCGGACAAGAATGTCAACCAAACCGAGTGGTTCGATCAAGGCTGGTCGCTCGAGAAGAAGTTTGACCCATTCCATCAGGAGGAGGCGCCGCTCGAGTTCGTCTTGCTCCAAACAGTTCAAGAGCCATTTTGCCGCATCAACACCAGCATCATGTGCAACGACCGAAGTGGTTCTTGGAACGACGGCATTCGGATTCCATCCCATATTTTGAGGTCCATCTTCTGGTTGCGTATGCCAAGTGCCAGGGCGTTCTGCCAAAGCAATCGATTCAACCAAGTGATAGCCTTGATGTACGGGTTGGCCGTATGGAGTTGATGCAAGTCCGTTGACCAAAGCAACAGCAAGCCACCACCGATCGGTATTTGGTGCGCTTGGATCGAATGCTTGGGCAAGCCAGTCGGTTGCAATGCAGAACAACATGCGCTGAGCAACATCATCGGTTCGGCGTCCTAGCCATTTTTGGTGAACTTCAAACGGATCGTCGCTCAGATTCATTCGATGTGGAACGATGAGATCGACTATTGTTGAGAGATGGCGGTCAAACATACCGACATCTGCATGAAGCATGGAGAGCCCTTGCGAAATCAAATCCTGATCGCGTTCAGGACTTCGCGGAGGGAAGTCAGGATCGGTGATTGGAGGGGATGGGAGCGGCCACACTTTCGTACCCTCTTCTAAGGCATGAACCAACTGAGTAGCAACAACTTCAAACGTTGCTTTCGCAATTGCATCGCGGCTCTTGCTCATGAAGAACCTCTCCTTTCCTCAAATATCCAACTCGATGTTGAGGTTCTGAATCAATTCCTTGTAGCGGTTACGAATTGTAACTTCAGTGACACCAGCAACTTCAGCAACTTCGCGTTGTGTGCGTCGCTTACCACAAAGAACAGATGCAATGTAGATGATGGAAGCAGCAATTCCTGTTGGCCCACGACCGCTCGTCAATTCCTTCTCTTGAGCGGCCTTGATCAACTCATATGCCTTAGCTTCAACTTCAGAATCCAATCCAAGACCTGAACAGAATCGAGAGATGTAATCTTCCGGCCCTGTTGGCATAATCTTCATCTTCAATTCACGAACCATAAACCGGTACGTACGCCCAATCTCCTTACGCCCAGTTCGAGATGCTTGGCCAATTTCGTCAAGTGTTCGAGGTACACCACATTGTCTACATGCTGCGTAGAGGGATGCTGCGGCAACACCCTCGATGGACCGGCCACGAATGAGTCGCTTATCGACGGCTTTCTTGTAGTTGACCGCTGCTGCTTCACGAACGGTCTTTGGAAGTTCGAGACGGCTTGCCATTCGGTCAAGTTCCGCCAGAGCCATTGCAAGGTTACGTTCAGTAGCGTTGCTCACACGGCTTCGCTTCTGCCACTTTCTCATACGGTAGAATTGCGAACGGTAACGTGAGTTGATTGTCTTCCCAGAGTAATCCTTGTTTTGCCAATCAATATCTGTTGAGAGACCTTTGTCGTGAAGCATGACGGTCATTGGTGCACCGGTCCGAGCTCGTTGATCTCCCTGTTCAGGAGAAAATACACGCCATTCTGCACCTTGGTCGATAACGTTGTCTTCTAAGACAAGCCCACAGTCGTCACATGTGACTTCTCCGCGGGTTTCGTCTCTCGTTAGGCTGCGTCCGCCACATTCTTGGCACTTTACAATATCTTCAACTTGCTGATCATCCATAACATCTCACCTCATGAATATTGAGAAATAGATATATCAACGATTGGTATGGTGTTTTTAAACCTTATCGTTCAAAATTTTTGTGAATTTTGAGAGGAAGCCAGCGAATTGGTTAAACCCCGATGGCCTGTGAGAAGAATGGGGTTGAGGATGCAGAGAATGCCGGATTTCATTTCGCTCACGCCCGGAAAGCGAGTTCTTTTCCTCACCAAAGACCTCAATTTAATTCGCAAGCAGTTGTATGAGGGGCTTGATTTGCGAATGGAAGATATACGGATTGAGGATTTGCTCGATGATATTAACACTGATGTGATGACGCCTGCATGGGTTTGTTTCGATCACGAACCAGCCATGATTGCAAAGAATGCTTACGCAGGATTGATGCAAAATGGCCTCCGAGTATTCAACGAAAATGCGCTCATCGACGGGAACTTCGAAGTGATTGTTTCCGGTCAAAGAAAAGGTACTGGATCGAGTCGTGAAACGGCGGCACAGTGCGAGCGATGGGCAGGAATTCGAATTGTCATTGCGGCATCGTTCGCCCCGATTCACGAACGGAACAACATCAACCTTGGTCAACTCATGGGCGATCATGCCATGCTGGAACGACTCCAAAATGGAGAGTCCTTACCGCTGAGTGAATTCACTTCACAATACGACGACGTTACGGCATTGATTCTTGAGTCTGGAGGTTTGTTTGAATTCTCAAAGCGTCTTAGCACCGGCGAAATCGAGCTCCCCGAACTCTCCATGGAGAAACGTCCGATGACCATGGCCGAGAAAATTATCGCACGAAATCTTGTCGGGCAACCGGACGGTGCTTGTGTTAAACCGGATGACCCTGTCATTGCACAGGTTCAGGGAGGTTATTCCCACGAATTCACAACCGCTCAAGTTCACACGTTCCTTCAAGAGACATACGGCGAGGATTACCAACTCACCAATCCTCAGAAATTCGGTGTCTTTGAAGACCATCTTTTGTACGCTCATCACAATCCGAAGTTTGTTCCATTTATGCACAAGGTCGAAACACTTCGAGAATTACAAAAGGTGTTCCAGGCGCACACTGGAGTTCGTGACTATTCCGCTGTTGATGGCGTCTCACCGGGAATTTGCCATCAAGTGGCTCGTGAGGAGTTCATCGAAATCTCTGATTTTATTCAAGCAACTGATTCCCACACGTGCATGGGAGGAGCATCAAATGCACTCACGTGGGGGGTAGGCGCAACCGAATATGCAAACCTTGTTTCCGCAGGTTTCACCTTCGTCAAAGTTCCAGAATCTATTCGATTTGAGTTGTCTGGGTCTCTGAATGAAGGATGCACTGCAAAGGACGTAATTCTTCACATCCTTGCCGATCATGCTCGGAAAGAATTGACCCTCAATCGCTCAATGGAATTCGGAGGCCCTGGTCTGCAATCACTGTCTGCTGACGAACGAGCCACACTTTGCAACATGGCAACAGAATGTTCCGCTAGAACGGGAATCTGTGAAGCTGATGATATTCTCTACGATTGGATGAAGGCACAAATGCCTCATCTGAACATGGCTGAACAGCGACAGCGAGCAGTTGCTCCAGATGAAGGCGCCCACTACCATGGAGGCGTTCATCACATCGATTTGTCCTCTATTCGACCGATGGTTGCTCATCCAGGTAATCCTGATGAGGGGATTCCGAGCGATCCAACCAATGGCGCTTACATCGATGAGATTGGAGAAGTCAGCATTGACATTGCGTACGGAGGGTCATGTACGGCAGGAAAAATCGACGACATCGCGTACTATGCCCAAGTCTGTCAAGCCGCACAAGCACGAGGTCTCACTGTCAAGGAAGGTGTTGATTTTTACATTCAATATGGTTCAGGAATTGTCAAAGACGTTGCTGTCTCGAAAGGATGGCACCAACTGTTCCTTGATGTTGGTGTCAAACTCATCGATCCTGGTTGTGGCGCTTGCATTGGAGCGGGTCCAGGCGTATCGATGACACCGGAACAAGTCACAGTTTCTGCGATCAACAGAAATTTCCAAGGCCGGTCTGGTCCAGGAAAACTGTACCTTGCAAGTCCACTCACCGTAGCAATGAGTGCTTTCTCTGGCGCAATTCGCTCATGGGAATTGGAGACGATTGGCGATTAGGAATTCTTACAGCGCCAACTTCTTGCTCAAACTGTATTGGAAGCGTCATAATTTTGCCGAAACATCAAGTAGCCTCGCCAATCGACTGCTGTTACCTGCTGGCCCGAAGTCTTAGACGGAGGAGGACCTGAGGTGGATGTGTCGAGTTGAGCATTGCAGAAAAAATGGCAGCGAATCAGAAGCAAGTCGCTATTTCAGAGTTTTTTGAAAAGAACAAACATTTTCTCGGGTTTGATACACTCAATCGAGCCCTCATTACCGCCGTGAAAGAGGCTGTTGATAATGCGCTTGACGCTTGCGAAGAGGCACGAATTTTGCCTGATATTGTCGTCAAAATTACCAAACTTGACAACAAAAAGGACATTCTTCAACTTGAGGTTGAAGACAATGGACCGGGCATTCCCAGAGCAAGCATCGAGAAAGTGTTTGGACAGTTGTTGTTTGGTTCACGATTTCATGCCATTCGGCAATCGAGAGGGCAGCAGGGAATCGGAATTACCGGTGTTGTAATGTATTCTCAACTCACAACAGGCGATCCAACCCACGTCGAGTCAAAAATTGCCAAAGAAGCAACGGCAGTATCCGTCGATATTGGGCTTGATACCCGAAAGAACAAGGCGATAAAATCCAATCAGGATCGGATCGACTGGGGAGAAAAAGAACACGGCTTGAAGGTCAAGACCAAAATGAAAGCAAAATATCAACGCGGACGACAATCCGTTTGGCAATATCTTCGTATGACGAGTATTGTCAACCCTCATGCAGATATTCTCTTCATTGACCCTGATGGGGAAAAACACCACTGGCAACGTGTCACTGAACGTCTCCCTGGACGAGTTGAAGCCATCAAGCCACATCCAAACGGAATCGAGTTGGGTCAACTTCAGCGACTTTGCTCTGAATCATCGGAATCCAGAATGACAACGTTCCTGCGCCGGACGTTCTCAGGCGTTTCTGGACGTGCTGCAAAGGAATTGTGCGAAGTTTCAGAACTTGAGGAGAAATTGAAGCCTAAATCACTCTCAGCGCAACAGGTACGTGCCCTTCTTGAAGCGTTTCAAGGTGAGCGGTTGCTGAAAGGAAAACCTGTCAAATTACTCAATCCCCCAACTTCCTGTTTGTCACCGATCGAAGAATTGTTGATCAAGAAGGGGCTTTCGAAAACAATCGATTCGAAATTCGTCACAACCATGACCCGGGCACCAAGTGTTACCCAGGGAAATCCATTCCAGGTTGAAGTTGGATTGATTTTTGGTGAGGGAATGGCTGCTGACAAACCTGTTGAAATCTTACGCTTTGCAAATCGTGTTCCATTGATGTATCAACAAGGTGGATGTTTGTTGACCAAGGCCATTGAGAGTGTTGATTGGCGGCAATATGGATTAGATCAAGCGGGCGGACGTGGCGTTCCAAAAGGACCTGCAGCCATCCTTGTTCATCTTGCAAGCACGAACGTTCAATTTACATCTGAAGCGAAAGAAGCGCTTTCAGACAATGAAACCGTCATGGAAGAAGCACGAAAAGCCATGCTCGAAATGGGACGTGGTCTACGCAAACATCTTGAGAAGCAGAAAAAGATGGGCAAAACGAAAGAGAAGTTTGAACTCATTAACGACATTATTCCGGCTATTGCTGAGAAGTCGGCTTCATTACTCGATCTACCCGTTCCTGATTTGGCTGCATCGATTACAAAAATCATGTCCGCTGTCATCGCAGAGACAACAACAACATGGAATAAAGAAACAAAACAGACGGACGTTCACATTATTTTGTACAATTATACCTCCCGTGCACGTTCCTACACAATGCTTGTCAATTGGCCCGAACGCCAAGGTGCGACTATGGTTGGAAACGAACACGGTGGGCGAAAGGAAGCGATGGGTGTTTGGGCATGGAAACTTGATACCTTGCAACCTGGTTCACAAACGGTCATCACCTACAGCCTTGATGGGCTCGAGAAAGGGGATTGGAACGAGACTGACGTGTTCTATCGAGGCTCTCAAGAAGTGATTGGAGCCACAAAAATGGATGAAAAACTGCTTGAGGAAATTCGACGGCAAGAACAAGCACTCAATGCTCCACCACCAGAAGATGAGGATGATGACGAGGATGATGACGAGGATGATTCTGAATCCATCCAATCTTCGCCTTCTCCTCCGACCGGAGATACAAAACAAACGACTCTGTTTGGAGGTGATTACTGATGGCTGAACGCAAATCAATCGAGGAAACAAAGATTGCATTACATGACGTTGTGCGTGAAATGTACGATCGTATTGTCAAAGGCGATCCTCCGACGATGACGCTCCCCGTTCGAACCAAAAACAACATTGGGTTTGATTCGAAATTGGGCGTTTACAAATACGGAAAGAAACAAACCATTCGCGATGCAACAAGTCTTGGTTCTGCAAAGCAGCTGCTTCGTGCACTGCATGTTATCGAATTCATAGAGAGTATGATCGATGATGGTAAATCGTCAACACTTCGTGAAATGTATTACATTTCAGAAGGATGGGGACTTGGTAAGTTCCAATCTCAAAATGAGAGCAACAACCTCGCTGAAGATTTGGAAATTGTAACTCGATGTCTTCGTGAGGATTTCAAACTTCGGCCGGAGGAAGATGGTGCACGCATGATTGGGAATCTCACATTACGAGAACGAAACCGACGTGGTGAATGGATGCGTATCAATGCCCGAGACGATGTTGGTGACAGCGGTTACGGCGTTCCATACAACGTTGAAGCAGAGAAAATTGAGTTCCTTGAACATGATATTAATTTCATTATGGCCATCGAGACTGGTGGTATGTTCGATCGTCTTGTAGAGAATGGATTCGATGAGGACTTCAAGTGTGCTTTATTGCATCTCAAAGGACAGCCTGCACGTTCAACTCGGCGTATCATGAAGCGTATGAGTGAAGAGTGGGATCTGCCTGTTGTTGTCTTCCTTGACGGTGACCCCTGGTCGTTCCGAATTTTCGCATCTATCGCTTATGGTGCAATCAAGACCGCTCACATTTCAGAGTACTTGGCGACACCGACCTCAACGTATCTTGGCATTACGGCTGATGATATCCTTGCTTACGATTTGCCAAGCGATGATCTATCGAAGAAAGACATTGAAGCGCTCAACGCTGAATTGAGCGACCCCCGATTTGCCGATGGTTGGTGGCAGGAACAAATCAACATGATGCTCGAAGTTGGCAAAAAGGCTGAACAGCAATCCCTAGCAAAGTACGGTCTTGATTTCGTTACAGAGACCTACTTGCCTGAGAAATTGCAACAGCTTGGTTTGTAAAACAAAAAGCGAGGCTTCTTTGAGGAGTGACGTATCCAATGAGCATGGAGAGCGACAAGAAGAACCCATGGCCTCTTCGTATTCTTCTTGCCTCTATGGCATGTTTCGTTCTTGGAAGCGTCCTAGTCATCGGACAAATGGATACCCTGGGAGATGCGCTTGATCCACAACGAAACAACGCTGGTTCCATCGATGCGAACTCCGAATCTCAGAAGTTGATGACCGTTGAGACGTCTGGGTGCTATCGAGCATATGGTGTTGATTTCAAAGGAAACGTCACGCTTGCTGAGGTTGAGGGTTCAGATGTCAAAGAAGATGTGGCCGAATCAAAATGCAAATTGGATTGGGGTGCGATGTCGGCAGATGGGAGCGTCCAATACAGCATCCTTGGTTCGTGGGAATTAGCAAAAGGCGATTATCTCATGCGCATTGATTGTGATGGAGTATGTGCAAATGAAACCATTTGGTTTACTTCCATTGATGAGATGGAAAGCGGCGTCTTCGATTCTCCTTTGATTATCTTTGGTGCAGGAATCTGTTGTTTAGGCATCTTCCTTCTTCCTCTCTCTGGAGTATTGCTTGCCTTTTCTCAAAATCGTAAGCAGAATGTAATGATGATTGTCGGGCCTGATGGCCAACTTATGCCATTGACAGATCTCACGCCTGAAGTGGTTCAGAATCAAATCAATAGCATGAATCAGGGTGCAACCGATGGTGTAGGCTTTGACGTACGAACAGGTGAATACATGCACCAAGGAAACGATGCTTCTCAACAACAAATGGATGGAGCACGAGATGTTCAGGCCGGTAGCATGCTTACAACCGAACAGGTGTATGCCCTCATGCGAGGTGATGTTGAATCTGCAACACCTCAAGAAGAGGTGCAAGAGCAGGTTGCTGATCCCTTTCCCACGCCTTCAATCCGGCCATCTACAACCCGCTCGGTAGTCGAACAAAATGATGTGAAGCAAGCTGATCGAAAAATTCCTGTCGCCAAGAACGAAGATTGGCAATCCTGGGATGAAGACTGATTCTTTGCCTTTCAAACATCCGACGAGTTCAAATGAGTCCATCTCTACCTAACTACAGGTTGAGTAGTATGGACGAACTCGAACGCTCGTTAATGTTGCTTCAAAACAAGACCCGTCGATCTATTCTTGAGCGGTTGGTAAGAGAACCACACTATCCAATGCAGTTGGCTGAATTGATCGGTGTGAGTCAACAGGCGATTGTCAAACATCTCAAGGAACTTGAACAAGGGAATCTTGTTGAAAAAATGAAAGTGCCGAGTGAGAAAGGAGGTCCGCCACGAACAATTTTTCGCGTATGTGAAGCGTTTTCCCTCCGCGTTGACCTTGGTCCAGATCTCTTCAAAATCGAACGTCGAAAGCTCCCTTCTGGGGGACCTTTGCGTCTAAGTTCAAGGTTGCCGAGGAATGCTCAAACAATTGCAGAGGTCGTTAGTGGTCGAAAGAAAATCAGCGTTACAGAGGGTGTTGTTCATCTTGAGCAATTGAACGAACAACTTGAGCAACTTGACCGGCAAAGAGACGCTCTCATCGCCTTACATCAACAAATTCGAGGACGGGTTTCTGCAGCAGTCGACACAGACTTCGAAGACTACTCCCAACGAACCATGGTTCATGCATTGATTGAGACACCTCGCGTCAAACCCGATCTCGGCTTAATGGCAAAAGAGCTGAATCTCAGTCAAAGTGATATTTCTGCAGTCATGTCTCGTGTCCGTGAACTTGTTGAGCGTCAACGCTCCGACCGTTCAGGTGAAGTTGTCGCCATTGACGACAACCCAGGCCTTCGTTGGTGGCTTGGTTAATTCACTCAATTGTCTGCTTCATCACCGAGTACAGACATAAGGGATGATTGCTCTGCAATACGATCCTTGACTGCTGCACGTCGACCGCGTCCAACAAGGTAGAGGACACCGAAGAGTGAGAAGGTTAGCAAGACGATCATGGTTGGAAGTGCAACCTTACCAACGACTTCACCAGCGACATCCAAGAATGGATTCGATGAACCAAGTTCTTGGGAGATTCTGACGATGTTGTCACCTTCATTGGCCTCGACGATTGTGTTTCCAGGATCGACAATGACGTAGACGTTCTTACTACCAGCAGTGACTGGGTAAAGCATGTACAATTCAATGACGCGCTCGTCTTGTGAATCGTCTGGCTTATCCAATGCACCAATGATTTGGCGCATGACAATGCTTTCCTCATCACACATGTTGTCGTTCTTTCGGATTTCAGAAATCATATCTTCATCATTGTATTCACAGAGAATAACTTCGATATCAGAAGCGTGAACGTTTCCTGTGTTTGCAATCTCAATTCGGATCGGAATTGATTCACCAACATCTGCGGATGTTGAGTCTGTGGTTGCAGACTTTACAACGAGGTTTGGTGCTCGGAGATTAATGGTGACAATCTTTTCATTGGAGTCCAATAAGTCGCCTACCCATGATGGTGAGTCGTCGTGATCTCCACCTTGCTCAGCATTGCCCATCATCGAGACAACCTTCAGACCAAGACTTCGGGTTGTGAGTTGTGCACCTGGGTCAATGGAAACGATAGCCACCATGGTGTATGTTTCGTACGGAGCCATTTCTGGAAGACGCCATGAATCAATGTCTTCGAGATAGACACAACTGTCCTCAGGGAAAGAGGCTGCTGTTGAGGTGGTGGACACACAGTCTTCTTCGCTTTCGAGGTCAAGTCCAACTTGTCGAATGATTCGCCAAGAGACGTCCCAACCGTCAAGCGTGCCCATATCTGGTTGCTCGTTGACCGTGATGTCTGTTCCAGAGCGAACTGAAGTGTGGTTATCCAGTGTTGGTACATCAGGAACGTTTCCTGCGTTTGTAACATTTACAATGAATCGTACGACTCGTCCCGGAGCTGAGGTTTTTACGTCGTTTTCAACGGTAGGATCCATTGAAATCTGCATGTCATAGAACTCACGAACGGTAACTGTAAGAGTCGTTACGTCTCGCAATCGAGTCATTCGTCCTGCGGCATCTTCGTCCTTCTGTTCAGACTTTGTGTGGAACACAACGGTGTAGTCGCCTGCTGGAACTTGTTGAGGGATGTTCATCAAGACCTCAAACGATTGGGAGGAGCCTGAATCAAGTTCTTCCAAGGTGTTCCGTGGAACGGTGATGTCCCAGATAACGTCGACACCAGCAGAGTCAGTGACTCGAGCAAGGGTGTAATCGAAGCGGTCTGGTCCGTTTCCGTTGTTGTTGACGGTTGTTGGGAGGATAATCGAATCACCAGGGTTGACAGTCAACTGCTCGTTGTCAACAAGCGATACATCTGTCGACAATCGGTAGACATGATCGACATCAACTTGGAGAATCTTCGCTGCTGAAATCTTTGGATAGCCTTTCAAGTGTGCCTTGATGGTGACGGCCTTTCCAAGTCCTGCTGGGGCGTCGTCTGGTGCACAAATTTTCACCTTCACAACGTGCATGCGATAATCGTCACCTGACATGAGAACCCACGGGTAGGAGACGCCATCAGGATTGAGGTTCAATCCATTCGGGAAGATGACTTCAGTTGTCCAGTTGGCATCGTTACCTGTTGTACCAGGGGTCGTGAACACAAGGTCGCCTGTGTCGAAGTATTTCTCTACTTCAATCTCAAAGACATGACAGTTTGGATCCAAAGCATTTGGTGCATAAGGAGCTGGGGTCACCATCGCCTCTTGATCGGTGATGTTGAACACGATGTTGTTCGACGAGCGGATGGAAACAAAGACACCGAGTTCGAGAATGTCGTAGGTTCCTTTCTCGACCGACTTGACAGGTTCACCTGCTGACCATCCCTTGAGAAGGATAACGAAGGCACCAGGGTCTTCGGAGGTTGGTACACTGATTTCCAGGTTCTTGGTCACGGTTTGTTGTGGGTCAAGTTGTACGCTCAGTGGGAAGTTCACGTCCCAAGCAAATGGAAGGAGCCATTCTTGTCGCCCTTCAAGGGTTTGAGGATCCCAGAACAGGAACGTATCCGCTACGTTTCCAGTATTGGTGATGGTAATCGAGAAAATCGCTGTCTGGCCTTGTTCTACGTCAGCAACACTGTGTGATGCATCGAGGTCAATGCCGTGAACAACGTCCATCAAAGTCAGGGTTGTGATTTCGGAACGGATGGCTGGATCCTTGTATGACTTGGCGTCAACACGGATTTCAGCGAGTTCGTCAGCATTCGCCTGATAGATCGATGGTGCGCGGACACGCAAGTAAAATCGGATCGATTCTCCACCCTCAAGGAAGATCTCAGTGTCTGGGAAGATTGCAGTATGGTTGTCTGCAAAGAACAGAGTTGCCGTCCAGTTTGTAGGCACACCTGTGATGTTCAGGCCATACGAATCTGCCACCAGATCCTTTGGACCCGGTGTTGAGTTGTTCATGGTCAGATTGTAGATGGTCTGTTCGCCCGGCTCGATCACGTGATAGAACGTTTCACCGTCATCAAAGTCTACATCGACCTGTCCAGTCAGAACGTGCGAATAACAGACTGTGAATCTGTTGTTGTTGGTCTCATCGTTACATTTGTTGGTATCTGACCAAGCCACGTGAGCTCCGCTTCCTAAGTCATTCGAAAATGCTGGAGGCATACCAATACTCGGTTTGTAACCTGAATTCGGTCCTAATTTATTGGATGACCAGGAGGTAATCGCAACGGTTTCCCACGGATCCAGCGCTGTGAGCCCATCTCCTTCAAGCGAAGTGTGGTTCAAGCGGACGTAGAGGAGTTCCTCGCCAGCAGAGATGTTTCCGGAATCTACCCATGCGATGTGAACTTGGTTCTGGTCATCGGTAAGGAGTGAAGGGAACACCGAGTTTCCACCCCATGGAGCATTCTGAGGCAATCCTGCATATGTCTCGACGTTGGAGATTGGTGTATCGTTAATTTTCTTGATGGCGTAGGTAGAAAGTCCATCATCACGACCATCGAATTCACCAGCTCCTTGGAGTCGAAGTTTGGTGTAGTAGATTTCGTAGTTGACGTCTTTCTCAAATCCATAATCTCGGCCATCCATCCAAGCGATGTGGGTGTTTCCTTCCATATCAACACCAATTGATGGGTGGAAGGAGTACGCATCGTCAATTGTGACACGTGTGTCATTGACGACAATCAAGTGACCCTCGGAGCCTTTTCCGGTATCCTCAATGTAAGCACCATTTTGAGCGACCGTTCCAGAAACACCAGGTGTCCAACTTGGATCGTTGTTCATCTTTCCATATGGATCAAGAACGGACATGTAGATTTCACGAGAGTTGTTCGTAGAGATGTAAACCATGGCCTCGACAAGGAGGGACATCTGGCTTGCACCGCCGCTTCCGGATGGGAATTCGTATACTTGACCGCCAGCGTCCGTTGAACGGATGGTGTTACCTGGACAGTTGCGAGCCGCAGTGCTTTGGACACCGTTTGGACACTGTGCGAGATCCTTGAAGTGGGATTGAACACTGGTCGCACCGCCGTAGGTCTGGCCGTACATTCCAACTGGAACAACACCAGCGTTGACACAGTTGTCGTGTGCTTCTTCGATGGAGGTTGTATCATCAGCCTGCTGTGCAGGGTCGCCATCTTTCGGCCCTTCGTCGGAAATTGGGATTGCAATCTTGGTTGCATTCGGGTTCCACTTGTGATCATCTTGGGTAGGAGGGTTTCCAGGGACATTTCCTTGTGCGTCCTTCCAGGAAAGACAAGCCCAGTTGGTTCCAGGACCCCAGTCTTCACCCGAATAACCGGAGTATGTGTTGCCGTTGTAAATGGTTCCGGGAAGTTTTCGAATACCACCCGAGTCGTCCCCAGGCGTAATACCGAGAGCGGTTGAGCGTGGTCCTGCATTCTTGTTATGGGTTGCACAGTTACCGCTGCTTGCGGCACCAGGGAGTGTGTTTCCAAGACCGTAAATGGTCTCGTAAACCGTCATGTTTCCTTCTTGGAGCATTGGCTTGAGACCCTGGAAGTAACCTCCAGCTGCGAATTGACCACCGTAAATGACAGTGCAAACGTCTGCCCATTCGGAGTACATCGAACCGGACGTGTCAACGAGGAAGACGAGTTCGACCTTTCCTCCACGGGTGTCGTCCCATGCGATTTGAACGAGATCGTTTGAGTCAACAACGATGTCGGGGTGACCCTTGTGTCCGATAATTGGAGTCAGAAGGGTGTCCTCAAAGAGTGTAAGGACAGTTCCACCGCTGAACTCTGGTTGGATCATGGAGTAGTAGATTTGAGGTTGGTTGAAGAATTGCTGCAACTCGTCATAGGAGTCTTGCCAAGCGATGTGAAGGTTGCCTTGGCTATCGACGTCAATGGATGGCCAATCGCGGTCTTGTGCTCGCATGGAAATGATGGTATCATCAATCGTCGAAATTGCTGCGTCTTCAGCAGCCATGCCATCGAGCGGTGCAAGGTATGGATTGATCGAAGTGTACATGATCTTGTGCTGGCCAGATTTGTCTGCCCAGACCAAATGGATTCGGTCGTTGTCATCAACGACCATGTCGGGATGCCACACTTTGTGGAGTCCGGGATTTGTGATTTGGGTCGCATCGATCAGCGTTTCACCGCGTGGCGAAAGCATGGAATAGTACAGGTGTTGATTGTTCCTCGCCCATACGATGTGGACGTTTCCTTCACTATCAGATGCAACAGTCGCTTGGTTGTCGGATGCTGTACCACCGTCGACGATTCGAACGGCTTCAGTAATGACAACTTGGGATGCTTCAGCCTGTTCTGTCCCATACACTATTCCTGAGAACAGTGAAATGAGAAAAATGCTTACGAGGGTAATCGATTTTGTTGTTTGACGCATGGTATCACCTGTACAGATGATAGCAACCTTCACCAGTACTTAACCGCGACCCTTTCGCGTCAGCACAAAAAGAAGCCAGAAGATAGCATTCAAGCCCATTCGTCTGGGTCCAAACCCGTTCCGAACGGCATCATATCATTGTACTCTATCTGTGCTGGTTCTGGCACGTTTTCTTCGGCTTGATTTCGCTTCTTTTGTTCCGTCCAATCGTCAACTGGACCTGGTTCCCCTTTCCCTGGCCCGTATGCGAATTTGATCTCATGAATCATGCTCAATTTGGCAAGCCACAATCGGCGAAGGCTGTGCATGAGTGCATTTTTATTCAAGCCATCGAACCAAATTGGAAGACTTACATTGAACGCTTGAAGGGGGCCTGGTTTTTCTTTGCCTTGATGTCCCATGTGAATGCCCCAATCAAGTTCAGCTCGCATAAGTGAAAGGCGACACTCATGTACCCATTCAGACCACACCTCAGGTTCTTCATTCATGTGTTCTTTCATTTGCTCTTGTTGCCCCAGGTCGACTCGTGTCATGCTTGAGACGAACACTAGATCCCTACCTTTGGGAAGAACAACTGCAAACATATGGCCTTGTGGACCAGGTGGATATCGAACCAGAAGATGTGCTTCAGAGCGGGGGTCGTTCTTATCTCGAATTTCCAAGCGTTCACTCGCAAGCCATTGACGAATCTGCTGAACGTGGTTATCGACCATGACTCCCCGGGGCGTTCGGGTGATTTGAACTCAACGCTCAACAGATGTTTCTAATTTTGATATCAATGATTTGGCATTGTCTTCCAAAGAACGATTGTAACTTTTGCTGGCCATCAGACGTGATATGGCTCGGCGGGTATCGACATACCCATCCCACCAAAAACCAAACATACGGCCTGAAGTCCAGAAGAGAGGAAACATGGCCAGGTAAAGAATGACGAATCCTCCAATCTGGTGCAATGTTTCGTCGCCGAGATAGGATGTGGCTTCGGGGAAATTCAACCAGATCAATCCTGCCCCAATTAGCGCAAAGAATGGCCAAAGAATAACCGAGCCGAACATCGCAGCGAGAAATTGGTACGTCGTTCTAGCGTCAACACCCTCATCAGTGCGGTCACCCAAGAATCGTCCAAGTGTCAATTGTGGTGTGAAGGCTAAGAGAAAAACGGGCAGGAGAGCAGTCATGAGAAGTGTCTTGATTCCAAAACCTACGCTTCGAATCGGGTTGCCCTTCCGCAATCGGTAACCGGTTGAATCCAAATCTCGACCGTCCAAATTTCGTTCCTGGAGGTGCAGATGTAATTCCTTCGCAGCATCGACAATTGGATGCTGAACTGGAATGGGTTTTCCATCATCCCCTTCAGGTTCTTGCTGGAATCTGTTGCGAACTTCACGTGCTGCAAGCACTTCACTTCGCCATGTGTTCAACGGTTTCTTGTTTCTTCTCGACTCGATTTGTGCGATGAGATGATAGGCGCCATGCTCTTCCCAACTCGAAACGTTTGGTGTAATCGGGAGGAGATGAGGGCGTAATCCATCACGAAGTGAACGTACCAAATCACCAGGGGGTTCCACCCATTCTCGTTTTTGTACCGCTTCAATAAGATCCGTGGGGATTTTTTCTTCTGGAAGATAGTATGGTTCTGCAAACTCGACCCACATATCGGTTCTGTAATGATGACGTACACGGAAATGGAGCCCAACGGGTTGCATCACCGGACATTTCTTTCCAGATCCTTTCGCTATTGCTGCTGCTGCGAGAACGGTTCGCATTGGCCCTGTTCGGAAACGAAGCATATGGGCAAGATCATGGCTTGTTCCTTCTGGAAACAAGACACAACCAAAGCCGCTCGAAATTCCAGTTGCAAGCGTGAGAAGTGATCGCCCGTTGAGATTTGTTGCTTCTTCCTCGCTACAGCCTCCTCTCAACAATTCTGCTTTGCGTACGACGGGTTGTACTGCAAGCCTGCGCGTCCAGAAGGAGAGGATGGGGCGAGTCACCAAATCGTGTCGCCCGCCCATGACGAACTCCTTTGGATGTGCAAGCATGATGCCAAGTGGATCAATCAAGCCATTCGTGTGCCATGCTGCACAAAGAGAGCCACGATCTGTTGGAATGTGTTCCATACCAGAATACTCAATGGTACGGAATTGATTGGCTGCAGTTCGGCGACAAAAGAAGAACGCCAGTTTTGTCCAAAACGGGCTTCCAGGCGTGTCCTTGTCGAAGGAAGGCATCGGCGTATTGAGGAGTTTTTCCATCTTCATGTTCGCCGAGGATTTCGATAGTACTGGAAGCGCTTCTCCTCGATGGTCTACAACACCATCAAACGGAGCAACGCCTTTTGCCATGTTCATCCCTCCGAGGTTATTTTCGCAGCAAGTGCCGCTAATGCTGCATGATCTGGTTCACTTGGGGTGGTAGGCCACATTGCAGCAATCGTTGAACCATCGTCCCCCATTGTCCTTGGCAAAACATGAACGTGAACATGTGGAACTTCTTGTCCTGCAAGAGGACCATCGTGAACAAGAACGGTGAAATCAGTCGTCGCATAATGCTTTGAAAGGCGAGATTGAACCTCAACAACACCTGTCATGAGGTTCGAACGCTGTTCTTCACTGAGCTGTGCAATTCGCTGAACTGGTGTTGTAGGGATGACCAAAGTATGGCCTTCACGCCGCGGGAAAATGTCAAGGAAAGCATACCACCCTTCGCCAGATCCAATCTTATGGGAAGGTATCTCTCCAGACAAAATCTGTTCGAACAGTGTCCGTTCTGCCATGGTCATACGAATCAGACCGGACAAATAATCAAACCGCAGTTGAAGGTGAAAGAATCCAATTTCCAGAAGGGCCTTTTCGTAGAGCCAATGTCGCATTCGTTCCATCAGAAAAGACAAGTTTGTGATGGAGTTGTTCAGCATCAGGCTCTGTGAAATCAGACCGTTGATGGAGTCCACGTGACTCCGTTCGCATCAATGCAGATTTGACGTAGGCTTGAGCCATACGAATCGCTGCTTGTGTTCGCAGAATTTCCAATAGATTTTGATTTGCGATGAGAGAAGATTGATCGCAATAGAGTTGTTCTGCCTTGATCGAAAGTTGTTCAAGCATCTCAGATGCGGAATCGTAATCGGATGCCACAGTAGCAGGAGTTTGCAGTGAAGAAAGAATCTCCTTTACTCCAGTGAGGACTGGATTTAGCCGTTGAACCGGCCCCTCGGATTCGCCTCCAAGCATACTCAACTCTGCCTCTGCGAGCCCATGGGCATCCTCCAATGATGAGGCCGCAGTAAATTTCCTCTTTTGGATCCATTCAGCCGCATGTGTTCCTGCGGCTTCTCCAACAGCGAGAGCGTCAAGGAGACGGTTGCCTCCGAGAACGTCAGCCCCATGGAGGCCGCTTGATGATGCTGAGCCTGCAGCGTAAAGCCCTGTAAACCATCGAGCCCATGACTGGAGAACAACTCTGCCGTGTTCATCGGTAGGCAGTCCTCCGAGGGTATGTGATGCGACTGGAGCGACTTCAACCGTCTGGCGGCGCATGTCAATGCCAGTGCGCTGTTTGATGTTGTCAAAGAGTACAGACCACCAAGCAGCGTGCTCACCGAGATTTCGAGCATCGAGGACGGTTGTTCCAGCCTCATGCATTTTGGTACAGATTTCAGAGGTCGGCGTGGTTGAAGTCGTCTCTAATGCAGTTCCCGAAGGCGTGTGAAGCGTGGCACCATCTGATAGGATTGATTGTGGTATGATAAGGTTGGTTCCAACGACACCAAGAGGTGTTTCAGCAATGAATTCCATGTTGCGCAATGGCGCACCAGCACGGTAAGCGAGATCCATTCCTAGTGATGTTGATCCATTCGTGAATGCCCCTTCAAATCCTCCATCAGCAATGATGAGTGCTTTGCATTGAATGGATAGGAGACGCCCATTGAGCATATCAATCGCAATTAATCCGTTGACCGAGAAATCGGTATGAATCAATTCCAAAGGAACTTGATCGCCGCGACGAGTGACGCCGTGTTTCATGCACTGTTCTTCCAGAACTTGTTGGATTTCCCGTGTCGTTGAGTCTCCAGCATTGCAGAGGCGTGGTTTTGAGTGTCCAGATGCATAATGTCCTTTGACGATTCCTTTTGCATCTCGACGGAAGTTGACGCCTCTTCGCTCGAGAAGATCGACAATTCGAAGTGCCTTTGTTGTGTGGTTGGCAACGATGTCTTGATCGCAAAGGAAAGCACCCATCTTGATTGTGTCCTCGCGATGCCCTCGGTTGCTTTCTTCTTGAATGTGACATGCAATGCCATCCATTGCATCCATTCCAGCGTCACCAAGACCGGTTGAACTCATCATGAGAACGCTTGCACCATCTTTCGATGCTTGAGCAGCAGCGGACAACGCAGCAGGACCATCACCAAGAATCACGACATCCCATGCTTCCATATCATTACCCCAGTAATCTAAGCGAAGCAAAACCCCGCCATAAGCAAAGCGCTTGATTCGTTACGAAAATTCAACTCGGGGACGATGGTAAATCAAGTTCAGAAAAGCGGCGTACGCGTAACAATTGTCGAATTCGTTCAATCTGTTGGCGGCTTTCTTTTGGCAGTACATTCGTTCGAACGATACGAGAGCCGAGAACTAATCCAGCATCATCACGAAGCGTTACTTGTACCTGAGCGTCGCCTTTGAAACTTCGATCCCAGGCCACGTTGATCCAAAGAACAACGGTTCTCTCAAGGTATCGTGGTAGCCAACTCAAGACGTCGTCTTCTGAAGCATTGGTGAGTTCAATCGCTTTCAAAGGAGGTGGGCATGGTGCCAATTCGAAACGGTGGTCAATGGATTGAGGTTCACCGCCCGGAACTTGAACTTCGACGCGAACGTGCGTTGCATCAAACGTTTGATTGTTGAGAGCGATAAAGAGGCTTCCTGAACCATCGTAACATGTTGAGTCCAATGAGATGTCCATTCTCCACGGTGAAAGGAGAATTTCGGGAGCGCCTGAAAGGAAGTCATTCTGCAATCGCTCAAACAAGCGAAATGCTCCAGGCTGCCAAGCTCGTGCGTGCTCGATTGCTCGCTGAAGTGTGCGCCAATTGAAAAATTCATCATCAGAAAGGAGGGTTCGCTCGATTGCGTCAGGTGACATGAAATCACGCAAGGATTCGAGAACAGTTTCTTCTGTGATGATGTGAACAGCATTGAGGTGGAGAAGGAACAAGAGTCGTTCTCTCGCTTGAATTGGATCCGTACCCGGTAGAATGGCCTCCCGGAATCGAAGTTCCCACTCAGCCCACTCAATTTGTGAATCTGGGTCAAGATGTGATTGGAGTAATTGACCAAGTGGGGAGCCTAATTGTGTTGGATGGTGTGTGGGCGCATAATGAATCAAAAGAGGCATCGAATCTGCTTGAAGACGAATGTAATAGGTTGTCATGATGGAGTGAATGCTCAAACCAATCCCCGCAGTCATTGACGTCAGCAACAACAGATTCCAGGCGACGGAACGGGGCGTAATGAGCATTGAAAGGCAGAGTAGGGTCAGTGATGTCGTCGCCAGAAAAGCACTGATGTTGTTTTGTCTTCGCCCATCTCGAAGTCCTTCCAGAAC
Source organism: Candidatus Poseidoniaceae archaeon (assembly GCA_049438185.1). Lineage (GTDB taxonomy): Archaea > Thermoplasmatota > Poseidoniia > Poseidoniales > Poseidoniaceae > MGIIa-L2. The sequence goes on from JBMTJI010000015.1 coordinate 44,223, forward strand.
TCGATCCATACCGGGCTGTGCCCGCAATGTATGTCGCTTACCATCACCAAAACCGCCCTGTTCTCGGAGCGAAATTTTCGCCTCAACGGCTGACCACGTCGCCTCGCTCCCCGCAATTGGAGGAACAAAGGCAGCCAAGGCAGGTAGCAACCAAATGGCGAGAATAAACAATGGGGAAGTGTATGGGAGGATGGATGAATCAATAACAAGCAAGACTGCAGTGGTTGCAATTCCAAAACCTACGACATTACGGAAGGCTAAGAAAAATGAGTTGTTGGCGATTTGCCCGCTTATCATACGAAATCGTTCACTCTTTTCCCATGCTTCCCTAGTCCGCTCAAGAGGGTCTTCATTGCGAACGAAACCATGACCGTAGGGATCGGGCAAGGATTTGATGGTTCGCCGTGTGCGAGCAACGATGGATTCTTCTTCTGGCTCCATCTCACTCGGGTCTCTCTATCAACAGCCCACATATGTCTTCTTCGCTATTCCCATGATGAACCAATCCATTTTGGCGGGCGTGGCAGGATTCGAACCCGCGATCTTCGGCTTAGGAGGCCGACGCATTATCCAGCTGTGCTACACGCCCAGCGATGCCAAAACGCCCCCTATGATGGAGGTTACTGTTGCTGAATTGCTGCAAACGCATGCAACATCTGTTCAATCTGAATTCGACCTTGTGAAGATCGACGAAGGCGAACGTCACAATCAGACAATGCACTGAGGGCAAGTGTCAACTGATCTTCCGGTAGGTTTAGGCGTCCCCCGGTGAGAACTTGGTGCGCTTGTTCAACAATGTCTTCTGCTTCCAAACTCTGTTGCGAAATGATGTCATCATAAATGCCCATTGCACCCTTCAATTTTCGAGCGTTCTTGTAGCCGTCCTTTTCCCATCTCCATTCGACAACTTGGCCGCGCAAGGCTGCCTCAATCATTCGCTGAACTTCATTGGTTGAAATCATGGTCAACAGTCGGTGAAGATTTCCTCGTTCATCGAGTAGTTCTCGCAATGCTAGAACTTCTGTGGTAAAGATGGCTTTTCTGAGATTACCCTCGGATATGTGGGCAATGTCGCCGAGAATTCCTCGTACTGGCTCTATACCTTCTGCTTCACAAAGTTCAGCTAACCTGGATTCAATTTGTTTTCTCGGTACTGCTGTGAGACGTATGTGTTGTGTCCGACTGCGAAGTGCATCGATTAAACGAGAAGGGGTTTGGGCTGTGAAAATGAAACGGGATGTTTGGCTTGTCGACTCCATCATGCGACGCAAGAGTGGTTGACGTTTGTGCCCGAGATAATCAGCGTCCTCAATGACGATGATCCGTGAAATGTGAATCTCGCTTTGACTGCCTCGTTGTGATTCATGGCCTGCTGGTGCAACGTCATCTGAAGAGACTTGAGAAAACGTTGAATCGAAGGCGTCGAGTGATGTACGACTTGCGAGCGTGTCACTCGAGTCTTTGCCGCCAGGTCGCAAGAACGATTCAAATGCAGCCATTGCACCCGCAGACTTCGCCAAATCCTTGGCTTGCAAAACGTGGGTTGTGGACTGCCACGCCGGTCCGAGAACTTGTCGTACGATGAGCTGCCACGCTGCTGTCTTTCCAGAGCCCGGGGGGCCCGAGATCAACAGATGAGGGGGATTCGCTTGGAGTGCGACACGCTCGATTGTCTCAATTGTTGATTCGTCGAGTGCGAGTTCTGAGAAGCGGCGAGGAGGGTATGTCTCAAGCCAACTCGCCATGCGTATCATTCAACGACAAAGGTCTTTGACCATTTGTGTGAATTCACTCTGCCTTGAGTGTCTTCTTCTTGACGTCTGCACTGCTTCTTCGGAGCTTCATGAAAATCTTGCAACCGCAGTGGCTGCAATGAATTCCGTTTCGCTCACGGTCAAAGCTTTCGTGAGTCCCGCAAAGCGCACACTTGTAGTCCACAGGTTCCGACATGGCCAAACCGACCGACCCATTGGTTTTGAACCTGTCCGTCAGAAAACCGGCCTCAAAGACCGCCAACAAGCGGTCTTGTCATGCGGATCTCTGTCGCCTGTGCAAGGTCTGTCTCTGCGATGGCGCTTGCAGCAACCATCTGACCATCGACGAAAACCCAGTTGTTGGCTTCATTTGCACTGGTTACGATTTCTTCCTTGGTCATTTCACAGACTGTGTGGCCTGTTGAATCCGTAATCTGAACCGTGAACGTTTCAGATCCGCCGACAATGGACGGAACCAATCGCAAGACGTTGTCTTGGCTAAGTTCGGTGTTTTCGATGGTCGCGGCATCAACCATTTGGCCGTCAACAAAGAGCCAATTGCTCTCAGTGTTTGTCAACACGGTGGTGAGTTCCTGCTTGGTCATGGTCATGGCTTGGTCGCCTTTCTCGCTTGCAACAAATACAGTGAATGTTTCTGCTCCTCCAACCATACCTGGGTTGATTCGGATTTCTGTAGAGTCGTTCAACTCGATGTTCTCGAGTTCTTCGACACTAACCATCTGTGAATCGACAAAGACCCATGTGTTTTCGTTTGTTGAAACCATCTCAACGATGCTTTCTCGGGTCATGAGCTCTTGCTCGTGACCACCTTCTCGGGCTACGTGAACTGTGAATTTCTTATCCGACATTGTTCTTCCTCGCAATCTCTGAAATTCTAGAGTATATGAACGCGCGGAAATTCGGCATGTTCAAGGATGTTCTCGGAACAAGCAAATTCATGGGCGAAGATGCACCTCTTGTCATCGATGTTGTGGACAATGGCGGACAATGGACGCATCGAGAATGGAGGATGTTGAAGTATCTTAAAGTCGACACCCAAATCATTCCAAACGACACCCCTGTTGATCAACTTCGTGAACTCGATGGACTCATTCTTTCTGGAGGTGCCGCTCGCATCGGCCTCTCAGGGGAATTAGGAAACTGTGCAGAATTTTTGAAACTCGATATTCCAATTCTCGGGATCTGTGCCGGGCATCAATTCATGGCTCGATTCTATGGAGGAGATGCTCGGGAATCACCAATTCCTGAGTTTGGCGCAATGGAAATTCAACTTCACGAGGGGGGTGGCAAAATCTTTGCCGGAACCTCGGAGACACAAACGGTCTGGGAATCACATAACGATGAGGTTCATGTTGTACCGGACGGATTCTTTGTTACTGCAAGCAGTCCGTCTTGTGAAGTTCAAGGCATGGAAAACGATGCTGGAGATCGATTCGGTTTGCAATTTCATCCTGAAGTCAACGACTCTGAATTTGGCAAAGAGATGTTCGAGAACTTTGTCGACGTTTGCCGAAAAGCACGAGATGCCTAAAGCTTGAGATTGGCCTGACGAGCAAGTAAGAGAACCTGCATCGAATGCTCGAGCATGGCTGCGTTTGCCATGGCTTGGTCGAGATTTGCTCCGACTGCGTAGGCTCCATGGCCTCGAACAACAACGCAACGCATGCCGCCTTGTTGCAAGGCTTCTGCGACTTGTCGGAGGTATTCCTCAACCGCATCATCATCCGGGTCAACAATCACGACCTTGCCAATATGCTCTTTTCCGAGAACGTCGATTGGCTGAACAAGAATGAGATCTTTTTCACTGCTTGCAGCTGTCGTGTATGGCCCCTGCATGTGAATGCAAGCAGCCGGACCACCAGTAACCATTGCAACCGATGCGAGAAGAACTTCGTGAACCTTCCACTCACCAATAGCTCCACGAGGGGGATTTCCTCCAAGGCGCCCTCCAACAATTCCTCGTTCATCGAGACGAGCAAGCATTGTTGAATGGCGAGTGCTGATCATGAGTCCCGGCTCATCAGGATGAAGCATTGAAATTGCACCCATCGTCCCTTTGACCAGTGCTTCTCGACTGAGTTGACGCCCCATTCGAGCGAAGTCGGCTACGATGTGCGGAGGAATGACAATGTTGTCAAGAACGACCGGAGGCATCGGCGTTTCTTCGATTTCTTCAATGACTTCCGCTGCACCGACAAGGCTTCCGCGTAAGCGCTCGATTTCTGCTGTAAGACGAGCGATTTCCATTTCACGCTCAACATCAACCACTGATTCTTCTTCTGGCGATTCCTCAACTGGTGTCTCATTGGGTGTGCTTTCTTCTTGTGGAGGTTCTGGTTCGTTAGGCTCAGAAGATTCTTCTTCAGCGGCTTTTGGTTCCTCTGAAGCAGCCTCCTCTGGGACTGTATCTTCTTCGGATACTGGTTCTACAACGGCTTCGGTTACTTCTTCAGCGACTGTTGACTCTTCAGCTGCTGGTTCTTCTGGTGCGTTTTCTGTTTCTTCCAAAACTGGTTCGGTAGGCGTTTCCGGGACTTCTTCGGCTACGGGCTCTTCCACTACAACTGATTCCTCTTCCGCTGGAGGATGATCGGATGGTGGGTCTTGAGGGGGGACTGAAGGTGGCCCGGATGGCGGACCTGTTGGAGGTCCTGAAGGTGGCCCTGTTGGAGGTCCTGACGGTGGTCCTGATGGTGGACCAGATGGCCCCGGGGGTCCTGTTGGTCCGGAAGATGGGGGAGGGGCTTCAATCCCATCCATGGCACCAAATGCGCCATCGAGCATGGAGCCCAGAGCGGCCTCCTCTGCTTGTTCTCGTGCTTCTTCTGCAGAGGTTTTCTTTGTCGCCATGGTCGTCCCTGACTACGCCATACCTCGCGGCTTAAATAGCGGTTCCGTTACGGCAGGATGCATACGGCCCGCTTGGTGTAGAGGTTATCATGCAGGATTGTCATTCCTGCGACCCGGGTTC